>CAUTYZ010000005.1:0-125115 GCA_963543015.1 uncultured Alloscardovia sp.
AATAGCACACAATGGCCATAAAGACGACGGAAACGAGCCACAGAGCAAAATCACCAACGAGCCTATCCAGTAACGCGACAGTTAACGCACCCGCGATAAAGTTCGCAACAACGATGGTATAACTCAGTGCCTTATGTCGCATTTCTCTATCGGAACGTTTTTCGATGAAATAGCGGTACCATGAGCCAAGCATACGACGATAATTACCAGACGTCATCAGCACAGTAAAAGGATAGGTTTCAATTCTGCTTCCTGTAAACGCAACCATCATAAGGCCCGTTCCATACGCAAGAATTGCCACCCATGCGTAAGCTACCTGTGGAGTAAAAGGCAGGATGATACTTGCAATGAGAACTGGAAGGATAAGCCATATTCTCCAATACGCTGTGCGCGCATGATCTTTGACATAGGTACCGCACAAGAATCCGATGGAAAAGAGCAGCATCGAAATCAATTTGACGATTGTATTATGCCAATTATCCGGAGCTAAATCTGCGATAAGCAGGACGATATTACCCGTTTGAGTGGCAAGCAATGCATCAAATCGAATGTGACAGTACACGTCAAGAGAGCCACCAATGAAGCTGAGGAGAATCGCAATCATACGCGTATCTTGTGGCATTATGCGGTCTTGATGTACAACTTCTTCTGCCATATCTTCTCCCCTTCATTCATCATACTTAACGTATCGATGCACTTGTCGTGCTCCCCGCGCATCCTATGGTAGCACTCGGAACACGAAGCTACTTACATCACCGTGGTCAAAACCTTATCCAGCTCATCGACCATGCCATCTGTCGTATCCCAGCTCGTCACTAGTCGGACAATGCATTGGCCATCACGGGGAGCTTCCCACAAGGAAACAGTCGCTACAGAACTCAGCTTCTCAAATCGCTCTTGTGACATCACAAAGAATTGTTGATTTGTATCACTCGTCATGTACTGGTCGAAGCCATGCGCACGCATAACATCGACAACCCGCTGAGCAAGTCGGTCAGCTTCACGACCGATTTTTTCATATAAATTATCGCTAAATAATGCATCAAACTGAGCGCCCAAAGTTCGACTCTGTGCAAGCAATGCACCATGCTACTTAATTTGAGTGACGAAGTGCTTAGGAGCATTACCCTGTGGAAAGACGACTGCTTCTCCCAAAAGGGCTCCGAGCTTCGTTCCACCGATATAAAAGGCATCAGCAATGTCAGAAATTTCCGACAAACTCATATGATCTGCCGATGACCTCAGTGCGTATCCTAGTCGAGCTCCATCAATGAAGAGTCGCATGCCATACTCATCGCACACGTGACGGATAGCATGTAATTCTTCACGTGTATACAGTGTTCCATATTCTGATGGATAACTGAGGTAAACCATCCCTAGAAAAACCATGTGCTCATGGTTTGGATCTGCAAAAAAGTCATGAACGAAAGCATGCAACTCATCTGAATGGATGAGTCCCTGATGACTTGGAAGAGTGAGTACCTTATGACCTGAGTATTCTATAGCACCCGCCTCATGAACACTGATATGCCCAGTTTCCGCAGAAATAACACCTTCCCACGCGTTCAGCAGAGTATCGATAACTACTTGGTTCGTTTGCGTTCCTCCGACGAGGAAATAAATATCCGCGTTGGGTTTTTCGATAGCAGTGCGCATTTTTGTACGCGCAGACTGGGTATACTCATCGTCACCGTACCCATTTTGTGGCACACCATTCGTGCGAATCAATGCGTCAAGAACTGCAGGATGCGCTCCTGCATGATAATCATTATGAAAAGCAAGCATTATCGTCCTGACTTTCTAATTCTCCAGCAGATTCACAACCGCTTCCAGTGCAAGCTTGTATCCGTAGAATCCCATACCGGCAATCGTTCCAGTAGCAATTGGCGAGATGACAGATAATTTACGGAATGCTTCACGCGAAGCTGGGTTTGAGATATGGACCTCAATCAAAGGAATATGCACGTCTGTCACCTGTGCAGCAGCATCAGCAAGTCCATACGAATAATGGGTAAACGCTGCAGGATTGAGCACAATTGGTGTCTTCTCGTCGACAGCTTGATGCATCCAACGAATGACTTCTGCCTCATCATCACTTTGCCGTACTTCCACATCAATGCCCAATTCACGTCCCCACTCTTGACATGCAGAGCGTAAATCGTCCAAAGTTGCCGAACCATAGATTTCAGGTTCGCGCACGCCCAATCGTCCCAAATTTGGACCATTGACGACGACAATTTTCGTCACATCTGATCGTGAAATCATGCGTTCTTCTTTCTTGTGTACTGTACCGTGTACCTGCTTGTGTACCTTCTCGTGTGCTTTCTTGCGAAAGCTCTGTGTCACATTCTTCTGCACCGAACTATCCAGTGCTAGTTACTTACTGCTGTCGATTCTGTGCAACGCTTCTCTAACGCTGTCTTCACTTGGATCTTCAAGCCTTCGCGCATGCCCGATCTCATCAACGACGACAAAGCGCAGCATCGTGCCACGAGCCTTCTTATCGCGATGCATAATTTCTAATACACGCTCGACGTCCGGAACTTTCCACTGTGTAGGAAGACCCACTGACTCAATAATGGAACGCGTATAGTCTACGAATTCTTGATCAACAATGCCATGGATGTGTGCAAGCTCAGCAGAAAAAACCATACCCACTGCTACAGCTTCACCATGACGCCATGAGAAGTGCTCCATCTTTTCAATGGCATGTCCCAAGGTATGACCATAGTTGAGGAATTCGCGCAAGCCCTTTTCTCGCAAATCGGCGCTTACATGTCGCTCCTTCACACGCACGCTACGACTGATAAGTTCGACGATGACATCCATCTGCTCATCGGTAATCTGCGATGGCTCGATGTTTCTCAGGAAGTCAGCATAGCGCTCGATAATTGTCAAAATCTGAGGATCGGCTATAAATCCAGCCTTAATGACTTCACCTAATCCTTCCACGAAAATGCGTCGATCGAGTGTGCGTAATGTATCAATATCTGCCAGAACTCCCAGTGGCGTGTAGAAACTGCCCACGAGATTCTTTCCCGCGTCAGTGTTAATTCCCGTTTTTCCGCCTGTCGATGCATCAACCATCGCCAAGAGAGACGTCGGACAGTTCACATATGGAATTCCGCGAAGCCATGTCGCTGCGATAAAGCCAGCAAGATCTGTCGCCGCCCCACCGCCAAGGCCGACAATGGCATCCGAACGCGTAAAACCTACTTCTCCCAGCTCATTCCATACGCGAGAAGCCACAGCCGTAGTTTTGCCTTGCTCAGCATCAGGAATGACGATTTCGGTTACGTCATATCCTGCACGACGCAAGATTGCGCGCGCTTTATCGCTATGACGCTGTACTGGAGTGGAGTGAATTAACGCCACGCGTACTACCCCGTCACCGAGAATTTCTGGAAGGTGACGCATTGTCGACGTTCCGATGCGCACATCGTACTCTGGCTGAGCGCCTGACACGTGAATAATATGTTCGTTTAACAAATCCATAACTGTATGTGCTGCCTGTCGTGGTGTTTTTCCATGCGTTGGCATGACGAATGTCGCCAACTCCATATATGTAGGATGTCGCTTGTCGTATAAGTCCATCCATACTTGCTCAGGATTATGGGCAAGAAGAGGCCTATTCCCTGAACGCGTGGCATGTTCTATAGCTTCATCTGCTTGAGCATTGAGATAGACGATGTGACCGCCGCGCTGAGCATACATGCGTAAATTCTGCTGGGTTGTTGCATCCATAGGTGCGCCGCCACCCAAAGACAAGATGCCATTAAATGTAACGGATTCGCCATCCTGAGCATCATCCTGAGCATCCCTCGGTTCATTCTCGCGAACTGTATCCTCAGGAACCCTCACTATGTCAGCGATAACGTTTCGCTCAATCTCACGGAACCGTTGCTCACCATACTCAGCAAAAATTTCTGTTACTGCTTTGCCTTCTCGTCTCTCGATTATTTCGTCAGAATCATAAAATTTGACGTTGAGCAAACCAGCGATTTCTTTACCAATGCGCGTTTTACCTGAGCCCGGCATGCCTATAAATACTACTTGAGGAACGCGTGCCATGATTGTTCCTTTCTGTATTTATTTCAAATATTCAGGCCAGCTTGCGAGGTACGACTCAATGTTACGTCGTGTTTCCTCAATACTATCGCCACCGAATTTCTCGATAATATACTGTGCAAGAGTTAAACGAACCATTGCTTCTGCCACAACGGATGCAGCAGGAACAGCTGTAGCATCAGAACGCTGGTGAATAGCGGTTGCCTCTTCACCCGTCACTACGTTTACTGTGCGCAGGGCGCGAGGAAGCGAAGAAATTGGCTTCATAGCTGCGCGAACGCGAATTGGCTCGCCATTAGACATCGAGCCTTCAATGCCGCCTGCACGATTGGTAACACGATGGATAATTCCATCTTCTCGTACAATTTCGTCATGAGCTTCAGAGCCTAAACGGTCAGCTTCCTTAAAACCATCGCCGATTTCTACACCCTTAATAGCCTGAATTCCCATCACAGCAGACGCTAAAGCAGCGTCCAATCGACGATCAGATTCGACGTAAGTACCCACACCTGCTGGGACGTTATATGCGATAACTTCGATAACGCCGCCAAGGGTATCTCCTGCTTTCTTAATCTCGTCGATACGAGCCTTCATACGAGCTTCCGCATCCTTATCCAGAGTACGTGTTGCTGATGCGTCAAGAGCATCCACATCCTCAGGAGTTGGCAATGGATAATCCTCAGATACGTATTCTCCACCGATGGAGATGACATGAGCGACAGTTTCAATTCCCGCGACTTGACGCAAGAAATTCGCTGCAACCTGTCCCAACGCTACGCGAGAAGCCGTCTCGCGAGCAGATGAGCGCTCCAATACTGGACGTGCATCATTAAAACCATACTTACGCATACCCGTCAAATCCGCGTGACCTGGACGAGGATTGTTCAATGGCTCATTACGTCCAGTGTCGCCCAGCTCGACATCATCTGGAAGTGGATCTGCACTCATGACTTCTGTCCACTTTGGCCACTCAGTATTACCGATTTCGATAGCAATAGGCGATCCCAAAGTCTTACCATGGCGTACACCGGTGAGCATACGAACGACATCTTGCTCAAACTTCATACGAGCACCGCGACCGTATCCCAGACGTCGGCGAGCTAAAGCATTCTTGATGTCATCGCTTGTGATATCAACTCCACTTGGCATTCCCTCAATCATTGCTACCAAAGCTTCGCCGTGAGATTCTCCTGCAGTTTGCCACCGTAACATGTCAGCTCCCTCATGCACGTTCACACATGTCAGATTCATCCATACGCAGTGCATGGTTATGTGTGAGTTTTGATTTTACCTAGTTTCTATGCTATATCTTACGGAATGGGCTACCTTTTCTACTATATTTTTGTACTTCCTTGTCTGATAGGTGGACTTGTCTTGTCTATTAAAGACATTCGTTCCCGAAGTGTGCCCCGATCGATAATTGTTCAAGCGTTGGTGTGTCAAGGCTTCTTTTTACTCTTTTTCCTTAGTTTGGGACTGTTTGGAATAATAATTATCGCCATTCTTCTCGGCATTGTTGCTTTCTCTGCGCTCATTCAGTATGGATTATATAAAATTTCTCGTGGAGCTCTATCTTTTGGTGATGTCACCGCGACAGCTGTCTGTGCTTTTATCCTTGCTCCTTGTGTCCCTTTCAAGCCTGAATTATGGCTTATATGGTGGATTATTATGGGACTCATGGGAATCGCCCATATGGCGTTGTATCACATATTAGGTCGGGGACGAAGTATTCCCTTCGTCCCCGACATTTATATTTCAGCTGTCATCACATCTTTACTAGGCAGTGCGATGATGTTCCCTCACATGGGATTGTTTTAGTTCGCTGCTTCCCACTGCTGATATTCCTGAGCATACTGCTGGAATACAGTCTCGCTGTTTGTGAACTTCGTTTCGCCTGTATCCAAATTCACAGTCACAAAGTACAGCCAATCTCCTTCTTCCGGCGACAAAACTGCCCTAATCGCGTTATCGCCTGGATTGTTAATTGGTGTCGGTGGCAGCCCAGTATGAATGCGGTCATTGTATACGTTTGATGAATCTTGCAGCTGTGACACTGTCAATTCTCGCGCATTAATGCCTAATCCGTATGCGATAACGCTATCCATACCCAGCGGCATATTAATAGCCAAACGGTTTTCGATAACTCGCGCTACCTTGCCGTAATACTCGGATTTGTTTACTTCTGCTTCCACGATGGAGGCTTTATTCAATACCGTCTCATACTGGTCTTCAGCAACTCCGAGGCTCTTCAGCTTTTCAATGCGCTTAGTAACCATCTGAGAAATAACGTCGCTTGCAGACTTTGCGCCCTTGACATTGTATGTGCCTGGCTCAAACCATCCTTCGAAGTTACCGCCTGCAACGGATGGAAGAATTCCCGATCCGCCACCAGAAATAATGGCTTCAAACTCAGAGCTGGCAATTCCTGACAATTGAGCTGCCTGTGCAATCACAGCTGAAACGCGTTCGCCGGACTTGACGACAAGAGATCCTGTAATCTTTGATGCATCAGTGATGATTGCCACCACATCTGCAGCAGCCATTTTCTTCTTTAATTCGAAAGTACCGGCTTGTAGCTTATTTGCTGCATTCGCAACATCAACTGCTTGGTTGAACGCTCCGACGCTTCGGATGACATCAGCTTTAAGAAGCTTTTGAGCAATTGCTGCTGTGCCTTCGCCTTCTTCAATTGTGAAGGACACGCTACCCTCGCCCGGACCAGGGTAATCTAAGCTCGAATTTTCTTTGGAAGAATTAGCGATATTTGCCAGTCGCAATCCGTGTACGACAGCATAACCGCCTGCACCGAGCCCTGCAATGATGAGCACGATGAGAAGTCCGATATAGAAACGGCGGCGCTTTTTCTGCTTATCTCGGCGCTTTTGCGCGCGAACTTCACGTCGCCGCATCGGCGGCAACGGAGGCGCAGAAGTATCGTCATGAACTGCCATGTCCGCAGCTAATTGATCCTTCTGGACGTTTTCGGTGTGAGCATGTTCAGCTTCTTTGTCGAACATGTCAAACAAATCATTATTTTCAGTCATTCTTATTCAGGCCAATCTTCTTATGGTCGTCTAATGCAGATTGTAACAAAATAACAGCTGCTTGACTATCGACCACTGAGCGATGCTGTCTCATAGACATTCCAGCATCAAGTAATTGATTATGTGCTGCCACGGAACTGAGCCGTTCATCACGAAGACTTACGGTCACATCATCCATCGCATACTGAGCAAGTTTCTTTTCTAGCGATGCAGCCCATCGTTTTGCTTTTTTAGCGCTTTTTCCTTCTGTCCCGTCGAGCTGCAACGGGTAGCCCACTACGACATGGTCGACGTTGTTATCCTCAATAACCGCAATAACATCCTCAAGAGCATAAAAACAGTCTCCGCTGACTGCAATATACTCTTCTGGATGCGCCAAAAGTAGATCTGGATCGCTCAGAGCAATTCCTACTCGAGCATTTCCCAGATCTACTCCTAGCCATGTATGTGTCATTGACAAATTATCGCCTTGTTATAGCTTTCAAGCTATCGGTTATCGACCGAGAACTGTCGTACGCAAATCTGCCAACGCAGCGTCAATCTGGCTTGCGTCCTGACCGCCACCCTGTGCGAAGTCAGGCTTGCCGCCGCCGCCACCGCCAAGCATCTTGGATGCGTTACGAACGAGGTCACCTGCCTTGAGACCCTGCTCACGAGCAGCATCATTCAAAGCAACGATAATTACTGGAGTACCAGAATCACCAACGCCAGCCAAAGCGACAACTGCAGGCTTATCAGCAGACAATTGTCCACGAATATCCATGACAGCTGCACGCAATGCATCTGTCGTACCAAACTGGCCGACATTAGCGGTGACTACAGCTACGGAATCTGCCGACTCACGTGCCTGAGCAACGAGAGCAGGAATCTGTGACTTCAGCTGAGACTCATACAGAGCTGCGAGCTTACGGTCAGATTCCTTCAAGCGTTCCATCAATGTCGCGATACGATCGGAGAGCTCTTCTGGACGTGCATGCATCACATCGGAAAGCTGAGATACCAACGCATGCTCACGTGCATGGAACTCATATGCCTTCTCACCTACTACTGCATCGACACGGCGTACACCTGTACCCACAGATGCCTCGCTCATCACAGTGATAGCGCCAATCTTACCGATATAGTCAATGTGTGTACCACCGCACAGCTCACGGCTCCAGCCGTCTTCGCCGATGGATACCACACGAACGATATCACCGTACTTTTCGCCGAAGAGGTGCATTGCGCCCAATGCGATAGCATCGTCGAACTTCATTTCTTGAGTGGTGACTGCAAGATTCTCACGAAGCTTTTCGTTTACTCGTGCTTCTACCGCATTCATAGCCTGCTGGGAAGGTGCAGAAGCCCACTGGAAGTCAAAGCGCAAACGGTTTGGTGCATCTTCAGAACCACGCTGTGTAGCCTGTGGACCGAGCTCCTCACGCAATGCCTTATGAACCATGTGAGTTGCAGTGTGAGAACGTGCGATTGCTCCACGACGCTCGATATCAATGCTTGCAGTTACTGTTGCATCGACGGTCAAGGTACCTTCTACCAAACGGCACTGATGAACAATCAAATCCTTGATTGGCTTTTGAACGTCATCCACTTCCAAAACAGCACCATCATCAGAAAGGATCTCACCCTGATCAGCAAGCTGACCACCAGCCTGTGCATAGAACGGTGTGCGATCCAAAATGACTTCTACTGTTGCTGGAGCAGTTACTGCTGGAACAGAACCCTTGCCTTCTTGAAGAATGCCGATAACGCGTGCGCGAGATGACATATCGGTGTAGCCAAGGAAGTCGATAGGAGCTTCAAGTGACTTCTTCACGTCGTCATACACGCTCAAGTCAACGTTTCCACGCTTCTTGAGAGCATCTGCACGTGCGCGAGCCTTCTGCTCAGCCATCAAAGAACGGAATGCTTCCTCATCGACCTTGACACCCTGCTCGGAAGCCATTTCCAAAGTCAATTCAATTGGGAAGCCATATGTATCGTGCAAAGCAAATGCATCAGCACCGGAAACCTGAGTTCCTTCATTCTTTGCCTTCGATACAGCAACATCCAAAATGGTTGTACCGTTATCCAATGTACGGCGGAAAGCGTCTTCCTCACCGTATGCAGCATTTTCAATGTCTGGGAAGGACTCATTCAAGTCTGGGTAGCTTGCGTTCATCACAGACTTCGATACTGGCATCAAGTGTGGCAAAACTTCCTCTTGAACGCCGAGCATCTTCATCGAGCGCATCGTACGACGCAACAAACGACGCAGAACGTAACCACGGCCTTCATTCGAAGGACGAACGCCATCGCTCATAATCATGAGAGCGGAACGTACATGGTCAGCAACGACACGGAAGCGAACATCATCAGCTTCGTTTTCGCCGTACTTCAAGCCAGAAAGCTTCTCTGCTGCTTCGATAACAGGGAACATTTCATCAGTTTCGTAAATGTTCTCCTTGCCCTGAAGCAAGTAAGCTACACGCTCAAGACCCATACCTGTATCGATGTTCTTATTTGCAAGTTCACCAACGATATGAAGATCGGTCTTGGACTTGACGTTGTCTACTTCGTAATTTTCGAAAACTAAATCCCAAATTTCGGTGTAACGGTTTTCGTCAGCGATAGGGCCGCCTTCCTTACCGTACTGAGGGCCACGATCGACGTAAATTTCCGAGCATGGACCGCCAGGACCAGGACCACCCATAGTCCAGAAGTTATCTTCCATGCCCATAATCTGCATGTGCTCTGGATCCATACCTTCATTGCGCCAAATAGCACGAGCTTCGTCATCATCGGTAAAAGTCGTTACCCACAACTTTTCAGGGGCAAAACCGTAGCCGCCCTGATCTTGTGGAGTGGTCAGCAATTCCCATGCATAGTGAATTGCTTCTTCCTTAAAATAATCACCAAAGGAGAAGTTTCCGAGCATCTGGAAGAAGGTACCGTGACGAGTGGTCTTACCAACTTCATCGATATCCAATGTACGTACACACTTCTGGTTGCTCGTCATGCGTGTACGTGGTGGAGTCTGTTCACCGAGCAAATATGGAACAAATGGCACCATACCTGCGATAGTGAACAAAGTCGTTGGGTTTGGGGAAATCAATGATGCCGATGGGACGACAAGATGACCGTTCTTCTCAAAATATCCCGTATACCGTTGTGCAATTTCCGACGTGCGCATAAAAGCGTATGCTCCTTGTCATATCTTGAGCGCTCAATGGGCGCTCTTTAGCGTCTTTTCTGTTAAAAGTCTGTTTAAAATCCGTTAAATGCTGCGTTCTGAATTCCAGCGTTCCGTAGTTCCTCCTGAAGCCACAATAATATGCATGCCACGCATATGTGACCACACGCGCACTACACGAGCTCCATATCGTGGCTCCGTACTGCGGGTTTTATGAACGCTTACCGTACCTTTAAGCATAGGTACTGTTCATTTCGTCTTCTTTTTCTGTGCGGAACTTATTGAAGTCCTCCAGCAAAGATCCCAGCGTTCGCAATGCGACATTGTCTTGATCAGGACCAAGGACAAATTCGCGGGCCATACGTGGCGTGTGGGCTCGAACATAGGCTTGCGCTTTGCTCGCGATAACCAGACCTGTTCCCAGTCCTACGAGGAACCAGAAGATTCGTTTAAACATATATCCCCTCGTCCCTACTTATCACTCGTATCGGTTGCGCTTGTCTGACCTGCGGCTGAGTCTTTGTCAGCTGTCTGTGACGTACCATCAGTTTTATTGACAAAGCCCTTAAAAGTTTGCTGAGCAGCATAAATTGCTGATGCTACCTTAATAACTGGCTTACCCAGAACTGCTCCGTACAAATCAGTCAACGCACCAATATTGTTCGCTGTAGTCGATGCAGCAGAGGAAATATTGTTGACGTCTTCCAGTGACTGATTCACCTTCTGAACAGTTGTCACGCTCTCATCAAGTGCTGGAATCGCATGATCGCCAGTATCTTTAACGGTTTCGGCAATCTGATCAAACAACTTGCCCAACCGAATGAGAGGATAAATAATAAAGCCCGCAAGAATCGCAAAAACGATTGCAACGATAAGGCTCGCTATCTGTCCAAGATCCATCCCGTGTCTCCTTGATCATACTGAGATCATACTGATCGCTGTAATGACATTCTTGAACAAGGCTACCACTAGGCGTAGGCGGCACGGGACACCTCGCACCGCCGTCACGCTCAGGGCATATCATCACCCTAATTACCGCACATTATTCATTGCACACGATAATGGTCATTGCCTTGTCAAAGTCCTCTTGTGTAGGATCAAAATCAATGCGTGTAATACTTCCATTAGCCGGACGAACTGTCAAATCCACTGAGCTTGGAGCTGCCTGGCTGAAACGCTGAAGCAAACTGAGCAAAGTATTTCCGTGAGCGATGACTAATACATTGCTGTCATCATGAACGCTTCGAGACTTTCCGATAATGCGGTATCCGCGTTCCACACGCTTCCAATATTCCTCATTATTTTCGGCATGATGGAATGGATCTGCTTCTTTGAGGAAATCACGTGTCGCATCCGGACCATATTTTGCAATAATGTCCGCATACGTTGGAGCATCGTGAGGAGCTCCTGCTGCCCACCATGCTTCGTTCATATCGCGGCCTTCAAAGTATCCATAGAATTGTTCACGCAATTCCATATGCGCTTGTGCTTCTTCCAATTTGCTGAAGCGCGCGCTTTCATTGCGCTGCAAAATTATGTGTGCAGTTTGCTGAGCACGTGTCGTATCAGAGCAAAAAGCTGCATCAAATTTAACGCGAGCTAGTTTCTCCCCTGCGCGAACAGCATCGTTCTTTCCATCAAGGGTCAACGGCGAGTTTGACCAGCCTTGCAAGCGATTGTAGAGATTAAAGTATGTTCGTCCGTGACGTACAAGATAAAGATGAATTGCCATGTAATAACTTTATCGCTTATGATAAACGCATGACACGTTTTCTTATGAATTGGTTAATTTTAACAATCGCAACTGGCGTTACTGAATGGCTTTTGCCTGGAATCAACACTGTGGGAACCCAGCCATGGATTGCTTTCGGTAGCTTTGCGCTCTTTATGGCGCTTATTAACGCTTCAATTAAGCCTCTTTTGCATCTGCTTGCTATCCCATTTACTATTTTTACTTTTGGCCTGGGTGCGTTAATTATTAACGCTGTGTGCTTCGAGATGGCATCAAATCTTTCTAATAACGTCTTCGGCACGGGTATCACATCCCAAGGCTTGGGCTGGTCCATTATGGGCGCAATTGTCGTGTCCATTGTCTCGTCCATGCTCAGCTTCATCGCTGCAGACTAAACTCAACGTTCACAATTTTAATCGTTCTATATTTTTCTATATTTTATCGTGTATGCCTCAGCGCATACACGGTTTTTTATTGTGATTTCTTCTTATTGCAGCGTGCCTTTTGTGGCGCTCCTTTTGTGTCGCTACGTTTGTGGTGCGCTGTTTGCATCTCCCAGCATTTCGCGTAAACCCGCTCTCGAGAAAAACACAAACCACCGCTCCATAAGGAAACGGTGGCTTGTGCTGTATGTAAGTATGCCGTAATAGTTGTTTCGTTTCTGCTGCGGATTGTGCCGTGTAAACAACAGAAACACAGTTCTTTTTAGCGAGAGTAGTGTTCGACCACGTACTGAATGTTTACAGTTACTGGGATCTCTTCTACTTCTGGCTTACGAGTCAAGGTAGCCTTGAGAGCTGCCAAGTTGACATCGAGGTAGCCTGGAACTGCAGGGAGAACGTCGCGGTGTACACCTTCTGCTGCTGCCTGGAATGGCTCCATGGTCTGGCTCTTTGGCTTAACCTGAATGGTCTGGTCTGGCTTTACATGGTAGCTTGGGCGATCCACAATGTTTCCATCAACGAGGATGTGACGGTGAACAACGAACTGACGAGCCTGTGCGGTGGTGCGAGCGAAGCCTGCACGAAGCACGAGAGCATCAAGACGAGATTCGAGGTTTACCAACATTGCGTTACCGGTCTGACCAGCTTCGCGACGGGACTTTTCATAAATCGCACGCATCTGCTTTTCAGAGATGCCGTACTGTGCGCGAAGACGCTGCTTCTCGCGCAAACGTACTGCGTAATCGGACTCTGCACGACGACGATCGCGACCATGTTCACCTGGACCATATGGACGCTTTTCGAAGATACGCTGAGCCTTTGGGGTCAAAGCGATGCCGAGAGCGCGAGAAAGACGCACCTGACGGCGTGCACGCTGTATCTTAGTCATTTATTTTTCCTTCTGTTGTAGATAAGCAAGATGAATCTACTTATGTAAATTCACCGAGTCAGCCACTCCTGCGCTTAGCGCCGAGCATATTCCACTCGACGTGTAATGACTCCTCGGAAACCGCAAATTTTCTGAGGTGTCACCGACCCGCAGACGGGCCAAGACTCCAGAGTTGTTTATCGAGTTTTCACTCGACACACAACGTATTCGAGTTTACAATGCGTTATCTACAAAACATGTGGCCGGTATGACATCACATCACGACCGACCACAGTAGTGTCTCTCTCATCTCAGATGCTGCGTTGCGCCGAGTCTACAACTTTCCTACAGCTTTTCGACAGGCGCGAGACGAATCATCAAACGTTTCGTGCCAGTCGAGCCAAAGTCCACAACCATCACTGAGTTGCGTCCCTTATCTTCCAAAGCGATAACCGTTCCCAGACCATACTCATCGTGAGTAATTTTGTCTCCGACCGAGAAATCGCTCAACGTATACTTTGGGGCGTCCTCAGCGTGTGCAGCGCGAGCATTACCAGCGCCACGTGAAGCTGCTGCTCCAGCCGAAAGCCTCGAGGTTTTCACCTTGCCTGACTTGGAGGATGCACTTCCAGCACTATATCCAGATTCAGAACCGTAATAAGATCCGGACGAGTTGCGCGCTGAACGCGATGCTCCCGCGCTGCTTGTACCGTACCGCATGGTAGATGACTGTCCACCGTAAGAATTTCCACGTGTTTTCTTCGCGCTTCCATACGACTCACTTGAGGAATTCCCGTACGAGCTTCCATATCGAGATCCGCGACCGCGGGAGGAATTTCCGTACGAATTTCCATAGGAGTTTCCGTAAGAACTACTACCATACGTCGATTTTCCGTACCCATCCGACCATGATGAGGTGTAATCATCATAATCGTCAAAAGTGTCAAATTCATCGTCTGAATTATCCCAGCTATTGCGCATGCGTTCCATCGTGGATTCTTTGCGTTCCCAATGGATAAGCTCAGGTGGGATTTCGTCCAAGAATTGACTTGGCATCATGTCGGACGCCTGTCCCCACTGAGAGCGTACCGCAGCACGGGTCACATATAATTTTCTCTGTGCGCGCGTGATGCCCACATAAGCCAGACGGCGTTCTTCCGACAATTCCTTCTCATCCTCGATGCTTCTCGAATGAGGGAAAGTTCCTTGCTCCATGCCCGGAAGGAAGACGACTGGATACTCCAAGCCCTTCGCAGTATGCAAGGTCATGAGAGTTACTGTTCCGCGGTCTTCCCCATCGCTTGGCAATTGGTCAGAATCAGCCACAAGTGCTGTCGTTTCCAAGAATCCTGCAAGAGTTGCATCAGGAGTATTCTGCTCATACTCCGCGGCAACAGACTGCAGCTGGCTCAAATTATCGACACGTGTCGCATCCTGAGGATCTTGAGATTGACGTAATTCGTCAATTAAGCCTGATTTATCCAGTACTTCCGCGATGATTTCGCTCGGGTGAGAATCATGCTCGACAGCAAAACTACGCAAAGACCGCATAAGATCCCTAAAAGCAATAATGCCATTACGTGTGCGCGCAGAAATTGCTGAATTATTTTCGACGAATTCAATCGCACTCCAGAACGTATCGCCACGAGACGCGGCATCATCATTGAGCAGAGCCTCTGCTCGAGCGCCTAATCCACGCTTCGGGACGTTCAAAATTCGACGAGTATTCACATCATCTGCTGGGTTTGCGATGGCTTGCACATATGCCATTGCATCCTTAACTTCTCGACGCTCATAGAATCGAGTACCGCCGACGAGCTGATACGGGATGCCTGCATTGATAAGCGCCTCTTCAATTGAGCGCGACTGAGCATTTGCGCGATACATAACGGAAATTTGCGAGTACGAGTACTCCCCTTCGCCTTCCAAGCGAGCAATTTCCGTCGCAATCCATTGAGCTTCCTGCTGGGCATTGTCAGCAGCATACCCAATGATGCGCGAGCCCTCTCCCAAATCCGTCCACAGCTTCTTAGGCGTGCGGTTCGAATTGCGCGAAATAACCGCATTTGCAGCATCCAAAATTGTTTGAGTGGAACGATAATTCCGCTCAAGCATAATGGTTCGAGCGTTATCAAAATCTTTCTCAAAGTCCAAAATATTCGAAATATCTGCGCCGCGGAAAGCATAAATAGACTGATCTGAATCGCCGACGGCAGTAACCCATGCAGGACGAATATTTGGCGTAGCTTCAGGAAGCTCCTTACTTGCCAAAAGACGGATAAGCACATACTGTGCGTGGTTCGTATCCTGATACTCATCGACGAAAATAAAGCTGAAACGACGACGATAAAATTCAAGAGCCTCGCGGTCAGTTCGCAAAAGTTCAACCGTACGAGTCAACAAATCATCAAAATCTACCGAGTTTGCAGCACGCAAACGATGCTGATACTCCGCGTAGCATACGGCGAAAACTTCCTCATTATTGCCTAAATTCGCGATATGCTGACCCGTTCGACCTGGAACATAATCAGATGCCACGTGCTGAAGAGCTTCTTTCCAGCCAATAAGCTGATTCTTATAATCCGAAATGGCACTCAGCACGCTACGCGGGGTGTATCGCTTGGGATCAATATTGAGTTCCGCCTCGATAAGTTTAATCAGACGCTCGCAATCCGCAGTGTCATAAATAGAGAATCCAGATTTAAGACCAATTGCCTCACCATGCCTGCGCAAAATGCGTACACATGCCGAGTGGAAAGTCGATACCCACATCTTTTGCGCTGCAGAACCGATAAGAGCACCCAGACGTTCCTTCATTTCTGCGGCTGCTTTATTCGTAAAGGTAATAGCCAAAATCTGACTTGGGTAGGCATGCCATTGTGCCAATGTCCACGCGATACGACGTGTCAATACGCGAGTCTTTCCAGAGCCTGCGCCTGCACCAATGAGCAATGCTGGTCCTTCATATCGCACGGCTTCATCTTGCTGTTTATTCAGCCCAGCGACGAGGTCTTGCGAATTTGCATAGAAATTCGCTGCAGATTCAGCAGGCGTAGCGTACGACTGTGCTGACTGAGGCTGCTGCCTGTGCATACGCTGTGGTTGTTGCGGACGCTGCAGACGCTGCGAATTCTCCGCTGCAAACCCATCCGCGAAACCGTCTGTATATCCCTCGCCATACTTCCCATACGACGAACTCTCTTCATGAGTTTCATCGCGATCATTCGTATAATTTCCATACGATGATGCGTATGACGATGCGTAGGATGACGACAATTCATCCTCGGAAAAACCATCAAAACTGAAACCTGATTGTGAGAAGCTCATTGCTCTTTTTTAGCACATGAGGCTTACACTTCGAGGTACATTTATGCACTGACTTCATGTTTCGCGACCCCGTATCAGCGTTTCGTTCACCGCGCAGCCTGCACTGAACTCACGCTCTACTCACACTCTATTCTCGTCAGCTCTGCGCGTTAAGCTATACACATAATTTTCCGTTACTAATCTCTGATGGAGTATGCGCGATTTTCCATCGCACAGCATGAACAGCACTATCAGAGACTGAAGAAGAATTGAGTTTTCATGAAGCTTCTTGAAGATCGCATCCGCGAAGAAGGTATTGTAAAGCCTGGCGATGTCTTGAAAATTGATGCTTTCTTGAATCATCAGTGCGATGTAGCTCTTTTTGACAAGATGGGTGAAGAATGGGCTCGCCTGTTCTCCGACGTTCGCATTGATAAAATTTTGACGATTGAAGCTTCCGGTATTGGAATTGCATGCATCGCTGCTCGTCATTTCAATAATGTTCCTGTCGTTTTCGCAAAAAAGGCTCAGTCGATTAATCTTGACGGCGAACAGTATTCGACAACTATCTACTCGTTCACTAAGCAGAAGGAATTCCCAGTAATCGTCGGTAAGCGTTTCCTTCACGAAGGCGAACACATTCTGATTATTGATGACTTCCTCGCTAACGGTAACGCATTAAACGGCTTGCTCAAGATTTGTGAAAACGCAGGAGTCATCGTAGAAGGCTTCGGAATTGCCGTCGAGAAGGGCTTCCAAGGCGGCGGTGATGCTTTGCGTCAGCGCGGATATTGCGTCGAATCTCTTGCAAACGTTCGCACAATGGATGCAACGACCGGTGAGATTGAATTTAATTAAGCTGTAGGGCTGCACAGATGATAATCGTCATCATGCAGCCTTTATTTTTCCCGTATTCCCGTGCATTCCGTAAATTCCTTGGAATCGCGAGATGTTTGCAGGAATTTCCTCATAGGTATGAAGAGAGAAAAGAGAAAATACATGAGTGATAACGTAACCGCATCCTCGCATGATTCTTATGTGACGAGTGCAGCTCTGCGTCAATTGGACGGCAAGATTCCATTTTGGAAAGGTATTCCTTTTGGTATCCAGCACGTCTTGGCAATGTTTGTAGCAAATCTGACCCCTATTGCTATTGTGGCCAGTGCTGCAAAATTACCAACTGATCAGACAGAATGGATTATTAGCTCCGCTTTGCTCGTTGCTGGTTTGGGAACGTGCTTGCAGCTTTATCCTGTCTGGCGCATCGGCGGTCGCCTGCCTATCGTCACGGGTATTTCCTTTACGTACGTTGCTGCTGCTGTCATGATTGCCTCTGATCCACATTTGGGCTACGGTGCTGTCATCGGTGCCGTGATTGTGGGCGGTTTTATCGAACTTCTTCTCGGTTTGACCGCACAGTACTGGAAGCGCTTTATCAATCCAATTGTGTCGGCTGTCGTAGTGACGACGATTGGTTTCTCTTTGCTGTCTACTGGTGCATCATCCTTCGGTGGCGGTCAGGGATCCAAGGACTTCGGATCTTGGCAGAATTTGACCGTTGCAACTATTACTCTCATTGCATGCCTTGCATTCCAATTGGGCGCTAAGGGCGTAGCGAAGCAGCTGTCCGTTCTCTTTGGTCTGATCGTCGGATACGTCGTCGCTCTTGTCTTCAGCATCACAGGTATCGCACCACGCATGGTTGATTTCAGCACTTTTAGCAATCTTGACATCGTTTCTCTGCCGCATATCGCTCCTCTGATGCCATTTGGCATCAAGTTTGATGTCAATGCGATTGTCACTTTTGCTCTTCTCTATGTCGTATCTTCTGTCGAAGTTTTGGGCAATACCTCCTCTCTGACACAGGTCGGCTTCAACCGTGAGCCTACAGACCGTGAAACTGCGGGCGCAATCGCTGGTGACGGTTTTATCTCGTCGGTAGCTGGTTTCTTCGGCGCTTTGCCATTGACCTCTTTTGCACAAAACGTGGGTCTCGTAGCTATGACTAAGGTCGTGAATCGTAAGGTCATTCTCTCCGGTGGTGTGATCTTGATTCTGGCAAGTTTCTTCCCTGGCTTCGCTGCTGTCTTTAATTCTTTGCCTCAAGCTGTGCTGGGCGGATGCACGATTATGATGTTTGGCTCTATCGTGCTTGCTGGTATTCAAATGATCGCAAAGGCTGGCTTCACCAACCGCAATATCACTATCGTGACGTTGTCGTTGACTATCGGAATTGGCTTTACACAGGCATCGGGTATCTTCCATAACTTCCCAACACTGTTCCAGTCAGTATTCTCGAACGCAATTGCTATCGCATTCGTGGTGGCATTGATTTTGAGCTGGGTTCTGCCTGATGAAAAGTATTTCTTGGCTGATGACAATTCTTCAGAATCTACTAAAGAATAAGTAATTTCCAGATATAAAAATGCTCTCCCCAATCACAGGGAGAGCATTTATTTTATGTGTTGTGCACTTATGCGAGAATTTTACGCAACAAGTACTGCTTCCTTATCGAACTCATCCACACGAGCATTTGCCTTCTCGAAGTCACGAGTTCCAGTAAATACTTCATGCGTGTAAGGATTGACATGCAACTTGTGTGCTCGGTATGCGATGTAAGCAATTGCCGCGATATTTGCAACGAGTGCGATAATCGAAACCCACAGATTTGCTGTCGCGTTCATCGTAGACTGAACTGCAAATGGGCTATCAACGCCAAGCTCTGGCATGGAGGTCTGGAACTGTGGAAGAACCTGAGCAAACATGCACCAGATAGCAAGAGTGTTTGCACGGTTTTGAATCCAGCCACCCTTATTCCACAATGCATTCGCAACAGTTGGTGCGAGAAGCAAAGCAAAACCGCAGTACCATGCATGGTTTGGAAGATTATTGTAGGTATAGCAGAAGTTCCACAAATCATAAGACAAGATGAATACCCAAGTCATATCTGCCCAAATCATGTCGTCCTTCTTCTTGGACGAGTACACTGCCCACCAGCCAGTCATGCAGAAGATATTGATAAGACCTGCTACGCCATTGAAGACGTTATGCCATCCTGTGACGACTGTAATGTGCTCAGAAGTCGTCCATACTGGAGAGCCATTGAGCATGGTGTAGTTTCCTGTGAAGAAATGAACTGCAGATTCAAAGTCAGAAACGACAGCAATCAAAATATTGATAGCAACAATGACAAATGGGAATGCGCGGAACCAACGTGCCTTACCGATCTTTCCCCAACGGTACTTAATAGCCATAAAGCCCACACAGCCAGCCAAAGCAGCATAGACTTTTGCATAATGGAACCAACCGTTAGCGAAAACAACCGTAGGATTATTGACACCCCAATCAATTCCCATAACCGCTGCCGTCACCACGGTAATGCAGTACACAGTCATAATCGCAGGCAATGCGACAAACATAATCAAGCCGCCAGCCTTGGAACGGCGAGCGAATTCATTAAGCGCAATCAATGCGACAAAAACCATGACCCAGCCGAGCCATTGTGTCGCTGCATGAGCGCCATAAACCTGAAATAGCATTTCTATTTCCTCCCTATTCTCACGTCACTGTGATGCGTTGTACCCATAAACATCACTGTTTCACAACGCATTAACGTCGTTGAATACATTATCCCATACGCATATTGAGGAAAAGAGAGAGGTTGACAGATTGAAAAAAGTGTCAACTTGAGAGTGCTGTTCGCCGTTACGCGTTATTCGTCAGTGGTTGCACCTACAGCACCGCCTGCTGCTCCGATTGCTATGAGCATATCAAAGACGGCAATAATTGCAGTAAACCACTCATATGCTGCATCTACGTCAGCACGCTGAGCAAGATATTTCATCGTCATTAAATCAGTCACATATGAAAATACACTCACCGCACACAGCACTACAGAAACCAGAAAGACAACCGGTTTGAATGAGGTAAAGAATAGAGAAATAATCCAGAAAGGAACAATCACCAATGGTGTAATTATCCCCACAAGCTTCCACACCGCTTCAGCTCTTCGTGCCAACCAATCCACACAAAAAAATACTGACGTATCCAGCACACATAAACGGAATAACAACTAATCTCAGCTCATTCAATCCTGAACTACTCGCACTCAGCATGCCAACAAAACCAGCAAGAGACATATCCATAAAAACACCGATACAGAAAATTATTCGTCTTCTAGTAACCGTTTTAGATAGAGTTGAGCAATATGCGAATATCACGCAGAACGCAAACATACATAAAGCTGGAACGCAAGTGAGAAAACGCACATCGCCATTCTGCGTCCGGCCAAGAGACATTGCAAAAAGAAGATGAGCCATATAAGAAATGGTTACGAGAATAAGGACTATAAATAGTCGTTTTTTCGCCCCATGTGTTGTATAGACCTTCGTACCAATGCCCGTTTTCCGAATACCCTTCCCTGTGAGAGACATAGTGTACCCAGCTGGAAAATCGCCAATCATTTCTTGATTATCAAGGTATTTTTAGACATTTCCCTTTCCCCTTTTACTCACCTTCACAGCATAGGACGGGGTCATGAAAACGTGTTCTTTTATATCCAATCACTATTCACTTCATACAAACCCCTTTCCACCTCGTAGCTCCCCCATCCCCACTCATCGTTTCTCACCACGCGCACAAAATTGGTAATATTGCTGTCCGAGAAACCTCGGTCATTTCTGCACCCTCAGCGATCCTTCAGTGCTATTTTTATGTACAACGATATTGCGTGTATGCATGGATTGGCATACACGCGACGACATGTGAGTATCCCCAAACGCATAGTGACAGGTAATTACAAGGATTTTATGACTGCAACAACTTCTTACAATTTCCAGCACTTTACAGGTGAGCGCGCGCTGTTCAAAACCGCGAACGCGCAGATTACCCATTGCACTTTTGACGATGGTGAATCGCCTCTCAAAGAGTCACATCATCTCAGGATTTCCGATACCACTTTTGGGTGGAAATACCCACTGTGGTATTGCTCAGGTGTGGAGCTTTCTGACTCTTCGCTTCTTGATAATGCGCGAGCTGGAATATGGTATACCTCAAATCTTACTGTTCGAAATACGGCAATTAACGCTCCGAAGAGTTTCCGCAAGTGCACGCATGTAACGATCGAAGATTCTGCGATTCCTCATGCCGAGGAAACGTTGTGGAACTGCTCAGACGTGACATTGCGTAATATAAGCGCATCAGGCGATTATTTTGCGTTGAATACCTGCGATATGACGATTGATAATCTGCAGCTTGACGGTAACTATGCCTTCGATGGAAGCAAGAATCTTACTGTTCGAAATTCTCGGCTTTCCACGAAGGACGCTTTCTGGAATACAGAAAACGTTACTGTCTATGATTCGACAATTACCGGTGAATATATTGGCTGGAATTCTAAGAATCTTACGTTCGTCAATTGCACAATCGAAAGCAATCAGGGTCTGTGCTACATCGAGGGATTGACTCTGAAAAATTGTATCGTGCGCAATACTGATTTGGCATTCGAATATTGTAGCGATATCAATGCGGAAATTACATCTCCAGTACTCAGCATTAAGAATCCTATGAACGGATATATTTCTGCACCTCGCATTGATGAGATTATTTTCGATGACCCACACATTGACAGCTCAGCGACTACAATTGTCACTGCTGATAGCCTGTTAACTCAGGAGTAAAGCCCTCTCACAGCGAGGATCATACGGGATAGGTAATACGACGGGAGTATGACGATGTTTGATTTCGACAAGCCAACGGATCGCACGCATATCGACTCAGTAAAGTGGGATACTTCAGACAATCCGCACGGTGATGAGCTTCCTATGTGGATCGCTGATATGGATTTCGAGACCGCTCCTGCAGTACAGCAGGCTCTTCTCGATCGTGTCAGCAATGGTACTTTTGGCTATAGCGATATACCTGAAGAATTTTCAACGACCATCAGTTCCTGGTGGGAAAAGCGTCATGACTTCGCTATTTCTGCGGACAATATTATTTTCGTTTCGGGAGTTGTTCCTGCTATTTCTTCGGCTGTGCGTTCTCTGACAAACGTAGCTGAAAAGGTCGTCGTACAGCCGCCTGTATACAACATTTTTTACAATTCCATCGTCAATAACGGCCGTCGCGTGTATGAGGTTCCCCTTACACGCAATGCTCATTCTGGCGAGTATTTTATGGATTTTGACGCGCTGGAAACAGCTTTCCAAGATCCTCTCACAACCTTGATGATTCTGTGCAATCCTCATAATCCTACGGGCAATGTGTGGACTCGCGAGGAATTAGCTCGAGTGGGAAAATTGGCCCGTAAGTATGGTGTGACGGTTGTGTCAGATGAGATTCATTGTGAAATTATCCGTCCAGGAATGCATCACATACCTTTCGCTAGTGCAAGTGACGATTGCCGTGAGGTCGCAGTTACCTGCGCTTCCCCATCGAAGGCTTTTAATACTGCTGGGCTTCATGCAGCGTATGCCATGATTGATAATCCGCGCATTCGTGCTCGATTTGAGCGCGGTATCAATAATGACGAAGTTGCAGAACCGAACGCTTTCGCATGCCGTGCTGTTATCGCGGCCTATGCACACAGCGAAGACTGGCTCGATGAGATCAACGTATATATTCAAGCAAATAAAGATTACGCAACAGATATGATTACTCGCGCAGATATCGGCGTACACGTCACTCCAAGCGACTCCACATATCTTCTATGGTTGGATTGCTCAAAAATTACCGATGATGCAGAAAAGCTTGTAGGGGTCATTCATCGAGTAACTGGACTTCGCCTTGCTTCTGGCGATATTTATGGCACAGGCGGCAAGTCATTTATTCGCATGAATGTGGGGACACAACGTTACCGCGTTGAAGATGGTGTTGCGCGTTTTATCGAAGGAGTGAAGTTCTTTACTCGCAAGTAATTTTTTATCGTATATACCCTATGCAGCTGTAGACGAGTTATCGTTTACAGCTGTACTTCTTCGAAACGGTATCTCTGCTCCACGTGTGGATACTTGTCATGATTGACCTCTGACACAAACATGTGTGCTGGGCGTACCCACAATGTTCTATCCCCGTATAATTTTCGATACACGACGACAGTTTCCTGAGTTTCACTATCGCGGGCAAGGTCTTCGACGATATAATAATTTCCCTTAAAATGGCGATAAATTCCGTGGATAACGATGTCGCGTTCGCTCACTTCTTCCGTCCTAACATTTGCAGACCGAATTTATTAATTCGAATAACTTGCCATGTGCACCATGCATTAATAATAACGACGCATGCCATCGCCCATGCGAAGGAAATTCCCGGCAAATCTGTACCATACACGGAGCCATATAAGACCGGACCCGTAGAAGCAATTAAATATCCTAAGGATTGCGAAATACCAGAAATATCTGCCGTATCTGCGGAGGTTGCCGACTTCACTGGGTAGAAAGTCAACGCCATAACGAAAATGGTCGTGAAGAAAAGGCATGCTACAGTTCCGAAGAAATACCAATACACCACGCCTACCTGTGCTTGCATTCCAAAGAATGCGATGACGGCGACTTGAAGAGCTGTCAATGCTGCCAAGAGATAGATATGATACCGGCGTCGGGTACGCGCGATAAACATCGGGATGATAAGTGATACCGGCAGACCGCCCAAGTTAAACAGCACATTAATAATCGTGTAATGGACTGGGTTGACATGAGCTGATGTCATCATGCTTGGAAGCCATGCGCTGAGGGTATAGCTCAAGAAGGACTGTCCCGCAAACATTCCGATAAAAAGCCAGGTGCGTGGATCTTTCAGGAACTTAATTTTTGCACCGTTACGCTTTTCGACTGTCGTCGACACCGTGATATGCGGCAAGAAGAACGACAAAACCATAGGGACAAAAGCCATGAGAACCATCGCCCACATCATGGTTTTCCATCCGAAAACGCGCGAAACGAATGGATCAATGAGGACAAGGATGACAGACCCCACGACCATTCCCGTCGAGTAGCCCGTCGTATACAGACCCGGCTTTTCCGAGAAGCACTCGGAGACCAGTGTCGGCATGGCAATATTCAAAATGGCGATACCTGCACCCACTAAAGCGGTCGCGATGAGCATCGTATTCCATGTCATGAGCATGCGCATCAGACAGCCCAAGAAAATGATAATGCTTCCCAATTGCATCGTTCGTGTCAAATTAATATGTGACACCAGCCATGGAACGCACATCGACACAACGACGAACATAAGAAGAGGAAGGCTCGTGAGGATGCCGAAACTTTCGGGATCTTGATGCATTTCGCGCGCCATCTGAGCGATGTACAGCGGAAGCACCACAATCGGTGCACGCATAATAAGACCAGCCAAAATAAGGAATGATGCTTCTACCCCGTGAGAATCGTGCGAACGTGCCTTCTTGGCGCTTCGCATCAACTGGTGTGGCATCAGTTCTCCCTCGCATCGTTGCTATGGAGGCGTTGTGTACGCCTCAATTTCGTGGAACTACACAAGCGTACCAATCTCACAGAGAGACACACGCAACGCGATAATCTTTGTAATACGAATTATTGATAACTCGTCATAAAAGACCACGCGCTAGTGTATGCGAGTGACCTTGAGATATGAATTGCGTGCGTTGAATGCTACTTAGCAATTCTTAGGAACGGTTCTTAGGAACGACTGCCTCGTTCGATACGCCCGACAAGACGTCGTGGAAGAATTCCTTGCTGCGGATATTTACAAAGAAATTAATCACGACAAGCACGTCGACGACGAGGCTCACCATGAATCCGCCTACCGCAACAAGCGGATTGTCTGGGAAGAATAGGACGATAAAACTGACAGCACTATTAATGCCCATAATGACACCGTAAAATACCGCAGCTCGCTTTGTCAACGCGATAAATGTCGGTCTTCCATTGTCACTTGCCAACTTCAAACGAAGCAGCCATTTGCCGACTGTATATCCGCGCGTAATGTACGGAAGCACGACGAAGTACAGCGCAATTGCAACGACATACAAAATCCATGTGATGTTCTCGATATGAATATAACGATGAATCATGCTGACAATTCCACTGACAATCAACCAGTCGATAATGAACGCAACAGTTCGGCGGATAAGACCCACAGTGCCAATTTTCTTTTGCTTCTTACGGTCGATATCGTCGAGAGAAGGAACGAACCATGTCAATGCTGGAGTAATCCAGAAACCGATGAGTCCGCCGAGAGTATTTTGCACAATGTCATCCACGGAGAACAGACGGTATGGTGCATTGTAAATACCATACAGGCCGCTCAACTGTGTCAATTCGAAGAACAATGTCAAGAAGAAGCTAAACAGAGCCGTCTGCCAGATATTGCGCTTAAACAGGTAACGCATAAAGACGCCAAATGGGACAGTGAGCAAAACATTGAAAACGACTTGAAGGAAAGCACGCTCACGAAGCAAATGCAGATATGTGCTTGGACGGGTTGGAACCACTTGCGTTTCGCGGATGATGTCCTGAATCGACGAGAACAATTGCAAGTCATAAGTCTGACGATTCGTACCAAGCAGGGAAATAATATCGCGCGTATCTGGAAGCGGCAAAATAACCAAGAAATACGCACACATCATGTAGAGGACGAATGCATAAATAGCGAAAAATCGCATTTTATTAACGAACCCGAACTTGCGGTACTGGTAGACATACACCGGAAGAACGATTAACGCAGCCACAAATGGGAAAAAAATTAGCGCGACGCGAATCGGAAATAAATACGCGCTCATAAGGAGTACTCCTCTTCGTTATCATCTCATTACTCTCCATCACGCTACAGCATGTCGGAGATATTAGGAGATATTACGGGAAAGAAGTCTGGAGAAACGGCTGGAAATATGGGCTATGGACTTGTTGGCATTTTCTTCCACTGATGATACGAATGTACTGCACTCACGAACCCTCTCATGGAAGAAAGTGCAAAAACTGTGATTCGACTCATCTCCCCCATCCGACGAGGCACACACATACTGTGTTCCTGGGCTGAAAAGGTTCACAGCCGAGTATCGAAATCTCGCTAACGAACGATTGCCACGTCTCCATGCGACAGGAAAGTCGGATCCTCGACAATTCGACGTACTAGGTCTGCGATGGATGCTCGTGAAATGTCATGCCCATACACAGTCTCGCCACGAGGAATGAGCTTATAGTCATCGACATCCCCCTGCGTGAACCATCCCGATCGAATGATGGTATAGTCCAATCCTGAATTTTCCACAGCCTCAGCAGCCTCACGATATGGCATCAAAATGCTTGGCACTTCTGGGGTTCCTGCAATTTCCCCGTAAATTCCATACGAGGAAATGAACACGATACGCTCAGTTCCCTGAGCCTTCATCGCACGTAAGACAGCGTGTGCCATGTGTGGAAGATCTCCTGAGAGAGCAACGAACACTACGTCAGCATCTTTCACTGCATTTTCCAAACTCTCAGCATCATCAACCGATGCAGAAATCTTCGTCACGCGAGGATTATCACCAAGCTTCGATGCCGAACGCGAGAATAACGTCAGTTGAGCATCTGTCGATTTGAGCAAGGTGTGAGTCGTCGCACGTCCAAGCGAACCAGTAGCTCCGATAATTGTTACATGTGTCATGCTGTGCTCTCTCCTATTCTTCCTACTGAAGTCATCTCTACTTAAAGCATCCCTACTTATGGTATGCCTGATGATTGATGATGCGGTATGCTCGGTAAATCTGTTCGCTAAGGACTACTCGTGCGAGCTGATGAGGCATCGTAATACGTCCGAAAGAAATAAGTTCCTGAGCGCGCGATTTTACTTCAGGTGATAATCCCAGCGATCCTCCGATGACAAAAGCGATTTTGCTTTTGCCCTGAAGCCCACAATTTTCAATGCGCGATGCCATATCTTCGCTCGTGATAAGCTTGCCCTCAATCGCGAGCGCGAAAACGTAATCATCGTGACCGATTTTGTTCAGGATTCGTTCTCCCTCTTTTTTGAGAATAAGCTCGTCTTCTTTATCACTGGCGTTGTTCGGAGTTTTCTCATCGGGAAGCTCGATGATCTCAAATTTGCAATACGCGCCGAGTCGTTTGGCATATTCGTCGATGGCTTGCTTCCAGTATTTTTCTTTGAGTTTTCCTACGGCGATGACTGTGATGTTCATAAAGGCCTCGTCTGTATTTCTCGTGTAGTTCGTGTAGTGGCGTGTAGTGCATGCGTGCGATGCTTGTAGATAGAGTTCTGTGAGTTCTGATTACATTATCCCTGCCGCATGTATATAGAGGAAAAGCGCGAAGTGCACAAAAATGAACAGCGGCAGTTCCCATACGAAATACCAGTCGTTAATTTTGTGCCGGAAAAGTCGCATGGCAATTATTCCCGCGAATGCTCCTCCGAGGAAGCTCAATCCCATAAGCCAGAATTCTGGAACTCGCGTATGCTGCTTTCCTTTTTGTGCGGTTTCGTTCTTTCCATTACGAATGGCGATAATTTTATCAATTCCGAAAAGCACGAAAGTGAAAATATTGATGCCGAGTATATACCATCCAAGAACAGTCAGAATATGCACATTGTATGTCGCTGGAATCAATAATTGATCAGCGTGATAGATGAAATGGACTACTCCAAGTTTCCACGCTCCCCACATGGATAGTCCGACAAGAAGAACCGCGGCAAGATACCACCACGCTACTGTGTATTTGTTCATTCTCATTGTGCTAACTCTATATATCCATGGTCATGAAGAGAAATTTCTGGATACCATTATACGGGATGAGTTTCCATATATCACAAAGGCTTGCACAACGTACTATCGTCATGCAAGCCCGTATCATGTGACTCAACTATCAGAGAAGACTGTGAGTTGTGGGTTACGCCTCGATAGTTTTAACCTCGCTACCGTTGTCACCTTCATACTTTCGTCCCCAGCCTGTGATGACTGATACGAGGAGTACAGCAAAGAGAAGGAATGGATAGACCATATGCGTTCCGAGGTCGATGATAGATACTGAGGTATCGTACTTGCTCGTCAATTGTGCTCCGATAAAGACGAAAACGCTTAAGAATGGTACGCACAATGCGATACCGTTGGCAAAACCGTCGAGGAGATTTGCGCGACGGTATGGATGCAAGTGCAAGCGCTGACCCAACTCGTCTGTCACTTTTCCGTACGTTGCCATTGCAGCGGATGTCACACCACCGAACATCAACGTGGTGATAGTAATTCCTAGCATGATAACGATTTCCGCTCCCAAAGCTGTTCGTCCGAGACGAGAATTTCCGAGGAACTCAATGACGTCGTCGAGAATTCCTGCTGCTTGAAGAACGCCCATAATTCCATACACGGAAAGCACAAGGATAACTGTGCTCATCATGCCGCTGACGCCTTCGATGAGGAAGCCGCCTGGAGTACCCTCCTTGACGTTCAAAATATCTGAAGGCTGAACGACGCCTGTGAGAAGACCGAAGATAATTCCGGAAATAATTCCGAGAATAATGGACATATAAATGTCCTTCTTAACGACAACGACAATCAGCATAATCGCTACAGTGATGAGCATGAACAATGATTGAGGTGTCATTGCTACCTGTGCCAAAGCAGCTGTATCAACAGCCTTACCAGACCCGCCCGCAATTAAGAAAATAATGAATGCGATAATGCCCGCAACTGCTGCATACTTAAAACGAGTACGTACTACTCCGCCGACTTCTGCTGTCCCCTCGCGCTTGGTGTAATGCTGTGTGGATGCCGAAATAATTGTCGTATCAGAAATAGGGGCAAGATTATCGCCAAAGATTCCACCGCCGACGATAGCCGCCGCCAAGAATGCAGGATGCGCGCCGAGCAGAACGCCTGCTGGGTAGAAAATTGGGAATGCAGTGAAAATAGTTCCCAAGGATGAACCGGTTGCTGTCGCGATAATGCAGACGAAGAGGAAGGTCAAAGCCGTGAAAAGATTACCGCTAACGTGAAGATTGCTGGCAATCCATACGAAGCCTCCCGACAAGTTTGACAGCTTAATCAGCTGGGAAAACATACCAATTGCAAGAAGCAAAACGAGAATTGGTGCTGCTTCTTGAACTCCTCGATACACCGCTTCCCAGTAACGCTGAGCCCCGCTCTTGCCCTTTGCAAACAGCGCAGTCAGCATCAAAGCGATAAGAGCTGCCATAGCGAGCGCACTCATTTCAAAAGCTTTGAGGACGACAAAGAATTCGATGCAGAAGCCGAGGAAAATGATAATCGGCAACAGTGCTACGATTTTCCCACCGTAGAATTCGATGCGCCCATCTGTCGTTTTTTCTGTCATGTTTATCTCTCTTACTCTGAATGCCGCAGATGCCAGAGACCGCGGCACACTCCATGTGTTTCTCTTACGATGATTTGTTTGGTTTGGTTTGTTTTATTTGGTTTGCGAGCCTTCAGCTTCGTTCATACGAATAATTGAGCGGAAAATTGAGTTCGGATTGCGTTCAAGTTCGTACGGTTCTCCTGGAACAGTTGGATACTGAGCCAAGAACGTGTCAATGCGTTCGATATCTTCCTGTGTTAATTCAAAACTGAAGATTTTTGCATTATCGTCCACGTGACGGGAGTTTCGAATACCGATAATTGTCGCCGCAACTCCTTGCTTCTCAAGAATGTATCGTGTAGCAATCTGTGCGATGTGCACGTTATGCTCACGCGCGATATCATGCAAAAGATCGAGCAGCTTACGATATCCGTCCATTCCCACGCTTGCATCGATAATCTGTGCGTACTTTACTTGCGAACGCGTTTCAGGATTGAGCTCCTGTCCATTGGTCATAATTGTCCTATACCGTTCGCTCAAGAATCCACCTGCAAGAGTTCCATAGCAAATCTGCTGAATTCCTGCAGTTTTTCCGTACTCAATCATCTGTCGCTCAACTCGCCTATCGAAAACGGAGTATTGGCTTTGGCATGAAATCACAGGAATCCCACCATCGACAAGAGCTTTCAGATGTTCCGTATCGAAATTCGTCACACCGATATGTCGAATTTTTCCTTTTTCCTGCAATTTCACGAGATTGGAAGCGACATCGACGTAGCGGTTAATGTCGTAATCCCACCAGTGATACTGGATAAGATCAATATAATCGCGACCTAACTTGCTCAAACTACGGTCGATAATTCGCTCAGTGTCCGCAAAACTGACCGTTCGCAGCACGTCATAATCAGGCACATACTTCTCATGAATTTGGATATCATCAGGAGTCAGACCGTGACCGTGCCTGAGATCAGATAAGAATTCCCCCAAAACATCCTCAGCGCCGATATAAATATCCGCTAAATCAAAAGTCGTAAAACCTAAATCTACGAGTTGAGAAAACGCATATTTAATATCGTCGATATCGAGCGGACCGTTCAAACTATGTCCTAGCGAAAGCTGCCAAAGACCATTGAGAACGCGGGAAATTTCATATCCTGGTGTTAATTCAATTCGATTCATTGAAGACTCCATTGAGTTCTGCGACTAATTACTGCGAAAATTACCGTTGCCGAGCACTACCAGTGCGTTATGAGGCATTACTGTGCGATAGGTACAACCGTGACATCATCATGGTTAAAGACTTCCGAATTCAATCGCGAAATCTTAAAAGCCGCGCCACAATGAGGATCAGGGCATGCAATCACACTATCGGACAGCATCCAATCAGCCTGCTGCAATGGGCGCTGCTTTGCTGGAAGGATGGGAAGGAGCGCTGCAAGTGCATACATGGAAAATGACCGTGTCTGCTCAAAAATCAGATTCTCGCCACGTACTAAGAAATAATCCCCAACATGATGACTGCACACAAAAGGTCGACCTGTTTCGATGACTTCAACTTTGAGAGTGCTGAGTTCGAATTGCTGAGATGATTCCATAGTTAAATCCTTGTGATTGAGGGGGCGAGTCACAGTGTTTGCACTTTCTTCCATTCGCACTTGAGAAGGGGTATATGAAATCGTGTCGAGATGGAAGAAAATGCAAACAACATTTTTCCTTATATTTTCCGCCACTGAGACAGGTACGCTTGTACCTCCCGCAGCATCAGCTCCTTTTTACAGTTCCTGGTGATTCTTTTCGAGGTAATCCTTAACCTGCTGCACGTCCTTATCACCGCGTCCAGAAACGTTTACGATAATGATGGCATCCTTATCCATGGTTGGAGCTCGGCGAATCGCTTCTGCAAGTGCGTGAGAGCTCTCAATTGCTGGAAGAATTCCCTCAGTCTTGGACAGCGTAATCAATGCTTGTACAGCATCTTCGTCAGTTGCGCCTGTGTACTCAGCACGACCACTATCCTTGAAGAACGCATGCTCTGGGCCAACCCCTGGATAGTCAAGGCCAGCAGAAATCGAGTACACTTCTGCTACATTTCCGTCCTCATCGAACAGCGAATACGTCTTCATACCATCAACGATGCCAATCGTTCCCTTTTCCATAGTCGCTGCATGCTGGTCAGTATCCAAGCCCTTACCCGTTGCTTCGACACCGATAAGTGCGACGGACTCGTCATTGACATATTCCGAGAATGCGCCAATTGCATTCGAACCACCACCCACACATGCGATAACAGCATCCGGCAAACGGCCTTCCTTTTCAAGGATCTGTCGGCGAGATTCTACAGAAATAATCTTCTGGAATTCATGAACAATTGTCGGGTATGGATGTGGACCTACTGCAGAACCGAGCACATAGAACGCATCCAAATCGTTCATCCATGCACCGAATGCAGCATCGACAGCGTTCTTCAACGTTCCCGTGCCTTCACTGACCGCGTGAACCGTTGCTCCCATGAGTTCCATACGGAAAACATTCAACTTTTGACGCTCTACATCGACCGCACCCATGTAAATATCACATTTCATTCCGAAGCGTGCTGCTGCAGCTGCCGTAGCTACACCATGCTGACCTGCTCCTGTTTCAGCGATAACTCGAGTCTTACCCATGCGCTTTGCAAGAAGAATCTGACCAAGAACGTTGTTTAATTTGTGCGATCCCAGATGGTTCAAATCTTCGCGCTTGAGATAGATTTTTGCGCCACCAAGATGATTTGTCAAAGATTCTGCGAAGTACAGTGGCGTTTCTCGTCCTGCATAGTCACGCAAATAACCATGATATTCTGCCAAAAATTCAGGATCATCCTTATATGTGTTAAAAGTCTTCTCAAGTTCATCCAAGAGATTCTGAATTGGCTCTGGTACGAAGCTGCCGCCGAACTGACCGAAGTAACCGTTGCTGTTTTCCATTGTAAAAGTCCTTTTTGTTTAATTACTGAATTGATTTGTCACATTTCTTGAGCACATACGATACGCCATCGCTTCATGGTGTTACCTTTCTGAATGTTTATGTGTGGGAGGGATATGGACGTAATAAAAAATTCTCACCTAGATGCATCTAGATGAGAATTTGCTTAAGCCTTATGTGCGTTGAGTTCGCACGTCGAAAGTCTCACATAGATACAATCTTGTAGACCGAATTGCATCTATGCGGGGAACATACATGCAATCTATCCTTGCCAAGTGCGCCAAGCACGCCAGCTACGCCACAAAGTGAGAACTGTGACTGCGGACAGATTCTGCATTGCATGCTCCTTTCTTTCGAATTTCTTTTAACGTTGTTTATAACGTAACATGACATCATAGATTTATGCACACCCGCGTGTCACATTGTGGGCAACATATAAAAATCCTTCCAGAACCTCAGTAAATTCCTCAGCAAAATCCTCCTTCCTTCGCTTCCCTCACATCGCAAGTTAGTTAAAAACTTAAACTAAAAATGGACATCCTCGCACATCACTGATTCATCTTTGTTAGGATGTTTTATGAATCGAACACGGACGGCATACTCATGCTCATGAGCTAACGAAAGTCGAGGAATTCAACGATGAATAATGAACACAATCATATAGAACCGTATTGGAACGCCGATTTACCTATTGATGAACGCGTTTCTGATTTGCTTTCCCGTATGAGCATTCGCGAAAAAATTGGCCAAATGATGCAGCTCGATGCTCGGCAAAATTTGGACAATATCATTCTCGACAAGCATGCTGGCTCTATTTTGCATACGTCACCAGAAGATCTTCCACGGGCACATAATCTCGTACAGCAAACTCGTCTGCGCATTCCTATGCTCGTGGGCGACGATCTTATCCACGGATATTCCTTCTATCCGGGCGCAACAATTTTCCCTGAGCAGCTCGGTATGGCTTCTAGCTGGGATATCGCAAAAATTGAACGTGCAGCTCAAATTACCGCTCGTGAGGCAGTAACTACTGGCGTTCAGTGGACCTTCTCCCCTGTACTGTGCATTGCACGCGATACGCGTTGGGGTCGAGTCGGCGAAACGTTTGGCGAAGATCCATATCTTATCGGAGAGCTTGCAAGTGCAATGGTTCGTGGCTATCAAGGTGGAAACGCGGTTGATTCTCAAACTCCTCTGGGTAAGAAATCCATCCTCGCTACCGCAAAACATTTTGCAGGTTACTCCGAAACTCAAGGCGGACGTGATGCCTCAGAAGCAGATTTGTCACACCGCAAACTTGCATCATGGTTCTTGCCTCCGTTTAAGCGCGTAGCAGAGGAAGGCATTGGCACGTTTATGCTGGGCTACGAATCCATCGAAGGTGTGCCAATTACTGTCAACTCGTGGCTTCTGAATGACGTTCTTCGCAATCAGTGGGGTTATAAGGGCACTTTGATTACTGACTGGGCAAATGTCAGCCGTCTGGTATGGGAGCAGCGTGTCATGAAGAATCCTGTGGATGCGGCAATTGCTGCTATTCGCGCAGGAAATGATCTCATTATGACCTCTCCTGAATTCTATGATGCGACGTATGAGGCAATTGAAAGCGGACGTCTTGACGAGAGTGAACTGGATGCACCTGTTCGTCGTATTTTGGCACTCAAATTCCGTCTTGGTCTTTTTGAAGACCCTCGTCTTCCTGATGCGGCACAAGCTGCAAAAATTATCGGAAATGCTGCACATAGCGCAGCCAACCTTGAACTGACACGTGAGAGCATTGTCCTTTTGCACAACGACGGCACTCTTCCGCTCAAACATAAGCCACACAAGCTAGCCCTCATTGGTCCGCTTATTGATGATGCTCAAACCCAGCTTGGCGACTGGGCAGGTAACTCTGGACAGGTTTCGTGGATGCCAGATGGTCATCCTCGAAAGGCGATTACGACTGTTCAAGATGGTTTCGAGAAATTGATGCCATCGGACTGGACGATGACCACTGCTCACGGAGCAAATATCGTCGACCTCGTCCCAGATCCTGCAGGCGAGTTCTACCCTGATGGCCAGCCTCGTCCTTATGTGGGACAAAGCGCGAAAATTGATCAGGATCTCATCGATGAAGCAGTTCGCAATGCTCGCAATGCAGACGTCGCTGTCGTCGTTGTAGGCGATGTCATTCAGCTCATTGGTGAGGGGTGCTCAACTGCTACTTTGGAGCTGCTTGGCGGGCAGAATGCTCTCATTGATGCTGTGACAGCCACAGGAACTCCGACAATCGTTGTACTGATGTCCAGCAAACCTCAAGTGCTTCCAGAAAGCGCTCTTGAGAATGCAAATGCTCTTCTGTGGGCACCAAGCCCTGGTATGAGGGGCGGCCAAGCTATCGCTGAAATCATCATGGGTATGGTCAACCCATCGGGACGACTGCCGATCACTTTCCCTCGTCATGCGGGCCAGCTTCCTGTCTACTACAACCAGATTCGTGGCCAGCATGGTGACCGTTATGCTGATCTGACTCAGGATCCAACGTTTGCATTTGGCGAAGGCTTGTCGTATACGACGTTCAGCTACGGTGATATCTCTTTGAGTAATTCTTCTGGAACAACTGTTAGCCAAGAAGATACGGATACTTCTGTGTGGGCTATGTCCACGAATGGCGATTCAGCTGATACTGCAGAAACACTCATTCCGTCATACACACATGATGGAGTCGTTCACGCCAGTATTGACGTAACAAATACAGGAGATATCAAAGGCGTAGAAATCGTTCAGCTCTATATCGGAGATATCGTTACATCCGTTAGTTGGACTGATCGCGAGCTCAAAGCATTTAAGCGCATAGAACTCAACCCCGGCGAGACTCGTACAGTAGAGTTTGATATCCCTATCTCTGACTGCTCTATCGTCGATGCTCATGCAAACAGAATTGTCGAAAACGGTGAATTTGAAATCCTTATCGGACATTCTTCACGTCGAAGCGACCTGAAGAGAGCACTTTTCGCCGTTGAGGATTAACAATCATTCTCAGTACAATGCGCGTGGGGAGGATAATCACTGATTATCCTCCCCACTTTCTATTAGTGTTTATGCTTGTGCTTTCGCCAATCCAAAAGATTCCACACACTCGTATTCATGCTTGAATCATCAACCTCATACGGATGCTTTCGCCCCCAGATAGCTCCATAGATTGCGTCCACCACCATAGCAGGAAAGCTCACTGCAAAAAGCGCGGTCAACAGAATAAAGAAAATATTGTGAATCCCCACGCTAAAAAGCGAAATAATTGTCGGGGCAATCGCCACCACACCGAACGTAGCACTAAAACTCGTCCACGCAGACGAATCATACGACTGCAACTTCTCCAACCACACAACATGCTTATCCTGACGCACATAAAAATACGCATATACACACGTCATAACAAGCGAGACCGTACCCCAAATACCAATGAATGACACGATTTCGGAAGAACTAATAGTGGCTTCATCACTGTGGGTAAGAAAATAACCGCCTTCAATGAATGCAAACGTCATGATTATCCACATTACAACAGTCATAATCATGCAAAAAGATTGCAGTTTTTCAACAACCGGTCAGATAAACGAAAGCAGGAAACTCAGACAGGAGAAAATGCATAGCCCAATGCTTATTGGCGCATATATTGGCATAAAGCCGGTAAAGCCACGTGTTGTGAAAATAACATACACGCCCCATAAAAATGTATTGACGAATGAAAGTCGAAATGCCGAAGGATCCTGCGGATGTTGAGGAATTGGGAAGTGAAAACGCTCTACATAAGAGCTTTCGTACTTTTGATCATCAGAAAAATCTTTATTAGTATTCTCAGCTAAAGACTCATTTTCGTTTTCTTGTATCGTCATTAGAAATGGAACATCCCTTTCAGACCTGATTTTGCCCATCCCGTGGCAGACTGCCCATCAGGAATAAATGGAGCTTTTTGATTGATAATAAAGTTAATTCCTATTCCAGCAGCATATCCAATTAAAGTACCTGCTGGTCCAGCAACAGCTGTCCCAATTGCTGCTCCTAAAGCCCCTGAACCTGCTGCCGACGCAATATCAACCGTGGTGTCGACAGCAAAGTTCTTTGTCTTTTCTGCATCACTAGACTTCGTATCATCCACAAAATCTGCTTCGGCATTAGATGCCACCGTCAGAATTGTTCCTGCTGCTCCAAGAATCTTCCATGTTTTTGCCAATGCACTCGCATCAGAAAAACCTTTAAAATCACTTGTGATATCCATTCCCGATTTAAAGGATTCTTTTGCAGATTTTCCAATCTCTATAAAATCAATTTTACCCTTTGCGGTACGACCGTATCGTATCTTGGTAAAGTCGATTCCTTCTTCATCTCGAAGCCTTAAACCTTCGTCAGTCAACGCGTTACTATTCTTTTCAAAGATATTGTCACCATCGATACTAAACCAGTGACGTGTTCCACGAGCATGGCGCCCCCTCGAGATATCTAGGAAGTTCTCATCATGTACAGCCATATTATGGTCGTTTAGCACGTTATATACGTGAGTGCCCTTAGCAATTTTAATTCCATCTTTGCCGAATTTTCGAACAGCAGCGGTTATTGAGCCAAACTCAGATATTTTGTACAATACCTCAGGAATTGATCCTTGTAACGCAGCTTGACATGCATCTGCTTCTTGCTTGTATTCTTTTACAACGCGCGCCGCATCCAATTTCAGACCATTCCACTCATTCATCGCTCTGCTCTTAGCACTATTAGCAGAACGAATAGAAGCTCGAGCATCTTCCTGTGCCCCACATTCGCTCTCATATCTCTCTGATACGAAGAAATAATTCCACTTTGCTTATTAACTTCCGTTTGATACGACCGTGCTTGATCAAGTAACTGTGAAATGCGCTGCTGCAAATCACTGACGGTATCTGACCATGCGTTCAGCACTACATGTACTCGGCTAGTCAAATCATATAAAGCAGTCAATTTTGTATACATCTCAGAACGTTTGGTATCAAAAGCTTCGCTGTACTGACCTTTAATCTCAACACCTGTAGATTTCGTATATTGCAGTGCATCTACTGCGGTCCGCAGTTGTTCCGAATAAGCTCCAAACTTCCCAGCCACATACATAATTTCGTCTGGGTCTCACGATATGGGATCAGTCTCTAATTCTAAGAGTTCCCACTCATCATTTCTCATATACATTCGTAGGCCAACCTTAACGCTTTTCAAGAAGGCCTGAATCAGCCGCAACGTCCAGGGATTCTTTAGACAAGGAATTATCGATATTAGTCGTCTGCACACTTGCTTGCTTCATCATATCGGCACACGTTTTGACATCTGTTCCCAATTGTTTTTGTAGGCTAAGAACTCCGTTGCTAAGAGTCTCCATCACTGAACGTACTGAGTTATTCCCCATGCATGTCACATCTTGGCGAGAAAAACTCTCGACGTCAGAGCTCACTTCTGACAGCGCTTTCACAATCTGGGCTACCGAACGTTCGGATACTGCAAAATCCGAGCTTCCCATTTTCTACTCTTCAAACTAGCACTGTCACTGTATAAGCGATAGATACATCGCATCAGTACGCAGGAAAGTACAGAAACGTACGGAGACGTTCTGAAACGTACGGAAACACGCAGAAGTGTGCAAAATCCACAACACAAGGAGCCTTGTTTCGCCCCGTCAGTACTACCCCGTTACCGCTGTCACGATGAGCTGGATATTCAGCACGGTCAGCACAGTTGCGATCACATATCCGAGCACCGTATTCCACCGAGCATTGGCAAAGCGTCCCATAATGGACTTTTTCGACGTGTAGTAGATCAATGGGAAAATCGAGAACGGCAGTGCAAGCGAGAGGAATACTTGCGAGTACACAATCATGTCATCGAGAGTTTGTTCATGGCCATGGCTGAGAACGGCAATGATAACGACTGGGACGAGTGTGAGAACGCGTGTACCAAGACGAATAACCCATTGAGGCACGCTCACATGCATGAATCCTTCAAGCACGATTTGCCCGGTCAGAGTTCCCGTAATTGTCGAGTTTTGCCCACTCGCAAGTAAAGCAATAGCAAACAAAGTAGCAAGGAATTTGCTGGCAATAACTCCTGCAATTTGTGGGTCGGCAAGAGCATTATACATTTCCTTAAACGCGGTCACCTCATGGGCATGACCGTAGAAAATTGCCGCACCCACGATAAGAAGCAATGAATTGACGACAAACGCGATAGTAAGCTGAACGTTGGAATCCCATGTCATAAAGCGAACGGCTTTATCAGGTTCTTTGTCTGACTGTGTATTCACTTTTCGTGTTTGCACGATGGATGAGTGCAGATACAAATTATGTGGCATAACGGTCGCTCCGATAATTCCTAAAGCGAGCGCGAGCATGGTTGCCTGATCTTGAGCAGTAAGTCCTGACAGTTTGTCAGTGCTGGGAACGTATCCCCACAGTAATTGTCCCATATTCGGGCGTGCAAGAACGACAATGTATCCGAAAATCAGCACAATGGTGAGGATGAGCGCGGCAACTATTGCTTCAATTTTTCTAAAACCAAGATGCATGAGTGCCAGCAAGACGAGCACATCAAGAACGGTAATAATAATGCACACAAGAAGCGGGATCCCGAACAATAAATGCAACGCAATTGCCGAGCCGAGTACTTCTGCAAAATCGGTTGCGATAAGAGCAAGTTCGATAATGATAAACAGAATCCATCGCATCCATTTCGGCGAGCGTTCCGCGATATGTTGTGCGAGATCTTGACGAGTAACCATGCCTAATTTTCCAGCCATGTGCTGCAGCTGCATAGCGATGAGTGATGATAAGAGAATGACGCTCAGCAGAGCGTACTTATATGTCGCTCCACCCACAACGCTGGTAATCCAGTTACCCGGATCCATGTATCCTACGGCTACGAGAGCTCCGGGACCTAGAAATGCGAAAAAGTTTTTCCAAAAGGAGTCACTTTCAGGAACTGCGATGCTTTGGTTCACTTCAGACAGTGACACTTTGGATGAAACCTGTGTCACAACATGCGTTGTGTGCGTTTTCTTCATTACCCCTGCTTTGCATATGCCAGTTCTCTCGTCTCACACTAGCTTAATGAGCGATGAGCATACGTGCAAGATGTGTATGTATGATGCGCGACACAATGTGTTCCAATGTGCGCGCTGTGCTGCAATGTGATGCAATGTGATGCAATGTGATGCAATGTGCTACGCTGAGCAATCTACCGTACACTGCATAAAGATATATACATAAAAAGAAAAGTGTGCGCTACGCCTGGTATACGCACACTAAAAAGAATGAAATTATGCCGAAGCACTGACCCTTAGGTCACACGTGAGTACATGCGACTGCGTGAATTTACATGAATGCTGGCTTTGGTCCGTCAGTTCCTGGCTTATTGATTCCGATATTTCCATGAGAGTATTCTGCAGGATTCTTTGCAATATTAACTGCTACCTGAGCGACGCTACGACGGGAAATTTCCGTTCCCTTGAATGGTTCATCCTTTGTCGTAATTTCAAAATCGATTTCTGGCTCATTGGTCAACCATGCTGGACGCAAAATGGTGTAATCCAAATCAGATGCTTCGATGCGCTGTGCTGCAGCAATGTATGGTGGGAAGTACGCACCGATCATCACGTTATTCCATACGCCAAATTCTCCTGGAACTTCATCCAAGATGCCCAATGTAGTAACGAAGGACAGACGGGATACTCCTTCTGCGTCCATGGCTTCGATAATTGCGCGTGCAAAATCATCCATGTCTCCTGCAAGGCTTGCAAATACGTAATCCACGCCTTCTACCGCTGCACGAATGTCTTCTGTGCTTGCTGCAGAGCCTTCAAAAATAGTAACGCAATCTTCTGGAAGATCCACGCAGTTGAGACGTGACTTGTCACGCAAGAAAAGATTAAGATGAGCATCGGTTTGTTCTAAGAACAGAGGGATAGATTCCATACCGATACGGCTGCTTGCTCCGATGATTGCTACTTTCATTCTGTGCTCCTGATGATGTCTGCTTATGTCTACAGTAAAGAGCAATAGAATGCGCCTGTTACTCACTTCTCATTACTTTTTCATCATACCTATAAGACTCATACGATATTCTCTGAGCATAAAGCCCTTTCACCATAGTTCACTCATTATGATTATGGTTCGCGCGCGAGCTCTACTCTCTCTACTTTCTTCACCACCCTTTACTCTCGACTCGTTTTACAATGGACATATGAGTGCACTGGATATGACGAGCGCGAAAACACACATACGTCAGCTCGCATTGCAGCAAGTTCGTTCGATGCCTGACCGTATAAAAAATCAGTGTGATGCCGAATTACTTCAGCATTTTCTGTGCTCTGATGAGTACCGAGCTGCCCGCACCATCGCAACATATATGTCTCTTCCTCATGAATTCGATACGCATCCACTTATCGAAGCTGCATTACGAGATGGCAAATGCGTTCTCATACCGCACACACTTCCCCATCTTCCCCATCATCGTATGGAATTTTGCATATATGACCATAATCATCTTCAGCGATCACGTATGAGTATTATCGAGCCTGAAGAAAAAACGCAGCTCATCACGTCGTCTCTCCTGAAGACATCGACCTCATTCACGTCCCTGCAGTTGCGATTAATTCTGCCAATTATCGCATCGGCTACGGCAAAGGCTACTATGACCGATACTTGCACAACTATTCAGGCGCAACTATCAGCACGATTTATCGCTGCCAATTAGCAGATTTTTCTCACGAATCACACGATATTCCTGTACACCATGTGCTTTACGCATGATGTCCATGAACGTTAAACCAGCGCATAACTGTGCCGGACGTCATACCCAGTATCGAAATAATGGCTCCGTTGATAATCCACTGCCACTGAATCCATTGCAAATCTGCCTGGCCAGACAAGAAATTGTGTATATTGGATGTCACAAACGGCACGAGGGCAAATAAGACCCCCAGCACGAGCGCAACCATCCACTTATTTTTGCCCCACATATTTTCGCCACCTACCGCAAAAGAAACGATAAAAGTGAGCACTGGCAAAACGATGTAATACACAATCAGCTCATACCCAAAGCCAAGCTCCATCTCAGCGATAGTCGCGAGATGAAAATATGCCACAAGGAAAGTCCACACAAATGCATACAGGGCAACCAGAAATACTTCAATCGGACGGCTTTGAGTATGACGATGTGCCTTATGCTGAGCTATGTTCCTCATCTTCCCCTCCTCTTCGAAGAAAAGCATGACATAAGCATGTTGTTACTGCTTATTTTACTGCAATTTCCCCAGAAAGAAAAAAGACGAGGACGCATCACTAGCACACGCTCACTGTTTCCTCACAGCTACATGTACGAGAGAACAAGTCCCCCAATCATCAACGCATACAACGTCACAAAAAGCCACTTATAGCGCACGCAAATTGCCACAAATTCGCGAATAAAAGCAGACGGAATGTAGTAGCTCGCTGTCGTGCAACCAAGCCCATCTCCATTCATACCAATTCGCCTCGCAAACGTACTCGTGCGGAAGACATGATAATCATTCGTCACAAAAAGGAAGCGCGGATTATCCACCAATTTTTCGCCCAACTCTTGAGAAAACAGGAGGTTCTCATATGTCGTCGTCGATTTATCTTCCAAGATAACTTTGTCGCGCGGGACGTCCGTTTCTTCGAAAATATAATTCGCAATCGCCTGCGCTTCGGATACCTTCTCATCCCCGCCTTTACCGCCGCTGGCGATAATCATGACATCAGGATTTGTGGACTTTTTGAACGCGTCAATTGCCTTATCAATTCGACGCTGGAGCAATGGAGTAACGCGCTCGCCGTTGATAAGACCAGCTCCATGAATAATGATGAAATCATACTTCTTTCTTTTCGGAATAATTGCGTACACAATCGAATACAGCAAAAATCCTGCGAAGGCAAAACCGAACACGAAGAAGGTGAAAAACATCAAGATAAAGGCGATATTTATCGCACGATTATTGAGGAAGAAACCCGTGCTATCAGTAGCTCGAATGTACACAAGTGCAAAAAATACCAAAATCAGAACGCCCGAAACTAAGGATAAAATATTAACCTTAGAAAAACCTTCACGGTGAAGAAGCACAAGGCCGTTATATATCAGGAAAAACGAGCTGACAAAGACCATGAAGGGAAGTAAAAGAAAGCCTACCCCAAACAAAATTTCATGCAGAACATCATTACCCGTGTTATATGCAAGGCTTGCGATGGTGATATACCCAAAAATAAGACTCAGAATAAGAAGTGGAGGATTCCATAAGCTACGATTATCGCGCCACATGGAGAAAATAAGTCCACCAACGCATAAAACCGTCAGCGCATAGACAACTACTGTTCCTGAAATCATGCCTTCAGTATAACAAGGTCAGCATGATAACCAGCAGATTACTCCGTGATGTCATCTGTGAGCAAAGAAAGATAGAAAAAACAAGGCTTATACGCCCACACAGCAAGAAGCGCTACCCTGTAGTTCTTTTGGAGAGCTTATAGGACAGCGCTTCTTAATATATTATTCAGTTAATTTATGCTTGTATTTCAGCAGTATCTGAATACGAGAATCTACTTTTCGGCAGGCTCCTGTCCGACGCTTGCCCGACGGGAGCTCATCACTTTCCCAATCACCACACCAAAAGCAGCAAGACCCATGGTGATAAGCACATACATAAGAGGCCCCTCGAAGTATCCCGACCAGCGCCAGTCGCGATCCCCAAAAAGAAGCAGATGCGTGTAATCTGTTACTCCAATTGCCGCAAAATATAACAGCCCCAAAAGCGGAACTACACGCCATACACTGTGGTCATGAGCTTCCCTCGTACGCGCATACAAGAATCCAGTCAGCAAACTCAAGGCTGGCAAAATTGCAGCGAAGAACAGGATCAAAGTGACAAAGCGATCAACATGCCATACCCATGATGCCACTACTGCCATAAACCATCCAAGTGCGTAAGGAGCCCATAAGGAGATTTGCGATGACATGACGTATCGAATAAAGAGTGCGATAAACAGTCCGACGAATCCCGCAACGATACCTATCCAAAAGAGGAAACCATTAGCACCTCCCCACGCGCCACCACGAATAGCCCAGTATGTTGACTCGACAACAGCGTCAAAACCAACCATCAATACGCTCATAATAACAGGTGCAAGAATTGCCCATGCTCCCCACAGTTTTTCGTACCCAATGATGAAGTTCGCAACAAGCAACGTGCCCGGAAATACTATGTAAAACCCAAGCAAGAATCCTGCCATACTGTTATTACCAAATGGCAAAAAAGGCGCCAATGCACACAAGAAAATAATCAACACGGTGATGATGGATAGATTAATCTTCAACCGCGTTTGCGATGGTTTCCGAGTTCCTTGAACAGCCCCACCGACGACAGATTGCTGTCGCATTCCGCTTTCACTTGTACGCATGATGTCACGTCCTTTCATCGTTGAAAGCACAGATGAAATCTCACATCCCATCTTCTTATCTCTTCATGCAGCTCTGTATTTTTATCAGCAGATATGCATAAACGTATATTTATTATATATCGAATTCCCTGAAAAAACACAACGCGAATGTTCATTTATGCACACACATTTTGTTTAGTTTTATCGACTTTTCCTTATAGACGAGTATACGATTTACGAGTATACGAGCATTAAAAAATTGCTCCCAAGATACCGATGCATTGCACCACTATCTCAGAAGCAATTTCTCCATTTGCGAGCAATCGCACATACTCAATCGCATATGATCAATTACCCATGCTCATTCACACAAGCCCGTTCGCATACGCTCATTCACATAGCCCGGCATAAGAATTCCGTACCTGAGACTTTCGAGCTCCTTCTATGCTTGACCTTCCCAGCCGCCACGCGTATCTACACCCGACGCAATAGCTACCTGCTCGAGACGAGACACCTCATCATCAGTCAGGTGAATAGCTGCAGCATCCGCCGCATCGACCACTTGTTCGACGTGGGTGACACCAAGAATTGGCGTAGTTCCGCGACCAATTGCCCATGCAGTCGCAATCTGTGCTGGCGATACGCCGTACTTGTCAGCAAGCTCTCGAAGCGCTGCAAGAAGATCAGCCAATGCTGGGAACATTGGATTATACGTACGACCACGGCTTGAATCTGCTGGCAATGGATGCTGCTCGTCATACTTTCCAGTTAACGCCCCCTGTTCAAGAACCATGTAGGAGAAGAACTGAATGTCGTTCTCCTTGCAGTACTCCAGCAAACCATCCTCAATGGAGCTGCGATACAGCAAGCTGAAATGATTCTGTACAGCACATACCTTGATTCCGTGAGGAGCAAGGATTTCCTGAACACGCTTGACCTGTGCAAGGTTATGGTTTGATACGCCTACTCGCCCAATTTTCCCCGTCTTTACAGCATCCACAAGGAGTGGAGTCCATCGTTCCACATCAGCAGAATTATGAATCCAGTAGATATCAATGAAGTCAGTACCCAACCGCTTCAAGCTTCCCTCGAGCATGTCAACCACAGGATTTGCTGCTGCGTCGTTGTGCATTCCAGGAGTGAACTTATCGGAAATCACGACCTTATCGCGACCATGATCATTGACCAGCTGACCGAGGATACGCTCCGACTCGCCATGTGCGTATACATAGGCGGTATCGAATACGTTCAATCCATGAGCCAAAGCAATTTCGAAAACGTCCTGGAGATCTTCGTAATCCAAGTGATTGCCGAAGATAGCGTCACCGCCTGCAAAACCGCCAATGCCCCACGACCACGTGCCGAGTGCAATTTTTGCTTCTGTTGGATGTGCGTCTGCCACGTGTTTCTCCTATTTTTAATCTTTGCGTTGCGTATCTAAACGAACCTATAAAAACCTATGAAACCTATATGTAGAATTAACTACTTGCCCTGATACTGTGTAATGTCGTCAGAAATAATATTTGCCGTAAATTCGTGAATATCATACGTTGCATTATCTGGATAAAAAGCGTCCTGCTCGATAATGGCATTGACCTCTTCACGAGAGCCAACTGTTGCGATTGCAACGCCAGTCATAGGACGATCCCTATATGGGCCTACAAGTACAAAATTACCCTTTTGAGCTTGCTCGGTATACCATGCACGATGCTGTACTAAAAGTTCTTGAAGTTCATGACGAGGAATTTCAACTGGATTAATGGTGATATTGCTCAGATACATCTCACTCTTTTCAGTATGTCATATTCGAGAATTGAATATCTGTCCTGTTGTATGTCGTTATTAAATTATGTGTATTCAATTATGAAATTCTCAGCAAGCCAAGAATACAATTTTCAATGATTTGCGTTATCGTTCCAAGAACATAAGAAACATGCGCAATCTTCATAGCTTCTTTCTGCTTATCCGTGGCAACTGCATACGGATATACTCCATGAAGAAACGGGAAAAAGATATGAATAAATTGACTATTGTCCTGTGCTGTACGGTCAGGAAAATGCTTTTCCAATGCCTGACGAACAAGCTCAATGGATACCCCATATACCCGCTTAAATTCGACAAGATTTTCAAGTCGAGCCAAGGTATCCAAAGATGCCATATCAACCGCCAAAATTTTGAGCATAGTGTGCCGTTTCTGCAAGCTACTCGCAAGTTTATGAGCAAAATCGTCATGTGACAGGTGGTCAGACTCGATTAATTTGTGCAGATCATCATTCCAAAGTTCGTATTCACGCTGAAGTAGCGCTAAGAAAATTTCTTCTTTATTGTCAAAGTACGTATAGATAGCTGTACGAGTGAATGATAACTGTCGCGCAATTTCCTTGATATTAATTTGTGAGAACGAAGCATGCGTATAGAGGCTACGAGTGCAATCGAGAATTTCTTCGCGATTTTTTGTGCTCTCTGCTTGAGAAAGTCGAGCCATGCGCGCGCCTCCTTCCGCTCAGTGCGCGATGCACGCTTATACTGCATGCTTTATACTCTCTGTGAGCTACATATGTCATGGTAGTTTCACGCTCACACGACGATAGCACCATAATCGAGTTTTATGACACAATGTCAATTTCTTCGTCTACACTAGTTCTTTCATGACACAGTGTCAAATTATTTATAAATTATTCTGAGAGTAAAAGAACGCACAGAGTACACCGTACGACACATGTGACGAGTATTGTGAGATGCAAGGCTTTATCGCACAGCACTGTAGCTAAAACAGTTAAAACTTCCGAAACGAACGACCCCACTATTCCTTTGAAAAGAGGCCTCATGACCAAGCGAATCGACGCCTTTGCGCATGTATTATTGCCTGATTTTTATGCAAAAATGCTGAAAATTGAACCAACACTTCCCCAACGTTTTCCGTTTATCCAACATCCTCATCTTATGGACTTTGATAAGCGTCGCGAAGCATTGCATGGTGAGGCTCAGCAGATTATCTCGTATGTCAATATCAATCCTGAAGATTACGTCGACCCTGAAACGGCAGCGACTTTATGCCGTGAAGCAAATGAGGAATTAGTTCAGGCTGTTCACGACAATCCTGACATTTTCGTCGCAGGCGGCGGCATGATTCCAATGAATAATCTCGATGCTGCAGTCCACATCATTGAAGACATCGCCCAGAGTGATACTCTCGTGGGCATCCAGGTGTTTACGAGGGCTCTGGGCAAGTCTATTGCCGATCCAGACTTCCGCGTTATTTTGAAACATGTGCGCGTTTGAATGTCACCATGTGGATGCATCCAATTTTTGATATGCGCAAGCCAGACAACAACATCACCTTCTCATGGGAGTATGAGCTGACACAGGCCATGCTTCAAATTGTGGAAGCGGGACTGTATCAGGACTTCCCTCATCTGAAGATTATCGTTCATCATGCGGGCGCCATGGTTCCATTCTTTGGCGAGCGCATGCGTTATACTCTTCCAGCAGATTAGTTTGCAGACTTCCACAAGTTCTATGTCGACACAGCGATTTTGGGCAATCCTAAGGCTTTGGAGCTTGCCACTGAATTTTATGGCGTCGAGCATATGCTCTTTGGAACGGATGCTCCTTAGGGTATCCCACCTGCGGGATTAACTCATGTCATCATCGAAGCGATTAACGAATTGCCATTCTCTGATGATGATAAGAATGCCATCTTTGCGGGAAATGTTGAGAAAGTACTTAACTGAACGTTTTAGCATTCGTTAAGCTAACGCGCAGAATACACAAAAGGGATATGCATGACATCGCTCACGCATATCCCTTTTTCTTAATTCTCTTCAGTCTTCTTACGCAGAGACAGCATTCTCTGTCGGAAAATTATCTTTCTTCTTTTCCTCGTATCCCATGAAAACGATATTTCCTGAATCGTACTCGGCAAGGAAAATTTCGCGGAAATTCTTGTATCCATTGTCATGCATGATATCGGAAAGCCACATACGGTCATGACCAATGAGGTCGAGGATATCGTCATGAACTTGACCATCCGTAATGAGTGGGAAACGAGGGTTCTCTTCTCCTTCCCTAATAATGATAAACTCGCCATTTTGCTCAAGAATGACACGTTTCACGTCGAGAATGGAGTAAATTTTTCCGAACGCAATTTGAACGATAATTCATCGGCTGATAGTCGCGCACGACGGCAATTTTTAATATTAATTTTTCCATCACGCACAATGGTCAACGCCTTGCCATCTACAAGTTCCTTCACGGGAATAAAATCACGCTTCAGATGACGGAATCCCAGCACAAGCGCGAGCCAAAGAAGAAGAATCAACACAAACTGTATGAGGCCAATGCTCTCGTTGTAGATAACACCACCGATAATTCCACCGAGCACATAGTTTTGTACTTGGTCACGCGCCGAACTTGGCGCAAGATTTCCCTTACCCGTGATATTGATAACTGCAACGAGACCAATAAAGCCAATAAGCAGTTTAATAGCTGCAAAACCTAAGCCTGTCATTCATCTTCCCCTACAATTTCTATTGCATTTCATTGCGCTACACTACGCTGTCGCGATGCCAACGTTCTACATCCCATAAACCGTAATTTACTAGCGAATGAACTTGTTGTCGCTCTCCAAACCGTCGATTGTCGTAAAACGATCTACACGCATATGCAAGTCATACTTTTCGCGAAGTTCTGCAAGCTGCGTCATCATTTTGGATGCATGATGAGCGTCAATTGCGGCCTGATCGCACCACTGATCGATAAGAAGAACGGTTTCAGGGTCGTTCATAGGAATGAAGTATTCGTAACGCTCGTTTCCATCTTCCGCTCGAATAGCATCAGCAACGCCACTTGATTCCATTTCTTCTGCAAACTTGCGAGCATTTCCATTTTCGCCCGTATAGTACAAATTAACTGTAAGACTCATGATTATTCTTTCTTTCGGATCACTGAATTATTTCTACCAGTATAGATTATTCGGCGAATTCTCACGCAAAACGATATATACATAATTGATATACGCGCATGGCTTAGTGCACATTGAGATACTGTGATATGCAGATATGTACGATAGCACAACACGTGATACAGATAGAGCAGATAAAACAGATAAAAGAGAGTCCCACGTACAACGTCGTGAGCAGGACTCATGTCTCATATCAGCCAATCCGCAACAAGCTGACTATCACCCTGAAACATCAAACCATCGTTTCCACACGATGCACAGGCCAGCCAACACCGAGAGCATCATTACCGCAGCTGCCATCTCAATGCTTACACCCGTTTGAGCTAATACATGGTGAGGTTGCGATGCGCTTGCCTTAACAGGATGCTTCGGCTTGGCAGGAGTCGATTCTTCCTTCGGTTCTTCTTTCGAAGCTTCTCGCGGTTCTTTGCTCGATTCTTCCTTCGGTTCCTCTTTCGATTCTTCTTTTGGCGCAGAATTTGGAGTATAGATAGCATACACAGTCATATCTTCGTCCACTGCACTTTCGCCAGTAATTTGTTTCTCCTGATTTTTAAGCTGAGTTAATTTTTTCTCATATTTTTCCTTTTTCTCTCGCTTACTTTCAATCTTTTCTTTTATCTTTTCTGAATCCGTATTGTTGTACATAAAATTCTCGTTTTTAATTTTGGGCATAAGAAAAGACGATAGATGTTTTAATTTCTATCGCCTTATATCTTTTATATTCAGTTTTATCAGCTCAGCAAACTGGGAGTTGTCTATCTTAAATCGAGATACATTATGTCGAAATCTATATATAAATCTGCAATTTTAAAATAAGCTGGAGAAGTTCCAATTTTACGAAAGCCAAATTTCTCATAAACATGGATTGCTCTCAAATTATCGCTTCTCACTTCTAAGTTAATAATTTTTATGTCATTTGACTTGGCAAATTCAATAGCTTTTTGTAGCAGTTGGCTTCCAAGTCCTTTGTTCCATTCTGATTTCAAAACAGTAAGCCCAAGTTCTGCTCTATGATTCATTCTCCTTGGCAGTCCGCTTAAGCTCACATCTCCAACAATCTCTCCGTTTTTCCATGTAAAAAATGAACATGATTTTTTATCTTTCAAAATCGACCGAATGTATTCTGCTTCTTCATCGACAGAGATTGGAAAGCCTTCTGCTCCAAATGACAAATTATCTGTTTCCGCTCCGATTTTCTTTGAATATTCTATTCTCGCAAGTGCATCCTCAGGCGCAGCTTCTTTTATAATTATATTATCCATTTCGTCTCTACAACCTCTAACTTCTAACTTCTAATTTCTAATTTCCATTTCTATAAAATTATCAATTAAATCATTTACAATCTGTGGTTGATCAGTATTGGAATTATGTCCGGCATGATCAATCCATTCAACAGATTCTCCCGTATTTTTCTCATATGCTTTTAAGTAGCGGGTGCAAGAACCCGCGCAATCTTCTTTACCACATATGATCATATGCGGACATTTTATTTCATATGGAAGATCTTTTTCTACTGCTTTTGCTAATATTTTATATCCATGCCCTGCAAGATGAGAATATCTTTTCTTCTCTCCGTCATAGACCATCATCATATCCAGCATTAACTTTCTTCCATATTCTGTCGTCGATACACCATTACTCCCTGATTTCAAAAGTGATTTCCATGGATATACTCTATAAATTGGTTCCACAATTTTTAACAGCCATAATTCTATTGCTGTATAATACTGTCTTTGAAGAGATGGAGAATCAATCATAACAAGGCCTTTAAGTTTTTCAAAAAATAATTCTGCATATACTTGTCCCAAATAACCTCCCATTGATTGCCCAACTATGACAGGCTTATTAATCCCCTCTTTCATCAAAATCTCATTCAACCATTTCGCTTCATCAAACAAATCAAAATCAAGTTTAAAAGGATCGGATGAAGCATGACCGGGTGCATCCCAAACAAATATTTTAAACTTATTTTCAAAATACTCTATCTGTTTTTCAAAAAGTCTATGGTCAGCACCAAGTCCAGGTAAGAATACAAGATCTGCTTTTGATTGTTCCTCTAGGTTATTTATCCAATAATGTATTTCACCTAATGGAGTTTCATATGTTTTTTCAAGCATAGTTATCCTCACACCTTCTAATTTGATTATTTCTTTGGTTTAGGTGCTGGTAGCTCATTATACATTGAATTGAATAAGCCGGTTAAAAATTCTTTGTTGTCAACAGAATCTACCAACAGCATTTCCTTTGCTCCATCATATGGCAATTCATACTTTGCATTTGGCATATATGCAATTGCGGATTTAACGCGCTTAACTAAAAACCTATCATCATAAATTCCACCAACAATTTCTACGCGATATAAAGGAGAGCGCATATCTTTTCAAACATCTACAAGTATATACAAGCTTCACAAGTCGAGCTGCGCGCGCTATAAAATCGCTACGTCGTACCCCATATCGGCAAGCATTTTCAGAGCATCCTGAGTCCTGAGAAAAATAGTTTTGTCATTTGTATTGGGATGAAAACTCAAGCGTTCTTCCCGCACGATGTCACCGTCTATGAATACTTTCACTTCACGGTTTTCATCGTTGAGAAGACCAAATGGCGACACAATACCTGGAGTAAGCCCAAGCTTTTCTTGCAAAGTTTCCGGAGATGCCATTTTATGAGCTTCTCACCAGTTATTTCTTTGAACGCATCCACGTCTATACGCTCAGCATCATCCATAATCACCAGATAGAAACTCGTTTTGCGACGGTTCGTCAGGAATAACGTTTTAGTGCGTACGCCGTCAATTCCCTCGATAACTTTATCGGCAATTTCCGTCGTTACTGCAGGTTCATGCTCGACTAATTGATATCCAATGACCAGATCATTGAGAATATTCATAGCCTGTTCGAACGTCGCTGTTGTGGTCATACAAGAATTATAGGCACAAAATGCAAAAGGTATATACACCAAAAGAGGCGCATAGCTAGACACTATGCGCCTGAAATTAACTCATAACGGGTTATGTATTCTGTTTTATTCTGGCAAAGTGAATGTCACCTTTGCTGCAGGGTCAATTGACTTGATAATAGTCGTAAAGTATGTCTTAACAGAATCATCAAGCTGAGATTTGAATCCATCGAGATATTCTTTCTGATCAGCAGATGTCAACGACTTTGCAACTAATTGACCAGTATCAATATTTTCCGTAGCAAAACTGAGCAAAGCACCACTGTTGTCATACAACTGATACGGATTGTCCTTATCCATTTCAAAGCCAATAACTTCATACTTTGGAACGGTGATTTCAAACGAATGATCGCCCTTTTCAGAAATTTTTACAGGCTTCTTAATGCCGAACTTAGCTGTGTAATTGAGTACCAAGAGGGACTTTCGCTCCGAGAAAGGAATTCCATACTGAGTCCATGGCACTTTTACATTATTTTCTTTGGTAATTACTTTCTGGATACCTGCATTAACAAGAACCAGTTCATTAACTTTTTCAACATTTTTAATCAACGTCGACGTTGATTCTTTGCTGTTAGAAGCATTGTTAAGAAAGCGTGCGCCGTACATTACAGCGGCGATAGCTACAATGATAGCAACGAGGCCCCCCTGATAATCGTCTTCATCAATCTCTCCTCTGTGAGTTAAGACAATATTACAAGACAAATTGTAGTAAGAAAGCGGACAAGACGTGCCTATCGTCATATCCGCTTTTATCTCCTCAGCTCTTAATATTCCCTCTTATTTCCACCCTTCACATAGAGATAATCGGCTTCTACATTCTTCTGCACTATCTGCAAAAGTCGCTCGAGTTCTTTCTGCTCATCCGCCGTCAATCCCTGCACTGCATGCTCATGCGAATACTCTTCCTCACGATGCAAAAAACCATAAACCTTTTCGCCTTTATCCGTGAGATAAAGTTTGCGAATTTTCTTATTATCCTTATCAGATTCTTTGCGAATCAGACCTTCCTCAATGAGCTTTCGGACAGATTTTGCAACTGTCGTTCGATCCTGAATAACCAACTCAGCCAAGGCATCATTAATAATTCCTGGATTATCATGAATGCGCGTCACATACAGATACTGATCCTTGTCGAGATGCAGTTCCTTAAATTCAATATTGCTCACAGCAGCGAGAGAGCGCGCGATAACACCAATGGGACGAAGTACCTGAGACATTAGTCCTCCTGAGGAAGATGGAATGTACGAATTTTAAGTACGTCACAAATTTTATCGAAATCTTCTACGCGAACCACCATAGTCCTGTCAGGACGACCAGGAGCAAAGACGAGTTTGTCATGAGCAAGGAGTTCATCGTCGACGATAATTGGCGTATCTTCCTCATAGCCAAATGGAGAGACCGCGCCCGGCTTCTGCCCTGTCAATTCTTCCATGGCATCAGCAGAAACAACCGAAACGCGCGAACCGATAACCTTGCCAATTTTCTTGAAATCACTCTGCTTGGTCGTAAACGTGAAATAAATATAGTGATTGCCTTTCTTATCCTTCAGATACAGGCTCTTCGTTTCCGTTCCCGTAAAACCTTGCTCAGCTTTCACCACCAATGCATCCTCATTCGTAAAAATGGCGCGATGCTTATACAGTTCGAATGGAATTCCAGCTTCTGTAAATACTACCTCGAGATCTTTCATTACATTTTCTTTCTATTGTTGAATTTTCTACAAATTAGTTGATAAAGAAAACACTACACTACTTTTGATGAATTTTCAACAATATCTTAAGACTTGTCGACCCATGTATATCTCTTCTAGGAATCCCGGAATATGCCTACCCTACGCTCACATAGAAGCTAAAAATATCCGGCACTTTACATTACACCGCCTTGTTTAACGCAGAATTAGACTCGGCCGGACTATCCCATTTCCCTTTGCACAATATACATTCTGCAAGGATTATGCCTTCTCTGTCTCACCCGTCTTTTCGCTCGGCAAGTAGTAAATTTTACCATCTTGAGAAATCAAATGTACGTCTTCGGCATACAGGTCACTATTATCTTGCTGGATTTCAATAGAATTTGCTGCTCTCTGGGCTTCAATCATCAGAGCAGTTTTTTCTTCAATTTCCTGATACTTAAAGTCTTCATTGAATAATGCAGGAACAAAATAAAGAACTTGCCCAAAAACGTCTCTCTGCCGCTTATTCTTTTCTATATTAATTCCAAACTGATTCACAGAATTTTGATGCCACACCACTAAGGCATCAAGAGTATCTTTCACCTGTTTAGCGTAATCCGATACAAGTGATCGACACTGTTCTCGTGAAACGGTTCCTCTGTTCATGGTAAACATTAAATCAGAAATCTTACACAACATATCAAACAATACGTTTTGATACATGAACCATTTATTCGCTTCGTTCACTCTGTTTTCGTAATTTTCATAATCCTGATTATAGCTTTTTGCAATTTTTAGTAACGCTTGATTTGCTTGACCCAATAGCTGAGTACATTCAGCTTCAAAGTCATCGAGCTGATTAAGCTTCACTTGTCGTAGTTCATCATTCTCTATGATTTCTACCTCAAAGTCAGCGACTTTCTTAACCCGCGCCATGAGTGAGAGTACTTTGCTGTGGAACTCATTTTCTTGGAAATCTGCTATCTTCGAAATATCATCACTGATTTTCCCAAGTTCGGCATTAATCTGACTCATGTAATATTGACCAACAACTATAGATGCGACTTCCATTACAGCAGAAATTGCATTTGTTGCCATCATCATACCTGGTTGAGCCTTAGCTGCTACAAGAGCTGCATGCCCATTTATTCCTCCACCAGCAGCATGATAGAGTGCTCGGAATGCCCCTGGCATCTTCTGCGCCTGAGCAAGTTTAGCTCCATTTGGAATAATAACATGGTATAAGGCTCCTTTTCCTAGCTCTGCAGCTTGAATCATATTCATCCCTGCAACGGCTGCCTGCCCTAAATCCGGAACAAGCTTATTTAACCGTGCTAGAACCCTTTTATTGGTTACTTCTACATAGTCGTTCTTGTCAATTATCGAATCTGCTGGAAGTAGTTCTACAGATATCCTAAATTCATCCGTACTGAAATCCGTTTGAGTCAATTCACTATTTTGATCAGTAACCAACGCACCACCATCTACAATTGACTGACCATCAACGTCATTTTTTGTAGAATGACGATACATGTCTACACCAAGGATTACTAATACTGCCACAACACATAGCGTCGCAATCACATACCACATATTGGAAGGTCCTCCTTAATTCAATAAGAACGTTATTGCCTTGTTTGAAATTTGAAGAATACCTAGCGAGAATTGCATTCTCAAAAGATTTTTTGGTCTTTCATGCATCGCTAGTCAGCACCTTATTTCGCTACTTCTTCGTCAGCACCGCCACCGTCTCCACATGATGAGTCATTGGATAGATATCATGAGCGTGCACGAAACTGAGCTCATACCCATTGTCACCAAAGTATGCGATGTCGCGTGCCAGCGAGGCTGGATCACAGGATACATAGACGACCACTTCTGCACGTGCACGAGCAATCTGTTCGACGACTTTCTTTCCAGCGCCAGCACGGGGAGGATCGAGCACTACGACCTGTGGATGTGCGAGCTCTGGGAAATTGTTCTTCACGTGACGCAAGGACTGAAGGACATCGCCTGCTACCTCGGTCACATTCGAAATATTGTTCCGCTTAGCGTTCTTCACCGCAGAGCTCACAGCCTGTTCAGCACCTTCGATAGCGAGCACCTGACCGCGAGGCACAAAACGTGCAGCCAATGGCATGGTAAAGAGTCCCGAACCCGAGTAGAGATCCCACACGACACCGTTTTCAGGAAGTTTTCTTGTCGATACTGCATAGTCCTGGACTTGACGCACGACGTCTCGCACGAGCACTTGTGGAGCCATGCGATGCATTTGCCAGAATCCTGATGCCAGCACACTGTATTCGTATGCTTTACCGTCAGCAAGGACGACGCGTTCGCGCACATACTCGTGCCCTTCAGCAAGTTCGCCATTGACGACGAGAGCCCAGTTACCCGACTCGAGAGCACTTGTTTGTCCTTCACGTGGCTCAGGAGCCGTAATTCGGATATGAGCACCCGGTTCAAAACGACGAGTGAAAAGTCCTAAATGCTCAGCCACTTCAAGTACCTGCTCGGAAGCAAGTGGCATCTCCTTGACGCGTACACGGTCATGGGATTCACGGCGACGCATGGAGACATATCCGTAATCATCCGCGATAAATTCTACGCGAGTTCGCCAGTGCAAACCCTCTGTTGCTTCATCTTCGCGAACGCGCAGCACTGGAACGTGAGGCTCGGCAATTTTTCCGATACGCTTCAGCTGTTCCTCGATACTCATACGCTTCCATACGAGCTGTCCTTCGAGAGAGACGTGCGTTAAGTCAGCACCACCGACACCGCCGCCCCATGCGAGTGGGCCTGCCAGTGGCCAGCTTGGATCGACACGGTATGGGCTTGGCTCATATACTTTTGTGACTTCCGCTGTCCAGAATCGGTCTTTGCGATTGTGTGGTTCATCGATACGCACGCGAACCTTTTCACCTGGCAAGGCGAAGCGCACGAAGACTACTCGCCCATCGATATGCGTCACACAGCGTCCTTGATCTGCGAAACGTTCGATATAGACGTCAGCTTCCAAACGACCATCGCCGACGGATTCTAATTGAGATTCTAGCTCAGATGTATTCGATACGTGTCCAGCTTTTTCCTCTGTCTGAGTTGAGGAATTGTTAGCAGTAGTCTCAGAAGTCATATGTATTCCTCTCAGATAGAAGCATTACGCGGATTTTATAATCCATTTCTCACATTAGTTTGTCGTCTCAGACTCTGCAAGAATTTTCTTGCGCTGAGGAGCGATAATTAACCATGATACAAGAAGCATCACCGCAAAAAGCGGAACTCCTGTCACGATACGCACTACGCCAAGAGCATTGACATAATGCAGCACATACAGCGGAATTTCAGCTGCAAGTCGAATGCCAAAACCAGCCACCCACACCCATGTGGCATACGTATAAGGCACACGCAGCTTGTCAAACGTGTCCTCTTTCGTAAACTGCTCGAGCAGCCATCCAATGCCCGGCTTTCGCACGAGAAGAGAAATGAGAAGAGCAAGAATTGCGACAAGATTGATAATGATTCCCGGCGTATAAAAATCGCGTGCGGAATTGCGCAGCACAGCAAATACTACAGATATCGCCGTCACGAGAACGCCCGAAAAAGCACCCGTTAAGGTTTGCTTTTGGATAATTCGCGCGACGATGATAATGAGCAGAATTGCCGATACTAACCCGAGCGATACCAGCAAATTCGCGCTCACCGTATACGTGACGATGAAAATAAGAAATGGCAGAACTGCTTCAGCAATTCCTCTCCAACCTCCCACAGCATCCAATAACGAGAATTCTTCTGTGGATTGTGCGATGGATTGAAGTCCAGAATTGTGCCGTTCTGCCATATCAATTTCCGCCTTACGTAGGTCTGACTATAAGACTCGCGCTGTACCTTATTAACAGAAAAACAGACAATTAGCGCATCTCAGAGAACAATGGCCCACGACGCAAAGTCTGCTGAACCTGGCTCTGCTGACCGTATCCATTTGGAGCATCAGGAAGCTTCAACTCACTGTGGTCGTCAGCCTCTTCTGCCTCCTGTGCTTCCTGAGCAGCCTTCTCCATTTCCTTCATCTGAGATGGGGTCAACGGACGGCTCAAGAAGACGCGATCGCGTGGTGCAAGAGGCTTATCGCCACGGTTAACGACAATGTCCGACAGGAACTTATCCAAAGCCTGCTTTTCTTCCGACTCATCATCTGTCGCTGCTGGACCAGTGAAAATAGCACGAACCATCCAGCGAGGACCGTCGATACCTACGATACGTGAGGTTACTTCATTGTCTTGAACCTGCACTGGGAGGAGAATTTCCTTGCCGAAGACACCATCAATTTCCTCAGCCTTAACACGGTTGTCGAGGAATTCTTGGCGAATTTCATCCCAAATGCCTGTCGACTTTGGAGCTGCAAATACTTCCATTTCCAAGGAGGACTTCTCGTAGGTTACGGTCGCGCTGATGATGTTGCCTTCAGGATTTGTAGCCTTCAAGCGAAGCTCGATACCGAAGAGGAATGGAAGATAAAGCGCTCCCATATTCAAGTACTCGTCATAATCAGGAGCATCCTCATCGTTGATATCCCAAGGACCGCGCTGAATATCCTCAGCGGATTCGGCAGAGTCCTCAGCATTTTCTGTATCTTCTACAGCATCCGTTGTTTCTTCAACAACGTCATCATTGACGGTTTCGTCCTTTTTCTTTCCAAATCCGAAAAATCGCATACTTTCCCTTTCATCGGATAACTGCTCGCAAGAATATATTACGAACCTTAAAGAATTCTGAATGCCATGTCATGTGGTTTCGTGATTTCGTGAAGCACCGGAGTACACCATGACGCCTGACACAGCAGTACGGCTTGAGACCTCACCTCAGCCTTCGTATAAAGATACGCGTATCAGACCTCGTATCGAATCGTCAACGGCGCGTGGTCAGACCAGCGAGCATCATACGATGGCGCGCGATCGATAACGAAACCACGTGCAGTCTGAGCCAATTCAGGAGTCGCAAACTGGTAGTCGATACGCCAGCCTGTATTATTATCAAACGCCTTACCGCGCTGCGACCACCACGTATATGGTCCTTGAATATCCCCCGCCAAATCGCGCATGACATCCACATATTCCAGCTCATTCAGCCACTTATCGATGTACACACGCTCTTCAGGAAGGAAGCCAGAAGACTTCTCGTTAGACTTTGCATTTTTGATATCAATTGGCGTATGAGCGATATTAAAATCACCACAGAGTACAGCTTGATTACCACCTGCAGCCGCGATATTTTGTAGCTCGCGCATGCGCTCAGTCATCGTGTCGAGGAAACGGAATTTTTGCTCCATCTTATCGGGATGCTCGACGTTTCCCGCGTGCACATAAACGCTCACAACGGTGACGGTATACCCTTCAGGAGTTGTGATATCAGATTCGATCCAGCGACCCGAATCCACATCCTCGTTAAGCCCTGGAAGTCCAAAACGCTGATCGACTACAGGCAAGGCAGAAAGCAACCCCACCCCTGCACGTCCTTTGATACGACATACCTCATTTTGACGATGTAATGGTTCATCCATGCTCTGACCGCGTTCCGATGAAGCATAAATTGCACTAATTTCATCGAAAATTGGCTCAATTTCTTCTTGAGGAGCACGCACTTCCTGCATAGCCCACACATCAGGAGTATTCTGCTCTACCCATGCATACATATCTTTACGCTTGGCTGCACGAATTCCATTGAGATTGGATGTCGTAATCGAAATAGTCATAGCACTACTGTATCGGGTAGCCTGACACAAGCGCGCCCATAACGATATGAGTGCGTAGCACATTCCACACACCCCATGCACAAGCACAGCACACACCATTATTCTCTGAGACATTCATGCATACAGTTCGGGGTGTGAACAACGTCATGTCATTCACACCCCGACTATCGCGTTTACTCTCGTAGACCGATTTTAGTTATCCAAACCAAGCTCAAGCTTTCCACCTGGAATAGCATCCAAGAGATCACAAGTGTACTGAGTCTGTGGATTATTGAAGACTTCGTCTGTAGTAGCATGCTCGACGAGCTTACCGTGCTGCATAACGACGACCTCATCAGCGATCTGGCGAACAACTGCCAAATCGTGAGTAATGAAGAGGTACGTCAGACCACGTTCTGCCTGCAAATCGTTGAGCAAGTGCAAAACCTGATCTTGCACGAGCACGTCAAGAGCAGACACTGCTTCATCAGCCACGATCACATCTGGGTTCAAAGCCATAGCACGCGCAACTGCGATACGCTGACGCTGACCACCAGAAAGCTCATTTGGATAACGGCTCATTACCGATTGTGGCATCTCGACCATATCCAAAAGTTCGCGTACACGAGCCTCGCGAGACTTCGAATCGCCAATCTTGTGAATGCGAAGTGGCTCTTCGATCGAACGATAAATCGTGTAGGTAGGATCGAGCGAACCGTATGGATTCTGGAAGACTGGCTGTACATGACGCCTAAAGTCGAGCAGCTTCTTTCCCTTGAAGGAATGAATATCTTCGCCCTGATATGTCACGGTACCCGATGTCGGATCCAGCAAATGCAGAACCATGTTTGCCACAGTCGACTTACCCGAACCTGACTCACCTACGATAGCGAGAGTCGTTCCACGCTTGACATCGAAGGACACATCATCGACAGCCTTGAACAATTCACGACGTCCTGGAACCTTGAACTCACGGACAAGATTCTTTACCGAGATAATAGTGTCATTTAAATCTTCCGCATGACCAGCTTCACTCTGCTTCGTATGAACAGCTGCGCGTTCCTTGGTCGATTCCATACGCTTGGATGCCAACGATGGAGCTGCCGATACCAAACGCTTGGTGTATGGATGCTGAGGATGCTGAAGCACTTCGAGGCTAGGACCGGACTCGACGATCTGTCCCTTATACATAACGACGATGTGCTGCGCACGCTCTGCTGCCAAACCCAAATCGTGAGTAATAAACAGTACTGCAGTTCCGAGCGAGTCTGTCAGCGTATGCAAGTGATCCAAGATACGCTTCTGAACTGTTACATCCAGTGCGGATGTTGGTTCATCAGCGATAAGCAGACGAGGACGTGCTGCCAAGCCCATAGCAATCAACGCACGCTGACGCATACCACCCGAGTATTCGTGTGGATACTGACGAGCACGCATAGCTGCATCTGGAAGACCTGCCTCATCCAAAAGGCCGGCGATACGGTCGCTCATGGTCGAACCAGTAACGTACTGCTCAGCAATCTGTGCAGCCTTCTCTTCAGCAATTCCTGCCTTCACCATGTCATGGCGTACATTCCAGCGAGTAACAGAACCAGGTGTCCATTTTTCTTCCCAGAACGTAATATCATCTTCAGCGACAATGCCTTCTCCAGCCTTTTTAGCGGCTTCGAGAAGTTCATCACGCTGAGCCGAACCGAGGAACAATTCATCAGAATCATCATGAACATTTTCGTATGCGATACGCTCAGCTTCAGTCAGGTTCAGACCTTCAGAGATCTTAATGCGCTGTTCACGAGTGATGTCGATATTATTTGCCTTGAGGGCTTCCTTAATCTGCGTATCAATGCGATAAACAGGATTCAAGTTCGACATAGGATCTTGTGGAACCAAGCCCATCTTCAAGCCACGGATAGTTTCAAACTGCTTTTGGGTGAACTGAGAAATTTCTTGACCCTCAAGCTTGATGCTTCCACCTGTGATATGACCAGTTCCAGGGAGCAATCCAAGTGCTGCCATTGCGGACGTAGACTTACCCGAACCGGATTCACCTACGATAGCAACCCACTGACCTGGGTAGACATTAAAGCTTGCATCGCGAACTGCCTTAACAGTTCCCGCAGAAGTATTGAACTCTACTTGAAGATCTTTGACCTCAAGAATTGGCTCAGGAATTTGTGTGTTATCTGTCATGATTTCCTACTCCTCTACCCTACTCAGTACGGCTCTTAGGATCCAGCGCATCACGCACAGAGTCACCGAGCATGATGAATGCCAAAGCAGTGATAGCCAAAGCAGCTGATGGATAGAACAAAATCATTGGCTGTGTACGAAGCATGGTCTGTGCTGTGGAAATATCTCCACCCCAGCTGACGTTGCCCGAAGGCATACCCAGACCAAGGAAGCTCAATGTAGCTTCGAGAACGATGTAGCTTGCCAAGGATGTCGTACCGACGACGAGCACTGGTGCCAATGAGTTTGGAATAATGTGTCGGAAGAGATTACGCATCGGCGTCGAACCAAGCGCTGTAGATGCGGTGTTAAATTCGAGATTCTTTGCCTCAAGCACAGAGCTTCGTGCAATACGTGCAATAGATACCCAACCAAACATTGCCATCACGAGGATAATCTTCCAGATGGAAGTAGAGGTGCGGAACATCTGCAAAACAACGATAGCACCGAGCAGCAATGGAACTGCGTAGAAGATATCGACGATTCGAGACAAGATAGAATCAACCCATCCGCCGAAGAATCCTGCAAGTGCACCGATAATTCCACCTGCGACGATGACGATCAATGTGGTCGCGATACCTACAGTCAGCGATGTACGTGTACCATAAATAACGCGAGCATAAATATCGCATCCCTGCAAGTCGAATCCGAATGGGTGTCCAGCCGTTGCTGCACCACGAGAATTATCCAGAGTGCAGTAATTAGGATCAAGATTCGTGAACACACGTGGGAATGCTGCTACGAATGCAATGAACAGAATAACCAATGCTGCAATAATAAACAAAGGATTCTTACGCAAGGTACGCCACGCATCAGCCCACATACTGGTAGCTGGAGCATCGGTATCTACAGCGTCCACTGCCTGTAATGGTGTTTCTTCTACAGGAGCGACGTAACGCTCTTGCCCTGGAAGTGTATTAGCCATGTTTCACCCTCCCTTTAGGCGTAACGGATTCGAGGATCAAGTGCAGCGTACAGCATATCAACCAGCAAGTTGCACACTACAAAAATCAAGACGAGTACAGTAACGATGGATACAACGAGGTTGGATTCACTCTGCAAAATTGCCTTATACAAAGTATTTCCAATACCGTTAATATTGAAGATTCGCTCAGAAATCATTGCGCCACCCATAAGAGCACCCAAATCAGCACCCAAATATGTCACCACTGGAATCAGTGAGTTTCGCAAAATATGGTTGACAATCACCTGTCGATTGCTCAAACCCTTTGCGCGGGCAGTACGCACGTAATCGAGTGTACGGTTTGATGCTACTTCTGTACGAGTCAAACGAATGATATAAGCCATCGATACGGATCCCAAAACCATTGCAGGCATGAGCAAATCGATGAATCCTGGGTTAGCTCCAGCAGTTACTGGGAAGATGCGCCACTTCACACCGAGGAAGTACTGCATCAAGAAGCCGGTAACGAATGTAGGAACGGAAATAAGAAGCAACGATACGATCAAAATAACGGAGTCATACCACTTGCCCTTCTTCAGACCAGAGATGATACCGAAAACGACACCGAAAATTGCTTCAAAGACGAACGCCATCAAACCAAGACGGATGGTCACTGGGAATGCCGATGCCATCACATCGATGACTGGTCGGTTTCCGCGCAATGTATTACCAAAGTCAAGAGTAAATGCGTTCTTCAAGAAATATAAATACTGAACGATAAATGGCTGATCAAGATGGTACTCAGCACGAATTTGTTGTGCGACAGCCTCGTTCACTGGCTTGTCACCAAACATTGCTACAACAGGATCACCTGGAAGAGCGAAGACCAATGCATAAATCAGCAAGGTCGTACCCAAAAGTACAGGAATCATCTGTAGCACACGGCGTAGGAAGTACTTCCACATGTTATTTTCTCCTTGTGCTTTTCCCTCGTGCGTGTGGGAGACGTGTATCTCTCGGTGTATAACGGAGATTACGTATCCGCGATACTTATTACTTATGGAAAGCGTGTCATGAAAAGCGAGGCATGATGTATGTGGTTATGTATGGTCTCACAACACAGTCCATACATAACCGTGATGGTGCTCATCTCTCACAAGTGAAATGAGCACCATTGTTGCAATCTTTAATTATTGCGTGGTGTGTACTGCATTACCTTACTTAGTAATGTTCTGGTAATCAGGCAAGGAGTTCCACGAAATGTTGAAGCCCTTGATACCCTGTGCAGCTGCACCAGTGTTGTTACGGTAGTAAACAGGAATTGCTGGAAGATCCTTGAGGAGAATTTCTTCTGCCTGCTGGTAGATCTTGTTTGCATCTTCTGTGCTAGAAGCAGATGCTGCCTTTTCGAGCAATGCATCGAACTCTGGGTTCTTGTAGTCACCATCGTTAGAACCGTTACCGTCTGCAGCTGCAGAGCTGTAGAGTGGCTGCAAGTAGTTTTCTGCAGATGGGTAATCTGGCATCCAACCACCACGGAAGACGGACTTCAAAGAACGGTCGTTAATTTCCTGGCGAAGCTCTTGGAAGGTTGCTACTGGGTTAGTCACAACATCGATACCGAGAGCGTTCTTGATGGAGTTGACATATGCATCGAAGATGTCCTTGTGTCCACCGTCGGCATTGTAAGCGAGGGACAGCTGAGAGTTACCCCAGTCGCTAATTGCGTTTGCCTGATCCCACAGCTTCTTAGCTTCAGTTGCATTGTACTTCAATACGTCGTTGCCCTTGAGATCTTCAGAGTATCCTGGAATCTTTGGAGTAATGAAGTCTACTGCTGGAGTACCGGTACCACCAAGAACCTTTTCTACAATCTGTTCGCGGTTAATTGCACGAGAGATAGCTGCACGACGCAAGCGACCTTCTTCGTTCATACCGAAGTGCTCAAGAGCGGTAGGGATGATGAGAGTCTGAATAACTGCACCTGGCTTGTTGAATGCCTGGATAGAAGAATCAGATTCGAAAGTAGTTGTAGCAGAAGATGGAATGGTATCCATAACGTCGAGGTTACCAGCCTGAACATCTGCATAAGCAGTATCTACATCGGTGTAAATCTTGAAATCGATTCCACCATTCTTTGCTGGGAACTGACCCTTGTAGTCATCGTTCTTTACTACAGAGATGGTCTGGTTGTGAGTCCAAGACTTGAACTTGTATGGACCGTTTCCAACTGGCTTTTCACCGAATGCCTTTGGATCCTTGTAGAAGGATTCTGGCAATGGGGAGAATGCCGAGTAACCAACCTGAATTGGGAAGGTTGAGGATGGAGAGTTGAGCTCTACTGTGAAGTGAGTATCATCAGTTACAGTCAAACCAGAAAGCTGAGCGTCGGACGCAGTGCCATCTGCCTGAAGATCTGAGTAACCCTTAATGTTGGAGAACCATGAGTTGTTCAGCATTGCGTTAGATGCAACTGCTGCATAGCTCCATGCCTTAGTGAAGGATTCTGCAGTAACCTTAGTACCATCGGTAAAGGTCCAGTCAGAATTAATTTCGATGTCATACTTTGTATTGTCATCGTTTGCCTTGATGGACTTTGCTACTTCATTATGCTCATTGCCATCAGCATCGAAAGCTACCAGACCAGAGAAGAGCATCTGGATAACGCGACCGCCACCATTTTCATTGGTGTTTGCTGGGATAAGTGTATTTTCTGGTTCAGAACCGTATGCAGTAATAACAGAGTCGGTGGATGCAGAATTCGAAGAGCTGTTATTTCCAGCGCCACATGCACCCAATGCCAACACTGCAGCAGCTACCGCAGCGGTAATCATTGTAATTTTAGACTTCTTCATGATTTCTCTTTCTTCTAGGCCTCGTCAAAATACTTTGAAAAGGAATACGCATAAAAAACGATGTGACATGATTGCGTCTTTTTAACGTATCGAATAATGTATCAGAAAAATATTTCAATACAAGCCCCAATTTATTTCTTGAGATACTTTTATGCATAATTATCATGCTTATTTATGCATAAAACTCTGTATATTTAGCGGAAAATTGCGTATTTATACGTTATAAAAATTTTTACATATTCTGTCCCACATAGTGGAACACAGCCAAATTATTCAGTAATTTACCGAGCACAATGCGCATAACTATGTCCATATTTTTCTCTATGCCGATTTTCTCTATTCATCGTCATGCATAATCATGCATATATACGCTCGTACGAATTTACATTTTCGAAACTTTATGCAGTCGAAACATGAACAGCTACTGCTCCCGCTGCTGCCTTACCCCGCATCTTTCTATGCGCGAGGGAATGCTTGAGCATACTTCTGTTTGAGCTGCTCAAGCGATACATGCGTATACCGCTGAGTCGTCGTCAAAGACGAATGCCCAAGAAGCTCTTGAACTTCTCGCAAATCAGCTCCCCCATTCAGCAAATGCGTCGCCGCTGTATGTCGCAGAGCATGAGGAGCGATATCAGGGACACCAGCTGCCTGAGCGCGTTCATGGACGAGAGAACGAACTTGTCGCTGATTCATACGCCCACCGCGCGTGCCGACAAACAATGCATCGTGTGGGGTTTTCTCCGATACGAGCTTGGAACGACCCTCACCTATCCACGCGTGAAGCGCATGCTGGGCAGGAATACCGAAAGGAACTACACGTTGCTTATTTCCTTTACCCGTGACTTTAACCGTATGCTGGTCAAAATTCAGATCGTCGATGTTCAAATCCACAAGCTCAGCTACACGAATTCCCGTCGCATAGAGAAGCTCCATAATAGCGTTGTCTCGCAACGCGACAGGAGTATTTCCCTCTTCTTTCTCATGAATAGTTTGCGTTTCTACAATCGACTGTGCCTGATTTTTATTGAGCACTTCAGGAAGACGCGACGCCTGCTTGGGAGTTGCAAGATTTGCTGCAGGGTTTGATTGAGCCATTCCATGCGTGTGTGCATAGGCAAAAAATCCACGAAGAGCGACAACTTTTCGGGCAAGCGATGTCTTGGAGATACCACGGTGCATTTCATGAGCCATCCACGAGCGCAATTCATCTCGTGTCACGCCATCGACTGTATCAATTCCTCTCACATGCATGATGTGCATTGCTTGGGAAATATCCGTGATATAGGCACGCGTGGTGTGCTCGCTAAGGCCTTTATTCACAGCGATATAGTCTCGATACGCGTCAATGCAGTCTGCAACTTCTGCGCTTAATGACATCAGGGATTCGTCATGCATATCATTATGTTTCATGGTTCCTCCCTAACACCTGGTGATGTGCTGTACGGTTCTGTACTGTGCTGTCGTCGCATCCTAATTTACAATAAGAGTATGAGTATGGCAGACACATGGAGAAAGATTCCACAAGGTGCACGCATTGTCGTTCGTGTGCAGGATGGAGTCGACGAGATGACTGGTCGTACTCAATTTCGCGATTTTGTCGGTCATGTCCGAGAAGTTTCTGAAACAAGCATTATCCTCCACCGCGATGCTGCAGCGAACGGATCTCGACCTGCTGAAATTGTTTCCCTTGAATTGTCGAAAATTGTTCGCCTTAAGCCTGTTCCTGAACGTCCAGATTTTTCTCGACTATCTCAGCGACGACTAGCTCAGCGACAAGGAGCATGATTTCCTGGAGACTACTCTTCGCGCAAATGTGGGAAATGTCGGACAACGGCTTCGACATTATCGATGTACTCCACTCGCCCACCTGTACGTGATGCGGAAATTAATTGATCTTTCCACTCATCAGTATCATGATGCAATTTTACCGAGTACACGCCTTCTGGAGTGCCATTCTTCAGCTTTGCTCGAACGTCGCGATATGGCTGTGCCGATTCGAAAAATTCACGCATATCTGTGGCATACTTCCGAGCGTCATCACGGTTATCCAAAATCTGAGCAACCGCTTCCAATCGTTTCGCCATATCATGCAAAAGATCAGCAACATTATCTGGATTTTCATCAATCATTGCCTGCGTGCGATCTGGCGTGGTCAATGCCACACGAGTCATATCCTGCCATGACCCTGCAGCCAGTGCCAAAGCAAGATTCGATTGAGGATTATCCACGAGACTTGCTGCCAAAGCCGTAGCAACCACATGTGGCATATGTGAAATTTGCGCTGTGGCTTCATCATGATGGAATGCAGTAGAAACGATAAAACGGTTCTTGACGCCCTCGCAAATCATACGAGCTACACGTAAGAAATGAGTAAATTGAGTATCATCTTCCACGGTAATTGCCCACGTAGCACCGTCAAACAGCTTCGCATCGGAAGCAGAAAAACCAGCTAATTCATTGCCAGCCATAGGATGTGCTCCGACAAATTTACCACGCATGCCATGTCGTTCAACGGTTTCGAGCACTTCACGCTTGACAGATCCGACATCAGTGAGAGTCGTATGCTCGGCAAGTTTACCTTCCAATTTTCCAAGAACTGTATCCATTGCTTTCAGTGGAGTGCACAAGACGAGAATATCGGGATTGGAAGCAACTAATTCGTCTAAAGTTTTGACACAGGTAATGCCATTTTTGCGAGCATCCTCATAGGACTCGCTACGGTGATTCCACGCGATGACCTCATTGCGTGACTGAACAAGAGCACGCGCGAGAGAGCCTCCGATGAGCCCCAATCCGGCGATGGCTATTTTCATTCGTTCTCTCCTGCGTTACTGACTTCCTCGTTCGCTTCCTAGTTAGTATAAGGGAATACACATGACACCGCGAAATTCTTCATCTCGTTTGGTCGCGTATCGCCCGCTATCGCATTAATCCTGAGACAGCAATGGATTCTTCCCCATATGCGGCAAATTCCACTCATGCGCACTGATACGCTGAGTATCACGACTTGGATACACCGCGAGAATTTTCAACCAATCGCTGTGCTCCTCAATTTCTCGAAGCACCGCCTCAGCGTGGTTATCCCATGGCGCCGCATCGACTGTAATGATGAAACTGTACGTTCCATCGACGCCTTTAATAGGCCGCGAAATAAGGCTGGTCATATTCAAACCCTTGTCACGAAAAACATCAAGAAGATTCGCAATGACTCCAGGTCCAGTCGACAGTGGAATAACGGTAATAATACTCTCGCACTCAGTGCCTTCGCTGCGGCGCACGTGTGCTTGTGTAGCTGCCTCATCACGAGTTTTTAAGAGGAGAAAATCTGTGTGTGCGCGCTCATAATCTTGCACGTTTTCTTTCCAAACCTCAAGACCAAACAGCTGACCACTCCCGTGTGGTGCGAGAGCTACTTGATTCGGGCGCAAATTTTTGCACGCTGCGGAATTCGATGATGCGCCAACTTCACGCAAATTTTCCTGCTCGATAAACTGCGTACACTGTGCAAGTCCATGTGGATGAGCGGTCACTTCCGTAAGTTCTGTATGATCAGAGCGAACGAAAGCATCAAATTGGATATCCAAGCTCAGTCGCTCTACCCCAGCCACATCATGAGAGTTCATCAAACGGTCAAGATTTGTAGCAACGTAGCCTTCGACGTTATTTTCCCACGCGATAATTCCCCAGCCGTTTGCGCTCTCGACGTTCTTAAAAATTTCGCGTTCACTCGCGCAGGATACGAGCTCAGGAGTTTCGTCATCATTATCCTGCGATGACAAGTAATTGTCGGCTGCCAGACGCGCAGCCTGATATGTGAACGATCCTTGCGGTCCGAGGTAAAAGAGCTTCATACGATCTATTCCTTATCGAGTTCGGAATTATCGTGGGAAGCAGTGCTTGTACACGCAGAATTATCGCGAGTATCACGGAACGCATCGAGCCACTTATGTGGGAAGAAGACAACGATAACGTGCACGAGGATAATTCCATACAGCCAGAAGTATCCCGCATGAACAGACCAATACGTGGTGAATGCAGAACCTCCAACGACGACCAAAGCGCTCGTAGATGTTCCTTGCAATGCCAAGCCCCACACGACAACCGTGGAAATTGCCGCATGAAGAAACTCATGCCAGATATTTCCGCGCACACCTGCCAAGAAACTCAATATCCCAGCAACCAGCAGTGATGCAAACAAACCGTACGGAATGTTGTATGCGGCGCCAAGGCGATATGTAAAAGTGCCCACAACTCCAATCACAAGAGCTGAAACAATTGTCATACCAATGTTCACTGCTGATGATGGACGTGTAGGCACTGTACTATCCTTTACTAACGCGAACTGGAAAAGATCAGTAGTCTTGGCTACGTCTTTTCCAGTTCTCCTACGTTGCTGAATTACGCTAAATTACACAGAATTACGCTGATTCAGCTCAGTATACCTTAGTTTTGCATATCTTAATTCTGCATTTTAGTTCTGCTTAGACTGGCGACGCTGCTGAGCATGCCACTTGTACCATGCATCGCGGCTCAAGATAATCTTACGAACGCGAATAGATTCTGGAGTAACTTCTACGCACTCATCATCATTTGCGAAGTCCAAAGATTCTTCCAAGCTCATCTGAATTGGAGGGGTCAATGTTTCCAAAACATCAGCAGTTGCAGAACGCATATTAGTCATATGCTTTTCCAAAGTGATGTTGATATCCAAGTCTCCTGGTTTTCCGGTTACGCCGACAACCTGGCCTTCATATACTGGGGACTGTGGCTGTACGAAGAAATTACCACGAGCCTGAAGCTTCTGCATAGCGTATGGGCTTGCCTTACCCTGACGGTCAGCAACCATAGAGCCGTTCTGACGGACAACGATTTCGCCAGCCCATTCTGCATAGCCTGCAGAGATAGAGGAAGCGATACCTGTTCCGCGTGTGCTTGACAAGAGCTGAGTACGGAAACCAATCAAACCACGGCTTGGTACGGTGAATTCCATACGAACCCAACCAGATCCATGATTGGTCATGGAATCCATACGACCCTTACGAGCAGCCATAAGCTGGGTAACTGCACCCATGTATTCTTCTGGAACGTCAATTGTCGAATGCTCGAATGGCTCGAGAGTCTTGCCGTCTTCCTTCTTCGTCACTACCTGTGGACGACCGACAGTCAATTCGAAGCCTTCACGGCGCATTTCTTCTGCGAGAACTGCCAGAGCGAGTTCACCACGTCCGCGAACTTCCCATACATCTGGACGATCAGTATCGAGTACCTGAATGGACACGTTACCGATAAGTTCCTTATCGAGACGATCCTTAAGCATACGAGCTGTCAGCTTGTGATCCTTGCCTTCAGTTCCAGCCAAAGGAGAATCATTTGTACCAAAGGTCATCGAGATAGCTGGCTCATCCACGTGAATAAGTGGAAGTGGCAATGGATTATTTGGATCAACGATTGTTTCACCAATCATAATGTCATTCACACCAGCGATAGCAACGATGTCACCAGGACCAGCGGTTTCTGCAGGAACGCGATCCAAACCATCAGTGCGCAAAATCTCAGTCAACTTGAAGTTCTGGATAGTTCCGTCATTACGGGACAAGCCGTACTGCTTACCCTTGATGAGTTCACCCGAGTAAATACGAACGAGACCCAAACGTCCAAGATAATCAGATGCATCAATGTTTGTCACATGTGCCTGAAGTGGAGCATCTTCGTTGTAATGAGGTGCTGGGATATTCTTCACGATCATCTCAAAGAGTGGCTCGAGGTTGTCGTTATCTGGAACGTCACCATCAGCTGGCTGGTTTACAGATGCACGGCCTGCCTTTGCAGCGCAGTAAATAACTGGAAGATCAAGCAATGCGTCAAGATCAAGCTCGATACCTTCTTCAACGACATCCTGTGCCAAGCCGAGAAGCAAATCAGTAGCTTCAGATACGACCTCGCTGATACGAGCATCTGGACGGTCGGTCTTGTTGATAGCCAAAATTACAGGAAGCTTAGCTTCGAGAGCCTTACGCAATACGAAGCGGGTCTGTGGAAGTGGACCTTCAGAAGCATCGACGAGCAAAACAACGCCATCAACCATGGAGATACCACGTTCTACTTCACCACCGAAATCAGCGTGGCCTGGGGTATCTACAACGTTAATAATAATGCCGTTTTCTTCACCGAGTTCTGCAGCTGCTGGGCCGTTATAGTCGATAGCAGTATTCTTCGCGAGAATGGTAATACCCTTTTCGCGCTCGATATCGCCAGAATCCATAACGCGATCTGGGACTTCCTCACGCTCAGAGAAAACATTGGACTGCTGAAGCATAGCGTTAACGAGAGTAGTCTTGCCGTGATCTACGTGCGCGACAATAGCCACATTACGGATATTAGAGCGAATTGCCATTAAAATAACCTCTTTAATTACTTAATAAAAACCTCTGTAAGCTTACGCTGGCTCAAAGACACGTGCAGGCTGAGGCTTACTAGCGTGCTCACAGTATGTCACTGTATGAACGCGCTATGCTCTCTGCTTCAAGTCGTATGCTACTGACCGAGCGTGGCAGATACATCCACAGAATTTTCTGACGATGTATCCTCAGTATCATCCATAGGGAAAGTTTGTGGTAAGAACGGAGCTAAGCTTGGAAGCTCATCCACTGTTCGTATATTCATTTTATCTAAGAATAAGCCCGTTGTGGCGAGCAACGCTGCATGTGTTTGCTCATCAGAACCCTGTTCACGAATTAAACCGCGAACTGAAAGAGATCGAATAACCCCATCCGAGTTCACACCACGGATAGCACTCACCTGTGCGCGCGTAATAGGCTGCTTATATGCGATAATTGCCAACGCTTCCAAGGCTGCCTGGGACAAGCGAGACGTCTGTCCATCAGTGATAAACCGCGCAACAACTTGCTCAAATTCCTGACTACTCATGAGTTGCCAGCCTTGAACATTATGATGAAGTTCAAAGCCTCTCCCCTGAGTCTCGTACTCGTCTTTCAACGATTCCAAGGCATTGTCGATGAGCGCACGACTGTCATCGCTCTCGTCAGGAACGTAGGAAACTTGCGAAAGAACGTGTGCTAATTCCTCGGATTCGACTGGACGATCCGTTGCGATGAGAATTGCTTCCAAAGCAGCTGTGAGGTCATCATGGTCGCGAACGGTGACGAGTTGTTCATCGTCAGTGCTGATTGTCTGGTCGTTCATGCGGTCATTCACACTTATGTTCGCGCGATTGTTCATCTGGTCGCTCATGTGGTCACTCATGCAAAATCTCCCTCTGAGATTGCGACAACGTCTGTATTTTCTGTCGTATCATGTTCGCTAAGCCATCGCACGTGTAATTCGTCGAATGGTTCATCTTGCTTAAACTGCACTACGCCCTGTTTGAAAAAGGCAAGAAGGGCGAGGAACCTTGCGACGATTTCTATTTTTTGCGTTGTATCTGCGATAAGCTCAGCAAAAGTGACGTCTGTTTTATTTCCAGCCGCGCGCAATTTATCGCGTACAACGGAAGCCTGAAGACGCAAATCCACCAGCGGAATGTGCAACTGCCGTACAGACACTTCACTTGCAGGCGCATTCGCAATCACATCCGCGGCAATTTTTGCAAAATCGCCCAATGGCATCGACCATTCCAATTCAGGCATCAGAGACTGAATTGTCTCCATAAGGACGCCCGGATGTGAGAAGCGACCGGAATTAGCCGCGATGCGTTGTCTAAAATCTTCCCCAGCCTGCTTAAATGCACGGTACTGCAAAAGACGCGCAAACAGCAAATCGCGCTCTTGCAAGGATTCGAGATTAAGTTCAAGCTCACCATTGTCATCATCGCGCGGGATAAGGCTTGCCGATTTCGCTTCCACAAGAATGGATGCTACATCGATGAATGAGCTGACCTGATCCGCATCGTGAGTCATATCGAGCTGCTTGACAAAGTTGACGAATTCATCCGTGATTTCCGACAACGAAATTTGAGTCAGCTCCAGCTGGCGCTGACTCAATAAATTAAGCAATACATCAAAAGGACCTTGGTAGTTTTCTACATTAACGCTGAAACGTTCTGCCACGTCGTCCCTCTTGACCCGTTTCTACTTATTCTACTTCGCACTCATATTCGCAATGGCTATAACCGAAGCTACGCCACGATACCGTTCGCGACGATTTCGCGGGCTACTTCTCGATACTCTTTAGCCGTAGTGTGCTGAGGAGAGAACATAGTAATTGGTTTTGCGGCAACTGATGCATCTGCGATCTTAATAGAACGCGTAATGACAGTATGGAAAACCTTTCCAGGGAATGCTTCATGAATGCGCTGCAACACTTCTTCTGCATGAAGAGTTCGCGTATACATCGTGACAAGCACTCCGTATACTTCCAAATTTGGATTAATACGGCTCTTTACCTTTTCAATGGAATCCATCAGCAATGCAACACCGCGCAATGCGAAGAATTCTGCTGCTACAGGAATGATGACGCCATCAGCTGCAGTCAATGCATTTACCGTCAGCAAGCCCAACGAAGGCTGGCAGTCGATGAGAATGACATCATACTCATTCTTCACCTGACGAAGCACAGATGCCAAAACTTGCTCACGACCTACTTCTGTAACAAGCTGAACCTCTGCTGCCGAAAGATCAATATTTGCAGGAATGACATCCAAATTAGGGAAACGCGTTTCCTGAATAACCTCATGCACATCCATGCGAGGATTAAACATCGCTGTATAGATGGTATTTGGCACGCGATTTGCGTTGACACCCAGTGCCACCGATGCAGCACCCTGAGGATCAAAATCTACAATCAGAACACGTCGACCATACTGGCTTAAAGCACCTGCGATGTTGACACTACTTGTCGTCTTGCCAACGCCACCTTTTTGATTGCACATCGCGATAATGCGTGCTGGACCATGCTGTTCGAGCGTTCGTGGTGCGGGGAAAGCTTCATACTCTCGACCCAAAAGATCTGTAGGCATGTTTATTACATTAGCACGTATAAGGGAATGTATACGCCGATTATTTCGTTATGCATAATACTTTTTGAATACTCGCTCTGTAAATGGCGCATGAAGCATCAACACACTGCCGTATCCCAAGACGAGGATGAGGAAAAGGAATTGTGGCATGTACAGATACGTTCCCACGATAATGCCGATAAAAAGTGCATCAATCATGACAAGAGCTGCAGTAAAACCGATATGAGTAACGCCGAAAACAAGGCTATTAAACCATGTGCGTGCAAGAGTGTTCTCAAAACGAGCCTGAACTGCAAAAGTCCATTCCATACCGATTACCCAGACGATGCTCAGACCATACTGAACGACGAGAAGCTCGGGAATGCTCACAAACAGCCACATATAGCCGAGGATTATTCCCATGACACAATACGGCAACCACAAAACTGTCGCAAGCGCGAGATTATCTCGAAATGCTTCGAAATAACTTCGAACGACTCCCCTGCCTTCTCCATACAGTGCCTTGCGGGCGGCGATATTTCCTGCAGTTATCGAGGCTCCGATGGTAATTACCGGAATCGAGGTGACAAGCATAAGAAGATTAATCACGATGCCGTCAGTTAAATTGTTCCACGCCTGCATAAAACGCGAGTCTGGGGAAATCCAATTCATATTTCGTGCCCGTCTATAGTGCTTTCGAGCTGTTTCGTGCTGTTTCGTACTTTCGTGCCGCACTCCGCTGCACAATATACCAGCAGTGGGATGTCATGAAGTTTCCGTCCCACTGCTCTTCGTGTGAAATCGTGATAATTACCGAGCGAGCGACTATCCCTTTACAGCGCCTGCCATCACACCGCTAACGATGTACTTCTGGCATACGAGATAGAAGACGATAATTGGGATAATTGCCAAAACTAAGCACGCCATCATCGCGCCCATATCAATGGATCCATAGCCACCCTTGAGATACTGGACAGCCACAGAAATGGTCTTATACTTGCCCAAATCCAAGGTCAAATATGGCAGAAGGTAATCATTCCAAATCCACATTGCTTCCAAAATTGCCACTGAAATAATGGATGGCTTCATAATTGGCACAACGATTTGGAAGAAAATACGAGGAACGGAAGCGCCGTCCAGCATAGCTGATTCTTCCAAAGACTTTGGAATTCCCTTGATAACACCGGTAAAGACGAAGACAGCAAGCCCCGCGCCGAAGCCAAGGTAGATAATCCACAATCCCCATGGAGTATTGAGCTCGAGCATATCTGCGAGCTTAGAAAGGGTGAACATCACCATCTGGAATGGAACGATCATATTGAAAAGGAACAGCGTATACAGCAATTTTGCTGCCCAATTATTGACGCGAACGATCCACCATGCGCACATGGATGTGCACAAGATGATGAGTGCTACTGCTCCGACGGTGATAAATACAGTCCAGCCAAAGGATGAACCGAACTGAGTCAGTTCAATTCCGCGGGTGTAATTGTCCAAGCCAACGAACGCTTTGCCCACAGGAAGTGAGAATGCGTTTGCCGAGATGTATGCCTTCTGCTTGAAGGAATTGATAACGACAAGAACAATTGGGAAAATCCAGAGCAGACTGATTACAGCAAACAGTGCCGACCACAAGCCGCTGTGCTTAATTTTGTTGTTTGACTCATTCATTATGCCTGCACCTCCTTGCTTGTGGTGAGCTTATTTTGAATCAAGGCAATAGCAGCTACCAAGATGAAGAAAAGAACTGCCTTCGCCTGTCCGACGCCTTCCCAACCCATACGACCATAGAATGTACGGGTAATGTTCATCGCCAAACCTTCGGACATGTAGCTTGGAGCACCATTGGTTAATGCCAAATTCTGATCATAAAGCTTGAATCCGTTTGTCACAGTGAGGAATGAGCAGACGGTGATGGATGGCATCATCAATGGAACGATGATTTTGAACATAATTTGACGACCATTTGCTCCGTCGACTGCAGCTGCTTCCAAAACATCTGATGGTAGCGATTGCAAACCAGCAATATAAATAATCATCATGTATCCAATTTGCTGCCAGCACACAACGATGACCAAGCCCCAGAATCCATAAGTTGCCGAGTAGGTCAATGCTCGACCCCAATGAGCAAGGATGCCATTTAAGAGCAGAAGCCAGATGTAACCAAGCACGATACCACCAATCAGATTTGGCATAAACAGTGCTGAGCGATACAGTGATGATCCGCGAATTGCTCGGGTGAGTACATATGCGATAGCAAATGCAATGACATTGATAACGATTGTGGTCACAATAGTGAATGCCGTCGAAAAGCCCAGAGCATGCAAGAACTGAGGGTCTGCAAGAGCCTTCTGATAATTCTTCAGTCCTACAGGCTCACCATCGGTAACCGTAGTAAATTCACAAAAACTTAAATATACGCCCATAATAAATGGGATTAAAAAGCCGATAATGAAAGCAGCAAACGTTGGCAATGCAAACAATGCCCACCACTTTCGTATCGCTTTGCCGGCCATATCAATCATGTGGCTGTCCTCCTTCGACACACTACCTCGTAATCCATACGCGAGTTATTCTTAGCGCGTTTTATGGCTCTATATAAAACGTCCCGGTGCGCTTGCGATATAGCACTGCTGCGTGGAATATCTGTCATAACTGCGTTGTGTTTACATCATAGAACTGTTGGCACACGTATGTCAAACGTTGTCATTTTCGTGTTGAATCTCATTGCAATCCATGTCATTGATTTGGCTAATTTTCTGCAAGTATCTATGAAATATCGCAAAATAAGACTGCAATTCTTGGGATTCGCAATATGAAATATTTTGCAAAATTGTCATCGAAACTCTTGCAAACGATTGTATTATGACGAGTCTCAATGATACAATAACTGCATAAAACAAGGAGGTTAATCAGTTATGGGAACCACTATACAGGACGTTGCACAAACAGCAGGCGTTTCACCGTCTACTGTTTCACGCGCGTTCACTCGGCCGGATTTAGTATCCGAAAAAACACGGAATAAGATTTTAAAAGTAGCTTCAGAGCTTCATTTTTCACTGTCACGCTCTGCAGCTGCCTTGAAATCTGGCAAGTCTTTGCGCGTAGCATTGCTGATGAGCGGAAGTATGAATCTATGGTTCATCTCCTCCATCTTTGAAGGACTCAATGAAGTCCTCCACCAGGCAGGCTACGACGTCTCAGTTTTCCAAATTTCTAGCGAAGAAGAACGCAAAGAATTCTTTAAGAATCTTCCTCTTCGCCGCAACGCCGATGCTGTCGTCGTTGCATCATTCGGAATTGAACACGAGGAAGTCGACCAGCTCAGCTCTATCGGCATCCCAGTTATTGGTATCAACACCGATAATTCTCGCGCACTTGGTTTTACAGGCGCGATTAACATCGACGACATCCACGGATCTGAACTTGCTGCACGCCATCTTTTGCAGCTTGGCCATAAAAATATCGTGTACGTGAGCACGCACCGGGAGGTTACACTTCACTTCTCCGTACAAACGCGTATCCATTCTTTCATTGACTACTGCGCTCAGCATGGTGTCAACGTCCGGCATCTATCCTGCAAAATTGCTGATAATGGACGCTATCTAATCAGCGACGTTGCATCTCGTATTTTGAGTCTTGATACTTTGCCAACTGCTATCGCGTGCCAAGAAGATGGACTCGCTATTCCATTGACTTTCCAGCTTGAACGCAGTGGCGTCAGCGTGCCGAACGACGTATCTGTCATCGGTTTTGATGATGGAGTCTATGCATCTGATTTGGGACTGACAACCATCCGCCAAAATCCTGTCGATCTGGGACACAAGGCAGCACACATGGTTTTGAACCTTATCAACGGCGAAGAATTAGATAATCCATTTGTCACAGAAGATGCTGAACTGGTTATTCGCTCTTCTACGACAAGGCCACGCTAAGTATCGCTACAATCCTTAAGCATCGTTAAACACAACGCAAGGCAATACATCAACACCTTAAAATCGGGTTATATCTGTAACGAACATCGGGAATGTTCGAGAGAGATTACAGGTATAGCCCGTTTTTTATGCTTCAATTTTCCGAGGAAATTCTCAGGGCGCACTTCCCTACTTTCCTACTTTCCTACTTCCCTACTTCTCGTCCTTTGTCGTTTTCTTACTTTCTTCGATGCAATTTCTCATCCGTTTTCCCATAAAATCATAAAAAAGTGGGGATACCAGTTTACTGATATCCCCACAGCTGCGTAACTCGTCGTATACTTTACGCCGTTACGCCATGGTGCTCATATGATCATCCGACATAGTCGTATGTTCGTTGTGATGAATGGATTTTAGTGCGATGCGTCGTACTCAGTCTTCCAACCATCGACGAACGCAGTCTTTACAGCGTCCCAATTGCCCGTTCCCTGAGCATACTCAAGCATCGCATTACCCAAGTTATTCTTCCAAGTCTCCGATGGCATCATGGTGAAGTTCCACGAAACAACCTTGTTGCCCGCGTTTACATCATCAACTGCTGCCTGCACGAGTGGATTCTCAGACTTGATGTCTGCAAAATTCTTGAATGGAACAGTAAAGCCCATGTCCTGAGACAGTGACTTCTTACCAGCATCAGAGCTCACAACCCACTTGAGGAAGGCTTCTGTAGCCTGCTGATCCTTCTCAGAAGCCTGGGAATTGATGCACCAGTAGTTTTCAGAACCAGTAGCAAGACCCTGCTTATCTTCACCCTTTGCATCGATGTAGATAGGAAGCATGCCTACAGAGTCAGCCTTCATGCCAGCCTTGCTCAAATCAGACCAAGCCCACGTACCATTCTGGTAGAATGCAGCCTTACCCAATGCAAATTCAGAGTTTGCATCGTCACCAGTCTTAGAGCTGAGCTGAGTACGTGGTGTAGTGGAATCCGTAATATACAAGTCGAAAATCTTCTTGAAGTTATTCAAGTACGATCCCTTAATGGTTTCTGGCTGAGATGTGACGTTGTTATCCTTGAACTCGTAGTACAAAGGCAAATTCGCCAAGTGAGTCTTAAAACGCCAGTCAGAGCTGGAATCAAAACCTGCCGAGGTGAATGCACCATCGACACCAAGCTCATCCTTATGCTTTTGAATTCCATCAGCTACTGCCTTCAAAGAATCAAAGCCCTTGATCTCGTCCACTGATTTTACAGCAGCATCAGAAAGTGCAAAATACTTGTTCAAGATGTCCTTGTTATAGATAATTCCATAAGTTTCAGTAACGTATGGAACACCTACAACCTTGTCTCCATCCTTGAGAGCCATGCTCTTATCGGTAAGCTGGTCATAGATATACGACTTGGAGAGATCTGCCGTATACTTCTTCCAGTTCTGATAACCGACAGGACCATTGACCTGGAACAGTGTAGGAGCATCAGTTTTTGCGATTTCGGATTTCAATGTCTGCTCATATGAACCCGATGCAGCATTTTGAACCTTAACTTCTACTCCAGTTTCCTTCGTGTATGTCTTTGCCAATTCTTGCCACTGGTCAGCATTTTCAGGCTTAAAGTTGAGGAAGTATACCTTTCCCTTCCCGTTATCACTTGAACTTGAATTTGAGCATGCTGCCAATGCTCCTAATGACATCGCTAGCACTGCTGACATAGCAATTGTTGACTTAACAATTCGATTCATCGTCGAACCTCCTCAGTGATACGCATTGCGCGCATCGCTATTAATCTCCTATGAATAATGCACCGGTAAATCGGATAGTTTTATTATGCATCAAGTTTGATATTTTTGCAAACGATATCAATTATTTTTCTTTGATTATCTGCATAGTTACGCGGCATAATCCACGCTAATTTTTGCATTTCATATCACAAAAGAGGAGATTTACACGATTTTTCTTCTTAAAATTCGTCTAAAAATACAAAAAAGAGGATATAAACACTTCATATCCTCTAATCATATGCGAACGATGACCACGTGCATACTATTTTCCTGAGCAGCACAAGCACACATTTTGCATTCGTTGTCACACGTTACATCATGCCCAATGCATGCATCATCACAATGCTCACCACGGTAATTCCAAGCCAGCAGACTGCACCAAGGAGCAATGGTTTTCCACCAGTTTTCACAAGCTTAACGATATCGCTGTTCAGTCCTATAGCCGCCATCGCCATAATGATGAAGAATTTTGAAAGTTCCTTAAGCGCTCCAAAAACGGCTACAGGAACGCCGAAATGCGTTGCCACTGTCGTGATGAGAGATGCCACGATAAACCATGCGATAAACGTTGGGAATGCCTTCTTCAATGAGAAGTGAGACTTGACCTGCTGGCCATTCGCATCGTTCATGCTTGCCTGACGAGCAGTCATAATTCCCAGTACAAGAGTTATCGGAATAATTGCCAACGTTCTCGTTAACTTCACTGTGACTGCTTTATCCAATGTCGCCGTGCCTAAATGCCACATCGTATCCCACGTAGCTGCTGCGGCTGTTACGGATGATGTGTCATTTACAGCCGTTCCTGCAAAAATTCCGAAAGCCTCACCACTTGTCGTACTCATTCCTAATGCGTGCCCCAATACTGGGAAAAGAAGTGCAGCAATGACGTTAAAGAGGAAAATAACTGAAATCGACTGCGCGACTTCACTATCATCAGCATCAATCACAGGGGCTGTAGCAGCAATTGCCGATCCACCACAAATCGAGGATCCTACTCCTACCAAAGTCGCCACACGGCTTGACATGTGGAGAACTTTATTCATCGCCCATGCCAGCACTAAAGCCGTCGTGATAGTAACGATGATAATTGGCAGCGACTGCCATCCAGTCAGAGCTACAACGCCCAAATCCAAACCAAAGCCCAGCAAAACGACTGCTGTTTGCAAAACATACCGCGAGGTAAAAGAGATTCCTTGAGCGGCAGACTTCCTATCCTTCCACCACACTGCGATGACAAGACCAATGAGGATAGCAAAAATTGGACCGCCGATAACTGGAATCCACGTTCCTAATCCCCATGCGATAATCGCGATGGCACACGCTACAACCATTCCAGGAATAAGCGCGACGATTTTCTGAATTTTTTCACTTCTCTCTAGCACGTATCCATTATACCTGTACGACTAAACTTTCGAGTTCTTGCGAGCTCTTTCCTACACAGACTGTGTTACCGCGCTCGAGGATGCGACAATATATAACTTTCAATCAATGCTTGTGGAGACACATGTGTGTAAATTTGCGTCGTCGTCACCGATGCATGTCCCAAAAGCTCCTGAACCGTACGTACATCCGCACCCCCTTGAATGAGATGCGTCGAGCACGAATGCCTCAAGGTGTGCGGGTGAATTTCCTTATTGATTTGAGCTGCACGTGCATACTGCTTGACAATTTCCCACACGCTTTGACGGGATAGTCGTTTGCCACGCTTATTGAGGAATATTGCCCGCATTTCCATACCTGTTTTAGATTTGAGAGCAAGCTGTGGTCGAGCAATATCAAGATAGCGTTGCATCGCGGCACATGCGTACGAACCGAGTGGAACGAGCCTTTGCTTATCCCCTTTACCGATAAGACGTACAACGCGCGAATCCAGATCAATGTCAGCTATATTTGCCCCTACGATTTCAGACACGCGACCAGCGCTTGCATACATGAATTCCAACAATGCTCTATCGCGTATACGAATCGGATCATCCTCCTCATCGCCACCGCAAGCAGCAATCAAACGGGTAACTTCATCAATTGTCAACGCATCGGGAAGACTATCACCAATTTTCGGTGGCTTAATTCCTTCCGATACGTCATCAGTAAGATCGCCTTGAGCAACCATAAATTTATGGAATTCGTGAACAGCGGCAATTCTTCGCGCGATACTGCGAGGACTCAAATCGCTCATAGAAACGACAAATTGCTCGATATCTTCTGAAGCAATTTCCTGAGGGCTCTTAATCCCTCGCTCTATCAACCATTGGACATACTTCGTCACATCTGATTCATAAGCGGAAGCAGTTGCTGGAGAAAGTCCTCGTTCGACCGAAATATGAACGAGAAACTGCTCTATAGGAGAGTCGAAAGCGGATGTCGTACGCGCAGAAACCATATACGTTACTGTAGAGGACGATGGCTATTTTGCGGTTCAGTATTGCTTTTCGCTTACGATATCGCGACAATTACGATGCAGATCCAGAAGAATAGGCATAGGCGTAAGTATGGCATAAGTATGGGCGTGCTCGGGTATGGGAACGTGCTCGAAAGTCGAGCAAAGACATAGAAAAACCTCCGCTCTGGATGGAAGAATGAACATCTTCGCATCTGAGCGGAGGCTCTTAATGCTTTAACAGGTTAAGTCAAGTATGCACTAACGTGCTGCACTGCTGTGCGTGGACTTAAGACTCAACTGGAGCATTTACATCAGCTGGAAGTGCTGCCTTTGCCTGCTCCACAATTGCCTTGAAGGTTTCTGCATCGCTTACAGCGAGCTCTGCCAATGCACGGCGATCGAGTTCGATGCCAGCGAGGCGAAGGCCCTGGATGAAGCGATTGTAGGTGATACCTTCTGCGCGTACTGCAACGTTGATACGGGTAATCCACAGCTTGCGGAAGTCGCCCTTGCGTGCCTTACGGTCGCGGAAATTGTAGTTAAAGGAGTGAAGGAGCTGTTCCTTAGCCTTACGATAAAGGCGAGAACGCTGACCGCGGTAACCGCTAGCGCGTTCGAGAACAACACGACGCTTCTTATGAGCATTAACTGCGCGCTTTACACGTGCCATAGTATTTCCTCTGCTTTCTAAAAAATCCTAATCCAGCGCGCGCTTACTTAGCGAGCATATTCTTGAGCTTCTTGCTCTGTGCTGGAGCGAGTACCTGGTCAGCCTTCAAAGCACGACGCTTACGTGCGCTCTTGTGCTCCAAGTTGTGGCGCATTGCGGAACCTGCCTGCATGAGCTTGCCGGAACCGGTTACGCGGATTCGCTTAGATGCAGCGGAGTTACTTTTCATCTTAGGCATTGCTGCCCTCCTTGCTTGTCGTCTTCTGGGAAGAAGTCTTGTTCGCAGTTGCGTCTGATACCTTGGTTTCTGCTTCTGCAGCAGCAGCTGCTTGAGCTTCGCGCTTGGCATTCAGACGAGCGGCTTGACGTGCTTGACGCTCTGCACGAGACTCGGCACCGCGACGGCGCTGCTCAGACTGAGTCTGAACTTTCTTGCCCTTTGGAGCGAGTACCATAATGATGTTGCGACCGTCCTGACGTGGGCTGGACTCGATAGAGCCAGACTCAGAAACTTCATCAGCAAGACGCTGAAGGAGCTCCACACCACCAACAGGGCGAGACTGCTCACGTCCGCGAAGCATAATAGTGACTTTTACCTTATCGCCACCATTAAGGAATCGCTCAACGTGACCCTTCTTCACACCAAAATCATGGTCGTCAATCTTAAGTCGGAAGCGAATCTCCTTAACCTCAGCAGTGCTTTGGTTACGGCGAGCTTCGCGAGCCTTAATCTTTTCGTTGTACTTGTACTTACCATAGTCGATGAGCTTTGCCACTGGTGGCTGCGCATTTGGTGCTACCTCAACCAAGTCCAAATTTGCTTCGCGAGCAAGATTCAGAGCTACGGAAGTCGCAATAACACCAACCTGTTCGCCCTTAGGACCAATCAGACGTAGCTGTGGCGTACGAATCTCATCGTTAATACGTGGTTCTGTAATGATGTCTCCATTCGTAAAACTATGCGTGGGTACATCCCAGAGACTCCTGCCATTCGTCCGTAAATGCGGCATAATTAGCCTTCGCCAGCGTTCGCTAACTCACGCTAAACATACACTTAAAGGCACTTACTAACGGTGACCTAAGTCTGAACCCGAAGTCATAAAAAACTTCCAGGTGGGAAATTCCACTTTCTTGATTTCTCAAGCCTTGTTAATACTACCATACGGTATGACAAATTCACTTCACCACATCAATTATTTCACTTACATCAAGTCGTAAGTTGGTGATTGGAAAAATGCCTACCATACGGGCGCGCACATGCACACACATTGTATACGAGTACATGCGCAGATGTGTCTACACTCAGCATAAGTGTAGACACATCTGTATCGGTTTTGTCAGCTGTTACGCGCTCAGACGATACTTACTTCTTTTCCTCGTCAGTAGCATTATCCGAGTTCTGCAAATCATCGACCTGATCTTGCAAATCTGCATGAGGCTTTGCCTTGACGTACAGATGCATGGTCTTCATAATTTCGTTCTTAATCTCTTCCGAGTAATCACGATGCTCTGGTCGATGCTGCTCGACGTAATGATTGTGCACCCAGTGCTCGTTGTGAGCGTGCGAACCGTGGAAGTGATCAGGATAGATAGGAGCAGCACCACCAAATGGTCGTGGAGTCCTTGCTGCCTTGATCTGCGTACGGTTGGTTGCATCCATCACAGCAATTGGAGGAACAACTTCTTCTTCCACTGGGCCGGAAGTACGGTTTGCCATCCAACGAGGCATTGCTTCTGCAATTCGCGATACAATCCAGCACAAGATGAAGTAGATAACGCCCGACACTGCAAGAGTTTGCAAAATGTTGAAGTACATCGAGCCCAATCGACGGGATTCCTGCAAAAGATCGGTATACAGGATGATGGAGCCCAATGCTGTATCCTTCAATGCCACAACCAGCTGTGTGACGGTTGCTGGAAGCATTGCGTAAATTGCCTGTGGTACTTCAATTTGCATCAAAGATTCTGTACGGGTCAAGCCCAAAGCCAAGGAAGCTTCACGCTGACCGCCAGGCAAATTGCCGACGCCCGAGCGGACAAGCTCAGCGATAACCGAACCGTTATACAAAATCAGTGCGAGAACTACCGAGAAGTAGGATGCCTGACTGATACCCATTCCCGCAAACCAACGCCAGAAGAAGATCATCATAATCAGCACTGGAACTGCACGGCAGAACTCAATGATAAGAGCTGCAATGAAACGGATGAAAACATTAGGCAGGAGTCGCAAAATTCCGAAAATCAAACCGAAAATCAGCGAACCGATAATTCCCGCAGCCGAAGCTCCGAGAGTTAAACCTAAGCCCGGAAGATAGAAGTCCATCCATGCTTCCCCATCCAAAGCAGGCTTCCACAGCTCCCATGAGAGCTGATTCTCACCATTTGGTGGGTTATGCAAACGCATCAAAATAAGAACGACTGCAACGAAGATAACCGCCGAAGCGACCCAGTTCATGATGCGGATAATGCGCTTGCCACGTGGACCTGGCTCATCGAAGAGCAATTTTGTAGTGGAATCGTTGTTGTTCATCGACGCACCGCCAATCGATTAGACAAATAAGTAGTGAGCAGACCAATTGGAATGATGAGGATGATATATCCAATTGCAAAAATCAGGAAGATTCCGATAATTTGTGCAGAATGGTACTCAATCATTGTGCTCATCAAGCTCGATGTTTCGGTAGCAACAGATGCTGCTGCCGCTACGGTCGAGTTCTTCAGCAATGCGATCAGGGTGTTACCCAATGGTGCTACTGCACCACGAATTGCCTGAGGAAGAATAATCTGCGTAGCCGACTGCATGAAGCTCAATCCCAAAGCGCGAGATGCTTCAGCCTGTCCCACTGGGATGGTGTTAATACCGCTTCGAAGCGATTCGCAAACGAACGCTGCAGTGTAGACACCCAAACCGGTGACAGCTAACCAGAAGAAGTTAATCGTAAAGGTATCCGAGAAACTTACTTTCAATTGTCCAAAAACGCCCAAAACCATGAAAACCATAATGATGGTCAAAGGCATATTCTTAAAGAATTCGCAGTATCCAGCAGCAAATCCACGCAAAGAGGAAATTGGGCTGATACGCATCAAAATCAGGATAATTCCCAAAATTGTCGCGATAACTGCCGACCAGAAGGTGAGCTGAATATTCACCCAGAATGCAGCTGGAATGTCATAATCTGCAAAAAGCTGGAAAAATTCATTCATCTGTATCACTCCCCCTCATTCGCTGTTGGTGGATTGTAACGAGAATCTGGGGTGAATCCCGTTCCGCTCGTATTATCCTTAATTGCCTGTTCCCAAGCGCCAGTCTTAATCATGTCGTTAATTGCTGCATTAATCTGCTTTGCAAGCTTAGTATCACCCTTATGGATACCAACGCCATAATATTCCTGAGTAAATGGAGCACCAACGAGCTTCAAACGACCGCGGGAGTTTGCTGCCAAACCTGCCAAAATAATATTGTCAGTAGTAACCGCATCTACGATTCCAGAGAACAATGCCGTTGCACATTCTGCATAGCTTGGCTGTTCCATCAGCTGAACATTCGTGGAGTAGCGTTCCTTAATAACTACTGCGGATGTAGAACCAGTTACCGAGCACAAACGCTTACCATTGAGATCTTCTGGTCCCTTGATAGAAGTGTTATCCTTACGAACAAGCAAATCCTGACCAGCGACCAAGTATGGGCCTGCAAAGCTAACAGTCTTCTTACGATCGTCGGTAATGGAGTACGATGCCAAAATCATATCAACATCACGGTTTTCCAGCATTGCCTCACGCTGCTTGGAAGGAGCTTCTTTCCATTCGATTTCGTAATCCTTGTATCCCAAGTAATTTGCGATATAACGCGCTACGGATACATCGAAACCAGTGTATGTGCCACTCTTTTTGAAGCCTACGCCCGGCTGATCAAACTTGATACCGATACGAATTTTATGATTGGAGTCTGCTGCGCTCGAGGACGAACCGCATGCAGCAAGCGATACGACACTGATTGCGGCGATAAGTGCTGCAGCCGCTCTCGTCAAAATCTTCTTCATTGTCTTTCCTCTCGCCTTTTAGTGCTTGAGAATCTTGGACAAGAAGTCCTTAGCACGATCTGTCTGAGGATTTTCAAAGAACTGTTCAGGTGTTCCTGCTTCGAGGATCTTTCCATCAGCCATGAATACGACATTGTCTGCAACCTGACGTGCGAAGCCCATTTCGTGGGTAACGCAAATCATGGTCATACCTTCATGTGCAAGCTCGGACATGGTATCGAGAACTTCGTTAACCATTTCTGGATCAAGTGCCGAGGTAGGCTCATCGAAAAGCATAACCTTTGGGTGCATAGCAAGTGCACGAGCAATTGCCACACGCTGCTGCTGTCCACCAGAGAGCTGAGAAGGCATCTTCGCTGCCTGAGAGTCTACACCTACACGTGCAAGCAATTCCATAGCTTCATCTTCTGCATCGCGCTTAGACATATGGCGTACACGCATAGGAGCTAATGTCACGTTCTGCAAAATAGTCTTGTTTGCAAAAAGATTGAACTGCTGGAACACCATTCCTACTTCTGCGCGAAGGTTTGCCAAATCGCGGCCTTCTGCTGGAAGCACTTCACCATCGATGCGGATAACGCCAGAATCGATAGTTTCCAAGCGGTTAATAGTGCGGCACATGGTTGACTTACCAGAACCGGAAGGTCCCAAGACGACCATTACTTCACCCTTGCCAACCTTAAGATTAATGTTCTTAAGCACGTGCAAGTCGCCATAATGCTTTTCTACATGGCTGAGTTCTACGAGAGGATTTTCAATATCTTCTCCAACATGGACGCTTCGTGATGCCATAGGATCCTCCTTCATCTACTTCTCTATAATGTCAATACCATCAAATTATCGTCATTGTGGTCGTTTATATAGTCGTCGATACACTTGGTACAGTCGAAATTCTCAGGAACGAACGATACCTCAGCGATATCTATCAAAGCGATATCTATCCGAGTCATCATATGCGTGCTGGAAAAACGCTACTATGTCAAGTCCGCGACCATTGCGCCACTCGTGTCGAGTAGCCTTAGTTTATATATCAGTTGTTAGTGAACTGTGAACTTATGTAACGAACATGTTTCGTACGTCTCTCGCGACACAAAATTCATGTGACTTTTATATGCTTATATGCTGTTATGCCGTATCGGAAAATCCGAGATGAATTTTCTCTTCTGAATTTCTTGTCATGTCTTGTCGCGATTGCCGATGACAATAATATCATGTCTATTTCACGCTTACGTCCTGCGCAAAACTCATCGGATTCGGCTGTATCGTCATCCGCACCTTCATCTGTGACGCCACCGTTTCGCACTTCCTACGGTCCGATGACGAAGTTTCTCGCACGGATCGAGGGATTGTGGGCAAAGAATAATATCCATCTTGCTCAAGAACCTCGTGGCGATAGGCAGGGTGTGGTGACATTTATCGCTCACGACGATGCCGAAAATGATATTACTCCCCTTTTCCCAGCTATTTCCATGGCTATGATGGGTGATTCCCTAACAGTCGGTTGCGGCACAACTGACCAGAAAGATGGTTTTGCTCCGGCAATTGCCACGGAATTAAGCACATATTATGAGCGCGATGTACAGTGGGCAACTTTTGGGAAACTGGGTGCGACGATGCGACGAGTGCGTTACCGTCTGCTGCCTGAGCTTGCACAGTATGTTCAGAAAATGGGACATCCGCTCGATATCGTGTATATTTGCGCCGCGTCCAACGATGTGATGGCTCAGCGCGATCCAGCAGAATATGTAGAAGATTTGGCTGCAGTGCTCGATGATGTCAAGCCCTTCGCCCGACAAATTATCGTCCTCGGGCCAGCACAGTTCTACACGATTCCATCCTTAGGAAAGAATCTTCATAAAGTCTTGTATGCGCATGAAGTCAAATTTATCCGCGCTACAAAGAACTTGTGCGACTCGAAAAACATCGAATATCTCGACATGACTCAGGCAGATATTTCTGACGTGTTGGATCGTTTTTACGCATCGGATAATTTCCATCCGAATAAATTCGGTTATCAATTAATGGGACAGTACACCGCTGCTCATACACGTTTCGTACAGTCGTAAATCACGCGGTCATATCTTATATAATTCAGGGGCTAGCACACTCATGCTAGCCCCTGCGTTTATTGCGTTTATTTTATGTAGTCAGTTTTACTACTCGTTCTCAGAATTTTCTGCAGAATCGCCCAATACCAGCGGAATCAGCTCGGCATAACCTTGCTCTTCCATCTTTTCCAATGGAACGAATTCGAGCGAAGCGGAATTCATGCAGTACCGTAATCCACCCATCTCCTGCGGACCATCAGTGAAAACATGTCCCAAGTGGATTCCACTGTCCTTTGCGCGAACTTCCATACGAGGACGTCCATACAGCGAGTAATCCATGATTTCAACGAGATCGTCATCATGAATTGGCTTGCTAAAAGATGGCCAACCGCACCCTGCATCAAACTTTGTGAATGATACAAAAAGTGGCTTTCGACTGACGATATCCACATAAATTCCTGGTTCGAACTTCTTATCATATGGATTTGCAAAAGGACGTTCAGTATCCGCATTCTGGGTAACCTGATAACTCAAATTACTCAATTCCCAGATACGCTCGATGTACTTTTGGCGCTGAGGAACGTTCAGCATAGCCTGCACAGAAATATGGCAGTATCCTTCTGGATTCTTGACAAGATAATCCTGATGGTAATCTTCAGCAGCATAGAAATTCTCCAAAGGAGCAATTTCCACAGCGCAGTCACGCTGTTCGCGCTTTTCAAGCTGACGGATAGCCGTTTCGAAAACTTCTTTCTGAATTTTCTGCTCACCCTCACTACCCGACAGATACAATCCCGTACGATACTGACGACCGACATCATTACCTTGACGGTCAGTACTCCACGGATCAATGGCATCTAAGAAAAGCAAGGTCAATACGCGCAACGAGACAATCTGAGGATCATACGTAATTTCTACTGCCTCTACAGCATCCGTATCACCCGTACACACTTGCTGATACGAAGGATTGTCGACATGCGAATTCGCATAGCCTACTCGCATGGATACCACTCCCGCTACACGACGGAAGTACTCTTCCATACCCCAAAAACATCCACCTGCCAGATAAACAACATTGTTTGAATCGTTTTTACTCATGCAGACCAGTATATTAGAAAGCATGATAAAAAACAGTAGCGATGACACATTTTCTCGTTCAGCATTAACGACGGATGAATCGGGACGTGTAGTGCAGGCAAATGCACAGACAGATGGGGCGGTTCAGGGAGCATTCCCAGCTGCATCTACAGCTGTGTCTTCCGCTGCATCTTCCCCAGTGAAGCCTCGCGCTTCCAAGGGTTCATCCCGCCGTGCTATTATCTTTGGCGCTGGTCAGTACTACGATGAAATGCCTTTTATTACTGCTGATTCCTATGTCATCGCTGCCGACGGAGGCTATGATCACGTCGTGTCGTTAGGAATTACCCCACACGCGTTCATCGGCGATAAGGATTCCCTGCTCGAAGATTTGCCAGAAGATTCCGCTACGCGCATTATCGAATTGCCTTCAGAAAAGGATGATTCCGACCTGATGGCAGCCGTTCGCTATGCGTGGGAATTGGGCGTACGCGAATTTGAATTTTACGGTGTTTCCGGAGGACGTGTCGATCATAGTTTCGCCAATATTCAGGTTGCAGCGAAAATTGCAAGTTATGGCGGTGTCGCTTTTATGCATGCTGACCATACCATTATTACTGTTATCGCTAATTCTGTTCTGAAATTCCCTAGCGGATATGTTTCCAGCAAACGCCCTATCTCAATTTTTGCATATTCGTCCGTTTGTGAGCATGTCAGCATTCAGGGGCTCAAATACTGTGTCGACGATATTTCTATGAGCAATATCGAACCATTGGGATTGAGCAATGAATTTTTGCCGGATACTCCTGCAATTATCGCGGTCGACGGTGGAGCGTTAATTGTCATGTACCCAAGTGAGGCTCCTACCCCACGCATCACGTCATATGTCGAACAGTCCGATAATTTTGGAACAATTTCCCTCGAAAAATCTGACTTCCTTCATAATGCGGACCGCAGCGCCAACGTATCCACAGATACTGAACTTTCGTCATCGAGCGTAGACCGTATCCACACCGTTCAGCAAGGAGCTGCTCGGCGCGGACGTCATGCTCAGCACAATTAGCTCTTCACAATTAACGATGGTTGCTCTCTGAGAAGCACTATACGTGACTTCTCATGCGCAATTGTGCGCAAAATTGGAGATACAACTTCAGCTGACAGTTAAAATCCTTGAGAAATTTGCGCAAACACGACATTTTCTTGCGAAAAATAGTCGTGTCGGTACACACTGCACATTACACTAAGAGGCATTGGCATCACGCCTCTACTGTGACTCAATACTGGTCACGGAACACTGTATAAGGAAGTATTAAATGACAGTAAAGATTGGTATCAACGGTTTCGGTCGTATCGGTCGTCTTGCTTTCCGCCGTATCCTCGAGCTTCAGAATCGTGGCGGCGCAGCTGGTGACATCGAAGTTGCAGCAATCAACGATTTGACCACCCCATCCATGCTCGCTTACTTGCTCAAGTACGACAGCAGCCAGGGTCCTTTCAAGCATGATGACGGCACTGCATATGAGATTTCCTCTACTGACACTGCACTCGTTGTAGATGGCAAGGAATATCCAGTATACGCAGAGCGCGATGCAAAGGATATCCCATGGGTAAAGAATGACGGCGTTGAGTTCGTTCTCGAGTGCACTGGTTTCTACACCTCCGCAGAGAAGTCTCAGGCTCACCTCGATGCAGGCGCAAAGAAGGTTCTCATCTCTGCACCAGCTAAGGATGACACAACTCCTACCGTTGTTTATGGTGTAAACCACGACATCCTCACCCCAGAAGATGCAATCGTATCTGCAGGTTCCTGCACCACAAACTCCATGGCTGCTATGGTTAAGCTTCTCGATGAGAAGTGGGGCATTGAAGTTGGCTTCATGACCACCATCCACGCTTACACTGGTACCCAGATGATTCTTGATGGACCACGCAACAAGTCCGGTCGTAACAACCGTGCTGCTGCTGTAAACACCATCCCTCACAGCACTGGTGCAGCAAAGGCTATTGGTAAGGTTGTTCCATCTGTTGATGGCAAACTCCAGGGTCACGCACAGCGCGTACAGGTTCCAGATGGATCTATCACCGAGCTCACCACTCAGCTTCGTGAGAAGGTAACCGCTGACGAAATCAACGCAGCATTCAAGGAAGCTTTCGAAGGTTGCGAGTACTACGGCTACAACGGTGACGGTATCGTATCTTCCGATATCATCGGCGACACCCACGGTGGCGTTTTCGATCCAACCCAGACCGTAGTAAATACTGCAGGCGACAAGCAGCTCGTACAGACCGTTGCATTCTATGACAACGAGTACGGCTTCACCTGCAACATGATTCGTACTCTCCTCTACTTCGCAGAGATCAGCGAGTAAGAAGACGAATGAGACTACTCGGATAATTACTAATTTCGAGTAAAGTCGTATAAGAATTCCCGTGGGAAGATAAACTTCTTCTCACGGGAATTTTGTATGCAGAGCACTTTTTCCAAGTGACTCCACATATCTCCACTTATTCCTCACCATGTCGAGTGGAGCGTAGAGTATTATCTTTATGGCGAGATGAATACGGCATCATTTCACTATCTACAACCGTTTGACTATCTGTTATGCGCACTGGAGGCATACATGACTACGATGAAAGAAATTTCTGAAATCGCTGGAGTCTCCGTATCAACAGTTTCGCTTGTACTGAATAATCGTGATTCAGGTCGCGTAAAAGCCGATATCGCAGAAAAGATTCGTAAAGTTGCACGAGATTTGGGATACGCACCTAATCAAGTAGCGCGTAGCTTGCGTACAAGCCGTACTCACATTCTCGGTTTCCTGAGCAACGAAGTAGCTACTACCCCATATGCTGGCGCGATGATTCAAGGAGCTCAAGACGCCGCGAGTGCATATGGTTACGTCATTATCACCGTCACCACAGATCACAGTAATAATGCTGATGCAGAAATTCGAACTCTTGAACGCTATGGCGTGGATGGATTTTTCGTAGCAGCCATGTCCAACCGTCACATGGATGTGTCACCACTTCTTAAGCAGTATCCTACCGTTCTCGTCAACGCTACAGAGAAGGTCAACTCTGCTCTAGGACCTTCTGACATCACTCGTCATACTGGCATTGCTCCAGACGAATACTCTATCGGATATGATGCGACCCGACGTCTTCTCGATGCAGGATGCACACGTATTGCCTATGTTGGATGCAGTGAACCAATGCTTGCTGAAGGTCTGCGCTATGAAGGGTACGTATCTGCCCTTCGAGAAGCTGGTATTACTCTCGACCCACAGCTGTGTGTACGTGTGGGAAATAATGGTCCAGCATTGCGCTCTGTCTATGACATGATGAGCTCCCAGAAGCCTGATGGAGTATTTTGCTTTAACGATGCTCGAGCATGGTATGTGTATGAGTCAGCTGCTCGTTTAGGTTTACGCATTGGTAAGGATATCAGTGTCATAGGCGTCGATAACCACCGTGTTTTTGCAGAAACACTTGATCCTCAACTGACCACCATTGAACTTCCCCACTATGAAATGGGATATTGGGCTGCTTGCAAACTCATTGCTCAGCTGGAGGGCAAAACCAAAGAAGATTTCGCGCTCCCTCAGACAACGGCTGCTCTACCTTCTGTGAGTCTGAACGATGATGTTTTTATCACATGCACTCTCATTGAAAAAGAGTCTATCGTCCAGTCATAATCTCATCTGAAATCTACTATTCACGCGAATACAACGCACAACACGCATTACGTCAATCGTTTGACATCAAACGATTGACGTGTTATTTTATTACCTAGTAACAGTCCGCGAACATCGGCTCTACTGATACAGCACAGTCCGCTATATCTCCACGAACACAGAAGTTCCCTACTACTACTACTACTACAGAGAAAGACTCCATTTACGAGAATCGAGCTGTCAATGTTGCAGAAAAGTTTCCAAGTGTGGAAAAACCCATCCTATCTCCAAAGTTCCTTCGGCATTTTTATGTTCTTCTGCTCGTGGGGCATTTGGTGGTCGTTCTTCCAGCGCTGGCTGAACACAATTGGTCTCAACGGTGCTGAAGTCGGCCAGATTTACTCCATCAATTCGCTGGCTACATTAATTATCATGTTTGCGTACGGTACTATCCAAGATCAGCTGGGTATCAAGCGTCATCTCGCAATCGCTATCTCTGCCATTGCTGCTCTGATTGGACCATTCGTACAATTCATCTATTACCCAATGATTAACGCAGGTGGTACGACTCGTTTCTTGGGTGCGTTGATTGGATCAGTTGTTCTTTCTGCTGGATTTATGGCAGGATGCTCACTGTTTGAAGCTCTTACTGAACGTTACTCTCGCAAGTTCAATTTTGAATATGGTCAGTCCCGCGCATGGGGATCATTCGGCTACGCACTCGTTGCTCTTGCAGCAGGTCATATCTTCAATGTCAATCCATTGATTAATTTCTGGATTGGCTCCGCCTTCGGTGTTATCATGCTGGGTATTTACGCTTTCTGGATTCCAACAGAGCAAAAGGACGAACTCAAGAAGGAAGCAGATCCAGATGCAGAACCAACTAATCCATCTCTTAAGGAGATGATTTCCGTACTGGGAATGCCTACCTTGTGGTTGCTCATTGTTTTCATGCTCTTGACCAACACGTTCTACACAGTGTTTGATCAGCAGATGTTCCCTACGTATTACACCAGCTTGTTCCCAACTGCAGAAATTGGAAACAATACATACTCCACACTGAATGGTATTCAGGTATTCCTTGAGTCTGCAATGATGGGTGTCGTCCCACTCATTATGCGCAAGATTGGTGTACGCAATTCTCTTCTTTTGGGTGCATTCATTATGTTTGCTCGTATCGGATTGTGCGGTGTCTTCCATGATCCAGTCATGGTCTCCATTGTCAAGCTCTTCCACTCTATCGAAGTTCCATTGTTCATCTTGCCTGTATTCCGCTACTTCACCCTCCACTTCGATACAAAGCTTTCTGCAACTTTGTACATGGTTGGATTCCAAATCGCTTCACAGGTTGGACAGGTTATCTTCTCCACACCATTGGGCGCTTTGCATGATCGTCTCGGCGACCGTACCACGTTCTTTACTATTTCGGCAATTGTTTTCGTCGCGCTTGTGTACGGATTCTTCATCATCAAGAAGGATGACCAAGAAGTGGGTGGAGATCCATTCTTCACTGATAAGCAGCTGAAGGCAATGAAGGCTGCGGAGCCAATCGCAGAGTAAATTCACTATCCATTCGATACGAAATTTACGATAAAATAACAGTATCCATCTCATACACAGAGTGAGGTTCATCATGTCCGATTTCATCCCTCCACAGCCAGTCGTTCATTCCATTAAGGAACACGCTGCTGAACTTCAGCGCGCTGAGGAAGGCGTAGCACAGTTGGCTGCTCAGCGCAACAATCGCTGGTATCCAAAGTTCCACATCGCTTCGAATGGTGGCTGGATTAACGATCCTAATGGCTTGAGCTTCTATAAGGGCCGTTGGCATGTTTTCTATCAGCTTCATCCATACGGAACTCAATGGGGTCCTATGCATTGGGGTCACGTGTCCTCTGCTGATATGGTGATATGGAAGCGTGAGCCAATTGCTTTTGCTCCAAGCCTTCAAGAAGAAAAGGACGGCGTATTTTCAGGTTCTGCTGTCATCGGCGACGACGGCAAACTTCGCTTCTACTACACTGGTCATCGCTGGAGCAACGGTACTGACAATACTGGCGGAGACTGGCAAGTCCAGATGCTTGCCGAGCCTGACAATGACGATTTAACGGCGATCACCAAGAAGGGCATGATTATCGACTGCCCTCTCGATCAGGTTGATCATCATTATCGCGATCCTAAGGTGTGGAAGACCGGCGATACATGGTATATGACCTTCGGTGTCTCTTCCAAGGATAAGCGTGGCCAGATGTGGCTGTTCAATTCTGATGACATGGTTCATTGGAACTACGAGCGCGTACTTTTCGAGCATCCAGATCCACATGTTTTCATGCTTGAATGCCCTGACTTCTTCCCTATTACCGATGCTAACGGTAATGAGAAGTGGGTTATCGGCTTCTCCGCAATGGGCACTGAGGCAAGCGGCTTCATGAACCGCAACCTCAATAATGCAGGTTACATTATTGGCACATGGAAGCCAGGCGAATCATTCCAGCCTGAAACTGAGTTCCGTCTGTGGGATTGGGGACATAACTTCTATGCTCCACAGTCCTTCAATGATGGTTCACGCCAAATTATGTATGGCTGGTTGAGCCCATTTGCAGAACCAATTCCTATGCAGGACGATGGATGGTGCGGAAACCTGACTCTTCCACGCGAAATTACTCTCGGTGCTGACGGCGATGTGTACACCGCCCCAGTGAAGGAAGTGGAAGATTTGCGCGTATCCTCTGAAGTGCTGTCTTCTGAACCTTTGTCCGCAAATTCTCAACGTCAATTGGCTTCCGACGCCGAAGCTGTCGAATTGGAATTGAGTATTGATTTGACTCATACCACCGCTGAGCGTACCGGCGTCAAGGTCCACGCAACTGACGATGGCACATACACCTATATCGCATTTGATCAGCAAACTCAGCGTGTAGTTATCGATCGTCAGGCTGCATATGCAGGCGACCGCGGTTACCGTGCTGCTCCTGTCAGCGATGCAGAGATTGCTACAGGAAAGCTTGATTTACGCATCTTTGTAGATCGCGGATGCGTTGAGGTCTATATCAACGGCGGTAAGCAGGTTATGAGCTCGTACAGCTATGCAGGAGAAGGTCCTCGTGCATTGACTCTGATGAGCGAGTCGGGAGAAACTTCATATAACTCAATTATTCTCCACGAACTCAAGTCCATCGGTTTGGAGTAGAGCTTTACATTACACATATACCGCTATAAGCTGCTATGCATCGGTATGGCAGCTTATTTATTTGGCGGTTTTTATGTCCGTTTATATGCCGTTTTATGTCGTTTATATGCGGTTTTATGCGGTTTTATGCGGCGCACACACGCGCCTCCCTCTTATTCCTTGCTGCGAGTAGTTTGGATACTATGTCTCGAAAGAAGAAAGAAAACGAATCCTCCTCAGCAGCTACAGCCGCTTTGCAAGCTGTCGAGGATGCTCAGATTACATTTAAGACCTACACATACGAACACAATGCTGACCACATGGATGAAGGCTTTGGCTTGGAAGGGGCTGCACAGCTCGACGTCCAACCGGAGCAAATTTTCAAAACACTTCTTATCGATATCGGCGAGCGACCAGGACGAGAACTAGCGACGTGCATCGTTCCTGTAACAGGACATCTAAATCTCAAAGCCGCAGCATCCGCATGCGGCGTAAAGAAGGCACAAATGGCAGATCCTGCTGTCGCTCAGCGTCAAACAGGATACGTCGTTGGCGGCATTTCTCCTTTCGGCCAAAAAATTTCTCACCCGACAGTTCTTGATGAAAGCGCTCTGAATTTCGAGGAAATTCTTGTCTCCGGAGGTCGCCGCGGACTGAGTATCGGACTTAATCCATTTGATTTAACGGAATTACTTGACGCTCGGATAGCGCCAATTGCCGCGGAAGGAAGTCATCCTCGCTAAAGCAGACTATACAGGGCACGTCGAAACGCGAAAATTTGCGCGCTTTCAGGGCGTATCCATTACAATATGTGTCATTACTCATACGAAGATTCATAAGAAGAAAAGAAGGTAATTATGACGAAAAATCTTCCACAGAATGCTCGCCCACAGCGCACTCTGCCACATTGGGTAGGAAACGAGTACACCATTCGCGCTGGAAAGTATTCTGCAGTTATCACTGAACAGGGAGCTGCTCTCGAGCGCTTTGACTGGGATGGCAAGGAAATTACCGTTCCTTTCAACCCAGAAAGACCTGTCTCAGCATGTAACGGACAGATTCTTATACCATATCCAAATCGCATCGAGGACGGCGAATACACCTTTGAGGGTGAGACGTATCGCTTCCCTATCGACGAGCATGACCGCAATAATTCCATTCACGGACTGGGATACCGCTCAGCATGGAAGCTTGAGTCGCTGACGACCAATTCTGTGAGCTTGACATGGCGCACTCCAAATCTTGCATGCTACCCATTTGACATTTTTGTCACCGTCACCTACGCTCTTGATGCCGAAAGCGGTCTCTCGTTGACTATTGATGCGTTTAACAACGGTTCTGCGAATGCTCCATGGGCATTGGCAGCTCATCCTTGGTTTGCCAATGGACAGCACGGCACAACCACCGAAGAGATCGATGCGCACAATGCTCAATGCTCTCTCGCACTTCCTGCACGCACTCATGTGCAAGTCAATGATCGCCTTCTTCCAGTCGGAACTGAAGCTGTAGATGGTACACGCTTTGATTTGCGCGACGGGCATGCGTTAGGAAATCAAGGTTTCGACGATGCGTGGACTGATCTCGATCATGATGCTGATGGTTATGTTCGTGCGGTATTCACCCGCCCAGATGGAGTGGAAGTCACCATTGAAGGCGACGACTCTATCACGTCATTCCAGGTGTGCAATGGTTTCGGCTGGGACGGAGCGAAGAAACCAACAGGTGTAGCGATCGAGCCTCAAACCGCCTATGCGAATGCTTTCCGCACAGGAAACGATCTTATCGTCATCGAGCCTAGAACGAGTGCTGTCACTCAGCTTCGATACAGCGCACGATATACTAAGTAAGGTCACACAGAGATCTCCCATGACTGTGTAGCAACTCTTCATGCAACTCCCCTTTTCGAGATACGAGTTGCACCCGTCGGGTGCTTGTGAGATACTCTATAAGGTAATTTTCAAGCTAAAGGAGTTTACCATGGGTAAGCGTGGACGTATGCGTCGTGAGCGCCGTAAGAAGGCTGCAAATCACGGCAAGAGGCCAAATACTTAAGCCTCAGCTGATTAATTTCAGTCGCAATACTTAAAGGGTTTCCTTTTCGAAGGAAACCCTTTTGCTATATGGTGCTATATCGTGCATGTATGGCATGTATTATGCGCACTGGATGCGCTGCACATGCAATTATCCAGCGTATATTAATCGCACAAACAATCCATGCATTCGCGCAAACGATCATACAATGCCGCTGGCGCTGATGCCGGACGCAAACAATTCTTGATAGCTTCAATCATTTCGCGTTCCATCTTGTCACATGATGTCGTTGGATCAAAGCATGTGGTCATCATTTCAGCAGTTACAGCCACGCGGGACACGCTTCCATTATCGTAGCTTTCCATATCTACGTGCGCATACCGATTCACTTTAACGGATGACCCGCAGTTATAGTTGCGCGTTACTGTCACTACATGATTCTGTCGTACATAAGTGCTCATAACTTTCCCCTTGAAAATATTCTCTATCTCGTATAACTCATGTGGGTTGGAAAATATTGCGTTTAAGCGTTATCTTTCTCGGTCGGCTTAAATCCGCGTTCTCCCGCGTATTGTTCGAGTTCTTTTTTGAGTTGAGCACGTGCACGGTTCAATCGACTCATGACCGTACCTATTTTAATTCCCTGCTCTTGAGCAATTTGCGCATAGCTTTTCCCGTCAATTGCCGCAGCGATAAAAACTTCGCGACGTTCAGGCGATAAATTATTCAAAGCAGTGATGATTTCCGACGGAGCAAAACTATCCATGAATGTTTGCTCAGCAGATTTGAGTTCTTCAGACGAATGCTCAGATGCGGCGTAAATATCCCAATCGTCATACTCCCCTGTGCTGGTATTCGCACGCTGAGGACGTCGCTTGGCTTTCTGATACTGATTGAAGTATAGATTGCGCTCAATTGTCGTCATCCACGCGGCGAAATTCGTTCCCTGTTCAAAGGAATCATAATTCTTAAAGCCTCGCTCAAAGGTATCTTGGACGAGATCTTGGGCGTCATCGGGATTGTTTGTCAGCTTCATCGCAAAGCGATAGAGCTGATCCACGATTGGCATCGCCTGTTCCTCAAACTGTTTGCGTCGCTCATTCATTGTCATAGGTCTTATTGTTGCACGATAATAGTACGCATGACTGCTTTACTCGATGCTCTCAGCACAATCACCACACAATCGGTTGATTGCACGCTGCGTGACAGCTATATCTTGGGTTTTGATACGGAGACGACAGGAACGAGTTTCGGTAGAGATTCTATAGTGTCCGCATGCCTTGTGCTTCGCAATCCTCGCACTGGTTATACCGGTGATGTCACACAGTATTGGGAAATCGATCCACGCATGCCTATGAATCCAGCTGCTTCGCGAGTAAATGGTTTTACGAGTGAATATTTGGCTGACAATGGCAAGGATCAGGAGGAAGCCATCGAGCAGATTGCAGATATTATCATTGCTGCTCAGCTGAAAAATATCCCCCTTCTGGCTTATAACGCACCGTTTGATGTCGCGATGCTCAATGGGGATTTGAAGAAAATTGGTCTCGCTGATATCACAACGTTGATCAATGATAACGATACCGAGAATTTCCTGAGTGGTGAAACGCGAGAATTACTCGTCGTAGATCCTCTTGTCATCGACCGTGCTGTCAGCAAACGACGTGGAGCTCGAAAACTTGCCGATACAACTTTTTATTACGGCGTACAACCGCACGGCAGTTTCCATGATGCTATAGCTGATACGACAGCAGCCGTCGACTTGGTAGAACCAATCACGCGTTTGTATCCTCAAGCAGCATCTCTCGCGCTGGAAAACCTCATGTCCTTCCAGCGCGAGAGTTATACCGCATGGAAAGATAATTTCAACGAATACTTGAAGTCCCAAGGACGTCCGCTTATTCAAGGAAGCTGGTTATAATGCCTCAGATTACGTATCAACGTGTGCTCGACGTGTTGGAGAGCTTTGATTTGCTGGCTTCACCGAGCGAACTGGAAAGCGCGGCAAGCGCGAACGATCCTGCTCTCACCCGTGATGCAGATGATGTGTATGCTGCATTTGACGCCGTCACGTATGCGAGCAATGCTGTCACGCCTTCGTCCCTGCTCATTTGCAAGGGAGCATTCAAAGACGCGTATATGAGCGATGCTGCATCTCGTGGTCTTACCTGCTATATCGCCGATCATAAATTTGACTCAGAAGTCGCAGGAGACGCGACCGCTATCATCGTTACTGATACCCGCAAAGCTTTGGCTGTCATCGCTCAAGAGTTTTATGGCCATCCTGATCGCGAACTCGTCACTATCGGAATTACGGGTACTAAGGGTAAGAGCACGACCACATTCTTTACCCACGCGATTTTGAATAATTATTTTGCAGGAAAGACCGCGCTGATTTCGTCGGTCAGTAACTGCACGGATGGAAAAACTCTTACTGAGTCGAATCTGACCACACCCGAGTCTTTGGATCTTTTCCGCATGCTTCGCGAGGCTGTCGATAACGGTTTAACTCATGCCGTTATCGAAGTGTCATCGCAGGCATATAAAGTCGACCGCGTTTTCAACGTCCATTTCTCTATTGGAGCTTTTCTTAATATTTCGCCTGATCATATCAGCCCTATCGAGCATCCAACTTTCGACGACTATTTTGCATGCAAGCGCGAAATCATTAAAAATAGCGATGTCATGGTGTTTGGAGAAAACATTGATTATCGCGATGTTATCAATGCTGATGTGGCAGCCGCTGGCGTTCCCGCATATTTCGTCAGAGCGACGAGCGTAGATCGAAATCGCATTCATTTGGCGATGCCCGGTGAGTTCAATTACGACAATGTCGCTGCGGCTATCATGATTGCGCAATTAGCCGGCGTTCCTGCGGATAGTGCAAGTATCGAAACTGTCAATACTGTTACAATTCCTGGCCGCATGGAGGTCTTCCACGGTACGCATGACAATGACTCGAACGTCGTTGCTGTGGTCGATTTTGCTCATAACGGCATTAGCACTTCTACCCTGCTTGATTTTGCAGAAACAACCTTTGGCTCTCAGAATCCGTATATCGTTCTTGTAACGGGTTCGGCAGGGAATAAGGCCATTAATCGTCGAGTAGAAATTGTTCATGCTGCTCAAGATCGAGTCCAGCGCTTAATTTTCACAGCAGATGACACGGACACCGAATCTGTGGAAAGCATTTGTGAAACGATGGATAATGCAGTGACAAATCCACACGTGGAGCATGGCATTATTCTCGATCGCGCGATAGCTGTAGAAACAGCTCTCACCGATGCCATCGAATACTCACAAGCTCATGCGGTACCAGCTGTCGTACTACTTATCGGCAAGGGTAACGAGCACTGGATTAAGGTACATAATAAGCACGTTGACTATGAAGGAGACGATGCAATTACATCGCGCATTCTTGGGCGCTAAGTCTTTGCACTTTCGGCATACATGACGTATCACCTGTATCTCATCTGTATGTTCTGTATGTGATGACACGTGTGGGTGGATATTCGTATGAATATCCACCCACATTGTTTGAAACGTGCTCGCTATGCAGAAGTCGGCAGCGGGTCTGTACTCGGCAATGGCACTGTACTTGGAGCAGCTCTGTCACTCGCAGCTACCCGTACCTATGCCCCAGCACTTGTTCACACCTACTCTCTGCGACTTTAATTACTCGAATTACTCGCCAAGCTCATCCAACGCGCTTCCCTGACGTAATTTCTGTGAGACGACGGCCGTCACACCATCCGAACGCATTGTTACACCATAGAGCACATCAGCGATACTCATCGTTCGCTGCTGGTGAGTAATGATAATCAATTGAGCATGCGCGCGTAAATCATTAATCGCGTTGAGCAATCTCGTCAAATTAATATCATCGAGTGCCGCTTCCACCTCATCCATAATGTAGAACGGGCTTGGACGCGCGGTAAAGATAGCGAAGAGCAATGCGAGAGCTGTCAAACTTCGCTCTCCACCTGACAGCAGAGACAACTGCTTCACGCGCTTTCCTGCAGGGCTTGCTTCGACAATGACACCCGTTTCCAGAAGATTATCCGGATCTTCGAGGCGAAGCTTACCTGTACCACCCGGGAAGAGCGTCGAAAAGACGGTATCAAATGCAGCTGCAGTATCCTCGAAAGCTGAGCGGAATACTTCAATCATTGTCGTATCAAGGTCTTTAATAAGCCCCAGCAAATCATCGCGCGATGCCACTACGTCCGTACGCTGCTCTGTTAAATACTTGTAGCGCGTTTGCAATGCATCGTATTCTTCTGTAGCCAATGGATTGACCTTGCCCAATGCCACCAAGTCACGCTTTGCTTTGTCAAGCTTTTTCTCTTCACGAGCGCGGTCGTATGGCTCAGTCTTGAATGATTGTGGCTTCACGAGCGATGCATCATCTGTGTCAGTGTCAGCTGTGTCGTCGACGCTGGTCTCATTACTACCGCTGTCCGATACATTGTCAGACTCAGAGCTCTCCTCACGAGGAATTAACCGCCCATCATCACCAAACACAGGAACAGGCATATGCGGACCATACTGTTCGATAAGGTCTTCCACACTGCTGCCGAGCTCATCCATAATGCGCTGTGTAATTTGACCATACTGAGTTGCTACTCGCTCACGCGCTACATCCAACTCATGCTCAGTATCGGTAAGCTTCGAAACGATTGGTTCTTGCTCTTTGCGCTTCGACCGCAATTCGGTCAATTCTTCGTTATGCAGCGATGCTTGCGCTTGCAAACTCTCACGCTGATCGAGAACGCGCTGGATATGCGTACGCAATTCTTCTTCTGCAGTCAAAGCCTGAGCTGCCACACGGTGAGCACTTTCTGCACGATTTCGGCGTTCATCATTTTGCTGTGCTACACGTGCACGATGTTGAACGGCTTGCTCTGCTTGAGAGCGCAGCAAAGTAATTTGTCTCTCCAAAGATTGTGTCTTCTGGGAAGCATTATTCCACGTCAATCGTGCAGAGACTTCGTCATCGCGTGCTTGTGTAAGCGCTGTGTCCGTATCCCGTTCACGAGCAGTTAACGCATCGATATCTTCATGAGATTCGCTGGCATTATCCGAAATTTCCAACTGCGCACGAACATCGTTCAGTGTCGCTGTTTGCGTGTTTTTATACGCTTGAATTTCTTCTAACTGACTGTCGACTTGTCCAATTCTGCGCGTCAAACTTTCGACGCTTGTCGTCGCAGCTTTAATATCTGCCTCACGCTGCTGCATACGTACGCGATTTTCGGTAATAGCTGTTTGGATTGCTCCCAATGCCGAGCGCGCCTCATCATATCGCAGATCAATGGTTTTCTTCTCGTCACGAAGCTGAGCCACGCGCGCATCATACTCGCGTACTTGTTTCAATGCTTTATCGCGGCGAGCAGTCAAGCTCAAATCGCTTGGAGTACGAGAAATTCCCCCCACTGCTCCGACAGCAGTAAACGTATCCCCATCCTCAGTCATAATTGTCGCAAAAGCATGCTCAAGAGCATCACGCGAATCATCAGAGCGATTCAACGTCTGCATAGCATCGTCGCGCGAGTGAACGAGAGCTACATCCGACAGCAAGGTGTGAACGGAATGGATAATTCCTCGTCCCGTCTCTTCCTTATCTGTGCCGAGAATATCCGGATTAATTGTCACCACAGATGCTGCTGGGAGGATGTCTGCCGATTCGGCATCTCGCGTAGAGAATTTCACACTGTCAGTCGGATGCATAACGATAGCTCGTCCCATGCGCTGATCATGAGCAAGATCCATAGCCTGCGCGCTCGTATAATTATCCGCGACGATGACAGCACTGGCAAATGGTCCCAGAGCCTTCGCAATGGCTTCTTCCCAGCCTTCTTCGATATGAATATAGTCGGCAAGATTTCCCAAAGTCTCGATGCTACTGCGTTCTAAATCTCCCGACGAGCTACGAGACTCAAGAGTATCGGTCAGCGCATCAGCCTTCGCTTGCAAAGAAATAATGGAATTGTCAAGGTCTCGGATAGCAGCTTCACTTGCTTCTCGCTCCTGACGAATTGCATCCACGTCTGTCTGAGCACGATCGCGCTGAGCATCCAACTCATCTGACGTATTTCCAGCATCTTGCTGAAGAGCATCAAGACGAGCTTGCGCATCTGCTAAAGCTTTCTCATGACCCGCTTTCTGCTCACGAACATCGCGGATACGCGTTTCAAGACCCTGAATTTGAGCTTCCTGACGAGCGATAGACTCGCGCAATTGCGCTTTATGAGCTTCTTGTTCCTGAGCACTCTTTCTCAACTGTGTGATGAGCTGACGCAAAGCAGCCAAATCCTGCTCGATACGTGCACGACTTTCCGTTGCTTTATCAAATGCCAAACGTGCCTCATCAGCCTCGGAACGCGTTGTATCCAACTGCTGCTCTAATTCCTGCGCACGAGCATTCAGCAGATCAGGATCATCTCCTGTAATCGTCACAATTTGCGAGCGCCACGAATTTTCACGCTCCGTTGCCAAAGCTGCGAGAGATTTCAATCGCTCTTGGAGCTGAGACATACGATGATACGTCTGATTAATAGCATCAATTGCCGGACTAGACTGTCGTGCGAGCGATTCGAGACGTTCGATATCCAGCTTAATTGCGGTCAATGTACGCTGAGCAGACTGCAATTCTTCACGTGTGTGAACGAGCTCATGTCGAACGGTATCGCGCTGAGTTGTTAATTTCTGAGCATCGTCTGCCAGTAACCGGCTGGTTGCATCACGGATAATGACCTGAATGCTATCCGCACGCCTGCTAATGCGCGCTTGACGTCGCAATGGTCCTAATTGACGCTGAATTTCTTTCAGTAAATCATCGAGTCGCTCCACATTTTCCATGGTCGATTGGAGCTTTCGAAGTGCACGCTCTTTGCGCTTGCGATGCTTAAGAATTCCTGCAGCTTCTTCGATAAATGCACGGTTATCAGCTGGAGTCGCGCGCAAAATGGAGTCAAGCCTTCCCTGCCCCACAACCACGTGCATATGTGCACCCAGACCAGTATCTGAGAGAAGTTCTTGAACGTCCAGCAAACGAACAGGCGAACCATTAATTGCGTATTCAGAACCACCGTTGCGGAAAATTGTACGACTAATCGTCACTTCCGAATAATCAATATTGAGCGTTCCATCAGTATTGTCGATAGTCAAACTCACCTGCGCGCGACCAAGCGGATCACGCGTGGACGTACCTGCAAAAATGACATCCTCCATGGATGTACCGCGCAGACTTTTAGCCCCCTGCTCGCCCATAACCCACGCTAGCGCATCAACCACATTGGATTTACCAGAACCATTAGGCCCGACAATTGCTGTCACGCCTGGCTCAAATCGTAAAGTGGTCGCATTTGCAAAAGACTTAAAGCCACGAATGGTGAGTTCTTTAACGTACATACTGTGTTTTAGTCCTCGTCCTCACTGTCCTCACTAACGCGCTCAGTTGCTTAGTTCTGCTCGCCAGAAAAATCATCGCTGAAGTCGTCATTAAAGTCATCACTGTCGATGAGCTCATCATCGATGACACCTGTATCCTCAGAAAACTCTGTATCGATTCCAGCAGCACGATCTTCCTTAGAATTCTTCAATTCCGCATTGTGACGTTCCTTGAGAAGGATGCGCGCATCACCTGCAGTGACGAAACTTCCGAAGATAACGATTCCATGACCGTAGCCGATGCCCAACTCGTCATTGGAATCAACCTCATCCACTGCTGCCTGAATAGCGTCTGGCATAGAATCTGCTCGAATGACACGATCTGCGCCGAAAACGCTCTGCGCAATTTTCTCCAGCTCGTCCACCGGCATTACACGTGCAGACCACGAATTTTCTGTTACGACAATTTTCGACAAAATTGGTTCCATAATTCCGAGGACAGTTTCTACTTCCTTATCCTTCATCATGGAAACTACGCCTACTAAGTCGTTGAAATCAAAGTTATCTTCCAACGCAGCTCGAAGCGCGGTGACAGCATTCTCGTTATGGCCACCATCGATGATAATTGTCGGAGAACGACGAATAATTTCGATACGTCCCGGCACCTTGACGCTGCCCAAAGCTTCTGACACGACATCCACATCCAGCTGACCAGCTACAGGAATAACCGTCTCTGCTGCGCACAATGCTGCCAAGGCATTATGAGCCTGATGTTCGCCAAACATAGCCACAGGAATTTCATCATACGTTCCCTGCGGTGTCGTAAAGCTGACGACCTGACCTCCCACAGCATTAGCACGAGAGGTAATCTCTGCTTCGACACCATCTCGAATCACACCTTGAGCGCCTACTTCTTCTACCGCATCGAGAAGAATATCGACGACCTGCTCATGAGGCTGAGCACCGATGATAACCGTCGAGTTTGGCTTGATAATTCCAGCCTTTTCACCTGCGATATCTTCCACAGTGTCACCAAGCCACTGCATATGATCCATATCTACAGGACCGATAATGGAAGCATCACCATCGAGGACATTCGTCGCATCCCAGCGACCACCCATGCCCACTTCTACGATAGCCACATCCACAGGAGCATCTGCAAAAGTCCAAAACGCCATCGTTGTCAACACTTCAAAGAAGCTCATCCGAGGCTGACCTTCTGCTTCACTTTCTCGGTCGACAAGATCAATGAAATCTTTGACTTGAAGCCACGCATCGATGAATTGTTCATCAGAAATACGCTGACCATCGATGGCAATGCGCTCAGTAACCGACTCGACGTGTGGCGACGTATATAATCCCGTACGCAAACCATATGCGCGGCACAAGGCTTCTGCCATACGCGCGGTCGAGCCCTTGCCATTTGTACCAGTGACGTGAATGACGCGGAATGATTGCTCTGGATGTCCCAAATAGTCAAGAACCTTGACCATGCGATCCAAACTTGGATCAAAATCGTGCTCCGGAGCACGTGACATAATCTCGCGATAAACCTGCGCTAATGTAAGATTTTCCGATTCTGGTACCTCATAAGACATAAGGCATATTTTAGGCAATATCACGGACGGAGAAAAGCCCGTGAAATTGCGCTTCCAAAGTCATGCGCACACCTTAAAGTTAAAGTCATTACAACACCATCGTCAAGGAGCATATGCATGGTTTCTACACAAGAAAATTCCAACGCCTCCACTCCAGAGACTCGCGCTGAAGCGGATGCCTCGGATTCTATGGCAAATCGTTCTCATAACCGTACTCTTCGTCCACAGTCCACGACATTTTCTGATTTCATGTTGTCGGGCTGGGGCGATGAAGAAGCTGATATCCGCCCATTGGAATCCAGCAAGTACACTCAGCCTCGTTTAGCTGAGCTCGGCAAGCGCTTCCCAGGCGAGCGTTTGGTCATCCCAGCAGGTCAGGCAAAGGTTCGCAATGATGATTGCGATTACGCTTTCCGACCAGACACCGCTTTCGCATACTACACCGGTCTTGGTCAAGATTATGAAGCAGGTGCTGTGCTCGTTTTGAATCCTGTTGCTCCAGGAAGCGCAGAAGCAGCAATGGGCACAACTCATACCCCTGTTATCTTCTTGCACCCACGTAGTGATCAGAGCACACAGGACTATTACCGTTCTGCTGCGTATGGTGAATACTGGGTTGGCCGACGTCCAGGTCTTGAGGGCATCGCTACGATGACAGGCATTTCGACTGCTGATATCGCAGGACTTGAAGATGCTTTGTCCAAGGACGTCGGAACTGAGGAAGGCGCTATCCGCGTACGCATTATCCGCAATATCGATCCAGAAATTACCACTATGGTCGACGGCATCCGTCTCGAAGGCGGATTCGATAATCCAGATGCTACTCAGTCTGATGATGCAAAATTCTACGAATTCGCTTCAGAGTCTCGCATGATTAAGGACGAGTTCGAAATTAACGAAATGCGTAAGGCAATTGCCGCTACACATGACGGTTTCACTCGCATGTTGGAAGCTCTTCCACAGGCACGCGGAAAAGAACGCGGCGAGCGTATTCTCGAGGGACGTTTCAACGCGAACGCACGCGAGCAGGGCAACGCAGAAGGCTACGGTACAATTGTTGCTTCCGGAGCTCATGCTCCTACCCTTCACTGGATGCGCAATACCGGAACAATTAACGATGGCGAACTTTTGCTCATCGATGCAGGCGTAGAGGTTGACTCCCTCTACACAGCAGACATTACACGTACATTCCCAACGAACGGCAAGTTCACTCCTCTTCAGCGTGAACTCTACTCTGTCGTTTTGGAAGCTCAGAAGGCAGGCTTCGAGGCTGCCAAGGTCGGAGCAACGTATTCTGACATTCACCACGCATGCATGCGCGTCCTCGCTGAAGCAATGCACGAGTGGGGAATTTTGCCAGTAAGCGTAGAAGAATCCTTAAGCCCCGAAGGTCAGCAGCATCGCCGTTGGCACGCATGTGGCGTTGCACATCATTTGGGTCTTGATGTACACGACTGCTCGCAGGCTCGTTATGAAAGCTATCAGGGCGCAAAGATTGAGCCAGGAATGATTTTCACCATTGAGCCAGGCTTGTATTTCAAGGAAAATGACATGCTTATCCCAGAAGAATTCCGCGGTGTCGGTATCCGTATCGAGGATGACGTATTGATGACTGAGAATGGTCCAGAATGGCTGTCCATCGATATTCCTAAGGAAATTGATGACGTCGAAGCATGGATGGCACAAGCTGCTGCACAGGCTAAGAACTAGTCGTTCGTCTTAGATCTTCTATTTCTCTTGAGGGCTCGTACGTAACAGTGCGGGCCCTTTCTTGTATCGCTAAGCACTACTCACACACGGCTCATACACGTGTGCGCGTTATCAGAAACAGCTGACTTCTTGCGTAGTTCTTTCCGAGAGCAAATTTTTTCGCTCTCACGCCGTGAAACTGATATTTTTGAACATGAGAGAACGAGCGTTTTCCCGCGTGTACGTACATAAGAAGATACACGAGCAGACGCTCGAGAAGATGCATCGCGCGATTACAGTGCTGTATAGCAGACTGTATGCGACTATACATTCAACGCGTAGAGCGCGTTTTGGCATGATGTGTACGATAAGTAAGTCCGACATTCAATGAGGTGAAATTCTTGTATACACAATCTTTGAACAATAATATAGCGATTCCTTGTATGGGACTGGGTACGTATCGTCTTTCTCCTGAGGATGCCGAACGTTCCGTTCATCATGCTCTCCAGACGGGATATCGACTCATTGATACAGCGAATATGTATATGAATGAGAAAGCCGTCGGTCGCGGTATTGCGCAGTCCGACGTTCACCGTACGGAAGTTTTCCTCACGACAAAACTATGGTCACGTGACTATTCCTATGACAAAGCACGCGCGGCAATTGACGCAAGCATGAAGCGTCTGGGCGTGGATTATCTTGACCTTGTCCTTCTGCACCAGCCTGTTGGCGCTATCGGTCAAGCATGGCGAGCGCTTGAAGATGCTATTGATGAAGGAAAGGTGCGCGCTATTGGCGTATCGAATTTTACCGTTCGAGATCTCGAAGATCTGATGCATACAGCTCGTATCGTTCCTGCTGTCAATCAGATCGAATGCCATCCGTACTGTCAGCAAACCGAGCTGAAAGCATTTATGGATAAGTACGGCATCGCTGTAGAAGCATGGTATCCGTTAGGTTCTGCAAATGCTCAGCTGATGCAAGAGCCAATTTTTGCTTCTCTTGCCGCACGATATCACAAGTCTGTTCCGCAAATTATTTTGCGATGGCATCTTCAGTCAGGGCATATCGTTATCCCCGGTTCGCGAAATTTCGCCCATATTGAGAGTAATTTTGATATCTTTGATTTCGATTTGACGGATACCGAAATGGCATCAATCAATGCGTTAGATAAGAAGAAAGAATTTGCGGGGATACCACGTTTTGTACGCTGGGCTATCGGGCAGATTGCTTTCAATTACGACAAGCAGGAGTAAAACTCTTCTGATGTCCTAGACCTTGATTCATGCGAATGCGTGGTCAAGGTCTTTTTATGCCTCGAGATATATCCGAATCATCCTATACAAAAATTTTCTATGATAGACATAAAGCTACCGCATACTCTCATGCTGAACATGCATAAAGACATGCCCACTATGCCTGTTTTCTTTCGTTTTCCACGAGTACAGTAGAAGCTAACAGTAAGACGTATACCAAGGTGAGGAGTACACATGACAGACCCAACGACATCTTTTACACTCAATGACGGAAATTCCATCCCAGCAATCGGCTTCGGTGTTTTCCGGATTCCAGCTGATGGTTCGACCTATACAGCAGTGAAGGAAGCATTGGAAGTCGGATACCGTCACATCGATACTGCTCAGGCTTACTTTAATGAACAAGAAGTAGGACAGGCTATCAAGGATTCTGGTATCTCACGTGAAGATATCTTCGTGACGAGCAAATTATGGATTCAAGATTATGCGTATGAGACAGCTCGTGCAACTATTGACTCCACTTTGGAGAAGATGGGCTTAGAGTATCTTGATTTGTATCTTCTTCACCAGCCATATGGCAAGGTTGAAGAGGCGTGGAAAGCATTAGAAGATGCGAAAGCTGAAGGAAATATTAAGTCCATCGGTGTCTCGAACTTCACACCTCATTTCTGGAAGCAGTTTGTTCCTCAGTTTGAATCCATTCCAGCAGTGAATCAGGTAGAATTCAACCCTTACTTCCAGCAGAAGGAATTGCGCGAGCTCCTCGCGGCAGACAATGTGCGTATCGAAGCATGGGCACCATTGGGTCAGGGAAATCGCGATTTGTTTAATGAGCCTGTTTTGATTTCCCTTGCTGAAAAGTACAACAAGGATGCAGGTCAAATCATCCTACGCTTTGAAGTACAGGAGGGCATCGTCGTTCTGCCAAAATCCACCAAAAAGACCCGCATGGAGTCAAATAAGAATATCTTCGGCTTCGCTCTTACTCCTGAAGAGATGGATGCAATTCGTGCTCTCGATAAGGGCAAGGGCTCACACGATCCTGATGCTCCAGGCGTTGGCGAGTATCTTGTGAGCGCATTTGACGTTCACACGAATGACTAGTCACGCATAGCTCCGCTCGATTTACACGACCGGGATATGCAATGATTGGATGATGACATGACTGATCATCCAACCATTTTTTAATTGTTCTGCAGATAATCTGCAACGTTATCGATCAAATGACGCAGACCATACTCGGACGCACCATGCAGTGCAGCATAGCTTCCCATCAGCGGAAAAGTAATACGCGCACTTTCTTTGTGTACCGAATTTAACTGCTCAATGACGTCTTGCTGGATATCCTTCAGCCATTCCCGACCAAAACGTGTCCAGAATCCACCAATAACGACGTTGGTAATATCGACGACATTCATTGTCGACACAATTGCCGATGCCATAGCGCGCGTTGCAGTACGAATGCTGTTATGCGCTGCTTTTCGCTCGTCCTCATTATCAGAGTTCAATTTTTGCTCGATAAACTCGAAACTGCGATCTGCATCCATCAATTGCTGACCGCTATCCCCCAGCGATTCGAGAATAGCACGGCGTCCCGCGAACATTTCCATGCATCCATATCGTCCGCAGCGGCACAAGGGACCGTTCATATCGACAGAAATATGGCCGATTTCGCCCGCAATACCGTTGTCTCCCGCGATGAGAGCCCCCTTATCCGCGTATGCACCACCGATACCGACATCCGTCGAAATATAGATAAACGAGCTCTCCGACGATAATTGCGAGATATCAGATGCTGGCTCACTAATCTCGTCTGTCTCTTCTGCCTCTTCCCCGCGTCCCAAGAATTGAGCAGCACTGACTGCATATCCCGGAATTTGAGCAATAGCCGCAAGATTTGCTTCATTCAAAGCTGTGAGTTGATACTTCGAAACCAAAGTTTTCTCAGAAAAATCAACATGCGTCCACCCCAAATTTGGCGCACTAATGAGCAGGCCAGAGTTCGTTACCATACCCGGAACAGCTAGTCCACCGCCCAACACATGCTTGCCCTGAGCACGTAAATTCTCGACTACAGGCGAAATGAGCTGATCGAGCTCTTCCAAAACGCTATCCACATCACCGAGTTTTTCTGTGTTCGTAATCCACTGCTGCTCGACGATATTTCCGTTAAAATCTTGAATCAGAAAACCGTATCCATCCGTATGAATTTGCACGCCCAATCCAAGCCACTGTCCATCTGCAAATTCCAGTGGATTACTTGGCTTACCGGTCGTCGTCAACTGCTGAGGCTTTCCCTCATGAAGGACGCCATGCGCGATAAGGTCTGCAACGATAAAAGAGATGGCCGCTTTTGTCATACCCGTAGCACGAGCAATATCAGCACGACTAACCGCTGTCGTGCTTCGTAAAATGGCGCTCAATACGACACCGATATTGTGTGCTCGTAAATTCTCTTGGTTAAGAGCTTTTTGTCGTGGCATACTATCTCCTCTGAACACTAGTAATGATACTATGGAATAGTTAGTTAGGTGTATTTACGAACTGCTGTTTCGTACAGACTTTCCACGCAAGGAGGCACTATGGAGAGAATACTCGTTGCAGGCGTTGATACGTCTACTCAGTCATGCAAAGTTCGCGTTACCGATGCGCTCACAGGAGAGCTTGTCCGCTTTGGCCAGGCATCACATCCGGAAGGGGCAAGCGTCAACCCTGAAGCATGGTGGGATGCGTTTGTGGAAGCATCACGCAAGGCTGGCGGACTTGACGACGTATCCGCTCTTGCCGTAGGCGGTCAGCAGCATGGCATGGTTCTGCTGGATAAGCAAGGACGCGTTATCCGCGATGCTTTGCTGTGGAATGACACAAGAAGCACTCCTCAAGCAGAAGAACTTATCGATACGCTGGGAGCACTGCCTGTTGCCGACAGCGAATCGGATGACCTACCTGAAGACATCCATCAACGTGGAATTGCCCGTTGGGTCAAGGCCGTTGGCTCTTCACTCGTTGCATCATTAACCATTACGAAAGTCGCATGGGTTGCACAGAACGAGCCTGAGAACGCACAAAAAATTGCTGCTATTTGCTTGCCTCATGATTGGCTCAGCTGGCGGATCGCTGGCAATGGTCCCGTTAGCGAAGGCGTCGCTCCACTTGAGAAGCTTTTTACCGACCGCTCTGACGCATCGGGTACAGCATATTTTGACTCTGTTCGCAATGAGTACCGTCGCGATTTACTTGCTCTCGCTCTTGGACATGATGATGTCATTCTTCCGCACGTCCTAGGACCAGCGGAAATCGGCGCGATTGCAGATCCATCCATTGCCGGAAAGGACGTCGAAGGCGGATGTATTATTGCTCCTGGTGGAGGCGATAATGCAATGGCAGCCCTCGGCTTAGGCATGTCTGCAGGCGATGTATCTGTATCTTTGGGAACATCGGGTGTAGCTGCTGCCGTCAGTAGCACGCCAGTATATGACACAACGGGGGCAATTGCCGGTTTTGCTGACTGCACAGGACAATGGCTTCCTCTTGCATGCACTATTAACGGCTCTCGCATTCTTAATGCGGGATGTGCAGCTTTGGGCGTTGACTTTGACGAACTGGCACGACTTGCATCACAATCCACGCCAGGAGCTCAAGGAATTACTCTCATTCCTTATTTCGACGGAGAACGCACGCCAAATCGTCCACAAGCCACAGCGCAATTCTACGGACTCACACTCGCCAATACAACTCAAGACAATATGGCACGCGCATTTGTAGAAGCAGTTCTGTGCTCACAGCGCGATTGCTTGGAGTACGTGAAGGCACTCGGCGCTTCGGTAGAACGTATTTTCCTTATCGGTGGCGGCGCTCAGTCCCCTGCCATTCGCGCATATGCACCGGGTATTTGGGAGCACGATGTAGCACTTCCTCACACCGATGAGTACGTTGCTATCGGCGCTGCTCGTCAGGCTGCATGGGCGCTCAACGCCGCAAACCACGACTCTCCTGCGGATGCTCAGCTAAATGAGTTCACACTTAGCAATCTTCCACGGTGGAATATCGCTATTGATGCCGAACTCAGCGGCGAGGCTACCCCACAGGTATACGAGCAGTACGCGCACTATCGCGATTAATCACATAATCACTATCACCGTTTTATGGGGCATGTCGTATGACATGCCCCATAAAGTTACTCCTTGCATAAAAAGGCTGGCAGAATATCACACGATACCCTGCCAGCCTTTCGCAACACTTTCGAGAGAAAATGTAAGTTACTTCAATGCTTCAAACATGTAATTGTTGATTGTCGCCTTCACAGACTCGAGATGATCGGAATGTGTAGCAGCGATAAGCTCAGACTGTGGCTTGTCAAGAGCGTACTCTTCCAAAGACGCAAGAGTTGCTGTGCCATTTTCGATAGACTCGCCGATGCCAGAATCGTAGGAGCTATAGCGAGCAGCCTGCAAGTTCTCAATGTACTTATCTTGATGCATCTTGTCAGCGATGAGCAAACCAGCTGCGAAGGAATCCATACCTGCGATGTGAGAGCGGAAAAGATCTTCAGCAGCAAAGGACGTACGACGTGGCTTTGCATCGAAGTTCAAACCACCGTGAGGACCAATCTGACCTTCGTCGAGAACTTCCCACATCACAGCAGTTGTCTCATACAAGTCAGTTGGGAACTCATCCATATCCCAGCCAATGAGCTTGTCACCCTGATTTGCATCGAGAGAGCCAAGAACTCCAGCTTCACGAGCAGTACGAATTTCATGCTGATAGGTATGACCTGCAAGATTTGCGTGATTGCCTTCGAGATTGAGCTTCATGACATCCATGAGATCATAAGTACGAAGGAAAGCAATAGCCGTAGCAGCATCGAAATCGTACTGATGCATTGTTGGTTCCTTAGCCTTTGGCTCAATCAAGAACTGTGCATCCAAGCCGATCTCATGTGCGTAATCATTGCACATATGGAAGAACTTTGCCATATGCTCCTGTTCGCGCTTCATCTGAGTATTCCAGAGGTTTTCATAGCCTTCACGACCGCCCCAGAATACATAATTTTCAGCACCAAGACGCTTTGCAATTTCCAAAGAATGCTTCAACTGACCTGCCGAGTATGCATAAATATCAGCAAATGGAGAGGTTGCTGCACCGGATACAAAGCGAGGATTAGTAAACAGCGATGACGTATTCCACAGAAGCTTTACTCCTGTAGACTTCATGTTTTCTTCAATCTTGTCTACAACCTTATCCAAGTTTGCATTGGTTTCACGAAGAGTATCCCCTTCTGGAGCGATATCGCGATCATGGAAGCAGAAATACTCAGCGCCCAAAGTCGTGAAGAATTCAAAAGCGTAATCTACCTTTGCAAGAGCCTCATCCATTGGATCAGAATACTTGCCATACCATGGGCGATGTGATGTACCTGTACCGAATGGATCGACGAGTTCCTGGTCGAATGTGTGCCACCAAGCTACACCAAATCGAAGCCAGTCCTTCATCTTCTTGCCCGCTACTACTCGATCAGCATCGTAATAACGAAAACCCAATCCTTCTTCGATATTGTCCGTTCCGACGAATGGGATCTTATCAACGTTCCACAAGCTCATTATTAGCTCCTTTGCTGGAAATGTGCATGCACTCACGCATGCCCTGTGCTACCAGAAAATAGATTATCAAACTTTATATAGTTTGTAAAGTCATTTAACTAATCCTGTGTCGCGCTTTGATTTTGCGGAATTTTACGCACAAAAGAGGCTGAAGTTCTGCTTTCACACAACTTCAGCCCCACACTGTCACGCTCCATGTCTTACATGTCTATAGTGCAAAAGTGATGTATTTTTCTCTTTTATTCGTGAGCCAAAGCTTCCACTGGACTTACCTTTGCTGCCTGTCGACCTGGCAACCATGCTGCCAGCATCGAAGCAACCACGATGATTGCGAGCAATCCGATTAGTTGTCCCCATGGCAAGGAGATAACGATACCTGTGCTCAGATCGTTGAATGGCAGCGTATGCATACCGATAATTGCGAAGATAATTCCGAGGACGATACCCACGATGGTGGAAACCAGCGATGTCAGGAAGGACTCAAGGACGAGCAAACGTCGCATTTGTCCCTTCGACAAGCCGAGTGCACGGAGCAAACCATTTTCCTGAGTACGTTCTGCGACGCTCAAGCCCAATGTATTTGCCACACCCACCAGGGAAATAATGACCGACACAGCAAGGAGGACGAGGAAGACCGTCACAATGATGTTCAATGCCTGCATGTACATATTGCGCTGAATATATCCGCCCCCCATAGTGACAGAGTTACCAATCTTCGTCAAAGCGGTAATTACCTGATCGAATGGAGTTCCATCCTTGATGCGCATGTAGACGACAGATACCTGAGCTTCAGGGTCAGCAGCCTTCAAGTCATCAATGTTGACACGGAGAGTTCCATAGTCGACCTGCGAATCCTTGACTACTGTCATAGTCTGGCACTCCAAGCTATCCAAACCGTCCTTCGATACGGAAATGCTTGTACCGCCATCTGCTGCCGTCGTCGTTTCGAGAGATCCTGTTGGAACGAAGCATACGCGCATTGTCTTCTCATTCGCGTACGAGCTCTCAGGAGCGACATGAACCGTTCCGCGCTCTACATTATTGACCTGAGAACGAGCAACTTCATTCAGATTTGGCACACCAACGACGCGGAGCAAGGTCTCCTGATCATCATTAACGATTGCACTATCACCGAGACCAGCAACAGTCTTTTCTGCATACTTGAAGTTTTCCAGATCCTTAATCTGCTGACTTGTCAGTGATGCAGTAGCACTTGCAGCTTCCACATCAATTGGATGAGACTTGCTCAGCTGTGTATCAATGGTCGACTGCACAGATGCCACACCAACGGAAATAGTAGACATCAAGACCACGCCGATGATTACTGCAATACCCGTAGAAGCAGTTCGGCTTGGATTACGCAAAACGTTTCCGCGAGCCAAACGTCCTACTGGAGTTGGGATGATAACGCCCACTGCATAGATGATGTATGGCAAAGCCACGGAGAAGATTATCATCGCCGCAATCCAGCAAATAAGGACAGCCAAAACCACGATGCCAAAGCGCGCCATAATCTGGCCACTCTCTTCTGATGGCATACCCAAACCATATACAGTTCCTGCAACGCCGAGAGCAAGCATAATTGTTGCGATAATGACGCGGACGCGATGGCTACGCTTTTCTTCCTGAACAGACTGTACTGGTGACAATGCTGCCAGCGGAGATACTGTCGAAGCTCGACGTGCAGGTGTAGCACCCACGAAAATTGTAATCAAGCTTGCCACAATCCATGTGATAATAATGTTCTTCCATGGAAGAGTTGTCATAGCATCAGCAAACGAGACTGCGAAGCCCAACGAAACTGACATCGCACCGCCGAGAAGAGCGCCCACAGTGGCACCAATCAGCGCGGAAATAATTCCAGCTGCTGAAGTTTCACGGAAGATCAAGGAGCGAACCTGCTTAGCCTGAGCACCCACAGCGCGCAAGAGAGCGAGCTCACGACGACGCTGCAAAGCGATGACCTGGAAGGTCGTTCCCACGATAATTGCCGCTACGAAAGCGGAAATCAGAGGGAAGACAAGCACCGCACCTGTCATAGCACCCGTCTGCGTCTGAGCAGACTTACGGGATGTATCCAAAACCTTTTCTGATGAGTAAGCATTGAACTGAAGACCCGCAGCCTTTGCTCCAGCGTTCACTGATGTCAAAGCCTTTTGAATCTCGGCGGTCAGATTCTTCTGAGAAGCTTCAGAAGCAGATGGAGACTGCAAAGCACTGTCCTGAGGGATAACCTTCAAGCTTCGTGTGGACTGTGGATTAATGCTCTGAGCACCAGCTTCTGTCAACACAACGACGATACTTGCTTGGTTGGAAACGCGAGCAAGTGCAGTAATACCCGTAATCGTAAATTCGCGAGTTTCATCAGAACCGTACATTCCAACGCGAATCTTGTCGCCCACCTTGACATTCAAAGATTCAGCAGACACTCTATCCAACGCAATTTCATCAGCAGTGCTTGGAGCCTTACCCTCGATGTACTTTTTCTGAGCCAATGGAGCTGACTGATTGTAGACAACGCCTCGCAATGCACGAGTATCATCCTTTTGAATTTGAATGTTCATGACTGGGCTCACGCTGACAGAATCGCCATCAACCTGAACAGCCGAAGCAGATTCAACGACATTTGCTACGCCCGGAATTGCCTTTACAGCGGAAATAATATCCTTAAAATACTCTTGACTTGCCTTAGCAGTAGCTGCAGAAGACGTTGCCGCATCCCCGTCACTCGATTCAGAACCCGAGTCGTAATATTCCTCAGAAATGATTGTCGACGTTCCGCGAGTTTCATCTTCCATCGAAGCGCTGTACTGCTGAGAGATGCCGTTCATCAGCGTTAATGCGAGAACGACGAATGTTGTTGCAATTGTCACCGCAAGTGCCGTAGACACGTAACGTGACGCATGCTGACGCAAATTTGCGCCAATAAGTTTATTAATTGGAGAAGCCATTTCCTGTCCTCAATTTCTCGACTCTGCGATAAACGCTTTACAACAGTGCTACAACCTGATCAGGTGTGGCACCCTCGAGATCTGCCTTAACATTTCCATCAGAAACGACGATGACTCGGTCGGAAACGCTTGCTACTGCAGGATTGTGGGTAACCATAATGACGGACTGGCCAAATTCATCAACTGCTTGACGAAGAATGGACAGCACTTCATCGCTCGTCTTGGAATCCAAATTACCTGTTGGTTCATCAGCAACGATAATTGCTGGACGTGCTACCAATGCGCGAGCTACAGCCACACGCTGCTGCTGACCACCAGAGAGCTCAGAAGGACGATGCTTCAAGCGCTCACGCAAGCCAAGCGCGTCAACAACGCGGTCCAACCACTGCTGGTCTACCTTAGTATTGGACAATTGAGTTGGAAGCAAAATATTATCCAAAACATTCAATGTAGGAATCAAGTTAAAGGACTGGAAGATAAATCCAATGCGAGAGCGGCGCAATTCGGTGAGCTGCTTATCGCGCAACTGTGTGATATCCACACCGTCGATCTTGATAGAACCCTTTGTAGGAGTGTCCAATCCTGCAATAACGTGAAGCATAGTGGACTTACCAGATCCAGAAGGACCCATAATGGATGTAAACTGTCCACGATTGATAACGAGGTTAATGTCCTTCAAAGCACGCACACGAGTATCGCCGTGACCGTAAACCTTGGTAACACCCTCAAGAGAAACAACTGGAACTGATTGCTGAGCTGCATATGTTTGCGCTGGCTGCTGTGGAGCAGGAGCAAACTGTGTTTGTGTATTATCCATGTACACAATTTAATCAGCTGCAAGCTACCTTTCCTACCCCATGCTCCCTGCATGTCTCCCTATTCTTCACAAAAATTATCAGGGTAATCCCCCATAAGTACGATTCACGAGTACGATCGACCGATTTCTCTGTCACAATCCTCTTATCATCTATCGGTTGTATCGGTCGTATCAGTTGTAGCAGTGTCCGAAAAACTGAACACGATCCCGCACATTCGGCGGTCAGTAATTATTTATTCAGTAATTATTTATGGCGTCTCACGGGAAATTTTCTCTCATTTTTCAGCCTCCCAACGTGGCATATCTCACACATCGAACCCGTTAGATTGGCGAATTTCCCAATGTCGAGATACACTAACACAGGAAGAAAGGAACACCATGACACAACCTATCGTGGTCAGCCTCGGCGAGATTTTGTGGGATATGCTCCCAGAAGGCAAGCGCGCAGGCGGCGCACCAGTTAATTTCACCTATCATGCTTCGCAAAATGGTGTAGTCGGTCGATCCATCAGTGCAGTTGGAAACGATTCCTTGGGCGACGAACTTGACGCAGCTGTAAAGAATGCAGGAATTGATGCAATTTTGCAGCGTAACGACTACCCTACCGGAACCGTTGGCGTTACTCTTATCGATGGTATTCCAACATACGAAATCGTTCAGGGCGTTGCTTGGGATCATATCGCACTGAGCGATGAGCTTATCGAAGCCGTTTCCCAGGCTGATGCAGTGTGCTACGGCTCATTGGCATGCCGCGATAAGGAAAGCCACGACACTATTCTTGAATTGCTCAAGCACACCAAGCCAGGTGCTTTGAAGTACTACGATATCAATATTCGCGCTGATTTCTTCTCCAAGGAACTCATCGAAGAACAATTGAAGGCAGCTACCGTTTTCAAGATCAATGATGACGAGCTGGAAATCCTTCGCCCAATGTTTGGTATCGAAGGAACTGACGAAGAAGCATGCGCATGGTTCATCAAGAACTTTGACCTTGATTACATGATTCTTACCGGCGGCTCTCGCTTCTCGATTACCATGTCGAAGAACGGCGAATCCTCCCGAGTCAATACCCCACGCGTTCCAGTTAAGGACACCGTAGGCGCAGGCGATGCATTCTCCGGAGCTTTCACCAGCGAAATCTTGAAGGGCACTCCTCTTCACGAAGCTCACGTCTATGCATGCAACGTTGCAGCATATGTCTGTACACAAACAGGTGCTTGGCCTGAGTATCCAGAAACCATTCCAAACTACGTACAGCAGCAGGGCTTGGATAACTAAGCCTCACGAGCTGCATCAATTACAGGGATTCTGTCCACGCGGATGGAATCCCTGTTTTTATATGGTTTCGATGTGAATGCCGACTTAAAATCTCCCAGTAAACCATCACATAGCATCACGATGTATTGACATTGTGTATACATATGCATAGAATTTTGATAGAACCACATCACATCAAGGAGGCTATAAATGGCAGGTACAGCAACAGTAAATATTCGCACAGATAAAAACGTCAAAGAGCATGCAGAACAGATTTTTAACGAGCTCGGTTTGTCAATGAGTAGTGCGATTAATATGTTTCTCAAGACTACGATTCGCGAAAATGGTATTCCGTTCGCATTGAAGTTGGATATTCCCAATGAAGAGACCGCAGCAGCGATTACCGAAGGCAAGAAGTTGCTCGAAGATGCTTCAATTCGGGGATATTCGAATATGGATGCATTACGTGCTGCATTAGACGACTAGAATGTTTGAAATAAAATTCACTAGCCAGTTTAGACGCGATGTAAAACTAGCACGCAAGCAACGCAAAGATATCAATAAACTCATGAACGTTATTGATCAGCTTGCTCATGGTGAAGTATTAAGCGCAAAATATCGCGATCATGACTTGTCTGGAAATTATAAAGGCACACGAGAATGCCATATCGAACCTGATTGGCTCCTTATCTATGAGATCCGTAGAGACACTCTTGTCTTAATATTAGCAAGGCTCGGTTCGTATTCGGAATTATTTACATAATGAGCAAGTGAGTGAGCTGCGATTCCATGCTTCCGTATGTGATGCACATTTTCCCTCTCTCAACAACGAGTATCCCGGGAGTTTCCCCACGACAAACCGCATCAAGCACTACAACCCCAAGAAATGCAAGGCTTTCGGAACGACACTGACGATTATGTCATCGCACCGATACTCCACTTCCCCATCTGTTTGCACCCATACAGGACGACCTGTACGGACACGATATGTATGACCGCTCATCATGGAAATTCCGCGCGCATGAGTATGTTTTCCCCACATCGCACGTGGAAGCAAATGAATCAATGATTTGCTCTGAATGTCATGAGCAATGCACGCATCAATTATGCCATCATCTGGCTGAGCGTCTGGACAGAACTTGAAGCCACCACCCTCATACGGTTCATTCATAAGAGCAGCAAAAAGCACATGTGAAAAGGTCAGGGAATTATCCTCCTGCCCGACACTTATCGTTGCTTCAAAATTCCTGTGCTCGAAAAAGAGCGGCAAAGCAGCACACGCATAGGCAAGCTTTGACAAATGCACAAGAGCAAGTTTTTCCGCAAGCGAGGAATGTTGCACTCGCACACAGACATCAGCGTCGAAACCGATACCCACCGCGTTATTAAAATAACGTTTCTTATCATCGATATCCATCGCCTGACCGCGGTCATCATAGCATGATGTGAACGTCGCGCACCCCAAGTCAAGATCAGTAACATGGTCCGTGTCAAGGATACGATCGATCAGCTCTTCAAAGTTGCTTGCCATACCCCGCGAGCGCGCAAAATCATTACCACTTCCTGCAGGAATCAACCCCACAAATGTTTTAGCGCGATTGACAATGCTATTGACGACCACGTTGAGCGTTCCGTCACCTCCGACGACGATAAGATAAACGTTATCATCGCGATCATTGACATCGGTGATATCACGTACGATATCGCTGACAAGGTATGATTGTGTCGGGAAATGGAGCGCGTAATCAAGATTTTTCTGCTGGACAATTTTTTCCACGCGTTGCCAAATTTTAACCGCACGTCCACGACGACCATGCGGGTTAACGACAAAATGAAATCGCATAGAAAGTCCCTACTTTCCTCAGTATTATCCCTCTTATCGTACTACAACCAACCCAGCAGAACTGATACGAGCCTGAAACAATACTGTTTTAACCGCTGTACGACACGACATCTCAGCACCACTTGCTCTTATACATGGTTACCGTTATAGTAAGTATTCGTATTCACGTGAATACATGCGGACATAGCTTAGTTGGTAAAGCGCGACCTTGCCAAGGTCGAGACCGCGGGTTCGAGTCCCGTTGTCCGCTCTTTTTATACCTTCGTTTAATTCCTTTATTTTTCTTGGTAAAAGCTCATAGCTGCAATGCACCAGTCGAAAAGTTCATCCACTGTATCCAGCATCCATTGGGTTGTCTGAATATCATCAAGACTCTCTGCCTGCTCACGTGGAAGTACACGCCCCAGCATAAATTCAGCACGCTTAACTTTCGCTACCCTTTCGAAAAATTCCGCAGGATTGATATCGTCGACGCTCTCATAGGCAGGACGTGTATGATCAGGTATCACCACAAAATCATGCCGCAATGTATCCCATTGATTGCCGCGTTGCGCAAATTCAAGCGCAATTTCTTTTTCATGTACTGGATTATCGATGCATGCAAGAACGATAAAAACATACTCGTCGTTAATTCCAATTTGGAAATGAGGATATTTCTTGTAGCCGCGCTTATCTCCGCCAATTGCTACCCACGTGCTCTCTGGCGCATAGGCTGTTCGACGGGCATGCTTAGCGATATGAACGAACAGAGGGTCGCTCATATTCAGTTTTTCACTGACCGCATGGGCAATGGCCTGTCCAAATTTCGTAAATTGAGGCCATATATTCTCACGGATAGCATCCATACGTCCTTCAAGATCTGGGACGTCAAAACAGGAAGCGTTTTGTCAAGTACCTTTTTATATTTATGGACGCTTGTCCTATACGGAATTTTAACTTTTAGGGAAAGAAAAACAGTAAACCTTTTTTGATTTACTGTTTTCGTGTTAGCTTTTATTAAATTGTTAGTTTAGCAAGCTGAAAATATCCTACTTGCAATACTCTTTTATTTTATAAGCATATTCAGTCAAAAGATTCTTTGAATAAATTTTTTCATTTCTTGAATTTCTAACTTCTTTCCAAAGAATGGAAGCTACTTTTAATTTATTTGAATAGTTGCAACTATTTTCATCTGCACAGAAATCCTTTAAAAATTGATTCCATTGACAAACCGAATTATCATACTTGGCATAATCTGATTTTCCATAATAAACTTTCAGCATATCTTGAATTGTAAAACTCAAATCATTTTCGCTTTTTACTTTTCTCCAAGCAGTAGCCATATCAGCAGTAAATTTAAATGGTGAAA
>CAUTYZ010000006.1:0-91306 GCA_963543015.1 uncultured Alloscardovia sp.
AATAACACTTTAATTGAGGGGTGTTCACCACATCTGGTGAACACCCCTCAAACATTATCCCCGTATTAAACACACAAACCATAGAATTCACACATCGCCATACTGTGTGTTCATCCGCCTTCTCCGCTAAGATAATACGCGGTCTTCCTTATTTCGAGGAAAGAGAAGGAGTAGATTCTTATGCACGAGTTTCCTTTGTGGGCTCAGTTACTTGCAGAGTTTGCAGGTACAGCAATTTTAATGATGTTCGGTAATGGTGCTGTTGCTAATCATGCTTTGCGCCATACCAAGGGCCATAATGCAGGTTGGTTGAATATTGCAATGGGTTACGGCCTTGGTGTGATGATCCCAGTTGCTATGTTCGGATTTGTTTCCGGCGCAAACATTAACCCAGCTATGTCCATCGCACAGGCCGTGAACGGTATGATGTCATGGAATAAGGCAATCTTGTACATTCTTGTGCAGCTTGCTGGTGCTTTTGTAGGACAGATTATCGTTTGGCTTTTGTACAAGCCTTACTACGATGACACTGAAGATCCAGATGAAATCTTTGCGACCTTCGCAACCACAGACGCAGCTAATAGCCGTTTCAACTATTTCATTAACGAATTCTTCGGTACACTGATTCTCGTTTTCGCAGCTTTGATGATTCTGGGACTCGACTGGGGTAAGAAGAATCCAATGTCCGCTGCAATTCTTGTAGGCTTCGTGGTTTGGGGATTGGTTACTTCCATGGGTGGAGCGACCGGTCCTGCTTTGAACCCAGCGCGTGATCTTATGCCACGTTTGGCACACCAGATTTTGCCAATTAAGCATAAGGGTTCTTCACATTGGACTGATGCATGGATTCCAGTAGTAGGTCCAATTTTGGGCGCTATCGTGGGTGTTTTGCTCGCAAAGATATTTATTACCGTCCACTTCGTATAGGTTTCTATGAAACTTTTAAGGCGTAGGATTTTTCCTGCGCCTTTTCTTTTGCTCTCGATATAGTGACAGTATGACGTCATATATGGAACATAAAGACTTAAGCAATACAGACATAAGCGAAGCACGTGCACAGGAAATACGAGCAGGAGTTGCGTCTACTGTAGAAGCTTTGCATAACGCTCTCGACCGCGCAGGACGTCATGATAGTGATACAACTCTTCTCGCGGCTACGAAGACCCGTGATGTTGCGGAAATTCTTACGGCAATTGATGCAGGAATTCGTTGTATTGGAGAAAACCGCCCTCAAGAAATATTGGCGAAAGCAGAAGGACTGCAGCGCGGACTGGAACAGCGAGGTCTGGATGTCCCTCTCCACATGATTGGTCAATTACAAGCGAATAAAATTTCGAAAATTTTGCCGTATACTGCGGTTATCGAATCTGTAGACTCGCTGAAGCTTGCGGAAAGAATCGCACGTCGAGTAGAAAATGACAGCACAGTAGACGTATTCCTTGAAGTCAACGTGTCGGGCGAGGAGAGTAAGTCGGGCTGCCATCTCCATGAGGCTCGAGACCTGGCACATGAAATTTCTGCCCTTGGCACAATTCGTATCACGGGTCTGATGACAATTGGCGCTCACGTTCATGATGAAAAAATCGTGCGAGCAGGTTTTGAAAACCTCAGAAATATGCGCGATACGCTTCAATCAGAAGGCCTTACAGCCTGTACAGAACTGTCGATGGGTATGAGTGCAGATATGGAATGGGCAGTAGCTGAAGGGTCAACAATTGTGCGGGTAGGAACGGGAATTTTCGGTGAGCGAGCATTCATCTAAGTAAGCGAACTACGTGAGCGCTCTATAAGATCGTTCGCGGGGTTTCTATATCCTTAGAAGTATGAGAATTGCGCGTTTTAGTCATAATGATTCCGTATCCTACGCTTTCGTACAAAAAGACGAAGAAGATGGCAAGGATTATCTCGTAGAACTGACTGGTTACCCGTTAGGTGGCACTCCTGTCAGCCCAACTGGCGAGCGGTTTGCTCTGGATGAGGAAGGAATTCGTCTTCTGTCTCCTGTGATTCCAAGCAAGGTGTACGGATTGGCGAAAAATTACGCGCAGCACGCTGACTATATGGGCGAAATTAAGGGAATGACAGGTTCTCAGGCTCCAGAGGAGATGGTTATCTTCTCTAAGCCATCGACCTCAGTGATTGGGCCGGATGATCCGATTGTTATCCCACCATTTAGCAATAATATGAACTTCGAGCCTGAAGTAGCTGTAGTTATCGGACGAATCGCAAAAAATGTGAGCGTAAAAGATGCTATGAACTACGTTCTTGGCTTCACCTGCGTGAATGACGTGACTTTGCGTGATATTCAAGGCGACGACCCGACATGGACCCGTGCAAAAGGATTTGATACCTCGTGCCCACTGGGACCATGGATTGAAACTGACCTGAATTATGCGGATGCTCAGATTAGCTTCACTCTCAATGGCGACGATGTGCCTGAAACATCAGGAACAACAGCGAACCTTATTCATTCCATTGAATCGCAAATCGCATTCATCTCAAGCTTCGCGACACTGCTTCCAGGCGATGTTATTTTGACTGGAACGCCATATGCTACAGGACAGCTCAATCCAGGTGATGAAGCAATTGTTCATGTCGAAGGAATCGGCGATTTGCGCAATATCGTCGTTCGCGGATAATTGCGGTATAGCACATCGAAGAGCAAGACGAATTAAGACAATACGTGGAGAATAACATGGCAGACAAGACGATTAAAGTAGCTCTTTTGGGAGCTGGAACTGTGGGCTCACAAACTGCTCGTTTACTGGTCGAACAAGCAGATGAGCTTGAACGCCGAATTGGCGCTCGCCTCGAATTGACAGGCATTGCCGTTTTGGATCCAAGCCAAGTCAGCGATCCATGGATTGATAAGTCTATCCTGACAACCGATACCCTTGAGCTGACTACGCGTGCAGACATCGTTGTAGAGCTCATTGGCGGTATCGAGCCAGCATGTACTTTCGTTCTCAGTGCTCTCAACCACGGAGCCTCGGTGGTCACTGCAAATAAGGCATTGCTTGCTCAGCACGGTCCTGAACTGTACGAAGCTGCTGAAAAGAATGGCGTCGATATTTACTTCGAAGCTGCCGTCGGTGGTGCTATTCCTATCGTGCGTCCACTTCGTGAATCCATGGTCGGCGACAAGATTAACCGCATTATGGGTATCGTCAATGGAACGACCAACTATATCCTCGACGAAATGACTACGCGCGGCCTTGATTTTGATGTCGTTCTTAAGGATGCTCAGGCTAAAGGTTTCGCTGAGGCAGATCCAACTGCGGATATCGGTGGATTTGATGCTGCTGCAAAGGCTGCAATTATGGCAACTCTTGCCTTCCACCGTGACGCTCGTATGAATGATGTCTATGTCGAAGGCATTGAAAATATTTCCGCATCTGATATCGAAGCTGCTCGCGCAATGGGTCGCGTTATCAAGCTTCTCGCTGTAGTATCCGAAAACAACGAAGGCATCAGCGCAGGCGTATATCCTATTATGCTTCCTGAAGAGCATCAATTGGCAAAGGTATCGGGAAGCTTTAACGCTGTCTTTGTAGAGGGTGAAGCTTCGGACGATTTGATGTTCTACGGACGCGGTGCTGGTGGAGCTCCTACAGCTTCTGCTGTGGCTGGCGATATCGTTACTGTGGCACGTCATCGTGTCGACGGCACTACGGGTCCACGCATTCCGCTGTACTCGCATGCTCCAATCGTGGACGCATCTCGCGAACAGTCCTCCTATATGGTGCGTTTGAACGTGGCTGATAATGTCGGCGTTCTTGCTCGCATCGCTGAAATTTTCGCAGAGCATGGCGTATCTATTCGTGCCGTGCAGCAGCATGCAGAAGAAGATTCGCAGGGCAATCACGAATTATGGATTACGACACACAGCGTGGAAGATCATGTCATTCGCGAAACTGTGAATGACGTCGCAGCTGAGAAGTCAATGGGAACGGTTGTTTCCATTATGCGCGTTTTTGAAGATTAATCTGCACAACCGGGAGAACACATGACTTTTGTGGATACACGAGTACGTGTAGATGTGCCAGCAACGAGCGCTAATCTTGGACCGGGGTTTGACACCTGTGGATTAGCATTAGGCTTTTATGACACGATTACCGTAGAAGCTGTTCCTTCCAATGAGGTATCCATTGATATTCATGGTGAGGGAGCCGACTACCTGCCTCGCAATGAGAAACACCTCATCGTGAAATCATTACGTATTGCTGCTCAGGAATTTGATTTGCCAGAATTTGGCATTCGCATGACTGCGTATAATCGCATTCCACAAGCACGCGGTATGGGGTCGTCTGCAAGCGCCATCGTATCCGGTGTCAGTGCGGCTGCTGGTCTTGCTGGTTTAGATGTGAACGACCGCGATGTGCGCGATGCAATTTTTAATATTGCAGCACGTATCGAGGGACATCCAGATAACGTTGCTCCAGCGGTGTATGGTGGCATGACAGTATCGTGGAAAACTGATGAGAAATTCTCTACTGTTCAGTACCCAGTCCATGAGGATATGAACGCGTGGATTTTCGTTCCTGATTTTGAGCTGTCCACAGAGGAAGCACGCCAAGCATTGCCACACGATGTGCTGTATTCGGATGCTTTGCTCAATATCTCACGCGTTGCTCTTTTGCCAGCGGCATTAGGACGAGCTGATAATGATGTGCTTTTCGATGCTACAGAAGATACTATGCATCAGCCATATCGTGCTCCTCTTATGCAACCATCGGCTGACCTCGTACACTTCTTGCGTTCTCGTCGTTATGCGGCGACAATTTCCGGTGCCGGCCCATGCGTGCTCGTGATGCATGCGGGAGATGACACTGACACATTGACGAACATTACCGCACAGTTCCTTGATATGAGTCATTGGAAGATGCATCATCTGTCCATCGACCATAAGGGTGTAACTGTAACGGCTGAATAAGGAAATTATGACAATCCCTGTAGTTCTTGCTTCTCAATCACCTTCGCGCGCCCGTTTGCTGGTACAAGCGGGAATTCGACCAACAATTCGCGTTTCTCATGTCGATGAGAAAGCTGTGCTTCAAGATTTGGCCGATAACCGCGGTATAAGCGTTGATCAGCTCTCTATTGAAGAGCGAGTGTTAGTTCTTGCTCGTGCAAAGGCGAAGAGTGTTGCTGATGAATACACAGCCACGTGGAATACTATGCGTGAATCTGTGGGAGAATTTAGCATTTCGCGCCCATTAGAGAATGGGCAAGGAAGCATCGCTGAGCGAACTGACCTTCACGAGTACGTTGAAAATTATCCAGGTTTGTACGGTTTGATGCATGGTCCGGTCATTATCGGATGCGATTCGTTGTTTACTATGAACGATGAGGTATACGGAAAGCCTCATTCTGCAGATGTCGCCCGTGAACGTTTGCGCGCGATGCGTGGAAATACAGGAACGCTGTGGACAGGGCACGTCGTCATCGACATGTCTACAGGTGAGATGGTTCAGTCAATTAGCCATGCACAAGTGAGCTTCGCCATGTTTAGCGATGAAGATCTCGAACGATACTTGGAAACAGGTGAGCCACTCGAGGTAGCAGGATCATTCACCTTGGAAGGTTTGGGATCCGCTTTTATCGAATCTATTCAGGGTGATCCAAGTGGAGTCATCGGTTTGAGCCTTCCTACAGTGCGCACGCTAGTAGAAAAGCTTGGAATGGCATGGACATCGCTGTGGAATGCAGCACATATCGCTGAGTCGAATGCTCAGGATGTCACACCAGATATTCCAGATGGAAATATTAATCAGCCAGGTGACGGGTGGATTGACTGCGCATGCGGGCATAAGCACTGGGGCCGTAATGGAGCCGCTGGTATTTTGCTGGCGCGACGCGATGATGAAGGAAATATTTCTCACATTGCTATGCAACACCGCGCTGAGTGGAGCGCAGAGGGTGGCACATGGGGAATTCCTGGAGGAGCAATTGCTTCTGGCGAAAGCATGATCGAAGGGGCCTTGCGAGAAGCCGCTGAAGAGGCAAATATTCATCCTGAAGACATCGACGTCGTGGGTGCGTACTGTGAAGACCACGGACCATGGCAATACACGACAGTTTTCGCTTTCGAAAAGCCGGGGCATATCGTCGAACCATACGCATCGGATGACGAAAGTCTCGAAGTGTGCTGGGTTTCTGTCGATGACATGGATAGCATTGAGCTTTTATCGTATTTTAAGGATGATTGGGCAAACTTCGAGCAGCGACTGAACGTCATTGCGCGAGAATCTCAAGCATAACGATTGCGACTACACATATTTATGGGCGCTCCGTGTGGGGTGCCCATTATCGTAAGGAAGCACTGTAGAGAAGTGCGGTTCGCTCAGAAATATTAGTGCGAAAAAATAAGAGCAATTATCGAGATGAAAATCGGCGATGTCAGAGTACTAAACAGCGTACCGTCACGCGCAAAACTCATACCGACGTTATATCGAGCTGCGTAATTGTAAACATTTTGCCCCGTTGGCAAAGCCGCCAAAATAACGCATCCGTACAAAGTCGCACCTCGGAAACCCATGACATATGCCAAAGCGAAAGCGATAATTGGCATAACAATATTTTTCAAAACAGTAACCGTGGCGATAGCAGGAATGTGCGCGTCCTTTTGGAGAGGCTTTGTGCCGTATAAACTCATTCCAAAAGCCATCAAGATAAGAGGAACAGCGGAGTTTCCAATCATATTAATAGGATCGAAAATCCATTGCGGCACGATAAAGCTGCCCATCATGGACGAAATCCATGACACGAGAATGCCGCTTAACGATCCGATAAGAAGTGGCTGATGGAGAGGCTGAGCGGCAACGCGCTTGAGCGAAAACTTACCGCTTGTCTGCAAATCGAGGACAGTTAGCGCAACGGGTGTGAAAAGTGCCTGCTGCATCACCAAAATTGGCGCGACGAGGGCAGGATTTCCCACGATGTAGGTAGCTACAGGAAGACCGATATTATTGGAATTGAGATACAAACTATTGAGAGCACCGATGGTTGCTTCTGCAGGCTTGAGCTTGAAGAAGAGTTTATTGACGATAAGAAAAATAGTGCCAACTGCCGCAGCTGATGCAAAAGCGACGACGATTGTCGGAGAAAAAATCACAGCGAGATTTTCGCGCGACAAAATCGCAAACATTAAACATGGGCTCGATACAAAGAAGCTGACACGATTGAGCACATACTGTGCTTGAGAACCGCCAATTCGCATACGAGCGGTGACATACCCCACGCCGATCACAATACCGATAACCGCAAAACCTTGAAGTGCACTCAATAAACCCATACTCATATACTGCCACGAAATGTGCCTTGGAGGTGCGTATAGTCTACGATATGAGTATGGCACAAACTTTGGGTAATACTGTTGAAGACATTTTTGCGACAATTATGAACGTGTATTCAGTATCAGATGACGAAACCGCGCTCGCCGATAGTATTGAAAATTATCTTCGTGAATGCGCTCATCTTGAGGCTCATCGACACGGCGACACAATCGTTGCTTCGACACATTTTGACAAACCTCAGCGCGTGATTCTGGCTGGTCATATTGATGTGGTGCCAGTTATCGATAACTTCCCTCCGCAGATTATGGAAGCAGGGGATAATCGTATACGAGAAGAGATCCGCCAGCAGTATCCAGATTCGCCGGTCATGTGGGGACGTGGAGCTACCGATATGAAAGCAAGCGACGCGACCTTCCTTTATCTTGCTGCCACATTGGACTCAGCAGAGAAAACAGCACACGATATCACGTATATCTTCTACGATCATGAAGAAGTTCAGGCAGAAAAGAACGGTTTAGGAAAAGTCGTAGCTGCTCATCCTGAATGGATTTCCGGCGATTTTGCGATTATCGGTGAACCAACCAACGGGCTGATTGAAGGCGGGTGCAATGGAACTATGCGTTTCGACATCATCACGCATGGTGTAGCCGCTCATTCAGCGCGTGCATGGATGGGAGATAACGCTATCCATCATGCTGCACGGATTTTGACAATTCTCGATCAGTATGAACCAGATACGATTCGTGTAGACGGTTTGGACTATCGCGAGGGATTAAACGCGACGATGATTTCTGGTGGAGAGGGAACGAATATTATCCCTCAAGACTGCCGTATCCATGTCAATTATCGTTTCGCACCTGATAAAACAATTCAGGAAGCAAAAGCTCTTTTAATGGGAAACGATGCTGCACGTACAAGTGGTGTGGGTCGAGGAATCGTACATGCTGAGGGCGGACTTTTTGCTGGCTACGACATCGAGATGAAAGACGAATCCTCAGGTGCTCGACCTGGACTTGATAGTCCTCTTGTTCAGTCACTCATCGCGCGTGTTCGTGACAATTACGGTAAGGAACCATCTGCAAAATTTGGGTGGACGGATGTAGCACGATTGAGTGAATTAGGAATTCCAGCCGTCAATATGGGAGCGGGAGATCCTCTCTTAGCGCATAAAACTGATGAGCAAATCGCCATTCAAGCACTGGTCGACTATACGAATATCATTCATGAGTGGCTCAGCTCTCCACATGTGCTAAACTAAGTGTGATAGTTCTGCGTAACTATCACACCACTATGCGTTGATCCCCTTGTCACGTAGAGAGACATTCCGGAAGACAAGCGTCGGCGTCCGCGTAGTAACGACAGACTTTTAACCGCGCGAGGAAGATAGCGTGATAAGCGTGAGCTTGACCTTTGCGCATGACTGCAAAGCAGACGCAGCTGCTTGACTGGAGACATCAGTGTCTGACCGTATAAATCAAGAGCCACCTGTACTTGGTCGTCGTACGAATCAAGGATCTCATCGTGTTGTTCGAGCTGCAGGTGTCCACAGCTCAGCAAATACTCGCGTATCCAACGTATCTGAAGACAATTCCCCTGAGTCTGTGGATGTAGCATCATCAGCTGTAGATAATCGTGCGGATAACCGTGCGGATAACCGCGCGGATAACCGCGCTGATAATCGCGCGGCAGAAGATCAGAAGCAGAATTCACGTCGTACGCGTGAGCGTGCTGCTGGACGACAGAATTCGGCACAGTCGTCTTCGCAGCCTTCTTCACAGGCTTCTTCGCGTCGGCAGAATGCAGAGCAAGAAACAAGTGATGCTGAGGAAAAGGCAATGCGTACAAGGCGTCGCCGTTCTGTAAACGATAACGCAGATCAGATCTCCTCTGGCAGTGCTCAACCTCGTCAGGAACAATCCTCGCAGGAGCAGTCTCGTGAGGAAGCTACTTCACGAAGCGCGCGTTCTCGTCGTGGTAGCTATCAGCGTTCTGCTCAGGCGGAGCGTATCGCACGCGATCTTTTTGTCGATCAGGGCATTACTCTTCCAGAAGAGCGTGATAGCCGTGATGAGCGTGTGGATAGTGAAACTACTGAAACTGCTTCTGGCAAGTCCCGTGGAACACAAGGACAGCCTGAAGAGCGTGTACGTACTCGAAAGCGCGCTTCTCGTGCAGACAATGCGTCCCGCGAAGAATCGTCACGTGATGAAGCAACAACAGAATTCTCCTCACGTCGTCGTGTTGCTGCAGCGTCGTCCGCTGCTCTTTCATCATCTGATGTAGACAAGTCTGCAGGTAACTGGGCAAGCAACTCTTCTGAACCTCGCGAACAGGAAAGCGAAGCAAGCCGTACTCGTCGCGCTCGCTCAGCTGTAAGCCAGATGTTGGAATTCTCCTCCTCGGACAGCACACACGATACTGCACAGACTTCCGAACAGTTCGGTGTACGCGCGAACCCTATGATGAGTTTGCTTTTCCAAGCACCAGTTATCCCAGAACGATTTGAGCATTCGGAAAATTCTGAGCATGGAAATTCTCGCCGTCGTTCTGATAATGCGTTCGATACAAGTGCGGATGACGGGCAGAATTCTCGTCGTAATCGCCGCGATAAGACGAAGAATATGGATGCGCTCGACACTATTGCTCAGGCGTTGGATGAAACTGAACGTAATCGGCGAAGCGAGTCTGAGGATAATTCTGATAACACGAATGAATCCGATAATTCGTCGCGCCGTAATCGCCGCAATCGTAAGAACGCATCCGATAAGGATGAGCGTACACGCCAGCGCACTCATCGCAATGAGCGCGCAGAGCGTAACGAAGACAACGATGCTGATGAAGAGCGCAATTCCGATAATTCGTCACGTCGTAATCGCCGATTGAATGCTCAGGAACGCCGTGCTGCTGCTGAAGTAGAACTTATCGAAAACGATCTCGAATTCGACGACATTACCTACGATCCAATTGAGGTAGACGAAGATTTCGAGAACGATTCGGACGTGGAGCACGATAATTCCGCAGACGATGATCGTGATGAACGCGATGAGAGTGACGAGCGTGCACGTCGTCGCTCTCGTCGCTCTCGCAAGTCCATTATGAATGATGATGATAGCGATGAAGAGTTTACGACTCGTCGCCGTCGCCGTCGTCATTCCAAGAATTCTGATGATGATACGCAGGACAACTCTGCGAATTCTTCTCGTGATGATCGCGAGTCACGTGAGGCTCCAGCTACTCCTCTGCGCTCGCGTAAGCAGCAGTACATCGATGAAATTACCGACATTGCTGGCTCGACACGTTTGGAAGCAAAGCGCCAGCGTCGTCGTGATAATCGTCGCGATCGCAATCGCCAAGCTGCGCTTATCACAGAGCAGGATTTCCTTGCTCGCCGTGAAGTAGTGAACCGCATTATGGTGGTTCGCGAACGCGGCGCCCATACTCAGGTGTCGGTGATTGAGGACGACGTACTCGTCGAACATTACATTTCCGATATTGCTGAGATATCAGCAGTGGGCAATATTTACCAAGGCCGTGTGCAAAACGTTCTTCCAAGCATGGAAGCTGCCTTCGTAGATATCGGTCAGATGCGTAACGGTGTTTTGTATGCAGGCGAAGTGAACTGGGATATGACTCGCCTTGAAGGGCAGCCACGTCGCATGGAACATGCATTCAAATCAGGCGACCCAGTTTTGGTTCAGGTGACAAAGGACCCAATTGGTCACAAGGGCGCGCGTTTGACCAGCCAAGTAACGTTGGCAGGACGATTCCTCGTTCTCGTGCCGTCGGGCGGAATGACGGGTGTCAGCCGTAAGCTCCCTGAACGCGAACGTGCGCGTCTCAAGTCCATCGTGTCTAAGGTCGTTCCTGAAGAAATGGGTGTGATTATCCGCACCGCAGCTGAGGGTGCTTCTGAGGAAGCAATTGTCAAGGATCTTGAGCATTTGAAGAATCAGTGGGAGCATATCTCACAGCAGCTTGAAGAGCTGAAGAATTCGAAGAAGCCTCATCTTTTGCAGGGCGAACCTGATGTTGTTATTCGCGTAATTCGCGATATCTTTAACGATGACTTTAAGAAGCTTGTCGTGGAAGGTGAGAACGTCTACGGACACATTCGCGAATATATTGAGTCGGCAGCGCCAGATTTGCTTGATCGTGTCGAGCAATGGGATCCAGCTGAGCATCAGGGTAAGGATGTCTTCGATCGTTGGCAAATTGACAGCCAATTGCGCAAGGGCATGGAACGTCAGGTATACCTACCATCGGGTGGCTCGCTCGTTATCGACCGTACTGAGGCAATGACGACAATTGACGTCAATACAGGACGTTTCATCGGCAAGGGTAAGTCTTTGGAAGAAACCGTGACACGATGCAACCTTGAAGCGGCTGAAGAAGTCGTTCGCCAATTGCGTTTGCGCGATATCGGCGGTATGGTCATGATCGACTTTGTGGATATGGTAATGCCAGCTAACCGTGACTTGGTGTTACGCCGTTTGGTGGAATGCTTGTCGCGTGATCGCACGAAGCATCAGGTTGCTGAAGTAACTTCTCTCGGTCTGGTCCAGATGACACGTAAGCGTGTCGGACAGGGATTGGTCGAGGCATTCTCCGAAGAGTGCCCAACATGTGGCGGTCGTGGATTCATTTTGCATGATGAGCCAACTGTGTCTGCGCAGTATGACGATCCGTATGCAGTCAAAGGCGGCGATCCATTCGTTAAGACGAATAAGCATACCTATACGAATCATGCGCCAGCGAAGACTTATAAGGAGTCAGCACCAGCTCGCGAAGAAATTCCTGGGACAACAGATGCTGTGAAGCATTCCATGGCGGCAATCGCTGCAGCTGGAAATAGCGGAACATCTGGAAACTCGGGTGTTGACGGATTTGCTGATCGTCAGGTGGAGAATAACGCAGAGAATGCAGAAAATTCGGCGGCCAACGCTAGCGAAGTGAGCGCGGGAGAAGTGAACGCCAGCGAAGCAAAAACTAGCGAAGTGAACGCTAACGAAACTGCGGATGCAGTGGCAACAGCGGAAGCTACGTCCGAGAACGCCACTACAGCTGAGATCGTTGTAGAGTCTGCGAATTCTGAGGAAACTGCGCCAACTTCCGAATCGAACGAGTAATTTACGAGTAGCTCACGAGTAGCACGACGAGTGTTTCAACGTGCGTTTCAGCGCGCGTATCCATTCCTCGGTGAGAACTGAGGATGAGTGCGTGCAGGAACTCCGTAAGGGAAGTTGTACTCACGATTCCCGTGAAGATTTTGCATAAGTGGACAGAGTTTGTGTGTCAGGTGAAGACTCACCATGAATTCAGTCCACTATGCACAGTAAAGTGATAGTTCCTGTGTGTTGCGTGATTTGACGTATGTCAAGCCATGTAATATATTAGATTGTTGGTGTCTTATGAACGGCTTAGGCGCGCGATTGATGCACTAAGCAAGATTTAGAAGATAAAACGTAAAGCTTTTAAGAGGCAAAGGTAAGAACATGTACGCTATTGTTAAAGCCGGCGGCCACCAGGAAAAGGTCGAGGTAGGCGACGAATTTACCGTCAACCGTCTTGATGCAAAGAAGGGCGATACCGTAGAGTTCCCTGTTGCACTCGTAGTTGATGGTTCTAAGGTAACTCTCGCAGCTAAGGATTTGGCAAAGATGTCTGTAAAGGCAGAAGTTGTCGATGACGAAGCTAAGGGACCAAAGATCAACATCCAGAAGTACAAGAACAAGACTGGTGTAGCACGTCGTAAGGGTCACCGCCAGAAGTTGACTGTTCTTAAGGTAACATCCATCGCGTAACAGCGTCGGACAGTTAAGTACACTTTCGAAAGGAATATGTCATGGCACATAAGAAAGGTGCGGCAAGTACCCGTAACGGTCGCGATTCGAACCCACAGTACCTGGGTGTTAAGAAGTTCGGCGGCGAAGCAGTAGTAGCAGGTAACATCATCGTTCGTCAGCGTGGTACAAAGTTCCATGCAGGTCAGAACGTTGGCCTTGGTAAGGACCACACCCTCTTTGCTCTCGTAGATGGCACCGTAAAGTTCGGTGTACGTCGCGATCGCAAGGTAGTAGACGTTATTTCTGAGTAATTCATCTTCAGATAGCAGAAGCCGCGCACTATAAGCGCGGCTTTTTGCGTTTATAATTCCTTTATACTTCTTACATTTCTGTCAGCATTCCGTCAGCATGCGGTCACTGAATGTACGTGTGATAGGCAGACGACAAGCATATAACGCACACATAAGTGAGGATGCGGCTAGTCTCGATGGTATTGCGTTCGTATTCTCAGCGAAAATAGCCCATTTTAGAATAGCGAACGATAGAATGTAAGCAGTAGCATGAGCGCATGCGTACAAGATGTACGGGTAATGCGCACACACAATGAACAGATACATACGTAAGAATGTTCAGACTGAGAGCATAATTCACGAAGGACACGGATATGAGCGACTTTGTAGACCGCGTAACAGTACACGTTAAGGGCGGCGATGGCGGTAACGGAGCTGCCTCAATTCGTCGTGAGAAGTACAAGCCATTAGCTGGCCCAGACGGCGGCGATGGTGGTGATGGCGGAAGCGTTATCGTCGTAGCTGATACAAATGCGACGTCGCTTCTCGACTACCGTTTTATGCCTCATCGCACAGCTCCTAATGGAACAATGGGCAAGGGCGATGACAAGGACGGTTCCAAGGGTGAAGATTTGATTCTTCCCGTACCTGTAGGAACTGTTATCTTCTCGTCACGTCGCGTCAAGGATTCTGAGGTTCTCGCTACAAGTGTAGGCGATACCATTATTAGCGCGATTAAGCATAAGAATGGCGAAGTCTTGGCTGATTTGAGCCATCCGGGTGATAGTTATGTCGTAGCTCAGGGTGGTGTTGGTGGCTTGGGAAATCGCTCCCTTGCAAATAAGAATCGTAAGGCTCCGGGCTTTGCGCTTCTTGGTGAGCCAGGTGAAGAGCGTGATGTTATCTTCGAATTGAAGTCTATCGCAGACGTTGCTCTCGTAGGCTATCCAAGTGCAGGTAAATCGTCGTTAGTAGCGACGATGTCTGCTGCGCGTCCAAAAATTGCTGATTATCCATTTACGACACTCGTTCCAAATTTGGGTGTCGTCGATACAGGCGATAAGCGTTTTACGATTGCGGACGTTCCTGGTTTGATTCCAGGAGCAGCTCAAGGCAAAGGCCTGGGACTGGAATTCTTGAGGCATATCGAGCGTACGGAAGTTATCGCGCACGTTATCGATTGCGCTACTCTTGAGCAAGATCGAGATCCAGTATCGGATTACGAGGCATTGGAAAATGAACTCGCACAGTACGAAGATCAATTGGATGTTCCATTGGGAGCAATTCCTATTAAAGATCGTCCGCGCGTCATTATCTTGAATAAAGCCGATATCCCTGAAGCTAAGGAATTGGCAGAGTTTGTCAAACCTGACTTTGAGAAGATGGGACATAAGGTCTTCATTATTTCGACCGCATCTCATGAAGGCTTGAAGCAATTGACATATGCGCTGAGCGAGCTCGTAGATCAGATGCGTGAGCGTGTGAATAAAGCTATGGCACAGATGGAAGAAGAACGTGTAGTTATTCGTCCATTGGAGCGCAAGCGTCGTAATCCTAAGGCTGTGGGCCTCGGATTTGATTTCGATATCGTTCGTGAGCAAGATCGCGACGGCAATTTCTGGTTTACCGTTACTGGTTCAAAGCCAGAACGCTGGGTTCGTCAGACTAACTTCGATAATGAGGAAGCTGTGGGCTACCTCGCTGATCGTTTGGCACGTTTGGGCGTTGAGGATGCTTTGCGTGCGAAGGGTGCTCACGTGGGCAATGAAGTACGCATTGGGCGCGGAGATGACGCAGTCGCCTTTGACTGGGATCCAACAGTTCAGGCAGGTGCGGAAATGCTCGATGGCGATCCACATGTACAGCGCGGACATGATTTGCGTTTGGAAGAGGCACAAGGTCTTAATCGTCGTCGTACCAATACCGAACGCCGTCGTCAGTATCACGAATGGATGGATGCAAAGACTGCAGTTCGCGAAGCTATGAAAGCAGAGCGTGAGGCAGGACACTGGGCAGATCCATCACGCATTGACGATTCTGAAGGAGCTCAGGACTTCCTGAAGGCTTTTGACAAGGAACGTCAAGTAGAGAGCATGACTGGTGCTGAGGAATCCGCGAACGAAGAAGGCAACGAATAAAGCATGCCTATGAATGAAGAGCAGACACGTAACCAAATTTTGCAAGCTCAAACCGTTGTTGTTAAAGTCGGGTCGAGCTCGCTGACATCCCAGCAGGGCATGCTTGATGTGCAGAAGCTGAATCATTTGGTGTCAGCGCTCGCATCGTCTGTCCAACTGGGCGCACGTGTCGTGCTCGTTTCATCAGGATCGGTAGCTGCGGGGCTGAAGCCGCTGGGATTTACATCGCGCCCTGATGATTCAGTGTCTCGTCAGGCTGCTGCAGCCGTGGGACAAGGCCTGCTCATGGCTCAGTATGAGAAAGCATTCGCTCAGTACGGTATTCGAGTCGGACAAGTCCTCATGTCCGCTCAAGATACCATGCGTTCATCGCGATATCGCAATGTGCGTAATACGATGGAACGCCTTCTGGAACTTGGCGCTGTGCCTATCGTCAATGAGAACGATACTTTAGTGACCAGCGAAGTTAAATTTGGCGACAATGACCATTTGAGTGCGCTCGTGGCCAATATTGTTAAAGCGCAGGCGCTTATTCTCCTGTCGGATGTCGACGGACTCTATACGGCTCCTCCGAATACTCCGGGAGCTCGTCGTATCGCTTTCATTAAGAATGTGTTGAAAGAAATTGACGATTCGACGATTTCTGGCTCAGGCTCGACTGTAGGTACGGGCGGCATGGTGACGAAAGTAGATGCTGTGCGCATTGCGACGGCATCAGGTATTCCATGTTTGCTCACATCTGCAGATAATGCAGGTCCTGCCTTAATGGGCGATAATGTCGGAACTGCTTTTGCAGCAATTCGCGCTCGCGGGTCGTCTCGTCGTCTGTGGATTGGATACGCATCACATCCGCAGGGAACAATTTTCGTAGATGATGGTGCTGTGAAAGCATTAAAAACTGGCAAGCCAAGTCTTCTTCCTGTGGGAACTCTCGGTGCAGAAGGTGATTTCTCAGCGGGTGCTCCTGTATGGGTTGCTGCAGCTGACGGAACGAAAATTGCGCGCGGAATTTGCGCCTTTGATTCGGACGATATCGTTTCACTTGCCGGGAAAAATACGGAACAAATTGAAAGATTCCTCGGCTCAGAATACGCACAACCAATTATCCATCGAGATGATCTCGTGCTTGTAGATCCACGACTGGGATAAGTGCATTCAGTTTGGCGCTGTGCCTCGGAGTTTTCGCATGAAGTTTAATATGCGAGACGGTAGCCGAACACAGTAGATACGACGTAATACGATGAGTGTATGGCACAATTAAGCACACGTATTAATAATGTCGCACCTTCTGCGACGTTGGAAGTCGACTTGAAGGCAAAAGCGCTGAAAGCAAGCGGTGTTGATATCATCGGCTTTGGGGCTGGCGAACCTGATTTCCCAACTCCTGAACCAATTGTGGAAGCGGCCGTGGAAGCGGCACGTGATCCTCGAAATCACCGCTATACCGCTACTCCTGGTCTTCCTGAATTGCGTGAAGCAATTGCGCGTAAGACATTGCGCGATAGTGGATATGAGGTCACGCCAAGTCAAATTGTCGTGACAAATGGCGGCAAGCAGGCTGTGTACATGAGCTTCCAGATTTTGCTGGATGAGGGCGATGAAGTTATCGTTCCGACACCATGCTGGGTGTCGTATCCAGAAACTATCAAACTTGCAGGTGGCGTTCCTGTCGAAGTTTTTGCGGATGCACAGCACAACTTTGAGCCAACAATTGAGCAAATCGAAGCTGCCGCCACCGATAAGACGAAGGCAATTATCATCAATTCGCCAAATAATCCTACAGGTGCTGTATGGTCTGCTGACACGCTGAAGGCTATCGCGCACTGGGCGATGGAGCATGATGTGTGGGTTATCAGCGATGAGATTTATGAACACATGATTTACGACGGCAAGACGACAGACTATATCGGCGCGCTCGTTCCAGAAGTGCGAGATCGTCTTATCGTGCTGAATGGTGTGGCAAAAACGTACGCAATGACAGGCTGGCGTGTCGGTTGGTTAATTGGCCCTGAAGCTGTCGCTAAAGCAGCAGGAAAATTGCAAGGACATCTTACATCAAACGTTTCGAATGTACCTCAGCGTGCAGCCCTTGCTGCAGTTGAAGGAGATTTAACTGCTGTAGAGCATATGCGTGAGGCTTTTGATCGTCGTCGTCATGCTATCGTCGAAGCGCTTAATAGCATTCCAGGAGTAAGCTGCGATATGCCAGCGGGGGCATTCTACGCTTTTGCGAATTTCACAGCTCTGCTGGGTAAGCCAGTGGGTGCACATCACACCGTATGCGATACGACTGCAGAATTGGCAGCGCTGATTCTGGATGAAGTTCATGTCGCTGCTGTTCCGGGAGAAGGTTTTAGCGCACCTGGCTATATTCGTTTCTCGTATGCGCTCTCCGATGATGACTTGGCTGAGGGCATGCGCCGATTGGTGGACTGGCTGAAGTAAAGAACTCAGTAAGCTCAGTAGTCGCGGAGAAAAGCGCAGAGCACAGCGCATAAGCGCATAATACTGCGTGTTTATAGCGTTACGTAATGGGGAAATTGATGTGCCGATTTCCCCATTACGTCTACAGCACGCGTGCAGTGTGCATGCGAGAGTGCGGCTGAGAATGCACCTACAATTGAGCCTACAAGTGAGCTCACAAGTCAGTCCACGAATGCACAAGAGAAATGCATTTGTCAGAACAATGAACAGGGCGATAAGACACACCCGAGAAAGCCTTGTGTGAACTCGCGGTGAAAACGATTAGACTAAATCGCTAATCCACGGTAAACTGAATTTTTGGCGGGTGACGCCACGTGTCGTTACGTAGTCTATGGCTCTTGTCACAATATTAAGGCAATCCCATGGATTGTGTACGATGAATATGTACACCTAGGGGTCTGGCGCAATTGGTAGCGCAACGGTCTCCAAAACCGTAGGTTGTGGGTTCGAGTCCCGCGGCCCCTGCTAGGCAGTAAGAACTGCGAATTTTTAGAAGTGAGGATTGCACATGGCAAAGTCTGAGGATAAGAAGGCTGTAAAAGTACGCAAGCCAAATATCTTCTTGCGCATTGGTATGTTCATTCGACAGACCTTCGAAGAGATTTCAAAAGTTGTAGCTCCTTCCGGTAAGGAATTGCTCGGCTGGTCTGTGGCAGTGTTCATTTTCGTAGTACTCCTCATGATCTTCATCACGAGCCTTGATTTCGGTTTGGGCCGTTTGATGGTTACACTTTTCGGCTGATTACGCCGTTTATTGAATACGTTAATTAACGCGACCCAGTAGGGAATTATGACTGAGAATTTTGAAGAACAGGTCGAAGCAGCTGAAGAAACTGTAGAGGCTGTTGAAGAAGCGATTGCTGTAGAAGATGCTATCGAAGACGTCGAGGCTACTCCAGCTGAAGTAACCGTTGAGGAAACTGAAGTAGTGGAAGATGCAGACGAAGAAGATCTTGATGCAGGCGAAAAAGCTGTCAAGGACTTCTCAAAGTCTCTGCGCGGTCTCGAAGGTAAGTGGTACGTGCTCCATACCTATTCAGGATATGAGAAGCGCGTCAAGATGAACGTAGAATCTCGCGTGACTTCTTACGGCTTGGAAAGCCAGATTTTCCAAGTAGAAGTTCCTATGGAAGAAGTGGAACAGCACACTGATAAGGGTAAGAAGATTGTTACCCGCGTGCGTATCCCAGGTTACGTATTGATTCGCATGTGGCCAGATGAGGATGCACGTCGTATCGTCCGCGAAACTGAAGGTGTGACTGGCTTTGTAGGCAATGGTGGCGAACCTGCTCCATTGTCCCGCAAGGAAGTGGTATCCATGATGGCTCCAATGATTCGCTCTGAAGCTCTTAAGAATTCGGGCGATGGTGCAGCACGTCAGAAGGCTCGCAAGGTTGAAGTAAGCTTCGCGGTCGGCGAGTCCGTAACTGTTACTGATGGTCCATTCGCGACAATGCCAGCAGTTATTTCTGAAGTTAGCGCAGCAACCCAGAAGCTTTCTGTTTTGGTATCAATCTTTGGTCGTGATACACCAGTTGAACTTGGCTTTGATCAGGTAGCAAAGATCGACTAAAACAGCTCTGAGATTTAATCAATTTTCCGCGTTCATATGTCCATGAGATTATATGAGCGCGGATTATTTTTCTCGAAATTTTATCGACAATTTTTCATTTTTTATCGCCAAATTATTCTCGCATTGTGCTAGGGATCCTTGCATTCTCGTCACAAGTTTTCCGCATTTTATGCAGAAGTATCGCAGACGTGAATTCGTGAATTATAGGTATGACGCAACTTGTAATTGTCATACAAGTCAGGCATAATATAAAGGCTTGCCTTTTACGGTATGCGTCAGCGTGCTCATAAAGGCGTTACAGATAAAAGTCGCGGGAGGGGCGAATCCTTTGGATGAGCTCCGTTGAACCGCTAACAGAAAGAAGAACCATAAAATGGCTCCTAAGAAGAAAGTCTCAGCACTCATCAAGCTGCAGATTGCTGCAGGTAAGGCAAATCCTGCTCCACCACTGGGTCCTGCATTGGGTTCCCATGGTGTGAACATCATGGACTTCACCAAGGCATACAACGATGCTACTAAGGATAAGATCGGCCAGATCATCCCAGTAGAGATCACTGTATACGAAGATCGTTCCTTCACCTTCGTTTTGAAGACTCCTCCAGCAGCAGAGCTTCTTCGCAAGGCAGCTGGTGTGGATAAGGGTGCTGGTAACCCACTCACTACTAAGGTTGGTTCCGTAACCAAAGCGCAGGTACGTGAAATCGCTGAAACCAAGATGGCTGATTTGTCTGCTCGTGATATCGAAGCTGGCATGAAGATCATCGAGGGTACCGCACGTTCTATGGGTATCACCGTAACCGACTAATTTTATCCACGAAGCAGAAGGGCAAACGCTTGCCCACACTGCGACTGCTAAGGAGAAGCAGATGACAAAGCGTTCTAAGAAGTATCGCGAAGCTGCCGAAAAGGTAGATCGTTCTAACCTCTACACCGCATCCGAAGCTATTGCATTGCTCAAGAGCATGCCAGAGCGCGGATTCGATGAGACCATCGAGGCTGTATACAACCTCAACGTAGATCCACGTAAGGCTGATCAGCTCGTTCGTGGCACTGTAAACCTTCCTAACGGAACTGGTAAGACTGCACGCGTTATCGTTTTCGCACGTGGTCCACAGGCTACAGCAGCTCTTGAAGCTGGCGCTGACGAAGTCGGCGATACCGATCTCATTGAGAAGGTAGCAAATGGCTACACCGACTTTGATGCAGTAGTTGCAACCCCAGATATGATGGGTCAGGTCGGTCGCCTCGGTCGCGTACTCGGTCCTCGTGGTTTGATGCCAAACCCTAAGACCGGTACCGTAACTATGGATGTAGCTAAGGCTGTTTCCGACATCAAGGGCGGTAAGATTGAGTTCCGCGTTGATCGTCACGGAAACTTGAGCTTCATCGTTGGAAAGCGCAGCTTTACTGAAGAAGCTCTCGAAGAGAACTTCCGTGCAGTAGCTGACGAAATCCGTCGTTTGAAGCCGACTACCGTTAAGGGTCGTTACATCACTAAGGTAACCATGACCTCCACAATGGGTCCTGGTGTTCCATTAGATGTAACTCCATTGGCTGCATAGTTCGCGATATACGAACACATTTATATCCCGTGCTTTACGTATGTAAGGCGCGGGATTTTTTGTATTGTGACGAGGAAAAGAGGATTCTGCATGGGGAGGGGAAGGAAGTGCAGGACGTCCATCATGTCTGCTGAATGTGGATAACTCGCCCGGCGTATTGCCAGACTGCCCGTATTCTAGATGTCGTACGTTAATCTGGACGTATGACAGAGCAATTACTCGTAGAACTCAATGATGGCCGCTCTATTCCTCAAATTGGAGTAGGCGTGCTGCGTATCGAGAACGGCGACGTGTCGGAAGTCGTCGAAGATGCGCTCCAGGTCGGATATACCCATATCGATACAGCTGCAGGATATGGGAATGAAGATGGAGTGGGCGTAGGAATTGAGCGCTGTGGGTATAGCACAGGTGAGCAGCGTGAAAAGTTATGGCTGACGACAAAGCTGCGTGATTCTGAGCAGGGATATGATAGCGCTTTGCGCGCGTTTGAGCGCCAACTAGGCTTGCTGCGCACGGATTACATCGATATGTACATGATTCATTGGCCTACGCCTTTTGACTGGCGAAGCGAAGAGACATGGAAAGCGTTTGCTCGTTTGCGTGACGAGAGTGTAGTGCGAACGTTAGGCGTGTGCAATTTCATGCCGTCTGATCTTGAACGACTGTATCAGGCGGTAGGTGAGTATCCAGCTGTTAACCAGATTGAACTTCATCCGACTTTCCAGCAGCGCAACGTCGTGGAATATTGCGCAGAGCATGGTATCGCTGTTCAAGCGTATTCCCCAATGGCTCGTGGCGCAGATTTAACTGTCGGCGGCGAACGACTTGAAGAGATTGCGCGTGCACATCAGGCAACTGTCGCGCAAATTATTCTTGCATGGCATCTCGCTCATGGCACGATTATCATTCCAAAGTCAGTTCATAAAGAACGTCTGATTGAAAATTTGGCAAGTAGTACCATTGCGTTAAGCCAAGAGGATATCGAGTTCATTGATTCGTTGGATACGCCACATCGCGCAGGCCATGATCCAGCTACCTTCTCCTATAGCTAATCGCACAAACCAGCAGAGGAAAGGGTAATACACGGTGTCAGAATCTCTCAAACCCATGCCGAGCTCGCGCGTGAATTCGGCAGTGAACGCATCAGTGAATTCCTCGGTTAATTCGAGCGCAGAAAAAGATGATGAGAAAAAACTGAAGGAGCTGCGATCTCGCATTAATTCACGATGGTATGTGCTTCTTATCAGTGTCGTGCTCATCGGCGTGCTGATTGGGCTGCTCTTGCCACGTATCAGCGAGAATGTAGCTCGCAATACAGGAAACTACCTCGCGACAGGCGAAGCTGCAGAAGTTTTGCAGGGGTTGCAGGTAGTGAACGATCCTCAACCACTGAGCCATTACAACCGAGAATACTTTGGTTTTAGAGAAACTGATGAGGATGGAAATGGTTGCGATATTCGTGAGGATGTCTTAGCGCGTGATTTAGAGGATGTGACGTTTACGAAGCCGTACTCGTGTAAAGTCTCATCGGGAACGCTGCATGATCCGTATACAGGTAAAACAATTCACTTCACGCGTGGGGTGAAAACGAGCAAGGCAGTGCAGATTGATCATGTCGTGGCGTTAAGTAATGCGTGGAATTCGGGCGCATATAAGTGGAAAACTAATCAGCTAAGGCGTTTTGGCAATGATCCCTATAACCTACTTGCCGTGGACGGTCCTGCCAATCAAGAGAAATCTGATGCAGCTGCTGATTCGTGGCTGCCAAGTAATTCTTCTTATGATTGCGAATACGTAGCTCGCCAAATTGGCGTTAAATCGCGGTATAAGTTGACAGTTACGCAGACTGAGAAGGATGCGATGCTCAAGGTACTTCACTCATGTCCCGCGCAGAAAATTCCGCAAAAATAGAAAAGGCAGAACGAATCAAAAGCGTAACCAAAAGTGGAGTCAAAAGTGGAGTAATCGAGAACTCCGCGAAAAGAGTATGAAAAAGCCGATGATTCCAAGAGAAGAGGGTTAATAGAGGATAATCACCGGCCTCAATAAATATAACGTGAATTTGCTCGTCTTTCAAACGGCCGTCACGAAAATAGCGGGAATTCCAAGAAATACATGGCGTGTACGGAGTGTTGAATTTCCCCTCTGAGTGAACGGTCACAGTTGCGGAATTTAGCCGAAAATAGGCCTGCGGACTAATCTTGTCGAAACGATTGACGTGACCCCTGACGTGACTCCTGACGTGACTCCTGACGGATCCACTCATGTGATGACCGTCAGACGTACAATCAGACATGAGATTGGACGTAAAATCAAACATATAATAAGACCTGAAACCTGACCTGTCCGTTGCTGTTCGCATGCAGAGAGTGAGTACGTACAATTCGCTCGCCTGAGAAAAGTGTAAACATTATGTCAATCAGTTACGCTCAACACTACATTGTCGGCTCAATTGGCAGCTTCGTACTGTAAAATGGCTAATGCCCATTAATTATGAGTAATGAGAGAAGTTATGCGTCCTACACGTCATCATCGTTCTAGTTCTGCAACAGGTTCTGTATCTCGCGTACAGTCTGCCTCGCACCAGGCACAACCATGGCGTACCATCGTATCCTCAGTAATCGTAGCAGCAAGCGTTTTTGCACTTTCGGCATGTGGCGATAACACTCCAAGCTCCGAGCTTTCCCAAGGAACGTGGCCGACTCATAAACTGATGCAACTTTCAGGTGAATTTGCTGCGGCAGGGGCATCCTCGCAAAAATCAGCGGTAGATGCGTGGATTGTAGGCTATAGTGCAGCTCAACCGCATACCACAATTTCGTATGATCCATCTGGATCTGGCGCGGGCGTTAATTCATTCTTGACAGGCGCTATTTCTTGGGCAGGAACGGACGCGTCATTATCTGATACTCAGTTGCGCGCATCTCGAGCTGTATGTAACGGTGATACAGCGTTTGAAATTCCGACGTATGTTTCGCCAATTGCCATTGCATATAATCTTTCTGACTATGGTCTCAATGATGACGATATCCAGATGTCTGCGGATACAATTGCAAAAATTTTCAATGGAACGATAACGATGTGGGATGATGCGACCATTAAGAAGGAAAATCCCGACATCGCCAGCAAGCTTCCTCATATTGACATTACTCCTGTATGGCGTTCGGATAAGTCCGGAACGACCCGTACTTTCCAAACATATCTTCACCAAGCAGCTTCACGCGTGTGGACGAATGAGCCAAGTGAGACGTGGCCTAATACTATCGGTCAAGGAGCTAAAGGAACTCCAGGCGTTGTGATGACCATTGGCCAGGCGCAGGGAACTATCGGCTATGCGGATTATGCGCAGATTAGCGATTTGGGCACAATTGCTGTGAAAGTCGGCGACTACTACGTTTCACCAACTCCTGAAGCAACAGCTCAGCTGATTCATAATTCGTCATGGGATACCACAGCGCGTAAGGATGGTCGATTTGTACTCAATATCGATTATGCGACCACAGCTGAAGGCGTCTATCCTATCGCTTTGGTGAGCTACGACGTCGCGTGCAAAGTCTATCCACAGTCACGTCAAGCAACTTTCGTGAAGCAGTGGTTGAGTTACGTTTTGAGTGACGATGGCCAAACTATCGCGCAAGATAATGCAGGAGCAGCGCCTCTTCCAGAGAGTCTGAGAACTGAAATGCTGAAAGCGGTTGATACCATTTCGAGCGCGTCGAGCAGTACGAGTACGTCGAGCAGTGCGAATGCGAGTGCGTCCCTCTCGTCACACGCGGCATCCTCTTCCCATGAGACATCTGCGGTGACATCACAGGAGGCGCTATAATGAAAAAACCGAGCGCTGATAAACTCTTCAAATGGTGCGCGGTAGGCGCGGGTGTGCTTATCTTAGGTGTGCTGGCAGCGGTAGCAGTATTCCTGCTCATCCAAGCATCGCCAGTTTTCTTTGGTGAACGAGAAGCTGTGGCTGAAGCCATTTCATCCTTTACAGGCGGTCGCACGTCAAACTTCTGGGCATTCGTTGGCCCACTGATTTTTGGAACAGTTCTCGCATCGGCATTAGCGCTGGCTCTTGCATTTTTCGTCGCTGTGGGAATTGCTATCTTCATTTCTCATTATGCGCCAAAGCGATTGGCTTCGGTTTTGAGCTACATCGTGGATTTGCTCGCTGCAATTCCATCAGTGGTATACGGCTTGTGGGGAGCATTTGTCCTCGTTCCACATACCTATCCTGTATGGAAAGTGATAAATAGCGTTCTCGGATGGATTCCTTTCTTTGCAGGGCCCGTATCGAATCCTCCTCGAACTGTAGCAACCGTAGCTGTAGTGCTTGCAGTCATGATTTTGCCAATTATCACATCCATGGCGCGAGACATTTTCATTCAGATGCCATTGCTTCAGCAAGAAGCAGCGCTCGCTTTGGGAGCTACAAAGTGGGAAATGATTAAGCTGTCTGTCCTGCCTTTTGGTGCTAATGGTTTGATGTCAGCATCCATGCTCGGTTTGGGACGTGCGCTGGGTGAGACAATGGCAGTCCTTATGATCTTGTCTCCTGGAAGTACGTACGGTATTCAGCTCTTTACTGCATCGCGCAATCAGACAATTGCGGCAAATATTGCAGCTCAATTCCCAGAAGCAGACACTATCGGTGTATCAACGTTGATTGCCACAGGTCTGGTGCTTTTTATTATCACATTCGTCGTGAATTATATCGCTCGTCGAATTACTCACCGTTCCTCGAAAAAGGCGACCTCGAAAAAATCTTCAGGAAACTTTGCTCAGAAGGCATGGTCTCGTATTACCTCTTCAACGCATCAAGGGAAAGTTGAGACAGAGAAGACTGAGCAGGTGGATGTCAATTCAGAAGTCGCAGCTGCTTCAGCACAATCCGCTCCAACCCCTGACTTTGACAAATTTAAGCCATCACGTTCATCGCTTGCCGCACGCAAGCGCACGGATTGGATCATGCGCGTGCTTATCTATACAGCATTCGTCATCGCGTTGATTCCGCTTATCTCCGTGCTGTATACGACGATCGTCAACGGTGCTCAGCGTTTTGACTGGTATTTCTTGACGCATAATATGCGTGGCGTCGTCGGCGGTCTGTACCCATATGGTGGCATTCTCCACGCGGCTGTGGGAACCTTGGAAATTACTCTTGGAGCTATCATTATTTCCGTGCCGATTGGTGTGATGACCGCGGTATACCTCGTCGAATACTCTGCGAAGAAGCATTTGCATCGCGCGATTTCATTCCTCGTAGACGTGATGAGCGGTATCCCTTCGATCGTCGCAGGTCTGTTTGCTTACGCGATGTTTAGTTTGATTCTCGGTCCGGGAACGATGAACGGCTTTGTAGGATCTGTCGCACTGTCTATTTTGATGATTCCGACAATTGTGCGTACGACGGAAGAAATGCTGTCTATCGTTCCTGTAGATTTGCGCGAAGCTTCCTATGCATTGGGCGTTTCGAAATCGCGAACAATTGTCAAAATTGTCCTGCGAACTGCACTGCCGGGAATCGTATCGGGAATTATCTTGGCAATTGCGCGTGTAATTGGTGAAACTGCTCCACTTTTGGTAACTGCTGGCGCAATTTCGAGCACGAATTTCAATCTTTTCTCTGGCCGTATGACTACACTGCCAGTTTACGTGTATAACGAATTCCAGCAAGGTGTGGCATCATGTCCAGCAATGTCCAAGTTTGGATCGGATAGTGTGGGCGTATGTGTACCGGGAATCCGTATGGAACGTGCGTGGGCAGCTGCGCTGGTTCTGATTGTTGTAGTACTTATTTTGAACGCTATCGGTCGTCTCGTAGCGCGCGTTTTTGCGGTGAAAACCAAATAAGCGTTGTGACGAGAACCGAATGGATGAAGGAAGGCGCAAGGAAGGCACATTATGGGACAACGCATTGATGTGAATCATTTGAACGTATACTATGGCGATTTCCATGCCGTCGATGACGTGAATATGGTTTTGGAGTCGAATAAGGTGACCGCTTTTATCGGTCCTTCCGGTTGCGGCAAGTCGACGGTTTTGCGCACGCTTAACCGCATGCATGAGACGACTCCGGGCGCTCATGTCACTGGCGAAGTACTTCTTGAAGGTAAGGATTTGTATGCTCCTGATACTGATCCTGTGGAAGTTCGCCGTGGTGTCGGCATGGTGTTCCAGCGTCCAAATCCATTCCCAACAATGTCTATACGTGAGAACGTCCTCGCAGGCGTGAAGCTCAATAACAAGCGTATCTCGAAGTCAGATGCGGATGATCTTGTGGAATGGGCTTTGCGAGGTGCTGCGCTGTGGAATGATGTTAAGGATCGTCTTGATAAGCCAGGAATTGGCCTTTCAGGCGGCCAGCAGCAGCGCTTGTGCATTGCACGTGCAGTGGCCGTTCATCCTCAAGTTCTCCTCATGGATGAGCCATGTTCGGCTCTTGATCCAATTTCTACACTTGCTGTTGAAGACCTGATTGGTGAATTGAAAGATGAATTCACCATCGTTATCGTGACGCATAATATGCAGCAGGCTGCGCGCGTGAGCGATACGACCGCATTCTTCAACACCCAAGGGTCTGGTAAACCGGGTCATCTCGTGGAGATGGCTGATACCACAACAATCTTTTCCAATCCACAGTCCGAAGAAACAGAAAATTATATTTCTGGTCGCTTTGGATAGAGATACGAATTGGCTGCGTGTGATGTCCTGTAGGTACGTCACTCGGAGCCGCGATGGCATTGAACGAGTGGAGAGTTTCTCGTTTACGAGTCATCACAATTCATGATTGGGAAGCGTCGCATTGCGCGGTCTTCAAACGATACGACGTTAACGCTCAACTACTAGAGAGAAAGTTAAACGAAGACACATGGAAAAGTTCTTCAAGTTGAAGGAAAATGGTACCTCGGTATCTACTGAGATTACTGCAGGTTTGACCACTTTCTTCGCAATGGCCTACATCATTGCAGTAAATCCAAGCATTCTTGGTCAAACAGGTATGCCATGGGGTGCGGTATTCCTCGCAACATTGATTGCGTCCATTATCGGTACTCTCGTTATGGGCTTGTTTGCAAATGTTCCATACGGCTTGGCTCCAGGTATGGGACTCAACGCATTCTTCACCTTCACCGTCGTTAAGGGCGTCGGTTTCTCATGGCAGGAAGCTATGTCTATGGTGTTCGTCTGCGGCGTGATTAACATCATTATTACCGCAACATCCTTGCGTAAGATGATTATTAAGTCCATTCCTCCAATGCTTCAGCATGCTATCGGTGGAGGCATCGGTGTCTTCATCGCATACGTTGGTTTGCTCAATATCAAGGTCGTAAACTTCGAGTCGGGCTCGCCATCCTTGTCCTCATTCGCAGATCCTCAATTGCAGGTCTTCCTTATCGGACTTATCGTGGCAATTGTCATGCTCGTCGTGAAGTTCCCGCCACAATTGAGCTGGCTCAATAAGGGTGCATTCGTTATCGCAATTGCTGTCGCTGCACTTATCGGTATCCCATATGGCTTGACTACTATGGGTAAGTCCGTGAGCTTGATTGAATCCGTCCAGCAGCTTCCACAAACATTCTTGGCGATCTTCACTCCTAAGGGGTTCCCATCCTTGTTTGCGGATCCAGCACGTTTGCCACTTGTGTTGGTGACAATTTTTGCATTCTCCTTGTCTGATACTTTCGACACTATCGGAACCTTCATTGGTACAGGTCGTCGCGCAGGCATCTTCTCTGAAGAAGACGAAAAGAATATGGAAGAAGGCTCTGGCTTCAGCTCCAAGATGGACAAGGCTCTCTTCGCTGATGCAACAGCTACCTCCATTGGTTCTTTGCTGGGAACGTCAAATACCACAACGTACGTCGAATCCGCTGCAGGTATCGCAGCTGGTGGTCGTACAGGTTTGACCTCTGTCGTTATCGCTGCTGGATTTGCTTTGTCAGCATTCTTTGCTCCATTGATTTCGGCAATTCCAAGTGCAGCAACGTCGCCTGTACTCGTCATCGTCGGATGCATGATGATGAGCGCATTTGCTGAAATCGAATGGGATGACTTGACTGTTGCTATCCCAGCATTCTTTACCAGCATCTTCATGGCATTCGCATACTCTATTTCGTACGGCATCGCTGCAGGCTTCATCACCTACTGCATTGTTAAGGTTTGCAAGAAGGAAGCAAAGTCTGTTCACCCAATTATTTGGGTCGTTGCGATACTGTTCGTAGTAGATTTGGCTTTGCAGGCAATTGTCTAACCAAGTATAACTGTGAGTAGATAACATATATACTCATCCATGGGCTTCGGATATCATGTCCGAAGCCCATTTGTATGTGTAGGAAATACGATTGGGCGGCAAGACGAGAAAAACAGCGTTTAGGGATAGCGCGCGCACTGTGGAAAAATACGCATGTAATTTTTGCAGATGAGCCCACAGCATCGTTGGATGCGGAGAACCGTCAATTAGTTACGCATCTTTTAACACAGCATGCGCACAATGGCGGGATTGTCATTACGGCAACTCACGATAGTGAGCTCGTCGATGCGTGCACTCACATAGTAGATCTAGGGCGAGCTGCGATTGGCTAGAGTTACAAAAAGGGTGGTGTAGAACGCTTCGTGCATTCCACACCACCCTTTCTGTGCGAGTAATCTTTAATACCAGTTATATGACTGGGAATGAGCCCAAGCTGCTGATGGAGTGCCATAGCGGCCGGCAATGTAATTAAGACCCCATGTAATCTGTGTCGTTGCGTTGGTTTGCCAATCCGCACCCGCGCTCGCCATCTTGCTACCTGGAAGAGCCTGAGGAATTCCATAAGCACCAGATGCGTTCGCTGCGGTCGTACGCCAACCAGATTCCTTATTCCACAAGTTCACCAATGCGGTAAAGTCGGATTCCGACCATCCGCGTGCGATAACCATGTCGTGTGCGATAGACTGTGCTTCGCTTACAGGAGTGGTCGTACCCAAATTCGAGGATGAAGAGCTGCTCGACGAGGACGAAGATGAGGAAGCCTTCTTTGTGCCAACGTGAACTTCTTCATTAACAGGGGCAGTCTTGACGTATTCAGTAATTGTCGTCGTAGAGATAACATTATCGCCATTCTTGGTGACGAGGTTTGTCTGCTCAACGACACCATCCTGACCCTTTTGAGTAACCTTGCGCGTTCCAGCTGCCAAAGTATCATCCTGAACTTCGACGGTGTTGTACGGAACGGACTGTTCTACTGTTTGAACTTCCGAATTTGCACGAGTAATACGAATAGTAGTAGATTCCTTTACCTTGGTATCCAAAGAAGGGGTAATGCTATCCGTATCTTCAAGAGAAATATTGCCAGCTTCAAGTACTGACTTCACGGTCGTGAACTTAGTTCCCACAACCATGCGTTCTGTTCCGTTAATAACAACGCGGATATATTGGGAATCTGCAGAAGCGTCGCCTTCGCCATTCTTCAAGGCGGCACGAAGACTACTACGCGAAATATCCTGACCGTTGCTCGTTAATTCATTAATCGAATACGCCGTAATGTCAGACACGCCAGAACCTTGTACATGACTTGCTACCGCGACGATACCTCCGGTTGCGAGCAAAATTGTGGCTGTCGCACCAGCTCCGACTGCAATCCAATGCTTACGGGTCATCTTCTTACGCAATGGTACAAGTGGTTGACCGTGTCGACCTGACATAAAACTCCTAAGTTCGGCGAATAAAAACGATATTCAGTTATAAGTATGTGGTTGTGCGTGCTACGTACTTCGTGTAAGTGAGGTACGGCACTCCGTACTGTACGGGTGGCGCATAAACAGGCAAGATGCATACATATTTAGTTCGTAGCGAATTGCTCGCGTACGGGTTAAATTGTCAAGGCCATCTTGCTGGTCCCACACTGCACGTAACAGCAAACTCTATAATCCTACCATTGAATGTATACGCGCGCCAAGTTCCAATCTGTAATAGAGAGGTTTTACTCGGATAGCTCAAAGTCGAGATGGGAGTTTTGGGGGATGGGGTGGGGGATTTGGAATCTGTTGGGTGGATTCTTGGATGTTTGAGAGGTGAAGAACTGACGGTATGAAGTTTTATCCACTTTTGTGCAAAAACGGTCACGTATGATTCCTAAAATGCCTCATCGCGCGTGAACGTTGTCGATTTTGCCCAAAAGTGCATGAGAAAGAGCTCACGAACGAAAACACCTTAAGCTTCTCCTCAGTTGTCGCGCTTTTCCTACTGGGTTTTTCCTTTCCGCTTCTTAACGCATCCTTTTCTTAACTCTCATGCACAAAAGTAAAAGCGCTGTGATGCATTCACACCACAGCGCCCAATTATGAATCTATTGCTTTCGTTGACTTCTCGGGATTACCCCCAGTTCGAAGTTCTAGTCCGCAGTCTAAGCCAAAGTTTAAGCCCTACGCCTCAGCTTCAGTCTCGCCGTCAAGTTCGACCTTGCTCATGTCGAGCTCTTCAACTTGCTTAATGAGGTCTTCCAAATCAGATGCGCGCAAAGCACCTGCCTGCTGGAAGACGACTGTACCGTTCTTAATTGCCATAAGGGTTGGGACAGCCTGAATATTTGCAGCCTGGGCCAACTCCTGGTTCTGATCGATATCGACCTTACCGAAGTAAATGTTGTCGTGCTTTTCGGAAGATTTCTCATACACTGGTCCGAATGCGCGGCAAGGTGGGCACCATGTGGCCCAGAAGTCTACGAGAACGATGTCGTTCTCGTCGATGATGTCATTAAAACCGTCTTGCTTAATTTCGTGAGTTGCCATGGGGCGCTCCTTTGATCCTCGTTGTACTGGCTACCGTATTCGGTGAGTCAGCGTGGTACATTCACTCTCAAGCATGCGCAAAATTTCGCTGAGCAAGCCAACTTCGCACAAACTCTAAGCTATAAATAAGCTATGAATAGGCTATGAATAGGCTATGAATAAGTGTACCCCTACCAATTGCCGTACAGTGCCGTACGCTTCCGCACGACACCGCACGACACCGCGCGATAACTGTACTTTTCCGTAACTACGTACATAAACTCACGCGGCGTGAGAAAAATTCCCGTGGCTTTGCTCTGAGCAAAGTGTCATAATAGAGCTATGCCAGTTCTCCATGATGAAGTTCCAGATAATGATGATTTTGATGCTCACCGCAAGCGCGGAGAGTTTGACGATATAACGCCGGATGATTTTCTGCGTGGCACATCATCGCATAATCCTCCGGGTTGGCTCACTTCCCGTGAGATTGAAAAGCTCCGCGCTCAGATGCCGATACCGTATGTAGTTGTCGTTCCAGTTCACAGCGACGAATTTGGCAGAATTACCCATGTCGGTTCGCTCCTCACAGCCAGTGATGAAGATGGAATGGTATCGCGCACGTTGATTACTGGGCGAATTGTTTTTCATGAGACGATTCGCGAGGCAATTGCACGTAATATTTCTAAGGATCTTGGCGATGTGACATTGCCTCACTTACCAGTGAATTTACAGCCATTTACTGTGGCTGAATTCTTCCCTACTCCTGGCGTGAGCCCATATTTTGATTCACGTCAGCATGCTGTAGCTTTGTGCTATGTCGTGGAAATTGCCGGAGAATGCCAGCCTATGGATGAAACTCTGGACGTCGAATGGGTTACTCCCGAGGAAGCTCTTACTCCTGACTTTTTGAGCCAATTGCCTAATGGCTTTGATCGCATTGTCATGCAAGGGTTGAGCGTATCCGGAGCTTGAATCCCAACAAAATTCAAATACCCGTTAGCCGAACGTTCATGCTACGGTAAAAAGCATGGCTATCCAGTATTTCGACATTCCTGTATATACGTATCATCGCTCTCTTGCAACGACAACTTCAGCAGATATTCCTCTGGTATTGATTCACGCATTCCCCGTGGATCATCATGTGTGGGATTATGCAGTTCCTGACATTATTGCTCAGCTTGGCATGTCTCATGACACCACCATTCTTGCAGTGGATATGCCAGGAGCAGGTGCGAATCCGATTCCGCCGATGGATATGGTTGGTGTAATTGCTGACGATGGCGCATACGAAGAAGCGATGGATCGTATGGCTTCGTCTATCGTTCACGCGGTTCAGTCACGCGGATATGAGCGGGCAATTTACGCGGGAATCTCTATGGGTGGATATGCTACTTTGTCTATCGCACGGCAGTTCCCTGAAGCAATGGCTGGCATGGCACTTTGTGATACTAAAGCGGATGCGGATACTCCTGAACAGCGTGTTAACCGACTCGCTGCAGCCGATCTGGCAGAGCGCGAATCGACGCTTGCTCCTGTTGTCCATTTTGCTAAGCCTCAGGCGGGCGATTCTGCTTTTAAGAAATCAGCAGAATTTATCGATACTTTTATGGGCTGGATTAACGCGCAAACTCCTACAGGCATTGCGTGGCGACAACGTATGGCTGCTGGTCGACGCGATGATAATGACACTCTTGAGACGATTACTGTTCCTACAGCTGTTATTAGTGGAACTCTCGATGGGCCATCTAATCCGTCTGTGATGCGTCCTCTTGCTGACAAAATTTCTCACGCGCATGTGACGTTCACACAAATCAATGATGCGGGTCACTTCACGTGTTTTGAAAAGCCGGCAGAAGTTGCGCATGCATTGGTACAGCTCGTAGACGAAGTGCGTGATATAGCGAATCAGAATGATGATTCTCGCGTTTCTTCTCGCTCTCTCGAATTCTCCGGTTTTGAGAGCTTACGTCAGGGGCAAGTAGTCGAACGCGTGCCGCTTACTGAAGGACATATCGACTATAAGTTGAATGTGCGCGAAAAAATTACTATGAATGACTGGGAGAGCCTTCTTAGCGATGACAATGCGCGCATCATCCTTGTGCATAAGGGGCTCATGGCGGTTGTGAAAAATGGTATCCAAGGTTCAGTAACGACAGGTCATAAACGTCATCTGGTGACGCTACCGGGCGCATATCTCTCACAGATGCTGACAAGCAAGCCTGATGGTTTGTATCTCTTAGGAGAAGTGAAGTCTAGCGCGAATCATAAGTACACGTATATCGCGTGCAATCTCAACGAATACGAATCGCAAGTGCCGTCGCCTGATGCTATTTCGTTCGTCCGGAAGAGCATGATGCAGTATGATTGGCTTCCACTTCGAGAGGTTGCCCATCTGCTGTCTGCTGATGAAGCGCAGCTGGCAACGATGACAATGGGCTTAAGCATGTGGCATCGCAAAGCACAGTTCTGCGGATACTGTGGATCAGCCGTGCATAACATCAACGGCGGCTGGGCTACGCGCTGTGTAGGAGAAGATCGTCATATCAATTTCCCTCGCATCGAACCAGCTATGATTGTGCGCATCACCGATGAGAATGATCGAATTTTGCTCCAGCATAACCATGCGTGGGCTGACGGTGTGTACTCAGTATGCTCTGGCTTTGTAGAAGTGGGCGAAAATGCAGAAGATAGCGTTCACCGCGAAGTCATGGAGGAGCTCGGCATCGAAGTGAAAGACGTTCATTATGTCGGCTCTCAGCCATGGCCATTCCCGGGTTCATTGATGCTCGGCTTTGGCACACAAGCTGTCGATACAGAACTCACACTCGATACGCGTGAGGTTGCTGACGCCCGCTGGATGACTCGCGACGAATTGATGAGATCCATTGCGCTGGGAGAGATTGAGCTTCCGGGGCATTCGTCAATTGCGCTCACAATGATTGAGCAATGGTATGGCGCTAAATTGCGATAGTATTAAATGTTATGAGTGAAGAAAAACCAAACTTGAGCATCCCCGGCCATCTGAGCTATTCAGAAGACCATGTATGGGTTGATGCGTCTGAGTCTCCAGCTGTGGTAGGAATTACCGAATATGCTGCGGAGCAATTGGGCGATTTAGTATTTGTAGATATGCCAGAAGTTGATACGGAAGTTCGTGCAGGCGATGAGCCGGTTGAATTGGAATCTGCTAAGGCAATTTCTACTATGGTTGTGCCTGTTTCGGGGACAATTAAGTACGTCAACCAAGCAGTTATCGATGATCCAGAAGTCATTAACGGCGATCCGTATGGTGAGGGATGGATTCTTAAAATTGAGCTGGACGATGATGAGCCTGAGCTCTTAACTGCAGAAAGTTACGAGCAGATTGTCAAGTAACATGCAGTCACAGCACGAACAGGAAACGACGAGTCAGACGCGCACACAAGACAACGTGGCGTCTGACAAAACGTCGCGCGAGCGCACAACCTCACACAGCTCTCATCAGACGACACCATCGTCTCGTTTGAGTAACTTGAGTAAATTGACGCGTCCAATTATGGCGCAACGCACGCGCACGACCATTGACCGTCCGTCTGTTCGTGAGCAGACTGAAACAAAGCCTCCTCTTGTGCAATTCACGAGGAAGACAGTAACGTGCATTTTTGACGGGTGGTATGCTTTGTCCACTCGAAGCGCGCGCCGTGCAGGATGGAAGCCTCGTGTCGAACCATATGTAGGTTATGGCACAGAAAAATTCTCGCGCATTATTTGCCGAACTGTCTACGGCGCTCGCGGTCACGGAATTCGCCGTACGGTAAGTCGCGGTATTCGAAATCTTTTCATGATTCCAGCGCCGAAAGTTCCCGTGCATATCAGCATCGATGGTATTCCAGTTTTGACTGCGCAAATTGGCGATTTGAGTCAGTACGACAGCTTGGACTCCATCGTAGAGTCGGATATTAGCTCGATTAATACTGATTCTCAGGGCTATTTGGATTTGCTGACAAAGCGAAATATGACTCCGGGCACGCATACAATTACGTATTCTGTAGAAGATCGCACGCCTGTATTTTCGCCGTTGTATATCTCCCATGATGGTTCGCCTGTGGGAATTATTTCGGATGTGGATGACACGATTATGGTGTCGCAGGTGACTCAAACTGCTCGTGCAGCGATGAAGTTCCTGTTCACCAGTCCGCATAAGCGCGCGTCCGTTCCTGGAATGAGCGTGTTCTATAACAAAATTGCGGATCTTTTCCCAGGAGCACCTTTCTTCTATCTGTCGACATCTCCATGGAATGTGGAGGGAACGATTCGCGAAGTGATTCGTGCACACGGCTTCCCGCAAGGGCCAATTTTGCTGCGCGATATCGATCCTCGTCCTAAGACTTTTATTCCTTCTGGCGTGCAGCATAAGCTTGAATTTGTGCAGCAATTGATGGCCGATTTCCCTCATATGAAGTTCATTCTTTTGGGCGATGACGGTCAGCAAGATCCGACGACGTATGCACGATTGACGCGTTTGTATCCGGGTCGTATTTTGGCGATTGGTATCCGTCAATTGACCACAGATGAGAAGCATTTGCAGCAAATTTTGGCGCCAATCAGCGCTCCTGATGTAGACGTTCCTGTTTTCTACGGCCAGTCGGGAGTAAGTCTGATGACAACCATGCTGCCGATGTTGGAAAATTTGCGGGACAAATCTTAACTGTCTCTTAACCATCCTCGATAACCAAGGACAATGATGACTGATTTCTTTACCGCGCATGGTGTTCATGTAGATGAAGCTCCTCGTGCTGAGAAAAAACCACACACTCGTGTACATCACGGCAAAGAATTTATCGATAATTATGAATGGTTGCGCGATAAAGACTCTGTTGCTGTCACTCAATACGTGACTGAGCATAATTCTTTCACCGACAAGGTCACAGCGCACTTATCGGAGCTTAAGCAGACGCTTTTCCACGAATTAAAAAGTCGTGTGCAAGAAACCGATATGAGTGTGCCGACGCGCATTGGCAAGTATTGGTATTTTGCACGTACAGAAGAGGGAAAACAATACGGTAAGCAATGCCGCATCCCCGTCCGTAGTGAGGATGACTGGACAGCTCCGGTAGTAGAAGCACAAGAAGCGCTGCCAGGAGAAGAAGTCATTTTTGATGCCGATGCCCAGTCTCAAGGGCATGATTTCTTCCGCTCGGGTGGGCTTGACTTGGATAAAGCCGGAAATTTGCTGGTGTACAGCATCGATACGACGGGTGATGAACGCTACGATGTGCACGTTCGTGACCTGACTACGGGGTGTGATTTGCCTGATGTGATTACAGGAGTAAGCGCTGGAGCAAATATCACACCGGATGGGAAATGGATTTTCTATATTCGAACCGACGATGCATGGCGCCCATGTGAAGTGTGGATTCATCGTGTGGGAACGGATGCATCGGATGACGTAATGGTGTGGCGCGAGTCTGATGAACGTTTCTGGGTAGGATGTGGTCTGTCATTCGACGAATCAATCATGATTATCGAATCGGAATCAAAAACGACGACAGAGGTTTTGCACTTACCTGTAGCGGATATTGAGAAACTTCTGCTGCCAGAAGATGACCCGGAAGCAAAGCGATTTGTCCCATTCATCGAACGTCAAGAAAACGTGGAATATGACGTCACTTTTGCGCGTTTCGAGGCAATGGGTGACAACGGTGAAGATGTGCCTGTGGCTGTCGTCGTGCATAACGTGAATCATCCTAATTTTGAAATTGACATCATTGATATGCGCCATCATGACGGGCCATATCAGCTTGGCGATGGCGATTGCATTGCAGTGGGGTCAGATTACGGGTGTGAGCAAGCCTCGGAGAGCGATCGTCGCAAGTCAGTCAGTGAACCTTACTTTAATGAGAAAAATCCGGCTATTATGCAAGGCGTGTCAGGTTTGCAAGTCGGCGGCTTGGGAATCTACAAGGACTTCATCACGCTGAGCTATCGAGCAGATAGTTTGGGACACTGTGCCATTATGACGAAGAAACAGGCGTTTGAAGATTGGCAAGCAGGTCGTCCGTTGAGCTTTACAACGCTTGGTGAAAACCAAGGTGACGTCATCCCTGCAGTAGGATTTGGCGCTAATCCATCCTATGATGCGCCTGTCGTGCGGTATGGAGTTGGTTCGTATACTCGACCAAGTCAATTGCGCGAACTCAATCCATTGACGGGAGAAGACCGTCTGCTCAAAAGGGCAAACGTGCTCAATTATGATGAAAACTTATATGCAGAGCGTCGTTTATGGGTAACTGTTCGCGATGGTGTCCGCGTTCCTGTGTCGTTGGTGTGGCGAAAGGGTCTCGTCCCATCGCTGGATAATCGAGATGTCAATGACACGGAGCTGGTGGCGCCAGAATTGTCGACAATGTTCGACGTTCAAAACACGAATACTTCAGCGCAGGCGTCTGCGATTTTTATCAGTGGTTACGGTTCCTACGAGGTCAGTATGGGACCTGGGTTCTCTGTAGCACGACCAAGCATGCTTGATCGTGGAGTCGTTTTTGCTGTCGCGCATATCCGCGGTGGTGGAGAAATGGGGCGCGCATGGTATGAGCAGGGACGCCGACTTCATAAGAAAAATACCTTCTACGACTTTGTCGACGTGACAGCTTCTTTGGAGCATGCAGGAATTGCAGATGCTCGTCGAACTGTCGCTAACGGTGGTTCTGCAGGTGGATTGCTTATGGGTGCTGTCGCCAACGAGGCGCCATTCTTATATGCAGGTATCGAAGCAGACGTGCCATTTGTAGATGCGCTGACATCTATTCTGGACGAATCATTGCCATTAACAGTGACGGAATGGGATGAGTGGGGAGACCCTCTTCACAATGAGCAGATATACGATTACATGAAATCGTATACGCCGTATGAAAATGTATTGACAGCTGAAGAGCGTCGAGAAAAATACGGTACGGAATATTTCCCTCTCATTTTCATCACGACATCGATGAACGATACGCGAGTGTTGTACGTCGAGCCACTGAAATGGATTTCGCGCTTGAATGAGCCTGAAGTAGGCGCCCAGGCCTTTGCAAAAATTGAAGTAGAGGCAGGACATGGAGGAGTCTCAGGGCGCTACAAGCAATGGGAAGAAGTGAGCTTTGAAAATGCGTGGAGTCTCGATGTGATGGGGCTGGATAAGTAGGCATTTGTCTAAGCGGGTGCGGGTGTGCAAAAGTGCATGTCGCACCCGCTTTTTCATGCGCTGCGATAGGGGTGTGCGAGAAGAATGAGAGGAACATGAGAAGTGCCCAGTAAGAAAGTGTCCATTTTACGGACGGCGATGACCACGTTTTGGTTATTTTCCATAGAATGAATGCATGACAGAAACACAGGTTTACAATATCGCTGTTATCTCAGGCGACGGTATCGGAAAAGAAATTACTCCTCAAGCACAGGCAGTAATGGAAAAGGCAACGCAAGGTGTTGCTCAGTTTAACTACACCCAGTTTGATTTGGGTGCGGACCGTTATTTGCGAGACGGCGTTATCTTAACGGACGAAATTCTTGACGAGATTAAGAAGAACGACGCTATTTTACTCGGCGCAATTGGCGATCCTCGCATTAAGGCAGGCATTCTTGAGCGCGGTTTGTTGCTGAAGATGCGTTTTGCGCTGGATCATTATATTAATTTGCGACCATCAAAGCTGTATAAGGGCGTGACATCTCCACTGGCGAACCCAGGAGAAATTGATTTCGTCGTCGTTCGTGAAGGAACAGAAGGCCTTTATGCGGGTGCAGGCGGATCGACTCATGCAGGCACAGAGCAGCAGGTTGCGACAGAGGTATCCATCAATTCGGCGCATGGAGTCGAGCGTGTGGTTCGTTATGCTTTCGACTTGGCTATGAAGCGTCGCAAGCACGTTACTTTGGTTCATAAGAAGAACGTTCTTGTCAATGCAGGCGATATGTGGCAGCGCATTGTAAACGAGGTAGCGCAAGAATATCCAGAAGTTACACATGACTATCTGCATATCGATGCAACGACTATTTTTATCGTGACTGATCCTGCGCGCTTTGACGTCATTCTTACGGATAATCTTTTCGGTGACATTATTACAGACGAAGCGGGCGCTGTCGTAGGCGGTGTGGGATATTCGGCATCCGGAAATATCAACGCATCAGGAAAGTACCCATCCATGTTTGAGCCAATTCATGGGTCAGCTCCTGATATCGCTGGACAAGGCATTGCTAATCCAACGGCGGCAATTTTGTCAGCAGCTATGCTTTTGCGTCACTTAGGATTGGACGATGCTGCTGAGCGCATTGAAACAGCAGTTGAAGCAGATATCGAAGAAAAGGGTTCAACTCAGCGCACAACCGAGCAGGTAGGACAGGATATCCTGGCTCGACTCTAAGTTATGAGTATGGATTCACAGCAGAAGCATGATACACATTCTCAGTCTCATACAGATGAGCTGAATCAGCCAACGATGAGCCGCGGGGAATACAAAGTTCCCGGCGGCAAGTTGGTTGCAGTACAGGTCGAATATCAAGGGGATGCACTGTCTAACCTTTCTCTCGATGGAGATTTCTTTATCGATGGCGTAGATGACCCGTCACTTGTCGTATCTGCACTAGAAAAACTGCTGATGAATAATCCAAGCTCAGTCGAGGAAGCTGTAGCCGAGGTATGTCGAGAGTTTCCGGAAGTTCAGCTTGTAGGGCTTACGGCAGATGCGATTGAGAGTGCGCTTTCTCGCGCGTTATCTTCTTCGCTGGCGTTTTCCATATCCTCGCCGTCCTTATCGTCTCCGTCAGCAGCTTCAGCGTCATCGTCGTCGTCAAATGCAGAACCGCGCACTCAGGAGGGAAAGCCTCCTGTACAAAGCTTTGAAGAAGTCACATGTCTGAGTCCTGCGTGGGATAATCTTGACGTTATTCTGCTTGACGATGAGATGCCACGAAGTCCTGCAGAGCATATGGCTCTTGACGAAATTCTTGCTCGTGAAGTAGCAGATGGAAAGCGGGCAGCAGCATTGCGTTTTTGGCAGTGGGGAAGTAATGCTGCCATTATCGGGCTGCATCAAAGTGTGACGAATGAAGTCGACGAGAAACGCGCTCGCGAGCTTGGTTTTACTGTTGTGCGTCGTATGACGGGCGGCGGCGCAATGTTCGTCGAGCCAGGAAATACGATTACGTATTCCCTGTATGTACCAGCACATTTTCTCGATGGAGTTACAGGTTACGAGGCATATAAGCGATGCGATGAATGGGCACTGAAAGCGCTGAATAATCTCGGCATTGATGCACGGTATAAGCCTATCAATGACATTACTTCTCCTACCGCGGGGAAAATTGGCGGTGCTGCACAGCGACGTTTCCGTGCGAGCTATGATTCGCACGGCACAGGATGCGTCCTTCATCATGTGACGATGGCATACGATATTGATGCCGCAAAAATGGTAGAAGTTCTGCGTATTTCCCGCGAAAAGATGGCAGATAAAGCTGTGAAATCTGCAGTGAAACGTGTCGATCCGCTCAAAAGTCGAACGACACTGTCACGTGATGAATTATATCGAGCGATGAAGCAGCAAGCGCTCGACATTATTCCGCATATCCATGAAACCTCGCTGAACGATGAAATCTCAACGCTCGACGCGGCACGCGACCTCGCTGATCGAAAATATGCCAGTGACGAATGGACACGTATCATCGAGTAAAACCCCCGCACTCCCTACGCCGTATCTTGCGCTAAACTATTCGTAAGAATCAAGGAGGCCGTATGGCATATGTAAGTGACAGCGTTGTACGCGATACAATTAACAAGGCGAGCACGGGCTTGTTCCAGCTGGCATATAAAGAGGCAGTGAAGTCTTTTGTTTTTGACCAGTCTCCGGACGAAGCTCATGATAGCATGATTCAGTTTGGTCGGGTAACGCGCAATATTCCACCATTAATGTGGGCTTTGCGTGCGATGATTGACTACACGGATCCTATCCTCGAAACAGAAGTTATGGGCATTCCATTCCATAATCCGTTTGGTCTTTCTGCTGGTCTTGATAAGAATTGCGATCTTCCTGTATTGCTGGATAATGCTGGATTTGGATTTGAAACAATTGGTTCCATCACATCGCGTACATGCAAGGGAAACGAACGCCCATGGTTCCATCGTTTACCAGAGTATGCATCTATGATGGTTCATGTCGGGCTTGCCAATGAGGGCGTGAACGTCGTCATGCCACGAATTGAAAAAGCATATCTCAATTCTCAAACTATGCGCATTTCCGCATCTATCGCACGCACGAATGATCATTTAACGGGCGATATTTCAGAAGGCGTGGAAGATTACGCACGGTCATTCCGTCGTGCAGCGAATCGTACACATATGCTCGAAATTAATATTTCCTGCCCAAATACTCAGGTCGGTGAGCAATTTACCAAGCCAGAGAATTTGGATGCGCTTTTTACTGAGCTTGATACAATTGAGCGTTCGCAGCCAGTACTGGTAAAAATGCCAAGTGACAAGAGCTGGGAAGAGTTCAAAGAACTTCTGGATGTTCTGTCAGAGCATAATGTGCAAGGCTTGTCGATTGCGAATTTGCGTAAGGATCGAGAAGGCTTGGATGTTCCTGCTGATTGGGCGGGAGGATTGTCTGGTCTGCCGACTGTCGATCTCAATAATTCCTTTGTCGAAAAAACGTATCGTGACTATCATGATCGTTTCGCTATCGCCGGCATTGGCGGTGTCTTTACTCCTGAGCAGGCGTACGCGAAGATTCGTAAGGGGTCAAGCTTGGTTATGTTTATTACCTCGCTGATGTACCGCGGTCCGCAAAATATTACAGTGTTGAAGCGCGGACTCGCCGAGCTTCTTCGCCGAGATGGCTTCTCGAGCGTGGAAGAAGCTGTAGGCGTGGATGTGGATTAAAGCATAATACGATATTTATTACGCATGTGGGGGATCGGTTCTTAACCAATCCCCCACATGTATGGAGAGTATGTGCGTTTTACGCGGGTTTACTCGTTATCGTCGTCGTTCGTTGTTGCTTGATTCTGGTTGGAGTTCGAATTTGAATTCGAGTTTGAATCACGCGATTCGGAACGGGATGACGAAGAAGATGAGCGGCCGGAACCATTCATCAAGGTATTATCCGCCTGACCATAATTTGGATCATCTGGGATATTTGCCTCAGTGGTGTACTCGCTTAAGAACTGCTTGAGCATAGGACCTGCGATGTGTTCACCATACCAGTTTCGACGGGTGACGCCATTAATAGTTCGACCGGAAAGTGCAATCTGAGATTCCATGTTTCCTGCTACACCGAAGACGGAAACGCCGTTGGTGAATGCTGCTGCAGACAAGAAGTAATCTTCTGCAGTACCAGTCTTTGCGTAGACCTTACGGTTTGGAAGATTAATGCTCGTTGCCAAACCTCGAGTAGCCGACTGATTCAGCACATAAGCCGTTGTTTGTGCCACGTTAGATGGAATTGCCTGAGCACAATTAGCAGAAGGAACTTCGTACTGCTTGCCATCCTTTTCTACCTTAGAGATAGCGATAGGATCGCACTTGACGCCATCTGCTGCAATGGTTGCGTACACATTTGCCATGGTCAATGGAGCCACGTTCAACGAACCGATAACCATTGGTGCAAACAATGTATCGTGGATATCAGACTGGTTCGTAATTGCATTGTGATAGCCCATAGATGTCGCAGTATCAGCAATTGCGCACAAACCAATGCGCTGAGCCATAGATGCCTGAGTGGTGTTATGAGAGCGAAGAATGCCTTGGAATGGGCTTTCTGGGCTCACTGTGCCGCCTGTAGCATTCTGAACTCGCCATGTGCCTGTCGTTGTGGAATTGCATGGGAAGCTGCTGTTTGCGTACGAGGTTGACGTTGGAAGCATTTCGTTTGCATAGTGGCCATTTTGAAGCCATGATACCAAGTTAATTGGCTTGAAAGTCGAACCTGGGAGGATACCCTGAGCGCCGCCGTCTTCCTGATCGACTGTATAATTGACAGCAGTATGCGTTCCGGATGCGTCTCCAGCAGCATCGTATGTACGATTCTGAGCAAGCGCGAGAACTTCACCAGTACCTGGCTTAATTGCCGCCATAATGGATTCCAAACCGGAAGGATCATTTTCAGGAATAACGTTACGAACAGCCTGAGAAGCAATAGTCTGTGCCTTTGCATCCATCGTTGTCGTAATGTTCAACCCCCCCTGATAGAGCAGCTTTGTGCGATCTGCACGAGTCTCACCAAACTGTGCAGAGGACAAAATCTTGTTCACGACGTAATCGCAGAAGTACGCTGCATCTCCGGCAGTTTGGCACCCAACAGGAACATCCTGAACATCGAGCATGTCAGCAACGCTGACAGACTTCGCCTGAGCAACTTCCTCAGCGGTTGCATATCCTTGACCCTGCATCAGAGAAAGAACGATATCGCGCTGTTCCTGAGCTGCATCAGGGTGCAAAGTAGGGTCGTATGCCTGAGGGTTCTTGGTAATTGCCGCAATAGTTGCAGCCTGTCCAAGAGTGAGCTTGCTTGCTGTGGTATTGAAATAGCGACGAGCAGCAGTTTCGACACCATACACGCCGGAGCCAAACTGAGCAATATTCAAATAACCCTGAAGAATTTCAGCCTTAGAGTATGTCTTTTCCAGCTGAACAGCGAGAAGCATTTCGCGCAATTTACGAGCAATAGTATCTTCGCGAGCATGATATGCGGCAATTGGATCGTCTGAATTCGTTGCCTGATCAATCAAGATGTTCTTGACATACTGCTGAGTCAAGGTCGATCCACCCTGTGTATCACCGCGCGACACATATGTCTGAACGAACGCGCGCAATACACCTGTAGGGTCGACACCCGCATGCTGGAAGAATCGACGGTCTTCTCGTGCGACGACAGCTTGCTGCATCGCCTGAGAGATATCCTTCAACGGTACAATAATGCGGTTTTGAGTATAGAATGTCGCAATCAAGGTCGTGCCATCAGAGGCATACATACGAGATTGCTGTGGCAGATCTTCGAGATCAAAATTAACGTCTTCGAGACCTGCGCTCATTTGAGGTTCGATAGCGCGAGTGACAATTCCCGCACCAATAACTGCTGGCATAACAACGCCAGAGGCGACAACGCCGCCCATTACGCAGAATAAAAGATATGACAAAATAAGCGTAAAGACACGCTTTGCTGTGCGTTGTGTTTTCTTCCCATTTTCTTCAGACATACGCAACATCTTACCGTGAAGGCAAAACGGGTGCTAGGAAGTGTGCGCAGACAGCACAATATCACTACGAAATGCGCTCTTTTGCTACGGATTGGAGGTCCGTTTGGGTGTGTCTGAGCGTTCTCTGGATATTTTCTTAATGCGATGAGTTTGTAAAGCAAGATGCTGATACCGAGGCTCTACGAATGCATGCTTCTCTACGAGCATATATACATAGAGTATTGAATATCGTCTTAGTGCTGAGCGCGCAAAATCAACTTACCTGGCTGGTAGATGATAATGGTTCGACCTTCACGGGCAATCCATCCGCGATTTGTAAAGTCCATCAACGCTTTGTTGACCGTCTCGCGTGAAGTGCCGACGAGCTGTGCAAGCTCTTCCTGTGTCAAATCATGAGGAACGATAAGGCCTTGAACTCCAGGCTCACCAAAACGCTTAGCAAGGTCTATAAGTGTTTTAGACAAACGTGCTGGAACGTCCATAAATACCAAATCACTAATGCGTTCATTGTTGTGACGCATGCGGTTTGCAAGAACCTGAAGCATGTTGACAGCGACGCGTGGGTGATTATCAAGCCACGAGAAGAGTACTTCAGACTTGAGTGAAAGCGTAGATGTATCGTTAACCATGCTGACAGCAGAAGCTGTACGAGGGCCACCATGCGGGTCGAAGACAGGAATCTCTCCTGCAATTTCTCCCGCGCCAGAAATGCTCAAGAGCTGGATACGGTGATCATACGATTCGCGAGTGAGCTTAATGCGACCACGCTCAATGATATACATCTTCGTGCCTTCATCGCCTTCGTGGAAGATGTACTCACCCTTGTGGAAAGTTTCATGCTGAAGGAATGGCAGCAATTGCCGAGCGTCATCTACAGGGACGTGCTCGAATAATGCTGTGTGAAGAAGTGTCTGTTCGTCTTCGGTGCTGTTTTCGCCAAACACCGTTGGTTGAGCGACCATAACTTACTCGATTCCTTGAACTTCGCTATCGTTATGCGTATATCATAATAACTGGTGTGAACTCAGCCCGTACTGAAGTGTGTTGTATGTGGTGTTGTCGGTTGTGCTGCCGGTTGTGAGTTTTCGACAGGTTTGTGAGAACCACGTTGGGTTTCGTTTGGGACTTTGGTTATTTTTGTGCGATAATGTTCGTATGATTTCGTCACAAAGGCAACAATTAATTCTTGGTCGCTTGCGCACTCGAGGTGCGGTACGCATTGCGGGACTCGCAGATGAGTTCGGTGTGTCGGCGATGACAATTCGCCGCGATATTGCTGAACTGGCAGATAAGGGACTGGTCAAGCGCGTTCATGGTGGAGCGGTTTCAAGTTCGACCCTTCTAGCGGAACCACTGTTTGCAGTGAAGTCGCAGATGGATGTGGGGTTGAAAGACTCCATTGCTGTGAAAGCTGTAGGTCTGGTACAGCCAGGAGATGTAATCGCTATCGGCGGTGGCTCAACGACATACGTTTTTGCACAGCATCTTTTGGAAAGTGAAAATTCGACAGGTATTACCATCTTGACGAATTCTCTCCCGGTAGCGGAATTAGTGCAAACCGCAGAAAATAAGGATGTGGAAGTCATTGTTACCGGTGGTGTTACGACACGTTCGAACTCGCTAGTAGGACCATTGGCCGATCGCGTTATCTCCTCGCTGCGCGTGAACTTGCTGTTCCTGGGCACGCATTCTGTGTCGGTGCCACGAGGATTCCTTACTCCAAACTCCTTGGAGTCATCAACGGCAGCAGCGCTGATGTCTATCGCAAATCAAACAATTGTGCTCACGGATCACACCAAGTGGCAACTTACGTCATTATCACTTTTTGCAGGTTTCGACGATGTGGACACGATTATTACGGATTCGGGAATTAGTCCTGAAGATATTGCTGCAACGCGAGAAGTGGCACATAATCTCATTATTGCGGACTAAAAGACTATGGCTATGACCTTAGTTCTTACCTTCGCGAAAATTTTATAACAAAATGTCACAAAAGTTCACAGTATACGACAAAAATTTGCTATACTGTGAACTATGACGACATTCAATCATTACGTGCCTGGCGAATATGCACGTGAAAATATTCGCATCACGGAGACAACGCTGTCTGATGGTCGAGAGTTTTTCTATCTTGATGATGATCCAGCATATGTTTCTGGTGAAAAAACCCGTGAGCTTACCGATCCGCGAGTTCTTGCTAATCGTTACGAACCAGGAATTGACGGCGAGGGAAATCCTATGCCTGTTCAGGCTCCTCAAATGCGCCAGGATCCTTTGACGGGTGACTGGATTCCTATGGCGACCGCTCGTATGAATCGGCCAATTACTGCAGGACCAGGAGCGACTGCATCAGGAAATCCTCTTGCTGCTCGTAAGCCTGGTGATCCTTATCAGGACGGTGAAGTGCCAGATACAGATTATAACGTAGTTGTTTTTGAAAATCGTTTCCCATCGATGACTCGCATTCCGGGCATTTCAGATGAAGTCACGTATGTGGATGGAAACCCTTTGTGGAAGTCGAAGCCGGCAGTAGGTCGCTGTGAAGTCGTGTGTTTCGATCCTAATGAAACGGGTCTTCCTGCGGATTTGCCTATTAAGCGTATGCGTACAGTCGTGGAAGCATGGGCATTCCGTACTGCAGAAATTAGCGCAATCGAGGGAATTGAGCAGATTTTCCCATTTGAGAATCACGGCCAGGAAATTGGCGTTTCTCTCGCACATCCTCATGGTCAGATTTACTGCTATCCATTCATCGCGCCACGTTTGGAAACGGAACTGCAGCATACTCAAGCATATTTTGAGAAGAACGGTCGCGATTTGCTCACCGATCTCAAGAAAGCGGAAATGGAAGCTGGTGAACGTGTCGTCTTGCGTAATGACACGTGGATTGGCTACGTTCCTGCAGCTGCTCGCTGGCCACTTGAGGTGCATGTGCAGCCATTGCGCGATGATGTGCGTACCCTGGATGAGCTCAACGATAATGAGCGTTGGGGTCTTGCACAGATGTACTCTCAGCTTTTGAAGCGTGGCAATGCCTTCTTTGATACAGGTGATGGCAAGGGTATGGATTTGCCATATATCTCTGCATGGCATCAGGCACCTATTCATGATGAACGTCGTGAGAATTATCGCCTCAATTTGCAGTTCTTCTCCTTCCGTCGTTCTCCAAATAAGATTAAGTATTTGGCGGGTTCAGAGTCGGGTATGGCTGCATGGATTTCCGATACGACTCCGGAAAAGATTGCAGCACGATTCCACGAGCTGGGGCCAATTGATATTTCGAACGTCACAGATTAAAACCGCTGAAGCGTTGAATTATCGACTCTGAAAGTATGAGGTGAACTACTTATGGCACAGATTGAATTTATAGATTCGCTCAGCAATGATGAAGGCGCTCGCCAGGCGGCGGAACTTTTCGAGACAACATTTGGTGTAGCTCCAACAGGCGTGTGGGATGCTCCTGGACGTGTCAACCTCATTGGTGAGCACACGGATTACAACGATGGTTTGTGCTTGCCTATTGCTCTGCCACATCGTACGTTTATAGCGCTGAGTCCTCGTGAGGATACTAAAGTGCGTGTCATTTCCACTCTGTCAGGCGGGGTTGTAGCAGAAGCTGATCTGGACGGTCTTGAGGCTGGAGGAGTGGAAGGCTGGGCTGCATATCCTATCGGTGTAGCGTGGGCAATGAGTGAACGTGGTGGTTTTGCAGATAAGGTTCGCGGCTTCGATGCTGCATTCTCATCGTGCGTTCCGTTGGGTGGAGGCTTAAGCTCTTCCGCGGCTATGACCTGTTCTACAGCACTGGCATTAGATGATGTGTACGAGCTTGGATATGGAAATAGCGATGAAGGGCGAGTTACTCTCGTTAAAATGGCTATCGCTTCTGAAAATGAGATGGCAGGAGCTGCAACGGGCGGTTTGGATCAGTCGGCATCGATGCGTTGCCAGGCGGGCAAGGCACTGCTTTTGGATTGCAACCCGGCTTTGTCTGCTGTCGAGAGCGTCACCCAAGAAGACTTTGATTTGGAAAAGCTCGGATTGGAATTGCTTGTGCTTGACACTCAAGCTCCACATTCGCTCAATGACGGTCAGTATGCAGCTCGTCGTTGCGTGTGCGAAGAGTCAGCGGCTGCCTTGGGCGTGAAGTCTTTGCGCATTCTCGCTGATCGTATCAATACTCTTCCTCGTACAGAACGTGCTGTCGCGGTTGATGCTCTGGTTGCTCGTCTGGATTCTGATGAAGCGCGCAAGCGCGTGCGCCACGTCATTACGGAAATTGGACGCGTTACAGAATTTGTAGATGCGTTTAAGAACGGAGATATTAAGCGCGCGGGCGAACTCTTCAATGAATCGCATAATTCATTGCGCGATGATTATGAAGTAACCGTGCCACAGCTTGATGTAGCCGTCGATGTAGCGCGTGCTGAAGGAGCGTATGGCGCTCGCATGACCGGTGGTGGTTTTGGCGGTTCCATTATCGCTCTGGTGGATAAAGGACAGGCAGCAATAATTGCTCAAAAGATTGCTGACGAATTTGAATCGCGTGGATGGAATGCGCCTCGCGCATTGGCTGTCGTAGCCTCAAAGCCTGCGGAACGCGTGCGATAACTTCGCGAAAATATGAATTTGGCTGGCTTCTGAGAAGGAGGCCAGCCAAATTGTTATCTATAAGAATTAATTCTTAAAGCTGTGTACCGGAGCAGGAATGTGTCCGCCGCGATAGACAAATTCAGAGCAGTCGGACGTATTTACTGGCATAATTGGCGCACGGCCAAGCAAGCCGCCAAACTCTGCAGTATCCCCGACCTTCTTGCCAATGACTGGAATAACACGTACAGCAGTGGTCTTCTGATTAATCATGCCGATAGCAGCTTCATCAGCGATAATTCCCGAAATAGTTGCAGCCGAGATATCGCCTGGAATGGCGATCATATCCAAGCCCACAGAGCAGACGCAGGTCATTGCTTCAAGCTTCTCAATGGTGAGGTTGCCATTTTCAGCTGCTGCAATCATGTTCTTATCTTCAGAGACAGGAATGAAAGCGCCGGAGAGGCCGCCCACATAGCTAGACGCCATAATGCCGCCCTTCTTGACCTGATCGTTGAGCATTGCCAAAGCAGCAGTGGTTCCAGGTCCTCCGACTTGTGAAAGACCAATCTTCTCCAAAATTTCGCCTACTGAGTCTCCTACAGCAGGAGTAGGCGCAAGGGACAAATCGATAATGCCGAATGGAATGCCTAAACGTGCAGATGCTTCCTGAGCCACCAATTGGCCTACACGAGTAATTTTGAACGCCGTGCGCTTGATGGTTTCGCACAAGAATTCGAAATCTTTACCCTTAGCCTCGTCAAGAGCGCGCGAGACAACGCCAGGACCAGAAACACCCACGTTAATAACAGCATCGCCTTCAGTAACGCCATGGAATGCGCCCGCCATAAATGGATTATCATCAGGAGCGTTGCAGAAGACAACGAGCTTTGCATTTCCCAAAGAATCGATATCTGCGGTTGCCTCGGACACTTCGCGGATGACAGTGCCCATCAAAGCGACAGCATCCATATCCAGACCTGTGCGAGTCGAGCCGACGTTCACCGATGCACACACGAAATCAGTGGTAGACAAAGCCTGAGGAAGAGAGCGGATGAGGAGCTCTTCAGAAGGAGTCATACCCTTAGATACGAGAGCGGAGAAGCCGCCCAAGAAATTGACACCCACAGTTTTTGCAGCGCGGTCCAAGGTCTGGCAGATCTTGACATAATCGTCCGTAGTTTTGCAGGCGCTTGCGCCAATCAAAGAAATAGGAGTGACAGAGATGCGCTTGTTGACAATAGGAATGCCATACTCGCGCTCAATATCGTTTCCGACTTTAATGAGATCCTTGGCGTACGTCGTAATTTTTGTATAAATCTTGTTGCACACAGTATCGAGATCATCGCTGATACAGTCGAGAAGGGAAATACCCATCGTAATTGTGCGAACGTCGAGCTTTTCCTGCTCGATCATGTGGTTAGTCTCGTGGACTTCCATGATATTTAACATGGCGAAACCTTTCGGAAGCTTTCGAAGAATTGAGCGTGTGCGGTGTGCTACGTGCGGTGTGAAGAGTTGCTGTGATGCTGTGCCGTTGGGGACAGCAGTCCTTAAATGCGGTGCATCTTTGTGAAAATTTCTTCTCGCTGGCAACGTACATTTACGCCAATTTCCTGACCAATGGTGTCGAGGGTATCCGTGAGTTCGCCGAAATCAACCGTGGATTCGGTGTAATCGACGATCATCATCATGTTGAAAAAGCCGTCAATAATTGTCTGGGAAATATCCAATACATTGACATGGGAATCGGACAGATAGGTGCATACGCGAGCAATAATGCCGACTGTATCTTGGCCTACAACGGTGATGATGGCTTTGTTCATGATGAATCCTTGATCTATCGTTAAACGTCTGCAAACGCCTGCAAACATCTGCTGCGGAGGAGCGGAACAACTCGCAACAATCCATTGCGAAAGTGTGTCATGTCCTCAAGCGGTATAGCCGATTTCAGAGGTTGAGACCATCTGCGTGTTTATCGACGGATATCGCGCAGTTTTTTCATCGGTTTTCTCAACGGTTGTCGAATAGTTTTCCGTGAATTCCCAACGTGAAAACGGGCTTGCTTCAAGTATATCGATTTTGCGGAACATCAAGCAGGAGATAACCACCATGTGGGAGGCTACAAACTTGAGTAAGTATCTTAAGGATACGTACTTGTAATTCACATTTCTCATAATGCGAGAAAAATAATTGAGGAATACGAGTTAGTCAATAGTATATGGAATTACTTTCAAAGAAGAACTATAAGGAGAGAATGATGAAAAGGATTCCTGCGATAGTGGCTGCCTGAGCAATGCTTAGCAGTGAATGCTGGTAGATCGAGAGGATGAGTTGAAATGCTGACGTGGGAGACAATCAAAGTAATTCTTATCGTACTTGGGGTGATTGCACTCATTGCGCTGATGTCGTTTTTTGCAGTTCGCAACCATATTGATCGAAAAGCTGAACAATTATCGCGAGGAAGCGAAGAAGATCAGCAATTGGCGAGCGAAATGCGAGAGATATCAAGGCAAATAGATCGCGGAAATATGTATCGCTAAGAGTGCGCGGAATGGTTGAAGCATGCGCTGTAGCTACGAGTGCTTAAATTTTGCACAATGTACCGCGTGGCAATAAAAAGTGGTGATGAGAAAGACGAATCCCTCTCAATCACCACGAAGTGACATATGTAATGTCAGTAACTACTATATCTGAGACGGGTTACAGCTCCTCTGTTTCGCCCGCTCCTGCAAAATCAAGCTGTCGCCAAGCCTCATACAATGCGATGGAAGCTGTGTTCGTCAAATTGAGCGAACGCAAACTTGGACGCATCGGAAGTTTGACTTGTTCGGCAACGTGTGGGCCAAAGAACATATCCATAGGATCTGGGATATCGCCAGGTTCTGGGCCAAAAAGCAAAATATCGTTCGGACGGTATTCGACCTCAGTATACGTTTTCGTTGCATGCGCGGTAAAGGCAATGATACGAGAATCAGGCATGGCTTCAACCATTGCCTCAAAGCTTGGGTGAATGACAACGTGCGCCATGTCGTGATAATCCAAGCCTGCGCGGCGAAGCTTCGTATCTTTCAAATCGAATCCAAGAGGCTCAACCAAATGCAAAATGGATCCGGTAACAGCGCACAAGCGAATTGCCGAGCCCGTGTTTCCCGGGATTCGTGGCTCATAGAAGCACAAATGTGGAACAGCGGTGACACGCTTTTGAGCTTCAATTGCGGTGAGCATAGTATCGGACACGGTAATTGGGTTGCCATGTGCGTCGGTAATGAGCTCATCTGGAGCGTATGTTTTCTTACGATAGCCGTACTCGAACATGGCGGTTTGTTCTTGGATTTTCGATTCAGGAATTTTAGCCTCAGGCTTTCCGGATTCGTGGGTTGCGGATCCCCTGGTATCAGATTCAGGCGTGTGCTTACTGTCGCTTCCTGAAGTCTGAAGTGTTGGATCTTGTGCGATGTTTGTAGATTCGTCGCGAGGCGTGTTGTGCTCAGTAGTCATATGGGCAAGAATAGTAATGATGACAGACCAGACGAAAAATTCCCGCGCCCGCGCTCTAGTAGACAACGGAAACCGTGAGACTATGGATACGGAGTCCGCTCAGCAGGTGCCCCACCAGCGGGCAGTCCATCAGCAGTCAGCCGAAAATCTTTATCCACCACTTGCACAATGGTGGAACGAATCTGCGCGCGATTTTCCATGGCGTTTTGGAAAAACAGGCGCGTGGGGAGTTCTGATTTCTGAAGTCATGAGCCAGCAAACTCCTATGACTCGAGTGCTTCCATACTGGAATAGTTGGATGGATGTGTGGCCCGATCCGGATGCTCTGGCTCGTGCAACTGCCGCCGAAGTCATTACGGCGTGGGGAACGTTGGGCTATCCTCGTCGCGCGCTGCGTTTGCGAGAATGCGCACAAGTTATCGTGATGAAACATGGCGGAACTGTGCCATCGACTTACGAAGAATTGGTAGCGTTGCCAGGAATTGGTGACTATACAGCGAGTGCTGTGCTGTCGTTCTTTTATCATCAGCGAATTTCAGTTATTGACACAAATATTCGTCGCGTTTTGTCTCGTGCAATTGACGGAATTGAGTCGTTGGGTGGGTCTGCAACGGCTTCTGAGAAGAAAATTGCTCAATGGGTGCTTCCAGCGAATGCGGAAGAATCCGTGGTATGGAATCAAGCAACCATGGAATTGGGGGCAACGGTCTGTACTGCAAAAAATCCATTGTGTGATGAATGCCCAATTCGTGAGCAATGCGAGTTTGCTCGAGCTGGATGGCCAGGTCTTGGACAAAAACGGACGCGACCACGGCAAAGTTTTAGTGGGACAAATCGCCAAGTTCGCGGCCTGATTCTTAAAGCATTGCGCGGGGCACAAGGACATCGTCTGGAATATTCCGACATTCAAAAAGTATGGAATAATTTTGCACAATTGGACGAATGCATCGCGAGCCTCGACGATGATGGGCTTATCGTAATTGGGGAGAATCATTCGGTGGCTCTGCCGTAAGGCACGTGCGCACGTGGGAAGCCATGGCTAGTAAGGCTTTCCCCTCAAGTAAACTGAAATGTATGGTGAAGAAGATGTCGACTCGAAGCAAGAAATTACAACGCAAATTCCTGATTCGCCGAGTGGTGGCGTTGGTCGTGCTTGTTGCCTTTGTAGGGGCAATTGGTTGGGGAATTCATGCATTCATAGCTCGTCGAGGTTCAGCAGCTTCGGGAACGTCTTCATCGGCAGCGTCGACATCCTCTACAGCGTCGAGCAAAAAATCCGCGCAATCGTCCACATCGTCGAGCTCTGATCAAACAGGAACGTTTAGAACCGACAAAGCAAAGGCGTCGGGAATCCCAGATTGCAGCACAAGCGATGTGTCCATTGGGCTGAGCGCTAATCAAACATCCATAGCTTCGGACGGAACAATTACATTCACCAAAGATTTTACGCACAAAGGCTCAACAGACTGCCTGCTGGACACCAGCGATGATTCCATGGCAATTGTTATTTCCAATTCCGACGGTGTTCAGGTCTGGCGAAGCGATGCGTGCTCGGTGGATGCCTCACAAATTCTTTTAGGTCAAGAGGACAATTACCAAAAAACAACTGTCTGGAATGGCACAATTTCGAATACCACAGTGGATAATTCAATCGCCTCGAAAGCAACGGTGAATGCTGCTGGGCACGGCTGCATGAATGCTGGGGAATCGGCGCCACACGTTTCGGCGGGGGACTACGCCGCTGAACTCATCAATACCCAGGACGATTCGATGAAGTCTGATGCGGTGAAGTTTACGGTTTCGTAGAGCTGGGGCTTTGCTGGGATTTCTGGCTTTGAAAAGGTCGCTGGGATCGTTGATTTTGCTGGTTTCCCCTGAGGTTGCCGGTGAGACGTTGAGATGTTAGTGAGCACGAGCACGAGTGCGTGAGAGTGTGCGCTCACGTAGGGCGGCTTGGCTCGGGGGAGCTAAGCCGTCTTTCATTTTGCATTTTTATGCGGAGAGTATTTTTTCTATCCACTTTTGGGCATTTTCGGTCACGTGGTTCGTGAAAAAGCACGATTTTGGTTGAGCTGAGACAGAAGCGTTGTCAATTTTGCCCAAAAGCGGGGAAAACTGTCGTCTTTGTGCTGATGACTCGGGCTGATTCATCCTCGCTGAAGGGAAAAAGAACTGAGAGTCAAGCTGTAATCACTTTTGGGCATTTTTGACGCTCGATTTTCCTCAAGTGCCATCCGATGGTCAATTTTCCCTGAAAAATTAAGGTTTTTGAATGGAATTTTCTTGCTGTGCTTTATAGCGTTGTCAATTTTGCCCAAAAGAGGGTAAAAGCGCAACATCTCTCTTGCGTTTATAAGCGTGAAGCTGAGAAACTGTGAAGGCGTGTCAGACGAAGGCGTGAACGGATGAGGGCATGAACAAGGCGAGAGACTGTAAAAGCGTGAAGGTATGAACGAGTTGAGATGCGTGAAACGTGATTGAGCATGCCACGCCTAGGTGCGCATCGCCAGTTATGCATAGCAAAAGGCGCGCGTCATAAAGTACATGCTGCATGCTGCAAACTCGTATGCCGCACACCTGGGTGCACGGCATAACAAGAAGAGGTTTATTGAGCATCGCGTTTCACGCTCATATACGCATGCTCTCGTGGGGTGTTACTCGATTCCCAAAATATGAAGCGCATGGGCAAGTGAAGCAACTTCAATGAGCTCTACGCCATTGATAGATTCGTAGTGCATGCCATTTCGTGTCTTCGGAACGATAACGCGAGTAAAGCCTAAACGAGCAGCCTCACGAATTCGGCTATTGATACGCGGCACAGGTCGTACCTGCCCGGTTAAAGAAATCTCACCAATTGCTGCTGTGTTTCGCGCAATTGCGATATTTTTAGATGCGCTTGCAAGTGCCGCGGCGATTGCCACGTCGCAGGCAGGTTCTTTTGCAGATCCGCCCGCAATTGTTGACACATACAGGTCGTTGCCTAAAACATTGATATGACCGTGCCGATAGAGAACGGCGACGAGCATTGCCAAACGGTTACTATCAATGCCGTTGACCGCGCGACGAGGAGTGGGCAGAACAGAGTTCGTGACTAGTGATTGAACCTCGATAGGCAAGCTGCGATGCCCGTCGATAGTGAAACTCACGCATGTCCCCGCAGGAGTTTCCTCGGAATCACTGACAAAAAGCCCACTCGGATCAGTGACTTCCTCAATTCCTTCGCCGCTCATATCAAAGCAGCCGACTTCATCGGTCGGTCCGAAACGGTTTTTGACAGAACGGAGAAGACGCAATGCAGTTTGTGTATCTCCTTCGAATTGGCACACGACGTCAACCAAATGCTCGAGAGTTCGCGGACCTGCAATTGAGCCATCTTTAGTGACATGGCCTACGAGGAGAAGAGCGATATCATGACTCTTTGCCACATCAATAAGCGCCGTTGCGACCTCGCGAACTTGCGTTGATCCTCCAGGAATGCCTTCTACACGTGCAGAATTAATTGTTTGAGCAGAATCGACCACAGCAAGAATAGGCTTTTCTTGCTCAAGAATTGATACGACCGTGTCTAAATCGGTGGTTGATGCCATGAGCAAGGAGTCGTGAATAGCCCCGATGCGAGTCGCGCGCATTTGAATTTGTGAGAGAGATTCTTCTCCGGAGATATAGAGAACCTTCCCGTCGGATCCAGATGCGGCTTGCTCGGACGCAACATGACCTGCAGTTTCCAAAAGAAGCGTTGATTTTCCGATGCCAGGTTCGCCTGCCATGAGAACAACTGAACCAGGTACGATTCCACCGCCGAGCACACGGTCATACTCGCTAAAGCCTGTGCCTATGCGGGATACCTGCTTGAGAGATGAATCAGAAGTGGAATGCAAAAGTTCGCTCGCGTTGATAGGCACAGTCGTGCTCGCAAGGGACTGCGAGGTCTTGCTTGCTCCGCGCTGAGGTCGTGCTTCATGGAATTCTTCGATGGTTCCCCACTCGCCGCAATTAGGGCAGCGGCCGAACCATTTTGCGCCATTCCATCCGCACTCTGTACATACAAATTGTGTCGAACTTTTCGCCATAGAATCACAGTATTTTTGATCTCCGACATTTTGCTGAAAGGTGAGTTATCCACATTTTCGGGTCAAAATGCAAAATTTGTATCAATTGGATGAATAGGAAAAACAGAGTAGGACAGGGGAAGAAAGAACGACAGAAAACGACCGAAAATGCCCAAAAGCGCGAATTTTCCATTCCGTCTTAAATTTGTGCCACAATTGACTCATGGCAGAAAATGATGACATTGTTCCAGAAGAGCAGTTTGACAATTCAAACGATGCAACTTCTCCTGAACATGAAGCTGATAACGCTCCTGAAGTTTCGCAAGAAAATGCGGTCGAATCGAGTAGTGCTGATGAAGCCAGCGATGCTGAAACCAGCGAAACAGGCGAAATTCCTCAGGTGCAAGAATCAGCTGTGAAGAGTTCGCTTGATGATGAACAGGCAGCACAGCTTGAAGAAGAAGCTCAAAAGGCTGTCGAGCAGCATAATATTTCTCACCGCTATCGTTTGATAACCGTTTCCGCAATTTTCGCAATTATCGTCATTGTTTTGGTGACTGCATTTGGTTGGCCTGGTTGGGCGCGTCAAGCTGCATCGACGGGTTCGTCTACAGCGACTGGTCAGGATGCGGTCGTTACGGCCACTCCGGTTGCACTGCCGAACAATGCCAGCGATTTGGAAAAAATTCTGCCAGATACGGTCGGTTCATATGCGCGCGGTGAAGTGAAAACGACGACCGTGTGGAATGATGCGGAGCCGCTTGAACAGTACGAAGTAACCTACACAACGGGCGATTCTGCTTCAGAAATCACTATCGTTTTCGCACAATGGACTTCTGCTGAGTTCGCGAAAACCCAATACGATACTTTGATTGCCAATTTGAAGAGTAGCGTAAGCGCATCGGGTAACGTGAAGGTTGGAGATAGCACAACTGGCGCGTATGAGATTCATGCGGATGCTGATAACGATAACAATTCCATTATCGTCTGGCAAAATGACACCGTGGTGTTCCAAGCAACTGGTCCGAAGAATTCCGTTAACAATTTCTACTCCAGCTTCCCATACTAGAATTCACGCGGAGCAGGGAGTTTCCTAGCGTTCCAAATGGCGTAGATTTGCGGTTTTATCCACTTTTTGGCAAAACTGGTCGTCTAGGTCTCCAAGCCGTAGTATCATAGGGAAAGTTGTCAATTAACTAGAGGAGGCTCTGATGGGTTCGGTCATCAAGAAGCGTCGCAAGCGGATGAGCAAGAAGAAGCACCGCAAACTGCTGCGTAAGACTCGCCACCAGCGTAAGTAGTCTTAAAATATAAGCGTTAAAGGAGCAAGCCGTAAGGTTTTGCTCCTTTTTCTTTTGTTTAAAACGGGAGGGTTTTTAGGCTTATACGCCAAAGGGGACACGTGGAAACGAAAAGGGAAGATATAAAGAAGAGACATAAAGAAGATATAAATCTATAAAGAAATCTTTATATCTTTATGTCCATAACCAATTTTTCTCGCAAGAGGCGATTACGATGCGCTTTTGGGCAAAACGGTCACGTATGAGACAGAAAAATTCTTTTTGTTATCGTAGACGACCCGTTTTGCCCAAAAGTGGTCTGTAAGTTGCAACTTTCTTACCGGTATCGCGTATGCCTTAGAATTGCTCTCAGAAGGCGTGACCGAAAATGCCCAAAAGCAAGTAAAAGATGGTAAGGAAGCCTATGCGTACTGAGTATACTCGTCCGTTGACGATGCCTATCGACTCGAATGCAAATATTTTCTCGATTCTGGCCACCCGCGTCGAACGAGATGCCGACGGTCCTCTGATTGAGTTTAAGGGTGAGGGAGCTGCTGTTGTATCCCCATCCTCCCGCGCAACTCCTGCAGACTCGACAGTATCAGCAGACTCTGCATCGCCACATGCAGCATCGCATGCAACGCTACCCACAGTCACAAATGCACACGCAAAGGCAGCCACAAAATCAAGCGCAAACACATGGCTCAGCTTCACCGCCCGCCAGTTCCGCGATATTGTCATCGGTCTTGCGAAGGGCTTGATGAAAAAGAGCATTCAGCCGGGAGATGCCGTTGCAATTTTGTCTCGTACACGGTGGGAATGGACTGCTCTCGATCTTGCAATTATGAGCATTGGCGCTGTGACTGTGCCGATTTACGAAACAAATTCGGCGTTGCAAATTACCTCTATTGCGGAGGACTCTCAAGTTCGCATAATTTTTGCAGAAAATGACATGCAGCGCGAAAAAGTTGAGGCAGTTTTTGCAGATATGCCTTCGGTATCAGAAATTTTCGTCATCGATAACGACACCACAAATAACACTATTATTGATACCCTCACGGAATACGGTAAGACGATTCCTGATGAGGAGTTCTGGGCTCGCGAAAAGGCTGTTAAAGGCAGTGACCTTGCGACAATTGTGTACACTTCGGGTTCTACTGGAGTTCCAAAGGGCATCGAGCTTACGCATAAGAATTTTGTATTTATGGCATACTCTGGAATTCAATCCATGCCAGATATTTGCTTCCCTGAGGGTGGTGCGCGGCTGCTGCTCTTCTTGCCTCTTGCGCACGTTTTTGCACGATATATGCAATATTTCTGCATAGGCTCGGATACAGTTCTCGGGTTATCGCATGATATCAAAACAATTATCGCTGATTTCCAAGCTTTTAAACCGACGTTTATTTTGGCTGTGCCACGTATTTTTGAGAAAGTCTACAATGCGGCTTCTCAGAAGGCTGGTCATGGATTTAAGGGACGTCTGTTTAACCGTGCCGCTCAAGTGGCACGCGAGTGGTCGCATGCTCAGCAGATCGGTGAAAAATTGCCGTTTGCTACGCGGATTCAATACACGTTGTATAGGAAGCTGATTTTTTCGACAATTTTGGGCGTTTTCGGCGGACGCGTCCGGTATGCAGTTTCCGGAGGGGCGCCGTTGGATCCATCTATCGCGCACTTCTTTAATGGCGTGGGATTGCCACTTCTTGAAGGCTATGGCATGACGGAAACCTGCGCTCCTGCATGCGTTAATCCGACAAAGGGGTATAAGATCGGAACTGTTGGTCTGCCAATGGAAGGCGTCACGTTTGGTGTCGCCGATGATGGAGAAATTTGCATAAAAGGCAAGAGCGTGTGCGCTGGATATCATAATCATCCAGAAAATACCGCAGAACAAATCGTTGATGGATGGCTGCACACGGGCGATTTGGGCGATATTGATAGTGATGGTTTTATTTCTATTACCGGTCGTAAGAAGGATCTGATTATTACCGCCGGCGGAAAGAATGTGTCGCCAAGCATCCTCGAATCGAGCGTAGTTATTTCGCCGGTTATCAATCAATGTGTCGTAATTGGCGATAAGAAGCCATTTATCGCTGCTTTGATTACACTTGATTTGCAAGATACCAATGCGTGGTTGACGTCGCAGGGCGCGCCAGAAGTCGCATCGCTGGCAGAAGCGGCAACGAATCCAATTGTTATGGCAGAAGTTGATAATGCGGTCGATCGCGCAAATGCTCACGTGTCACGCGCAGAATCCATCCGAAAATACAAAATTCTTTCGGATGTGTTTACTGAGGAAAACGGAATGCTGACAGCAAGTTTGAAGACCAAACGCGCGGTCATTGTGAAGAATTACGCGGACGTTATCGACAACGAAATTTATACGCCGCGAAAGTAACGGATCTACCGAATTCATGAATGAAGAAGGGTTGAATTGTTTCCCCGAAAATTATTCGAGGAAATAATTCAACCCTTTTACTTATGCGTATAACGAGCAGTATTACTTGTTTGGATTTGTCAAAATGCGAGGCCCGTTTTCGTCACCAACGATAACGGTATCAACCATGTTGAGGAACAATCCGTGCTCGACGACGCCTACAGTGTGAATGAGATCTTCAGCAAGTTCCTGAGGATTGTCAATGCGCTCGAGATGCAAATCAACAACATAGTTCTTTTCGTCAGTACGTACTGGCTCGCCGTTTGCGTCGAGACGAAGAGTTGGCTTGTAACCCTTCTCTTCGAAAAGCTTGACGACATGACCTGCGCCAAATGGGATAACTTCCACAGGCAATGGGAACTTTCCGATAATATCCACAACCTTGGATTCGTCTACAATCCATACAATCTTGTCGGAATTTGTAGCAACAATCTTTTCCCACAAGAGAGCAGCGCCGCCGCCCTTAATGCCATCGAAGCGGTCATCAACTTCATCAGCGCCGTCAACGGTAACGTCAATGCGGTCGACATCATCTACGTCTACGATAGTAATGCCGTAGCCTTCAGCCTGTTCCTTAGTGCGAACGGAAGTGGTAACGCCGGTGAAGGAAAGTCCTTCTTCCTGAACGCGGCGGCCGAGCTCGTCAACGAAGAAACGAACAGTGGAACCAGTCCCGAGACCAACGGTCATTCCATCCTGGACGAGCTTCGCTGCTTCGATGCCAGCAGCTTTCTTCAATTCATCTTGGGTTGCCATATTTTCTCCTTATGTAGGGTCTTGTATAGAGCGGTTATAAAGTGCTATTTGCTTTTGCTATGCGGTTAGGCAGTTATGCAGTTAGGCTGTGCGCGGTCTCAAAACCATGGTAATGAGACCTATAGTAATTAGAAGAGGGTATCTTGGTGATTATTCTTCCAACTCACATCATCAAATCGCCGAATTGCCTCGTCGAGGATTGCCACAGCGTGATCCATGTGGTCACTTGCCACTTGGAGACGTTGTGCGGCGGCATCGAAGCGCTCAGTTGCCATGTTCAGGCGTGTAATGAGCTCTTCGGTGAGCGTTGCATTATCCTCGTGGAAAAGCGGCTGATCGACGAGAGTAGATGATTTCGCAGGCTGTGCGGAAGGCTGTTCAGCAGGCGCGGAAACGAATTGTTCCGCAGGCTCGGAAATAGTCTGCTCGAGAGGAAGCTCTGCAGGCTGAGTGATAGACGACTCAATGCTCTGAGAATTTTCCTGCTCCGCGACTGCGGCCGTGTGCTGAGAGTCCGGGCGTGCATTGCGATTTTCCGGTACGACGAGTCCTTGCGAGTAAGGGCCATTGATGAGCACTTGCCAGCCTTCTTCAGGCATGTATCCGTCAATCTCGTGTGCGCCTGCTCGTTGCGCGAAACCGCGCGCCAAATCGTCGACCATTTCGTTGTAGAAATTGCCAGCATGGCCTTTAACCCACACAAAATCAACCTTACCTGCACGCGCGTTCAGCTCAGCGTCAATCGCGCGGATAAGTTCCACGTTCTTTACGGGCTCTTTTTTGGAATTTTTCCATCCGTTTTTCTTCCAGCCGTAAATCCACTTTGTGGCACAATTAATGGCGTATTGTGAGTCCGTCTCAATGACAAGAGGGTAATTGCCTGGATGCTCGCGAAGGCACTGCAAAACGGCAGTTAATTCACCAATTTGATTCGTGCCGTTTGACGCGCCTCCGCAATCGCTAGAACGCCCGGAAATACTTGTCGTTACACCTTGAGGGTTCTCTTTAGTGTGCTCAACCCATCCCCAGCCCATAGGGCCGTTCGGATTGTTGAGCGCGCTTCCATCAGTGGAAACAGTTACCGTGAAATCAATTTCCATTAATTAATCCGCCAATGCGTCGTTAACAACTTCTGTAGCCTGCTCGACAACCTTCTCCAAATTCTCTGGAGAAATGAAGGATTCAGCATAAACCTTGTAGATATTTTCTGTGCCAGAAGGACGTGCAGCGAACCATGAATTCTCTGTTGTGACCTTCAAACCGCCAATTGGTGCGCCATTTCCAGGAGCTGTGGTCATCTTGGCAGTAATATCTTCGCCAGCAAGGGACGTTGCGGAAACTGAATCAGCGGTCAATCCTGAGAACTTGAGCTTGGTTTCCAAAGTCGTTGGAGTATCGAGACGTGTGTACCAGCTTTCGCCGAAACGCTCCACTTGGTCTGCATGCAATTCAGCAGGATTCTTACCTGTGCGAGCCGTGATTTCAGCAGCAAGTAAATCAGGGATGAGACCGTCCTTATCGGTAGTCCACACGCGACCGTCAATGCGCAAGAAGCTCATACCGGAAGATTCTTCGCCGCCGAAGCCAACTTCGCCGCTAAAGAGTGAATCAACGAACCACTTAAAGCCGACAGGAACCTCGACAAGCTTTGCGCCAATAGAATCAACAACGCGGTCAATTAAGCTTGACGACACCAAAGTCTTACCGACACCGGCCTGAGCTGGCCACTGAGGGCGATTTCCGCCGAAAAGATACTCTACGCACACAGCAATGTAATGATTTGGGTTCATCACACCTGTTCCTGGGCACACAATACCGTGGCGATCTGCATCAGGGTCAGTTCCGCCGACGAGATCATACTTGTCCCAAGCACCCGCGTTCAAACGGTCAAGCAAACCCTTCATAGCGTAAGGTGAGCTTGGATCCATGCGAATCTTGCCATCGTGATCCAAAGTCATGAAGGACCACTGAGGGTCAACGTCAGGGTTGAGAATGCCAATATTTGTGCCGTACATTTCGTTAATTAACGGCCAATAATTGACAGAAGCGCCGCCCAGTGGGTCAATTCCCAAACGAACGCCGGACGACTTGATGACATCAAAATCGATAACGTTCTTCAAATCTTCGACATAATGCTGACGGAAATCGAAACGTTCAATTAAATCAGAAGTAATTGCCTGCTCAAAAGGAATGCGCTTAACATTCTTCCAATCCGGAAGAAGTTCGTTTGCGCGGTCGGCAATTGCCGCTGTAATTTCTGCAGATGCAGGACCGCCGGTCGTTGGATCGTACTTGAAACCGCCATCCGTTGGAGGGTTATGAGATGGGGTTACAACGATACCGTCGGCAATGTCGTCGCCGCTGAATCGTTGAGTGCCATCTGCTGCGCGGTTATGTGTCAAAATAGCTTGCGAAACAGTAGGCGTTGGGGTGTAATCGTCTCGAGCATCAATTCGGACGCGAACGCCATTTGCAATGAGAACCTCAATAGAGGTCTTCCAAGCAGGAAGGCTCAACGCGTGGGTATCGCGGCCCATGTAGAGCGGGCCAGTAATACCAGCCTTCTTGCGATACTCTGCAATTGCCTGAGAAATCGCAACGATGTGGGCCTCGTTGAAGGTGCGCTTGAGAGCGGAACCGCGATGGCCGGAAGTACCAAAAATAACGCGTTCAGATGCAACGGTTGGATCCGGAACGTCGTCGTAATATGCGCCGATGAGAGCGTCGATATCTACTAAATCTTTTTCAGAGGCAAGCATGCCTGCATTATTAGCTACCATGCATTCTATTGTGCCATAAGCGGTGCTCTAGGTGGGCAGGCTGCGGGCGGGGGCGGGCTGGGGAGTATGCGTGGGGCAGTGAGGTTAAGACTGGAGGTGATTGTGGGAACGAGTGTGGGGAAGTTCGTTTTCTTATCCGCTTTTGGGCATTTTCGGTCATGCTGAGAACGATAAACAAAAATATGACGATGTTGGCGACCGTTTTTGCCCAAAAGTGGGTGAGAGTCGGGAACTTTCCAAAATTAACTCATTCGCTTAGCTTATCTGCTCTTCGCGCATAGTATAAATGCGGTAAATGCGATTGCCAGAGGCTAAATACTAATGCTCAAAGCTAAATAACCGAAACCGGCGGCATGCTTCCTGTCTCATCTCCAGCAATTCCAAGATGTGGCGCGCGCACGAGCAGCGCCTTGCGATCAATTGAGAAAAGGAAGTGGTCCGATTTGCCCAAAATATCTCCATCGACCTCTGCGAGCACCTGCTTCTCGAGAATAACTTCCGCGCTGACGCCTTGGTATTGGCGTACTGTCGCGTGAGTTGCGAAAGGCGATTGCTTGGAACTGCGCGTTACAGTTTTGTGCACAACGTCCCACAACAGACTTGCCCAGCCAATCAAGCCACTTCGAGTATCAATTGTTTCAATATCCAAAAGACCGTCATCAAATAATGCGTCAGGCATAAGAGTAAAGCCAGGAATGTTGCCGCAATTTCCAGCCATAATTGTGCGGAACTGAACATTATTAATGGTGTGATCCACTCCTGCAGCAGTTCGAATAATGATAGTACCGTGGCTCTTTTTGCCAAAAAGATGCTTAAAAGCGGCGACGAAATATGCGAACCAACTGATATTCGCTTTGAGAGCAGGATCCGTGTCGTTAATCATGTAGGCGTCGAAACCAGCGCCGGCAATTACCAAAAAACCGTGTTCATGCTCAGGTTCGGCAGAATCGAGCAGGCTCATACGTCCCATGTCGACACGACGACTTCCGTGCGACGTAGCAATAGAAAGAGCAGCTTCCAAATTGCCGACAGGGATGCCAATATTTCGCGCAAAAAGATTGCCCGTTCCAATAGGAACAATTCCAAACGCATGAGTGGAGTAAGCCATTGTGCTCGCAACTGTACGCACAGTCCCATCGCCGCCAACGGCAATAACGACATCCGCTCCACGTGAAAGAGCTTCCTCGGCACAAGCACGACCGTCATAGTCGAGCCGAGTCTCAATGAAAAGTGGGTCGTCAATGTCGTGCGATGAGCAGAATTCCTCGATGAAAGCGCGCGCCTCAGGAGCTTCGGGCTTCGAAGGGTTGATGATAAATGCGTATGTAATTTGCTTATCACTGACGCGCTGATCGGCTATGTGAATTTCCTGCTGTTTTCGGTCGCGGCGGACGCGCGAAAAAATCCACAGAACAAACAAAACGATAATCGCAATGGCAATTACGGTCGTAGCGATAGCACCCCAGCTGATAGTCATAGTTTATTCATAGCAAGTCTCGCGCGAGTATGGGGAAAATTGGGCAGAAGCACACAACTGTTTCATAAGTTTTCGTAAGTTTTCGATATGCGTGGGTCTTTTTAATCCACTTTTGGGCAAAATTGACACTGCCGATGCGAAAATTAAGGTGATTTGTGGCTATTTGGGATTTTGAGTTACCGTTTTTGCCCAAAAGTAGTCACAACTCGATATAAGAAAATCTTTGTCACATTTTGCGCCGATTCTGAGTATGAACACTTTCCGTTGGAATTCGAAATAGCGCAAAAGAGCAAAGGGCCAAAGGGCCAAAGAACCCAAGCAGAAGTCTCTCTCCCGGCCTTCCCCTAGCCCCCCCCAAAACAGCCCACAAATAGGAGAGCGGTTGGAATCGATCAAAAATCAATCCCAACCGCTTCAGAGGTCATATCAGGCTAACGACTAAAAACTAAAGCAACTAAAAGCAAGACCTATATGATTACGTTTGATTACGTTTAATCAAGTAGGATCAAGCCCAAAGCCCGCAGCTGCACGTTAAGAACCATAATCTGACACAACCTCAGCCTAGGTTCTGAGCCAAAAGGTTTCAGCTCAAATCGTTCTCGATGATAACCTTCAGTGTTTGGTTCTCTTCAGCTGCCTTGAAGACCTTGTAAGCCTCTTCGATCTCGGAGAGCTTGAAATGATGTGTAACGAGCTTGGTCGCATCAATCTTTCCACTCTTGAGAACTTCGAGAAGCATTTCGGTTGTATTTGCGTTGACCAAACCGGTGGACAGAGTGATGTTCTTAATCCACAGATCCTGCAAATCAAATTCGACTGGCTTTCCGTGCACGCCAACGTTGGAAATGTGTCCGCCAATGCTGACGACCTTCTGGCAGATATCGAATGTTGCTGGATATCCAACGCATTCGAAGACGATGTCTACGCCGCGACCGTTGGTTAATTCGTCAATCTTTGCCTTAACTTCTTCGGTTGTTGTCGACAAAACAGTGTCTGTTGCGCCGAATTCCTTGGAAGCCTCAAGGCGAGATTCAGACAAATCAACCATGATAATGCGGCTTGGGGAGTAGAACTGTACAGTCAACAATGCTGCCAAACCAATTGGGCCCGCGCCTACGATGCAGACGGTGTCGCCTGGCTTAACATGAGAAGGCTGAACGCCGATTTCGTAGGAAGTTGGCAAAATATCAGACAGCATAACCAATGCTTCATCGCTCACAGTTTCTGGAGCATGGTAAAGGCTGCCATCTGCGTGTGGAATGTGGATGTATTCTGCCTGAGTTCCCTCAATCAAGTGGCCGAGGATCCAACCGCCGTCTTCGCAGTGGCTTGGAAGCTGCTGCTTGCAGTAGTAGCAGGTGTTACATGCGGTAACGCATGATACGATGACCTTGTCGCCGACCTTGAAATTGTTGACACCGTCGCCCACTTCCTCGACGATACCAATAGCCTCATGGCCGAGAGTTGTTCCTGGCTTGCAAGCCGGCACGTCTCCACCAAGGATATGCAAATCTGTACCGCAAATTGTTGACTTGACCATACGGACAACAGCGTCTGTTGGCTTGATTACATGTGGCTTTTCCTTCTCGGTAAGTTCGAGTACGCCAGCGGATACGTAAGTTGCTGCTTTCATCATGCGCTCCTTTGCTACATAGTGGTGAACTTTTAAGTTGTTCGTTGAATATTTTAATAGCGGGGAAAATTTTTGATTGTTGTGGCGCACAGAGGGGTGTGTTCATTCAAACATTGAAACGAACAGAATAAGTGCATTTCCTTTGTTTTTCGGGAAAACCTGTGTGAATTTTTTGATTGGGAAGATTTTGGCAAGTTTTGGGTAAATTGGTCGTTACATAGTGAAATATTCATGCAAATGTCAAGATTTTCGGCTAATTTTTAACTATGCTTGATATTCAATTTATGCGTGAGAACGCTGACATCGTTAAGGAATCCCAGCGTAAGCGCGGTGAATCTGTAGAGTTGGTTGATGAAACTCTTCAGGCTGATCAGCAGCGCCGTGATGCGTTGAAGGCATTCGAGGATGCGCGTGCTCTTCAAAAAGACATGGGTAAGAAGGTTGCTTCGGCTCCAGCAGAGGAAAAGGCTGCTCTCATTGCGGAAACTAAGGAACTCGCACAGCGCGTTTCTGATTTCAAGGAAGCTGCAGATGCTGCTACTGAGAAGTACACCAATTTGATGTGGAAATTCTCGAATATCGTCGAAGATGCAGCGCCTGAAGGTGGCGAAGACGACTATGTCGTCCTCAAGGAAATTGGCACTCCACGCGATTTCGCAGTAGAAGGATTTGAGCCAAAGAATCACCTTGAGCTCGGCGAAGGCGTTGCGGGAATTGATATGCGTCGTGGTTCCAAGGTCTCAGGCTCGCGCTTCTACTTCTTGCGCGGGGCAATTGCTCGCATGGAACTTGCAATGTTGACTATGGCTGTTGATCAGGCAGAAGAAAATGGCTTCATTATGACGACAACTCCTACTTTGGTTCGCCCAGAAATTATGGCGGGCACGGGCTTCTTGAATTCTCATGCAGATGAAATTTATCGTTTGCGTGAGCCAGATGACTCGTATCTCGTAGGAACCTCGGAAGTTGCACTTGCAGGTATGCACGCTGACGAAATCCTTGACCTGTCCAATGGCCCATTGCGTTATGCGGGATGGTCGAGCTGTTACCGTCGTGAGGCTGGTTCTGCGGGCAAGGACACCATGGGCATCATTCGTGTGCATCAGTTCAATAAGGTGGAAATGTTCACCTATGTCAAGCAGGAAGATTCGCAGGCAGAACATCAGCGTTTGCTCGCGATGGAGCAGGAAATGCTTGGCAAGGTCGAAGTTCCTTACCGCATTATCGATACTGCAGCAGGCGATTTGGGATCTTCCGCAGCACGCAAGTTTGATTGTGAGGCATGGGTTCCAACTCAGGGCCGTTACCGTGAATTGACCTCTACCTCGAACTGCACCGAATACCAGGCTCGCCGTCTGAATATTCGCGAACGCGTTGAAGAAGGTGGAACTCGCCCCGTTGCAACGTTGAATGGTACTTTGGCAACGACACGTTGGCTCGTCGCAATTCTCGAAAATCATCAGAATGCAGACGGCTCGATTGAAGTTCCTGCGGCTATGCGTCCATACATGGGTGGCAAGGAAGTAATTGAACCAACTACGTGGGAGGCTTAAGTACTTTGCTTTGTATGTGCTGTGGGCTGCTAGGCAAACAGTGCGCAGGATCGAGCAGAGTTGCGCAACATAGATAAGCTCAGATAGGCCGAACCAAGACGGCATGGATTCATTACAGCTTCGGCACTTCACGCCATGTGAGGTGCCGAAGCTTTTATCTTATTGTGTGAAACCGTGCGTGATTGCGGGGGAGGGCAGTTGGGACGTTTGGTGAGGGTATTTGAGACCTGAATCGGCAACTGGCGCGACACGAAAACTCAAAATGGTTGCCCGATTTGCTCAATAGCAAAAATATGTCTATAGTACATTAAGTTAGTGTGATTGAGGAATGGACGTATGAGCATCCTGAATCACTTTTGGACAGTTGGCCGAGCGGTCGAAGGCACTTGTCTTGAAAACAAGCGTACGAAAGTACCGGGGGTTCAAATCCCTCACTGTCCGCCTTTTTTGGTCCCTCTTCCTGCGAGTGTGCGGGGAGAGGGGACCTTTGTTTTCTTTAGATGTCTGAGCCAATCCTTGGCTTAAGCTACTTTTGGTGTTTTCATCCCTCTTTTGGGCAAAATCGTCAACCGAATTGATTTTTTTGAGGGGTGGATGGCTGTTTGTTTGCCGAAAATGCCCAAAACTGGGCACAGGGATTCCGCTATTTCGAAAAATCGCGTTTCCGATGTCCAAAATGCCCAAAACTGGGCATAAAATTCGCGACGCCCTTCGGGCGTTTTTCCACATTCGTTCACATTGTTTTTAAAACTTGTATCTTGCTGCCACCACGATGAAGAATTGCAACATGACCATCATTTTCTTCACTCTTCTGAGGCGACCACCGACTCGAAATGCTCGCCGAAGTGCGACTCGTCGGTGCAGGCATGGTGAATTAGTACAACCTTTTAAGGGATATTTTGCGGATGCAAACGAGTGGGAATCTGCCACAGAAAAAGAGCGCGCAATCTCGAAAATTTTCCCTATTGCTCAAGCACACCCGCATTGGGCATTATTGGCGATATCGACTGCTGTTTTTTACGGAGTTACTGTGGGGAATGCAGACTTGTACAAATTCGTGCATTTCGCTGTGGATATTCATACAACATCGTCAAAACGCAAAAACTTGCCCATTCGTTTTCACTACATCAAAGAAGGTCGGACTGAAAAAATTGACCGCAAAAACGCTCAGAAAGCGTTGGGATCTCTTGCGAGTAAGAGCGGTTATACGCCAATTTCTGAAACATTGGGAATTATGAACGGAATTCTCGTGACGTCTCCACTTCAAACGATATTCGATTGTATGCGAATGTTGCCTTTTGAAGAGGCGATTGTAATTTGCGATGCTATAGCAAAGAAATTTGGCATAAAGTACCGTGATATTTTGCGGTTTATGCTGAAACGACGAGGATGCTGGAAAGCGGATATTGCTGGGTATAAGCAGGCGTTTATTGATCCAAAATCGGAAAACGGCGGCGAATCATTCTGCCGGGCGCGCATGATTCGTGCGGGCTTTCGCGTGCCAAAATTGCAAGTTGAGATGAAAAAACCGTTATATGCCCTGGAAAATAAGTACGGGAATAATCTGAAGACGACGCGTACAATTCGCCCGGATTTTATGTGGAAAGATGAGCGAAAGAAATCGTCGTTTAAGTATATCGTCGGCGAATTGGACGGACATGCAAAATACACAAATCAGGAAATGCTACGTAATCAAGGAGCTCGCTCTACAGACGATGTGATTTTGCGCGAAAAAGACCGCGAGACGGCATTGAACCTCGCGAACATCAAAGTGGTGAGATTTACGTTTGCTCATGCGCTTTATGATGGCGGATACCAAATGATTGAAAAGCTGAAAATGGCTGGCGTGCCTATGGTGAATGGATGGGAGCGAAAGAAGCGGAAGCGACTCTTGGCACGTTTTCTGGGTGAGCGGACACTGCACCGATTGCAGTGAATCGCGTAGGAAAAGGGGATGACGATAGTCGGCATCCCCATCGCCGGTTTCCCGTGTCTTTCCCCATGACTCCTCGGTTGACCTTGCATTTGTGCGAGGTGATTGTGCGAGTTGGAATCTCAGAGCAACAGACGAATTACAATGGCTGTGCTGTCGGGCGGATGATAATTTCGGTAATGAACAATTGCTCTGAGCCAATCCATCGTTTCCTCGTCAAAGATACGATTTCCTTGTTCATTGCGAGGGATGTGAATCATACCTTTTCCCTCATAGAAGCGAATGGCGTGCGTGGAGATTCCCAACTCATCTGCTATGCCTTTAGTGGTTTCACGAGTTACCGCTTTTCTGATATTTCTAACGTACAGCCTTAGAGTTGGTCTAGTTGGTCTAAGGCAAATATCCTGAGCGGGCCGGCGTGTTGCGAGGGGAGATGTGGATTTTTTTGGAGGATGGGTTTTTGAAGCTTTTAGGCATTTTCGGTCGCGAAAAGGGAAATATAGACGATAAAAAGCTTTTAAGTTACCGTTTTGCCCAAAAGTGGGTAAAAACAAAGCCTCCCTCTGAAATCTCGTTTAATATTCAGAGGAAGGCTAGCTTTGTGTGTCCGGCGCAGTCCTAGCAGTCCATCTGTCAGCACGGTAGTGCCGGTCCTGCTCAAGGTCCTAGCCGAGTTCGACGCTAACGAACACAAATCTTTTCATTAATAGTGTTCTTATTAATAGTGTTCGACCACATATCCCAGCACATCGGATCGATTCAAGATACCGACAAGTTCTTGGCGCTCCTTGTTTTCCTTGCCGTCTGCGGTATTGACGACAGGCACCTTCTTAAGATGCTTACTGACCAGAACTTCGCACACGTGCGACATGGAATCGTTCACATCTACAACAATAACGTTGCGAGTTGCAAAATCGAGAACAGGGCGGGCCATGTTGTCTCGCACTCGCTCCGAGAAGCTCTCATTATTGTGCTCGATGATTGCGCTGTAGAACGACGTGAACTCAGGAATTTGATCTGCGAGCAGGGACAGAATGTCGCCATCTGAAACGAATCCAACAAGATGCCCATTCTCGTCGACGATTGGTGCGCCAGAAATGCCGTGCTTAGTGAGGAACTCAATTGCTTCCATAGCAGTTGCATCTGAAGGAATCGTATAAACGTCTGACTTCATCAGAGAACGAAGTACAGGCTCGTCACTTTCGCCCTGCTTTTGGACGTTTTGTCCCTCGCTAGTCTCAGAAAGGTTCGTTTTTCGTGTGTCTCGTGTGAAGAGCGAACCGAAAATGCCCAAAAGAGCGATGAAAAGAGCAAGATACAGACCCCAACGCGTGCCTTGCCCAAAACGAATTGCAGATTCTGCTGTTTGAGACGAAGTTGAACTGATTGCCGCCGCATTTTGCCCAAGAACGAGCAAAGACGTTGCAAGTGCGGTAAACACAGCGCCTACAACCTGCTGCAACGTATTCATAATCGTTGAGCCGTCTGAGTTGAGCTCGTGTGGCAGTGTGCTGAGCGTATATGTTTGCAGCGGACTCATTGCCAGCGGAATTCCCAGCATCGTCAGAACGTGCCCGATAATGACCAGAACAATGCTTGCGTCGGCTCCGTTAGTTACTACGAATGTCTGCCAAATGAGCAGGCAGATTCCGAGAGTTGAAAGTCTGAAGCCAGCAATTGCAAGAACGCGCACGCCGAGCTTGTTGTAAAATCGTCCCGAGAGCATTGTGGTAATTGTATTGACAACGCCTCCAGGGAGCAGGAGAGTTCCGCTAATCGTTACCGCAATCGCCATAGAATTTTGGAAGAACTGTGGGAGCAAATACATAATTGCGAGCATAATTCCGAAATTCAGCACCACAAGAGACGTGCCGAGTGCGAAGTCTCGCGAGTTGAAAGCGCGCAAATTGAGCACAGGATTGCTCATGGAGAATTGACGAATGCTATAAAAAACGATGCAGACGACGCCGACGACGAGAGAAAGAATAACTGTCCACGAAGTCCAGCCGTATTCGCTGGTCATGCCCGCGCCGAGTACGATTCCGCCAAAACCGAAGATGGACAAGATTACGGAAAGAATGTCAACCTTTGGGCGCGTGAGTTCATACGCGTTAATGAGGAACAATTTTGCAAAAAACATGCCGGCAATTGCCAAAAGTTACGATTGACCAGAAAACGTCGCGCTAGGAAAGCAGACCGGCGAGAATTCCTGAAAGCGTTGGGCCGACAACTGGTGCGAGCATGATAATGAGCGATGTCATGCCCATTGCTGGTCCGAGCATGTGAGGCGGCATAACCTCAAGAACCATTGCGAACATGAGCGGAAGAGCGATGCCTAAACCGATTCCTTGGATCGCACGGCCGGTGAGCAGAATTGCAAAATTTGGCGAAAGAGCGCTAATAGCGGCGCCGATAGCAAAAGCTCCCAGAGATGCGAACGTGAGTGTTCGAACAGTAAAATGCTTGAGCAAAATTGTCGAGAATGGCAAAACAAGGCCAATCATGAGCATATATCCAACCACAAGCCATTGGGTGAGAGAGGTTGAAACACCAAAATCTGAACCAATTGTAGGGAGGATGACGTTCATAGCAGTTTCGCTGTAAAGACCAGTAAAAGCGGCAATGGACAACGATGTGAGAACGAGATATGGGTGCTTAACTGCTGAACGAGTTGAGCGGGATTGCTGAGTCGAGGCTGTAGTCTGTACGTCAGACGCAGTTTTCTCCTTCTTCTTGGCTCCTCAATAGAGGCTAACCTTTTCAAATTTAATGAATTTCGAATTGGTTTGTAAGGACGACACGCTGGGTGGGGTGGGAATTTACATTTAGGAAATGTGTGGGTGTGGGCGTGAGGGCGCGGGTGGACGGAGTCCGGGGAGGCGTTTGTTGGGGACGGTAGGAGACTGTGGGGGAGCAGCGAAATAGTGGGACAGCAGGGACTAAAAGAAGAGGAAAGAAGAAAAAAGGTCACCGAGGAGAAGCTCGGGAAAAGTGCGCAATGGTTGGGAGAACGGCCGATGTGTCATTTCTCATACACTTTTGGGCATTTTGGACACGGACCGGAGAAAACTCTAAAATGATGATCCTGAAAATGGCGGAATTTCAACGATTTTAAAAGAGAATTTTGATACATTTTCTAGACGAGTGTCAAAAACGCCCAAAAGTGGGGTTAAAGATGCGAATCTCCCCAATCCCCCATCCCATCGCCCGCCTCGCTCCTCGCCTGCCCCGCCCTTCGCCTCCCCGCCCCACCTCCACCAATTTGTATGGAAATTGCGCAAACGATAGCAAAATCCCACATGCCCCTTCGAAAAACGCATACAATGTTGTCGTTATGGTCGATGTAGTTATTGTTAGCGCGGTGCGCACGCCGATTGGCAAATTCCACGGTTCGTTGTCAGCGCTTTCTGCTGTGGATTTGGGCACAATTGTCGCCCAAGCCGCGATTGAGCGCGCTGGTTTGCAGGCAGATGTTGTCGATCAAGCAATTTTTGGGAACGTTCTCCAGGCGAATTCCGGGCAGAACGTAGCACGCCAGATTGCTCTTAAAGCAGGCATGGCGACTGACTCGACTGCTATGACAATTAATGAAGTATGCGGTTCGGGGCTGAAAGCAGTTCGTCTCGGTCAGGCAGCAATTGTGATGGGCGATGCGGAAATCGTACTCGTTGGCGGAACTGAATCGATGAGCAATGCTCCTCATTATCTTCCTCAATTGCGCGATGGTCAGAAGTACGGAAATTCGGTTATGGTTGACGCGATTTTCCGAGACGGATTGTCGGACGCATTTACTGGCGAAGCTATGGGCGTCACTGCAGAAAATGTTGCTGAGCGTTTTGGAATTACGCGTGAGCAGCAGGATGAATTTGCGTTGGAATCGCATCGAAAGGCCATTTCTGCTCAAGATTCTGGTGCATTTGATGAAGAAATTGTTCCGGTGACAATTTCGCACAGAACTGGAACGACAATTGTTAACCGCGATGAAGCGCCTCGTCGTGAGACATCTTTGGAAAAGCTCGCTTCCTTGCGCAGTGTTTTCGTAGAGAACGGAACAGTGACAGCGGGTAATGCGAGCGGAATTAATGACGGCGCATCGGCAATGATTTTGATGAGCAAAGAGAAGGCGCAGGAATTGGGCCTTCCATATTTGGCGGAAATTCGCGGATATCGTGAGGGTGGCATTGATCCTGATTTTATGGGGTATGCGCCTAAGCATGTGATTGAAAAGCTCATGAAGTCTACTGATTCTTCGCTTGATGATATGGATTTGATTGAGGTGAATGAGGCTTTTGCGGCTCAGTCCCTCGCTGTAAGTCAGCAGTTGAATGTGGACGCCTCTAAGCTTAATGTTCGTGGCGGTGCAATTGCGCTGGGGCATCCTTTGGGCTGCTCAGGTGCGCGAATTCTTACCACGCTCATTCACGCTTTGCGTGCTCGACATGAGCATAAGGGCGTTGCGGCGTTATGCGTTGGCGGCGGCATTGGTGTCGCTATGCAAATTGAAGTTCAGTAAGCAGGACAAGCATGGCCAGTTCGCGAAAATTTTATGAGCTGACAGCTCGGGAGCGTTTGCAAATTTTGCAGAATGAACAGCTTCTGACTGACGATGATTTTGCACAATTGGCCGACGTACATTATCATGGAATTCTCGATCCCGATGTTGCCTCGCATCTTATTGAGAATCAGATTTCTCAGTATGCATTGCCGTTTGCCGTGGCACGCGGCTTGATTGTTAATGGAAAAACGTACACCGTCCCAATGGTTGTCGAGGAGGCGTCGGTCGTCGCAGCGGCTTCGAATGGCGCTCGCATGGTTGCGCGTGCAGGAAGTAACGGTGTTACAGCATCTTCTCAGCCTCACCGAGTTTTGGGCGAAATTGTCTTCGAATCGTCGGATATCAACGCTGACCGTGCACAAGAAATTATTGTTTCACGTGAAACTCTTATTTTTGATACTGCTCGCAAAGCGTTGCCGACAATGCATGCGCGCGGCGGCGGTTTGGAATCGACATACGTTGAGATGACCCCCGATGGCAGTTTTACAAAAATTATCCTCGTGATTAACCCTTGCGATGCGATGGGTGCTAATGCTGTGAACACCATTGCTGAAGCATTGCGTCCGCTGTTTGAAGAGTGTTTCTCTGCGACTGCATTAGTAGCGATTCTTTCTAACGCGGGTGATGTGAGTGTAACGGTGGCTGAGGTTGAACTCGATCCGGAAGATATCGCTTTTAAAAACCTTGATTCGCAATTGCTGGCACAGCGAATTGCCTTGCTTTCTCGATTGTCACAGTCGGATTATCAGCGTGCTGTGACGCACAATAAAGGCATTATGAATGGGATTTCTTCAGCGGTTTTGGCCACTGGAAATGACACGCGTGCTGTGGAAGCGTGCGCACATGCTTATGCGAGTAGGTCGGGCACGTATCAGCCTTTAACTCAATGGACGATGAATGACGCAGGAAAATTGTGCGGTCGCATCGAAATTCCTTTGCAAGTGGGGATAGTTGGCGGCTCGGCAAGTTCGCTCGATATTGCAAAAATTGCGCGACGCATTGGTGGATATACATCGGTGAATGAGTTCAAAAATGTTCTTGCCGCGCTGGGACTTGTGCAGAATTTATCTGCAATGCGAGCCCTTGCAGGTCCTGGAATTCAGGCGGGACACATGAGTTTGCAGATGAATGCGCTATCGATTGCAGCCGGTGCACAAGGCGATGAAATTGGTGTCGTTGCAGGCAGACTGCGTGAGCTTCCTGCGCAGGGGAGAACGAAAGCACAAGCGCGGGCAATTATCGCACAATTAAGAAACGCTCAATCGCACGTATAGGAATAAAACATACGAGCGAAAACTCGCACAGGAAATACACAGATAGCGTGCGGTAAGAGCACAAAACGTACAAGAGAAACACGACGATGAGAGAGGTTCGGGTAGTAAACGTGGAAAAACCAGCAATTGGTATCGATCTGATAAGCATGTACACGCCTCGTTATGTCGTTGACATTCGAGAATTGGCAGTTGCCCGCAACGTCGATCCTGATAAATTCACGATTGGAATCGGGCAGGATGAGCAAGCTGTCATTCCATCAAGTCAAGACTCGGTGACTATGGGAGCGTCGGCCGCTGCTCTTTTGCGCAGTGCGATTGATGATGCCAAGCTGGGCTTGGTTATCCTTGGGACAGAATCGGGCGTGGATGCATCGAAGGCGGGTGCGCTGTACATTCACGAATTGCTTGATTTGCCTCATCATGTGCGTGTTATGGAGATTAAGGAAGCGTGCTTCGGCGGTACCGCGGGGCTTTTGACTGCGCGCGATTATGTGGCTGCTCATCCGGGAAGTCAGGCGTTAGTTATTGCATCGGACGTTGCTCGTTATGGCCTTGCGACGGGGGGCGAAGTTACCCAAGGCGGTGGTGCTGTGGCGATGCTCGTGACGGAGAATCCGCGAATTCTTGCGATTGATGAATTGACGAGCGTGTACTCGGAGAGCATTCAAGATTTTTGGCGTCCGATGTACACAGACGAAGCCCAAGCGCGGGGAAAATATTCGACAGAGAAATATCTCGAATTCTTCGACCGAGTGTGGGATGATTTTGCCCAAAAGTCAGGTAAAAATGTTGGCGATTTTTCTGCGTTTTTGTTCCATTTGCCATACACAAAAATGGGTGCAAAAGCGCTCAAACAATTGATAGAAAAGCATCACGTTTCTCACGAAGTGCGTGAGATTTTGCAACAACACTTCGATGCAAGTATTCAGTATTCTCGCCGTGTAGGGAATATTTATACCGGATCCTTGTACCTTGGATTGCTGTCGTTGCTCGAGCGAGATGATTCTCTACAAGTAGGCGATCATCTTGCGCTCTTCTCGTATGGTTCGGGAGCTGTAGGGGAGCTCTTCACGGGAACTCTCGTCGAAGGGTATCGTGATGCATTGTATACCGCAGAACATCAGGCTTTGCTGGATAATCGACAGCAGGTGAGCGTCGAAGAATATGAAAACATTTTCAACGATGCAGTTCCATACTCGAACGAAAATTATGCAACAAATCCCGATTACTTCTGTGGCGATTTTGTTCTCACTGATGTGACAGAGATGGAACGTCATTATGCGCGTGTAAGTGAGCTGTAGAGCAATTTTGCAATCTTGCACATTGTGCATGACATATCTGTACAACAAAGGGGCGTAGCATTTCCGCTGTGCCCCTTTGCTGTGCTCCTCGCTGTATCTTCAAACGCTATGAAGATAATAAGATAAAGCGTCACACGATTTTGCGCTGCATCGCCCATCGCGTCAATTGCGCTCGATTCGACAATTGCAACTTATGCAAAACTTTCGACATGTGACTTTCAACAGTCTTAATAGAGATAAACAGCTCTGCCGCCACCTCTTTATACGTATATCCGCGCGCGATTAAGCGCATCACTTCCTGCTCGCGCTCGCTCAAAGAATTGAGTTCTTCGTCGTCGACGTAACTCGCTGGTGCAGAAGTGGATAAGCCACCTTGGAAAGCTTGCAAAACAAAGCCTGCCAGCTGAGGCGAGAAGACCGCGTATCCGTCGAACACCTGATGAATGGATGAGATGAGGTCTTCAGGGCCAATTGCCTTCGTGACGTAGCCCAATGCTCCTGCGCGGATCACGGCGCCTACATCTTCAGCAGAATCAGAGACCGATAATGCTAAAAACTTAGTGTTTGGTGAGAACTGCTTAGATCGTGCGAGAATTTCTGCGCCACCGCCGCCATTGCCACCCGGGACGTGAACATCGAGGAGGACGACGTCGGGAACGGTATCTGCAATCATCGCGATAGAACCTTCGACATCTCCCGATTGCCCGACAACCATAATCGCAGGCTCAACTGATGACGAAATCGCTGCGATGACACCAGCGCGAAACATCTCATGATCGTCCACAACTGCTACGCGAATAGTGGTATTGTCGCTCATCGTTTCTCCTTTTTGCAATTCGCCCCATTTCTGGGGGGGAAAGAACGGGAGTAGACTCCTGTCAGGCGAAGACTCCTGTTTCCTACACGTTTTACGCGTTCGTCGCATTAACGACTGGCAAAGTCATGCGGACTTCAGTTCCCCATTGTGGGCGCGATACTATCTTTACTGTACCGCCTGCGCGTTCGACACGTCCAATAATGGAGTGACGAATTCCCATGCGATCTGCTGGAATGTCTGCCACATCAAAGCCATCGCCATGATCGCGAACGAAAACTTGGATTTGTGCGCTTCCGCACTCCACGTACAGAGAAATTGCTGGTTTGCCATGCGTACTCGCATTGGTAAGCGCTTGCTGAGTCGCCTCAAGAAGCGCATTCGTATGCTCTGTCGGTTGTGTATCGCCCACAGTAATAACGTCAATAGGTACGCCGAAGGTATCCTCGACGTGAGCAGAGATAAGCTTCATGCTGCCGGCAAGAGAATCAATAGCATCCTCGCGCTCTTCATAAAGCCAACGACGCAATTCTCGCTCCTGAGTATGAGCAAGCTGGGCAACCATTGCGCTATTTCCTGCATTTTGCTGAATTAAATTCAATGTCTGAAGCACAGAATCATGCAAGTGTGCAGCCATATCTGCACGTTCTTCTTCACGTTCTTTTTGTGCAGTTTCGGTTGCCAATTTTTGATGTGATAATGCGAGCCACGGAGCGACCATGACGGCAGTACTGATAATTCCGATGACGAAAATTCCGAAAATTTGTATAGCGACTGGACGTCGGAAAAGGATAAAGAACGCTCCCAGCATTCCGACAACGAAAATTCCTAAAGCAGCGACCGTAACGATAGGATGTCCCTGCGAAAAACGCTCAAAATACATCCATACTCCCAGTGTACAAATGGCTGCGAGCGTTATCTCAACTGCAATAATGGGGGTCACTTCATCATTCGTGATAAGCATATGGTAGATGAGGAAAATAACCGCGAGACTTAAAATTCCCATGCCGATAAAATTCCACGAATTGCGAGAAGTGTATGGGTTCGCGGCTGTAGACGACGGGTCTGTCGCATCTGTCGCATATGAACCAGGCGCATACACGCTTGGAGCAAAAGCACTGCCGAGAGTTCCACCAAATTTTTCAACGGTTTGCTGAGAATTGATAGTCTGTGAGCTTGGAAGAGGTACAGAAGCGTGAGCTCCCGTAGAATCTATAAATTCTGTCGTCGTAAATGGCGAATTTCCGCGTGATAATGGCGCCTGCTGAGCATTCAAGGATACGTCTTCTGTCACGATGGCAGCGGAAGGAACAAGAATCCACAGTAAGAGATATGCAATTATTCCTATACCTGTAAAGGCGGTAATTGCAAAAATGAGTCGCACAATCCACGCTTTGACGCCCAAATGAATGCTGAGTCCTTGGCACACTCCTGCAAAAATTCGATTCTGATATGGGCGCACTAGAGGGTAACGAGCTGGCGCAAGAGGTGGAACTTCTTGCAGGGGAGCTCCCTGCGCTTGGGCTGCGGAGCTTGCGGTCGCATCTGCAAAAAAGTCAGATGACTGTACATGAGGAGGCTGTGTATGAGGAAGCTGTGTGCTAGAAGACTGTGTATAAGCGGGCTGTGTATAAGAGTCCTGCTCGTGAGAGGACTGTATGTGAGAGTCCCGCGTATAATCCGTCCCCTGAGAAAGTTGCTGAGGAGTCTGCTGAGAAGAAGGCAACGGGTGCATCGGGGTTGAACCGTTCGAACTGCTCGAACTATCCGAAACGTTGAAACCATACGATTCATACTCGGTACTGTGTGAAAAATCCTGTGGATTAGGGCGTGAACTCATATACCTATTATGCATGCCGTAGGGGAGCGAAACTAGGAGAGCGCAACGAAATCCGGGGAAGATAAGGGGTGTCCCCGATGTCATGGAACGCCGAAAATTGACATACTGAAAACATGAATAACAATAGCTTTTTTGGATGGATTCGTCGCTCGCATATTGTGCGTGGCGATCAGCGCTGGGTCGGTGGCGTGTGCTCAGGTATTGCGTACCGTCTCGGCTGGGATGTATCGCTTGTACGAGTCCTTATGATCCTTTTAATTCTTGTGGGCGCGGGACTTCTCGTATACCCAATCGCATGGATTCTTTTGCCAAATTCTTCGGATACTATCATTGCTGAAGAAATGACTCGAGGACATCTCGAGGGTGAGGGAATCGTAGCGCTCATTATTTTGGCAATTGGTGCGTGCTCGACTGTCTTAACTTTCTGGGGCTTGGCAACGGTTGCATTATTCTTCGGATTGATTCAGTATTCCATTAATCAAAGCCAAGGATTTGTATCAAGCGCTTCGCCATATACAGGATCGCCGTATACCGGTGCTCCGTATGCAACGGGACAGCCAAGTGGTAATCCATTCTCACAAGCGGGTGCTCCTGCAGGAAGTTTTGCAGCGGGAACTCAGTCTGGAACTCAGTCGGCAGCGCAAGCTTCGACAGCACAGGCTCAGGCTCAAGCTCAGCAGCAGCAGACAATGCCACGCGTGCCACGACAGCCTCAGCAGCCTCTGCGCACATACCCGCCAGCGGCAATGCCATTGTCTTACGTCGAACGCGAACGTTTCATTCGCACCCGTCGTAGTGGTGGTCCAGTGTTGCGTTTGCTCGTGTGGGGCGGAATTTTCCTCAGTGCTGCAATCGCGTATGCCATTGGCCTGGCTATTCATATCGAGGCGAATGATTACCTGGCATGGGGTCGTTTGTGGATGCTGTGGGGAACGGGCGTCACAATCGCTATCTGCGTTATTACATTAGTTCTCGCTTTGATGGGTCGTAAGACCGCAGGATATGCATGGCTGGGTGCTTTTGGCGTCATTATCTGCTTAATTGTCGGCGGCATGGCAAGTAGTGCAGCTCGCTATGAGACCTACTCTGTAGCTTCGGGATCTAATAACCCATATTTCCAAGTTATGTCTCACCGTTATACCGTTTCGAATGGTGAAAAACTTACTCTGTCGAAGAATCTTGTCAAGCAGCTGGAAGAAGGAACATACCTGACAAACTCGGATAAGTTCCATACTGCACATGTCACTCTCGATTTGAGCAATTGGGAGAAAGTTATGGGTAAGCATACATGGACAAAGGCTGATGGTACTCAGACCGAATCCGCATGCCCAACTGGTAATTTTAAGATTAATCTAAATTCCGTTGCTCTGACTATCAAGGTACCAAAGGAATGTACGGTCGGTGCGGGTATATTCTCACAAGGATACGCATTCGAGAATTTAGGAAAGAGCGCCTGGGAAGTTGAGAATACACTCAATCATCAGTACGCCGAACGTTTCCGCGATATTTTGCGAGCAAATAAGAGCAAGGCAGAATCTCGTGGAATTGATCTAGACCAGGCTGGTTTTGATTTCCTTGACCAAACCGATGATTCTGATTGGGAGACGTACTGGGAGGAATATCAGGAAGAATTTGATAATTCCGTTCAAGATCTCCCAGCGCAATACCGGAGCGAATTGGAGAAAAAATTGCACAATGATGTCGAACTGCATATCTCAACGACGTTGCCACTCGGCTCTATCCGTGTAGAGGAGGCATAAAAATGGATAACTCAATGAATTCTCAGACGCCAATTAATCCTCGTTATATGAAGGGTGCACAGAACGCTCAGAACTCTTCTGAAACGCAGGGCAATTCTTCTGGTCCGCAAACCTACACGGGTCCAGGATTTGCGCAGCAGCCTGCACAGGGCTATCAAGGGCAAGGCTACTCAACGCAGGGATATCAGTCGCAGGGATATCCGAGGCCACCACAAGGCTCGCCTTATGCGGCACCGCAGAGTTTTCCACAGAACTCGTCTCAAGGAGCGTATCCTCGAGTGAATTATCCTCCGATGTATTCGGGCCCAGTTGTGCGACCACGTGTGCAAGTTATCTTCCATGATCGTTACGTGTACAACAATGAGCCAAATATTGTCGTCGCAGTTCTGTCAATTATCGGAATGATTATTGCGGGACTGACAATTGCAGGCTTATATACGTTCCCTGACTGGGTGATGACATCAGATAGCCTCATGCTGACCATTGTGCTTGCAACATTGATTATTGCTGGATCTGCTTTCATCATCGCAGGAGTTGTGTCGTACATTCGACTGAAGAAAATTAAGAATTCGAAACAGGGTTCTGATACTGCCGAACAGTCCTATGCTCAGCCAGCACAATCTGTGAATGACGAGCAGGCTGTGCATGAGGAGCAGACAGCGGAAACTACCCATTTTGCGACTCCTCCGAGTGCTCAATACAGTGCTCAACAGGGCGATGAGCAGGATACACAAACAGAGAAATTTGCACGGATGAATTCTGACGTCTTGGATGATTCTGACGATGCGAATCTTCCTCCAACGCCTGAGTTTGCGACGGAGACTATTGATATGTCAGTTCAGGAGAATGACAGTGATAAGTAGTTGACTGTAACGCGCAATTATCGCGTCATAAAGCACAGGCAAAAAGTGGTGGCACACTCCAGAATAAACCGGGGTGAGCCACCACCTATTGTGCTGAGAATGCGCTGCTATGCACTTACGCACTTATGCACTTACGCGTTCCAAAGCGCTGCACAAAACACGGCGCCCGTTGGCGAGCAAGGCGAACAGGCTAGCAGACTAGCAGCCTTTAGTAAGCGCCCTGAGCAACCATGGAATCAGCTACCTTGATGAAGCCTGCGATGTTTGCACCTGCCATCAAGTCGCCTTCCTTGCCATACTTCTTTGCTGCGTCGAGGGAGCTTGCCACGATGTCCTTCATAATTGCGTTGAGCTTGGCATCTGTTTCCTCGAAGGTCCAGGAAAGACGGTAGGAGTTCTGGCTCATTTCGAGACCGGAAACTGCTACGCCACCTGCATTTGCAGCCTTAGCTGGGCCGTAGAGAACGCCATTGCTCTGGTATACTTCAATTGCCTCAGGAGTAGAAGGCATGTTTGCACCTTCGCAGACAACTGTGCAGCCGTTGTCCACGAGAGTCTGTGCAGAAGCGCCGTCAATTTCGTTCTGAGTAGCGCATGGAAGTGCGATGTCGCATGGAACAGTCCATACGCCTGCACAACCTTCATGATATTCAGAGCCTGGAACGCGATCTGCGTATTCCTTAATGCGGCCACGGTGACCAAGCTTAATGTCTTTAACAACGTCCAGCTGGATGCCGTTTGGATCGTAAATGTAGCCGTTGGAATCCGAAGCAGTTACAACCTTTGCGCCCAATTCCTGAGCCTTTTCAGTTGCGAAAATTGCTACGTTACCAGAACCAGAAATGACAACGGTCTTGCCTTCGAAGGAATCACCACGAAGCTTATCCATTGCTTCAGCGGTGTAGTAGCACAAGCCGTAACCGGTAGCCTCGGTACGTGCCAAAGAGCCGCCCCATTCGAGACCCTTACCAGTCAAAACGCCAGTGAACTCGTCGCGGATGCGCTTGTACTGTCCGAAGAGATAACCAATTTCGCGTGCGCCAACGTTGATGTCGCCTGCTGGAACGTCAGTGAACTGACCAATGTGACGCTGAAGTTCAGTCATGAATGCCTGGCAGAAGCGCATAACTTCTGCATCTGACTTGCCCTTTGGATCGAAGTCGGACCCGCCCTTGCCGCCGCCCATTGGCAATGTCGTCAAGGAATTCTTCAAAATCTGTTCAAAACCAAGGAACTTCACAACAGACTCAGTTACTGTTGGGTGGAAGCGAAGACCGCCCTTGTATGGACCAATTGCGCTGTTGAACTGAATGCGGTAACCGCGGTTTACCTGAGTCTTGCCCTCATCGTCAACCCAGCATACGCGGAACTTGACAACGCGTTCAGGCTCGATGAAGCGTTCGAGAATTCCGTTTGCTTCGTACTGTGGGTTTGCTTCAACAACTGGTCCGAGAGTCTCAAAAACCTCGCGAACTGCCTGCAAAAATTCTGGCTGATCGCCATCGCGCTTTTCAGCCTGTGCGTAAACGCGCTTCAAGTATTCGTTAGTAATTGCCATTTTTATCCTCTGATGCTTAATTGTGACTTCTGTCTTGTGTCTTTCACCGCGGGGATACCTGCTTGTGGCGGGATAACCTGCACAATGTTCATTACTAGGATATAAATCCATCGGGTGTAATGGAATTACCAATTTGTTACAAGCCTTGGAAGGCTTGTATTTTCAACGATTTTGCCATATGGACTGCGTTCAGATTGTGAGATAGTTCTCTGCTTGGGCGAGAGAATCGTATCCGCTCAGGCGCACTGTCCACGTGAGAATTTCCTCTGTGAGATTGATATTGTGGGCAGATTTTTCCGCAATGAATTGTGCATATAAGTCCACGGTTTGCTGGGAATACGTGCATAATTCACCACGAAGATATGTTTCAAAACTCGTGGTTTCTTTCGTGTCTTGCGCTGTGTAGAGGACGCGCATATTGTCCCCAAGATGAGGATAACGCTCGTGGAAATCCTTCGCCCAGACCAATTGCTGCGCAATGATTGCTTCCTGCTGCTCTCGACGCTCCGGGCTAATCTGCACAAGATATGGCTCGAGCTCCTTGTGGAAATAGTCAGGCTCAGTTGACTCCATCATCCACGCGTACTTCTCCATCAGCAGGTTTCGACCAGATGCGAGATCGCCTCGGTAACTGCTCAGAAGTTCCTCATTCCACGTTAGGAATTGGCTGAGTCGCATAGTGTGAAACATCGGCCAATTTCCTTGGCAATTGGCGCGACCGCCTTCGTTGTTGACCTGCTGGAATTGGTTCCATTCAGTCTGAACGATGTCTTCGGCGAGGTCGGGTACGCGTGTGTTTTGATTCTGCTGCTGAGCTTGCTGGGTCATGTGCGGTCCTTGGGATAAGTAATGGGCTGTGTTTTAGAGGCTGTGTTTAAATGCTGTGCAGTAGTGGATTGTGCGATTCGATATGCGCCTCAACGTACGGTCGATGCCATTCGAGGAAATCTTCGCGACTCGACGAGAGCCCCTGCACGTTCAACTCATCAACGATTTTCGCACAAATAGTATCGATGAGGTTTTGGGCAGAATTAACACTCGAATCAGTCTGAGTTGATGTCAACGATTCTTGTAGCAATTCTTCCAATAATGGGCACACGTCCGCTAAACGCGTCCCCATACGATTGCTCAATTTTCGTAATGCTGCAAAACGCCACTTATAATACGGCGCGTAGCCAACGCTGACAGGATTGTTCATAAGGAAAATCAGGGAACTGACCGACTGGGCGAATTCCGATAATGTCAAAACTGCTGCTGACATATCACTGCGCTGAATCATGCGCGCAAAATTGTACTGACCTGTTTGAGCGATCATGCCAAGGCGTTGCGATATAAGGAATAATCGCACATCCTCAGGCATATTTTTGAACGCCTGGCGACGGCTCGAAAAGGCGCCGTACGGATCTGCAAAAATTTCGCCGTTCGTCGCAGCGGCAAGAGTTGCCTCTGAAAGATTCAACCAGATATGGTCCTCGTCGTGAGATTTTGGCGCATGGAAAAGCCCCGTGATGGACTCGAAGAACGAATCGATCGTCATAACTCCATCGCGATGGGTATTTCGCGGTGAACGAGTTGAACGGTCAAAATTGCCAAAATGTGAAGGAAGAGCATCGTACCGTGCTTGAAGTTCACGTCCATAGCGCTCGAAATCCTCGGTAGTAAGCCACACGCAAAAGCGCGGACCGAAATCATGGTCGTGTGACAATTCGTCGTCAAATCCGTAGCATTCTGAGCCATGTCCGACAAGTCCAACTGCTGCACGTGACCGAACCTGCCCAAAATCGCCAGAGAAAAGTTGGTCAGCGTAGGTCTGCCAATACGCGCGAGAGAGATCGAGGCCAGAGGAGAAGAGCGGTTCGAGAGGCTCGTCAGCGTGGAGGCTTGCTGGGGAGTGAGCTTTATTGTATTCATTTGTATTCGCTGCCGAGATGGCGTCCCTCACAAGCTGAACATTTTCTTGGGTGGTCTCATAATATCCACTCGACGTGCCATAAAATTGCCCGATAAGGTCTAACGCCTGCTCAAAATAATGCAGTGATTTCTCGAGGTCACCGGCGATAAACAAAACCTGCGCGTATCCTGCTAACGCCGACGTGTAATGTGCAGAATTTTGCAACTGTGGATAGTTCTGATACATGGCGAAGGCGAGTTTTGCATATTCGACCGCTTTCTCAGTGTCGCCTAGCTGCAATTCAAGTAGTCCCAGGTTCGTGAAAGTCGTGGCAATATCTCCATCCGATTCAGGATGCGGACTTGATAATTGCATGAGGCGAAGCGCGCGGGTGAGTTCCTCGCGAGCTTCCTCGAAGTGTCCAGTTTCGCTCAGAAGCATTGAGAAATTGTTATGCAGAGCCGCTTTCTGTCGGTCGGTGTCAGGAAGTGTGTGCTCTGACTCGGAAATAGCTTTTTCGTAAATTCGCTGCGCATCGTCATAATCGCCAGCCTGACGATAAGCAGTCGCGATATTGATGAGGAGAATGGTACTTTCTGCTGAATTCTCGAGGTGAAGTTTTTCACTCAATTCAAGAGCGCGCTCGCATAACTGGCGAGAATGGTCGTGCCTACCATGCGAACGGTCAAAACCGAGAAACTCGCTGATGACGGTCAATTCTGCAAAATCATCATGCTGGGAAACGGCTTGGGCAAGGGAATCTTCAAGATACGGGAGGGCTTTCGTAGCTCCCTCAGCTTGCGTGAAGATGCTATCCAACCCTCGATAGAACTCGTCCGAGTTGAAACGCTTTTGGGCATTTTGGGCGGTTGCGGCATTTTGTGCACTTTGCGCGCTCGCATGCAAAGAATCGGGCTGAGATAGCTGTGAGGAACGTTCCTCGTTGAGTTCGTGAGAAGACATGCTTGAATTTTACCCGCTTTTGGGCATTTTCGGTCACGCAGTGAAATGGACCTCCATAAAACCCTTGATTTTTCAAGGAAAATTAAGGGTTCGAAAGTGTTTGAAAAAAAGTACAGTGTAAAAAATGCCCAGAAGTGGTTAAAAGTTAGCGAAGGGCAAGAAAGCACCCTAAGGGGGCGTGCAGCTGTTAAACTTGAATGCGTTATGAAAGACCGCAAACGTTCGCAAAACACTAATCCTCGTGCTGTGCATTCCAGCCATACAAGTCACAAGAAAACGCCTCATCCGAATTTGGTGAAGCGATGGGCTCATTTTGCCCAAAAGACTGCAGGCCGTGTTGCACAATTTTTGCATATTGACTCAAAGCGGGCGAGCCAGGTTCGTCGGGTTCTTTTTCCGCATCCAACTTCTGGAAAATTCCAAGTGCGCCGACGCTACGTTGTTGCTACGATTGCGGCTGTTGCTGTTGTCGCGTTCATTCTTGGCGGCCGTTTCGGCGATACTCAGACGGCAGCTCCTGTAAATGCCAAAGTTGCAAAATCTACTCCTACAAAAACTGCTCAGCAGATTCGAGAAGATGCAATTAAGACCGCTCGAAAGAGTGGCGTTTATGGAGAAAACGTTAATAATCTCGTTCTGCAATCGGTTGCGAAAATTGATAGTTTGGAATCTCACCAGGCAGTCGAAACCGCTGGTTTTAATCTCGACCAGCAGTCTCTTGACGCGCTAAACAATCAGATTAACACCATTCGTAATGCGGGATATTCGCTGTCGTTCGTTGTGACAGATCTCGCGACGGGCAATACTCTCGCATATCGTCCAAATTCGCCTCGTTATACTGCTTCGGCAATTAAAGGACCTGTTGTTCTGTCAGATTTTGCAGAAGGGGCCATTGACCCTGCGAATACTCCTGCGAACGTCGCGCAACTCGTCGAGCAAACAATTACCATGTCGAATAACGATACGTATGCAAGTTTGGTTACTCAATTCGGTATGACTCCGCTCAATAGTTGGGTAAGCGGCGTCAATCTTGACGGAGAAATTGGTCCAACAAAATACATGTGGCTGTCGGCGGGCGATTTTGCAAAAATGTGGGTGCTGGGATACGACTATTTGTTTGGCACGGATGCCATGAATTCGGCTCCAAACAGCAATTATCCTGCGTTCCGAAATGCGGCGCTCAACGACCAAAACAAGCAATGGTTCTCGCAGTATTATACGTACACGGAGAACTCGTTTATCAACCAGGCGTTGGATAACACGGTGTACACGAAGGCTGGGTGGATCAACAACGACGAGTATTTCTATACCCAAAACGACGCGGGAATCGTGAAAAGCGATACGGGCGATTATGTCGTGGCTGTGATGAGTTCCGCGTATGGCGAGTACGACATGCTGAGCTCGCTGGTGAAGCAACTCGCGACAATACACGATTCGCAGATGAAGGCGGAGTAGAGGCGCGGACTGGGAGCTTGCGGTTTTTGGAACCGCTTTTCTTATCCACTCTTGGGCATTTTCGGTCACGTGTTTTCTAAGAATTCAAAGAAACCTCTTGAATCTGATGCGTACGTTGACGATTTTGCCCAAAAGTGGGGAGGGCTTTGGCTTTCTGCAGTTTTTCTTACGTTTTGCGCGGATAGATTGAATGTTTGGTACGTAGGAATGATGCAACGTAAATCGTGAGGGTGACTTTTAACCGCTTTTGGGCATTTTGTCCCCCGTATTTTTTTCAAGCGCTCTCAGAACGTCAATTTTCGATGAAAAATCAAGGGTTTGAGAGAGGTTCGTTTTATGGCGTTGACGATTTTGCCCAAAAGTGGGTAAAACAACGCATCTGTAAAAAGATCAGATAAAACCCCGCATTTCTGTCTCGACTCAACAAGGCTAAGCCCTACCACCCCACCGTCGAAAATTTGTGATATTTTCTGCACACATGTGTACTCTAAAACTGTGAAAAAGAAGTGGGCTATTACAGCTGCAATCGCTGGGACTCTTGCCATAATCGTTGTCGTCTCGGCAGTTGTTTTTGTGCTTAATCGTACTGGGCTCAATAGTATTTTTGCCCATCAGAACACGGCGACCTCTCAAACCGCTTCTTCAAACGCTTCTCAAGCCCGTGATGCTCAGAAAAAGAGCGTTCCGAAAGCCAAGAAAACAGGTTACGCGGATCAGGACAAATCTGCAAAATCTTCTACAACTCCAGACAAGTCTACAGACAAATCCACTGGCACAATTGCTCAAAAGCTTGGAATCGCGGATAACGATTGGCGGCTCGTTCTCGTAAACCGCGAACATGTCACTCCAGAAATGAACCCGCAGCTTACTCGCATTAATTCGCGCTGTTCGGTCGATTCACGGATTGCTGATTCCCTTGAACAGTTCGTTGCCGCGGCGCAGAAAATTGATCCAAACGTTCACCTAATTTCGTGCTATCGAAGCGTTGCTTATCAAAAGCAGCTTTTTGACATGTATGTGTCGCAAGAATTGAGCACTCATCCGTAATGGACGCGTGAGCAGGCGGAGGAAAACTGTTAAAACATACTCACAGCCCGCGGGATCGTCAGAACATCAAACGGGACTAGCCGTTGATTTGAGTGCTTTTGAAGAATTGAACGTACAAGATCCTGAAATTGCCCAAAAAATCCAGGAATTGGCGCCTGAGTACGGGTTCATTTTACGTTTCCGCGGGGTCAGGAAGATTCGACTGGTGTGCATTACGAGGATTGGCATTATCGGTACGTTGGTCCGGGAATTGCGCGGTTTATAACTGACAAGGGTTGGACTTTGGAAGAATTTACTGCGCGGTTGGGGGAGAAGGCGTGAGGAAGGTTCTGCGCAAGGCTTTGAGAAAAGTTCTGAGAAAAATTCCGAGAAAAGGCGTGTGATGCGAATAGATGCGTGAAGACTCGGGGGAGCAGGAATAAACCGTTGAAAAATCGACGATAAAAGATGCGTGAGGGAAGGTTGAAAAAGAATGTTAGCCAGTTTTACCCACTTTTGGGCAAAATCGTCAACTCCACAAAACGAACCTTTCTCAAACCCTTGATTTTTCAACGAAAATTGACGTTTTGAGAGCGCCCGAAAAAAGTACAGGGTACAAAATGCCCAAAAGTGCATAAGAAGTCAATCATACAGAGAAAACATACTTGATCAGACTAGAGTCTGCTAAACAGTCCTCGCTAAACTAGCGCACAGAAAGACTTTAAAGACTTAAAGGTTTAAAACAAGACCCACTAAGAAAGAAGGAGCAATGACACAAATCGACAATTCGTCAGTATTGGTTACAGAGGGAACCGGCCTCGAAGACCAAGCAGCCACCCATCCAGCCAAAGCCCGCCCCGCCAAAGCCCAGGACCCTTGGTGGTTGTCTGCTGTGGTGTATCAGGTGTATCCTCGTTCTTTTCAGGATTCTGATGGTGAT
>CAUTYZ010000007.1:0-86337 GCA_963543015.1 uncultured Alloscardovia sp.
AAAAATGCGCAACTTTTATAACACCATTAAACCCCAATAAACACAACGATTTCCAGACAAAAAGCAACACATTTTGGCGTATAAGCCGGATAAATAGCAGTCACTCCACAAAACAAAAAGGCTCTTCACGAAGAAGAGCCTTAATCTGTGCCCCCTCAGGGATTCGAACCCTGGACACGCGGATTAAGAGTCCGCTGCTCTAACCAGCTGAGCTAAAGGGGCGTTGTTTATCACAACGAGTATTTACTATACTCAAAATTTTGATAAGCGCAAACTCGACACGCCGAAACAAGCTATACGCCCTAGGTGTATCTCAGCCTAAGCCTGCGCTTATCGTTGAAATTACGGGATTGCAGGAAAATTATCCTAGACAATCTTTGGCATTGGAGTGGTCAAGGATGTGGTGAGGTTGACGTGAACTACACCCGCTCCTGCATGAACTTCTACCTTCTTCAAGGTTACAGTGCGCTCCTGAGCAGGCAAAGTATCATTGTCAGTCATTGTTGCCGGTGACTTTACTGGCAACACAGCAAGATCATTAAAGTCGATTCCCACTTCACGTGCACGTTCGCGTTCCTGCTCAAGAATGCTATCGAAGCCATCCTTGAAGATAACACGTTCTGCAGGCACACCGTATGCTTTGTCAGCAATCCAACGAACCGTATCCAAGAATTCCTCACCCGCGTGGCTCTCAGGACGCTCATTACCCGACTGATTTACAGCCTCGATAAATGCATCCAGCTGATCAGCAATACCTTCACCACCGTCACGCCACAAGTTGCCCATAATTGGATTCCTAAATCCGAGCTGCTGAGCAGTTTCACGAAGCTGAGGAATCTCACCATCCTCACCTTCCCACAAGTTAATCATCGGGAAGGAAGGAATTCCCAAATCCTCAAGACGCTCGACAGCAAATGGATAGCGCCACTGCAGCTGTGGATCATCACGCCATGTCGTTGCACGTGTCACCACGACCGCCGCCGCAGGCCACTGAGCACCGAATTCACGGGAAGCGATGTCGAGCCACTTCTGACCACCAGCGTCCGCACCATATCCAGCTTCAACAACGACGATATCATGCAATGCACACGCCATATCGACAGCGGTCAATCCAGGAATTCCCAAGGACACATTTCCAAATGGACCACAGTGAATATACACTGGCGAACCTTCCCCGCTCTCCATATATGCTGGTTCGATAGCATTGCCGATGACTCGTACGATGCGCTCGACATCCACGAAGTCTTTCACCTGAACAGGCTTACCCGTGTCAGGAGCAGTTCCAGCAATCATTGCGCCGACGCGTTCAGAAATTTCTTCAACGCTTCGAGACAATGTCACGATTTGCATCATTTCGCTGGCAGGAGTGAGCACATAACGCTCAGGAAGCTTACCTCCATCCACTGCTACAGAGCGCAGCGAACGGCTAGGGGTTTCCGATACACGAGGAATGAGAACCTCACCGAGGATTCCATCATCCACAGCCTTCTCGCAAAAAGCGACAAGAAGATTTTGCGCATCAGCGATACGAGCCATTTCCCCAGTCAAACCCCAGTCAGTAATTTCCGGGTGAGACAAGGTCGACTTACCACCGCCGGACGCACCGCCTTTAGAACCAGCAGCAGTAATTCCCATACTTGGCTGACGCAAAACAGCAGCAGCATCAATTCCACGTCGACGTAATGCATCAATTAACGCAATAGTTGTCGTAGTCTTACCTTCTCCGCGAGAAGCTTTCAAAGGAGTTGCCGCTGTCACGAGCACAACTTTTCCTTGTTTGAAATCGTGTGGATGCGTCTGCACATCTTTCATAAATCCGTATGCATCAATTTTCTGAATTTCTCCATAAGGATATGCAAAATTGTCGAGTTGTGAAGTGAGCATCGCGCCGTCCTTTCTCGCGTGAGCTGTAGAACTCCTCTACATATATATCATCGAGATGTGCGAACGATAGTCATTGATACCGCTCGCACAGCATCCCGATGATGAAATTTTTAATTGTCAGCCGATAACGAGCCGTCATGAGCCGTCATAAAATGCCAGACTACGTATCGGACGGCTGCTTTAATTATCGGGCTGTTTTAATTATCTGACATGGAGAACGCATTACGCATGCTCATACTTGTGGTGTACAACACCTTCGAGAGCACGTCGTTCGTTTCTTTCTCCACGATATCGCTGATGGATTGATTTGCAGCTTCAAGAATTGTGCGCACGCGCTTATCAGCAGTCGAGTTCACAGCCTCCTCGCCTTCTGCCTCTGCAAAAGCAGCGATTTTCTTATCTGTGTCGATGACCATCTTGACGCCAGCAGCACCAGTCTTGAGAGCATAACGCTCAATATGAGCATTATTGTCATGGAATCGAGCATCAGCTAATGCTGCGATGACACGATTTGCCCAGTAGAAGTTATGCGCGGTATCAACGACTTCCGATGTACCCGTAAAGTAGCATGGAATTGTGTCAATATTTGTAAAGATAGGGACGAAAGTATTGAATGGATTTGAGCCAAATGCAGTCCATTGAATTGCCTTCGATGCTTCAGGAGCATAAGGACGAATCTGGATTGCGCACAAATCGCAGTTGCGATTAATTCCGACTGTACGATACTTGCCACGGGTATCATCACTGCCGTCCTTGCCGTATGGGTCAAAAGGCGTTCCCTGATAATGGCTGCTCAACGCATACTTCACATCTTCAATGGTGATTTTGCGCTCTGGCTGGCGAGCCCATGGGATGTCATCGCTTTCAGGATTATGCAAAGCGTTAGGAGTGTCCCAATCCTCATCGTAAGGATTGAAGAATCGCTGAATCCACCATGCACGAGGGGTATTGTACACATGATCAGCATCAGAATGAGAGCCGAAAGCTGTACGTGGGTTAAACAACGATACTTCTTCCACAGCGAGGTCGAGGTGATTGTCCTCAATGAATTCGCGCAAATCAGCAGAGCACATGTGATCTTCTTGCTCGCCCAATGCATCCTCGATATCGAATTCATCGATACCCAATTGATTTGGCATCACAACATACGCATCATCAGGAACGCGCTTTGCAATCCAATGATGGCCACCAACTGTTTCCAACCACCAGATTTCATCTTCGTCACTGAACGCAATACCGTTCATCTCGTATGTGCCGAACTCTTCAAGAAGAGTCCCCAAACGTTCCACTCCTTCACGAGCGGACGAAATATAAGGAAGAACGATGGTTAGCATGTCTTCCTCACCAATTCCTCCTGGAATTTCAGGCTCATCGCCGTGTGCAGGAATGAGTTCAACCAGTGGATCAGCGCCCAAGACACGCTCGTTGGATGTCAAAGTTTCTGTAGCACTCATCGCCACATTCTTATCATTGACACCATGCTCTGCCCACAAACCGTTCTTCAGCAAAGCATCTGGAACGGAAGTATAACGCATTGGATTTTCTGGCAAGTCAATTTCCACATGGCTAATCACGCTCTTATAGTGGCGTGGCTGATCTTGTGGCTGTACTACCTTAAATTCCTTTTCGGTGAATTCGCCATTCGATGAATCTTCATTACGCGCGATAATGGTGGAGCCGTCATAGCTCGCATCCTTACCGACGAGAATTGTTGTACATGGCATTCCAAGCTCCTCCTAAGATTCTTGGCTTTTACTCGTTAATTTGCTTCTGCGCATTATTGCGTTGATTATATCGCGAGCGCAAGCGCATTGCAGTATTCCATAAGCCCGCAAGAGGATTAAGCGCGTAATCGTATGCGCCGATCCACTGGGTTGCTTCTCCTGCAAAAAGAAGCTTGAAATCGCTAATACCGTCGTTGAGCAAGCCATTCAAATCGTAGATATGCGTTCCCTTAGCCATGGCTGCCTGAATAGCAGTCCACTTAAGCAAGAAGTTTGCGCGCATACGCTTGCCCTCATCGTTGACAGCTCCCCACAGCTCGAAAGCTGTGTTCACAGTCGTGGCATTCCACAAGAAAGCGACAATTTTGCCGTCAATTTCCGCCACGAACACTTGGTTCACATCTCCCAAAGTATCGAAAGCAGTCTTATAGAATTCATCGTCATGCAAGCCGAAACCATCTGCTTCTGCTGTTGCATGATAAATATCGAGAATTGTCGGCAAATCTTCACGACGAGCTGGTCGGCACGTTACACCTTCACGTGCTGACTTGCGAATATACTGACGAGCCTTCTTCGAATGAATGCTACGCATCACTTCATCTTCGCTCATATCCAAATCCATGGTCGCCGTAGTCGACAGCAAAACGTGTGACGATGGCTTCCATGAGCGAGACAAATGTGCGTGCTTCACAGCAGGGTCAATCTTCACTGCCACTGCCTTGGTATTGTGGGCGCACCACTGTGCTACAGCATCTGCTACGCGTGGAAGGATAGCTTCGTCGAGAACAATTGGCCCGCGAGGAACGTAGCATAATTGCCTAAATGGGAATGGCAATGCGCGTACGAGAATTTGCGCTGCTCCGACAAGCTGATCGCTTTCATACACAGCGATATGGTGAGAAGTCCACGCGCCCGTTTCGCTCTTGAGCTGTCCCCATTCCCACGACTGCATAGGATGACCCTCCAAAGTGGTCATAATGTCATCCCACTGGGCTTTGTCTTCAATAACGCGAATATCTAACATAAAACTTCCTGCTTATCTTGGTTACTTTTCGAAACGATAATGTGGATGAGTCTCGAGCTTCTACGAGTCCATGTGAGTCTTGTATCGCCAGTTTCTTATTGCACGTCTCACACTCGATGGATTCTCACCTCTGCTCTAGTGTGCACGCGAACTCAGATATATTTCGCCGTAGTCAATGACCGCATCCGTACGAAATACTGCATTGCGAAGCTGATTGAGGTAGAATCCCTCGTCAAAATGTGGCAATGGTTCGGCCGTACCATACACGCATAATTTATAATCATGATCCTTATCCGGTGGCTGTGGACCGTTATAACGCATAATGACCTGTGGATCTGTTATCTGTGGGTCAACTCCTGCTACGGTATTACGTCCTTGAACAGCCTCTGGGATGAGAGCTGGCAATTGTCGCGAAAAATCTTCTGGAATCTGAAGCGCGTGGGAATCGTTAAAATCGAACATCAACGCGCCGACAGGAACATTAGCGACAGTCCAATGAATCCACTGGAAACCAGCCACAGGGATAGCATCGTCATCGACCAGTTCCCAATGAAGATACTGGACAGCTGGATTCATATGGTCGATATAAAACGGGAAAGAAGTCGTAGGACGCCCTGCAGTTTTATGATTATCCGGCGCAAATTTGCCGTATTTATCGGGAATCTGAGTAAAATCTGCTGAAATCTTCATACTCTAAGTATGGCACAATGCGCGGAGGTGCTGACGAATTCAGCTATAGAATTCAGCTCTTGAATTCGCCCGATGGGTTCACGCACATGTGCACGGCAGATGGATGCGCCTGCATACTCGCACACGATAAGCCTTACACTATAAGCTTTACACTATAAGCGATGTCAACAACGCTTCCAATGCAAGAAGAATAGGCGTATTCCCGTTAATTCTGCGCCGCGCGACGTCGATACGCGAGATAGCATCAATTGCCTGCTGACGGCTCATACGCACGGATAACGCCGCAATTTCCTCAGAAAACTCCTGATTAATTAATCCACTGATGAGTTCAGCTCCATTATGTATAACAGCGACATCGCGATATACGCTGGCAATTGTCGTCAAAGCGCGATTAATCACGTCACGGGTCAAACGTGTCACTCGACGGTTGACTTCTTCTTTCTTACCGATAGCGTTATATTGCGAGCGCAAAGAGGAATCGATAGGGTCATCAGGTCCCAAACCATTGGCACGACGGAACTCATTCTGAGCTTTTTCCACTTCCGCATCCACACTTGCTTGAGCTTGGTCATGAGCAGAGGTATACAGCGCATCTGCAAGCAAAACTGCCTGCGATGAGCGCGTCATGGAGACGATGTTATCGATAATGTCATTGCGCATACGCATGGCTTCTGGTTCGGTTGCATACAATCGTGCAATGCCGATATGACCTTGGGAAATTCGAGCGTATTGCTTTGCCTTATGCTCATCCACGCCTGTCGTCTCACGCAAGAACTGCGCCACAGCACTCAGCGGAGGAACTGCAAGATTTACGATACGAGTTCGCGAACGAATCGTCGGCAAAACGTCCTGAGCTGATGGAGCGCACAAAAGCCACATCGTGTGGGCGCTTGGCTCTTCGATGTCTTTGAGAAGAACGTTCGTCGTACGCTCGCTCATACGATCGACGTCTTCAATGATGATAATTCGCCATGGTGAAAACACAGGCATCTGCTCGGATGTTTCCATCAATTCACGAACCTGATCGATAGTAATGCTGACTCGATCAGTTGTCACAATAGTGACGTCAGGATGACTTCCCGACAAGATTGCTCGGCATGTATCGCACTGCCCACATCCATGCTGTGGGCAATTCAATGCAGCAGCAAAAACTTGAGCGACACGTGATCGTCCTGACCCTGCTGGACCGCAGATAAGCCACGATTGTGCGATATCTTTTGGTGATTGCGCGATGCGAGACAGCAAATCTACAACAGGTTTCTGCCCGATAATGGACTCCCATACTGGAGGGACAATCGCTTCTGACTGCAAATCTACTCCCGACACTGATGAGTCGGCAGCAGTTACTTCCTGAAGATCAGTCATGGGTCACGCTCTGAATATCGGTTCGAATAGCATTCCACACGTCATCGACTCCCATGGATGCATCAATCACACGGCATCGCTGAGAATCATGACGCGCGATAGTGAGGAAAGCCTCACGCGTTCGTTCAAAGAATTCGTCGCCCGCCGATTCGAGGCGGTCAGGAGCACCAGTTAAACGTTCACGCGACTGAGTAAAACTTAAATCTAAAACGTACGTGCGCTGTGGCCATAACCCGCGGGTAGCAAATTCAGATAAAAGACGAATGTCATCTTCCGTCAATTCACGGCCGCCTGCCTGATAAGCAATAGACGAGTCGATATAGCGATCCGAAATGACGACACTTCCCTCATCCAAAGCAGGACGAATGACAGTAGCCACATGGTGAGCTCGGTCAGCCGCATACAGCAATGCCTCTGCGCGCGAATCAACCTCTCCCCCATGAAGAAGCATCTGACGAATCTGCAGGCCTAATGGAGTGCCACCCGGCTCGCGTGTCATAACTACATGACGGCCCTGTTTTTCGAAATACTCTTTGAGGAGTTCGGCCTGTGTGCTCTTGCCCACGCCATCTACTCCCTCAAAGGAAATGAAAAGTCCTTGAGGCATATCATTACTCCTGTGTTGCTATGACTATTCTGTACTCGTCTGTACCCGTTAGCGTTCCCCGGTGCCATTCGGCGCTCGTCAGCGCCGCTCAGTACTATTCAACGCTATTTCGCATTACTCAGCCGACGCGCTTGCAGAACTCTTACGGGTTGTCTTACGCGTAGTGGTCTTCGTTGTCTTCTTTGCAGCAACCTTTGTAGTCGACTTTGCGGTCGACTTGGTTGTGCCCTTTGACGTGCTCTTGGTTGCGCTCTTTGCACGAGTCGAACGACGACGCTTTGTCGGTCCTGCAGCTCGCTTTTCAGCAAGCAAACGGAACGCTTCTGCAGGCTCAATTGATTCAGGAGTGTACTGCTTCGGCAAGGTACGATTCGTTTCACCATCGGTGATATACGCTCCGTAGAAGCCGTCCTTAATGGTGACGTTCTTACCGTTATCAGGATCTGGACCAAACTCACGCAATGGTGGCTTTGCAGCTCCGCGAGTACGACGACCATATTTTGGTTGAGCATACAATTCTTGCGCCTGCTCAAGAGTAACCGTAAAGATTTCGTCTTCTGAAGCAAGCGAACGAGTTTCTGCTTTACCGTCTACACCTGTCTTCGTCAGGTATGGGCCGTAACGACCATTGTTTGCAAGAATTTCTACGCTCTTGCTTTCTCCGGTCTTCTCATCCTTTTCTTCAACCGTTCCCACAACGCGCGGAAGGTCGAGAAGCTTAATTGCATCGTCCAATGTCAACGCATCAGGAGTCATGGTCTTAAAGAGGGAAGCCATCTTAGGCTTATTTTCCTTATCCACTTTCTCATCTCCCGTTGGGAAAGCAGTCAAGGCAACGTATGGGCCGAATCGACCATTACGCACTTCAATCGTTCCACCTGTTTGTGGATGAACGCCAAGAACGCGAGGGCCACCCGAATTATTCTCGATAAGCTCACGACCTGCTTCGACTGTCAACTCATCAGGAGCCATCGTGTCAGGAAGGCTTGCACGCTTAGGCTTTCCTTCGGCATCAAGATGCAGCGAATCTTCGAGATAAGGACCATATCGTCCCACACGCACTGCGAGACCATCACCGATATCAATCGTGTTAATTTCGCGCGCGTCAATTTCTCCCAGCTGAGCTACTTGAGCTTGCAAACCGCGATGAGCATCATCTGCAGATTGTGCAGATCCTTCCCCATCGCCAAAGTAGAAACGAGTCAGCCAGTCGCGTCCAGAATCTTTACCCTGTGCGATCATATCCAAGCCGTTTTCCATTTGTGCGGTGAACGCATAATCGACGTACTGTGGGAAATTCTGCTCAAGCAGCTTCACTACAGCAAAAGCAAGCCATGATGGAATCAAAGCACGTCCGCGCTCATACACATACCCACGATCAATAATCGTCGAAATAATGCTAGCGTAAGTCGATGGACGACCAATTTCCTTAGCTTCCAAAGTGCGTACCAAGGATGCTTCCGTGTAGCGCGCTGGTGGATGCGTCTCATGCGACTGTGGTGTGACCGACACTGCGCTGAGCATATCGCCTTCACTCAGTGGAGGCAAGATAGCATTTTGTGAATCATCATCCGAAGAGGACTCGGATGATCCCGACTTTGCTGTCCCAGACTGTGCCGACCGCGACGATGTTCCCGCAAAAGCTCCAGTTGCCACAGTAAAACCAGGGAAATCGATAACGGTTCCGCTCGCCTGAACATATGCAGTACCGCGCTCACCTGTATCAGCAGACAAACGAACAGTTGCCGTCGAACCTGTAGCATCAGCCATTTGGGATGCCAATGTACGACGCCAAATAAGCGTATAGAGTTTCAACTGATCTGGAGGAAGAACCGTACTCAGCTCCGCTGGATTCCTAAAGTGAGCACCCGCTGGGCGAATTGCTTCGTGAGCTTCCTGAGCGCCCGCCGTTTGCGTTGCATACTGCTTTGGCTTGTCGGAAAGATACTTTTCTCCCCATTCGTGGACAACGCTTTCGCGTGCCGCGCGAATTGCCTCTTGAGACAAAGTCACCGAGTCCGTTCGCATATAAGTAATATAACCATTTTCATACAGACCTTGAGCAGCGCGCATCGTTGTACGCGAAGACATACCTAATGCATTTCCTGCAGCCTGCTGCATCGTCGACGTGGTGAATGGTGGCAATGGACGGCGGGTATATGGCTTTGTGCCGACCGATTCCACAACGAAATCAGCCTGAGCAAGCGCATGAGCTAAATCATGTGCTACAGCTTCGTCGATAACGACGACACCTTCTTTAAGAGCTGCCTGTGTCAGTTGACCCGCATCATCGAAATCTTTCGAACCAGCTACACGCGCATCATCCAACTGCACCAAGCGCGCTGTAAAGGACTCGTCCGAATCTGTACTCACGTGAGCGGATACGTCCCAATATGCCGACTTAACGAACGCCATACGTTCGCGTTCACGTTCGACAATTAATCGTGTTGCCACAGACTGGACTCGTCCGGCAGACAAACCTGTGCGAACTTTACGCCACAAAACTGGCGATAATTCATAGCCATATAAACGGTCGAGCACACGACGAGTTTCTTGTGCATCCACCATGTGAGCGTCCACGTCGCGGGTATGAGACAACGATTCGGTGATAGCAGATTTCGTAATCTCATGGAAGACCATGCGCTTGACTGGAACTTTTGGCTTCAACGTTTCGACAAGATGCCACGCAATTGCTTCACCCTCGCGATCCTCATCAGTTGCGAGGAAGACTTCGTCAGCGGTTTTCAATGCTGACTTCAGCTCGGATACAGTCTTCTTCTTATCGGGCCCCACGATATAGTACGGCTTAAAACCATCCTCTACATCAACCCCAAACTTTCCATACTTCTCTTTGGCACTTGCTGGGATTTCTGAAGGCTGCGCGAGGTCACGAATATGTCCCACCGAAGCGAGCACAGTGTACTCGTCACCCAAATAACCGCCAATTTTCCTCGCCTTTGTAGGAGACTCAACGATAACGAGCTTACTTCCTTTTGCCACAATTGCACCTCATCTTGTTTGCTAGCATCCTGCCAGTCGACAAGACACCCTCTGTTCATTATTATGCACGCTCCCCTGCCAAGCGCATAATTATCCGGAAAATTTGCTGAATTTCATGGACATCGTTGAGCGCGTCGCTTGCATTCTTGAGCAGTTTATCGTTTCGTGTTTGCTTCCTATTTTTTCGAGCCCTTCTTTGTCCCGCTCTGAACTGTCGGAGGTGCTGGAGGAGCTCCTACCAATCCGGACCTTGTCAATGGAGCAGCCGTGACTTGGCGAATCGCCAGCACGCATCCAAAGAGGAAGCAGCTCATCCCGATAATAAGAGCAATTGTCGCATACACTCCACTTACCGCGAGCGCTTCAGGTTGATACTGAACCACTGAATACATTTGCGATACGATATACGTTCCATACGCTGCTGATGCGAGCCCAAAGACGATAAGAATAGTCGATACAATTTGAACGCTTGCACTCGATTTGCGTGTCCCTGGCTCATCCATTCCGGAAGCTCGAGTAAAGGCCATTGCGATAAGACCAAGCGAACCAACAAGCATAATGGCAGTTAATGGATCAGTTGGACGATGCCATCCATCATAAATCACCATAATTCCCACAGCTGTCGTGAAAATTGTCGACCACAGGGCAGCACCTGCACGCATAACCCGAGGCATGCCCATAACCAATGCCACACCTGCAATCATGGTTAATGCAGTATGTCCCGATGGTGCAGAATTTGCAGGATCAGGCAAAAGCGAATCGAAAACAGGCCGTGGTAGAAGTCGCTTCAAACTGTACGCAGATGCGAATGCGACAGCAATAAATCCAATAATGACAGCGCAGGTATAAAAACGTTTACGAATAATTGCCGTAGCAAGCCCAATCGCAATCATCGCGATACTGATACCAATGATGAGCATCGAATTTGTAAAAATAGCAGGCACATACGAGTCAACGTTTGGGAAAACTTCCGACATCGCTGACCACATCCAGCTGTCAAAGTACTGGCCCGGAAGAGTCCATACCCCTACATAAAAAACCACTGCCGTCGACAGAAGTCCGATAATTCCAAGAACGACCGCCCATACAACTGAGCTCACGCGAGGATGAGTAGCAAGATACTGATCGGAGCCACGGTCAATTGCGACATCGAAACTTGTAGAAGAAGAATTGGCGGATTGTGCAGACTTCACCGTGGTCTTGAGCTTCGAGTCAATTGGCTCAGTTTCTACTGAAACGTTTTCAAGACCATCTGCTGAAACGTCTGCCGAAACGCGCGGACTAACCATGTCGCCATTCAACTGAGAGTTCTTGCCATCCAAGTCAGAGGAAGTGTGGAGTACAAAATTCTTATCATCTGCCATGTTTGTAGACCTTAGTCGGTTTTTATTGAACGGTCGAGCCGTATACACAAATCCCCACGTAATGTAAACAACTGTGCGATGCCATTCGCTATCTCGCGCTATCTCTTAACTACTTATGGTCGGATTTGCGTTTCTTCCTATTATTTCTATTTTTCCCTCGTAGCGACTCGGAACGTTCATCCGACAAGACGTACGGACGTGTGCGCACAAGACACGCTTCATAGATAGAATCCACTACAAACACGGGGAAAAGGCCAATAATTAATGCCATCAGGAATATCCATATGCTGTCTTGTATACGTACACTCACTGCAGAAATAATAGTTGGTACGAGCAAAACGGCAAACATAATACTGATATATTGAATCCATGCCACTGGATCATAATGGCGGATACGCATAAACCATGCAGCATATTTTCCCCTAAAAATATAAAAATATGCGTATACAGTACCAACCACCAACGCCGAGCATGACCACAAAAGCATAAATCTTGCCATCTTGTGTATATCAAAAGCTGAACCATGAGCACGAAATCTCAAACGGCATAAGAAAACTCCCACGTACCCGACAGAGGCCACTTACCCTTGCTGCATTCCTGCCCTGGGGGAGTTGGGTGACATATCGCCACGTGAGAGCAATCTTTAGTGTACACTACCCTTTCGAATTGCGCCACCCGTGTCAGCTCTGAACGATTTTGAGCATCTACCAAACTTGGCGAGTCTCAGCTGTGTTCAGCCGATGGTAATCGTTCAGATTCCCATTGTTAGCGCTGACTGCGCAGTGTCGCTTTCCTTCTTGTCAGATCCTCGCGACTCACTATTTCTTAATAGTCACGAAGTTTTCGTTCTCAAGGTAATGGTTTCCAGCCGTAATATCGTACTGAATGAGCTTGTAATCATTGAGAAGCTGCTTGGTTTCCTTATCCGCACGAGACAAGTCAATGAAATTACCATCATTATCGATATACAATGCTTGTCCGTCAGGGATGCGAGTCCAGCCTTGAATCTTATTGACGACAGCTGGTTCCATAGCAGCCACCTTCGCATGAAGCTCACCAAGGAATGCATTGAGTGGGCTGACCTTCGCATTCATGTGCTCAGAAAGCTGAGCTGCGAAGAAGTTTGGCGAGGTATATGCACTATTCGTTGCCGACTGTGCAGCAGCCTTGTTATCAATTCCCGATGCTTTATTCGACCAAATGAAGTAGTCGGTTTCATGCAAGTCGAGTGAGTTCTCTTCATTTTGAGCAGCTGTCTTATATACACCTGGCAAATGATCACCATAGAACACTACGCTGATTGGACGGTCAAGCTTATCCAATTCATCAAGGAATTCTTGGGTGTATTCGTCCGTGTATTCAGCACCCTTTGCGAAGGTCTCAATAGCCTGAGTTTCCTTTGCTGGAAGAGGTGTGCCCGTCGTACTTTCAACCTTAACCTCGTTATTTGGGTAATAATTGTTGTACGGCATATGATTTTGCATTGTTGCCACTTGGTAGAAGTAGCTTTGACCAGACTTATCCTTCTTCAAAGAATTCAGTACAGCGGTATACGTTGATTTATCCGAAACGTATGGGCTTGTTCCGAGCTTTTCTTGAGGTTCGATAATTTCCGGCTCATCCAATGTCCAGAATTGCGAGAATCCAAACTTCTTATAATTCGAGCTACGCGAATACATATTGGAATGGAATGGATGGAATGCATACGTATTGTGCGTATTCCACAGCTGATTGAAGGTTGGAGTCCAGCTCGCATTTGGTACGAGCTGCTGATATGGTGAGCTCAGCGATGGCGCGAAATTCGCCAAAGACATACCTGACAATGCCATGTATTCAAGATTTGCTGTACCGCCACCGTATCCAGACGACAGCATCAAACCAGAAGTCGTCGAATTCTTAATCGCGCGAATACGAGGCATGACATCCTTGTTGAGCTTGATTCCTGGAACGCGTGCAGGATCAGAGAAGGACTCCGACAAGATATAAATTACTGTGGAATCTTCTACATTACGCTCACGAGAAGCATTGATAGTTTGTGCTGCCTTACTATAGCGCGCAGCGACTTCTTTCATGGTCGCTTCAGAATAATTTTCTGGAGTATCCATAATTTTTGGATTCAGCAAACGAGCAAAGCTGATAGCTGTACCATTTTGCTGGGCATCAATTTTCGAATCCCACAATTTTGGCGAATCGTCGAAATACGTAATCACGTTATTCGCCCACGAGCCAATGGATGCCATAGACATCACAAAGGATACGAGAATACCTGAAGCTACAACAGCAGCGGTTAAGCGCGACACCCAACGGATTGCTACATTCTTCGTATAGACCACTCCACGACGAGTATCACGATGCCCGAGAACCATCGACAGTGCTGTCGTAACAATCATAAGCAGCACAGCGCCGGTGATAATTTCGACAGCATCATCCGGAAGCCACGATGCGAGACTGCCCGCATTTCCTCCCGAGATAAAGTTCAAATCTGCAGGAACGATTGTTTCCGAACGGCTGACAAGCTTGAATCGTTCAGCAACGGTAATGAGGATGCACACATTAATCAGTAACTGGGATACTAACCAGAAACGATTAAACAGCATCAGCAGAATGAAATAAATCACGCCGATTAGCATAAATTCATTAATTGCCACATGCTTTCCGTGGAAGACATCGCCCACGAAAGCGAACGAATTCCATACAGCATGACTATCATTAATTCCCCACTGCAAGATAATAACTGCAGCAGTATTAATCACACAGAACCAGATAACGTATGACCATGATGAATAATTATGGCGACTGAACATATGAGAGAACCACGATACTACCGAGTTCTTCTTCCCTGCTTGTGTCTGAGTTTTTTGACTCTTCATTTCTTCCACTATACACGTTCTATTCTTCATAGAAAAGTGCAAGGCTGCTTTCCTTGGCGACCTTGCACTAAACAATTACGTTCGAGCACGAGCTATAAGAGTCTTGTTACCACACAGACTACAGTCGTACCACGTGCATATACGCGATGCATATGGGCACTTTATGCGTGCCACACATCCTTGCCCGCAGCCTGAGCGGAAGCAACGTCTGCATTAAGCTGCTCTTCTGTCGCTTCAACTTCACCTGCGATAAACTTCTCGACCAGCTGACGAGCTTCATTATCCTCATGCTGAACTGCTGGAGACTTCATGAAGTATGAGCTTGGAGCCAAGATAGGACCGCCCAAACCACGATCAAGAGCGATCTTTGCTGCACGGATAGCGTCGATAACGACACCTGCAGAGTTTGGTGAATCCCATACTTCCAGCTTATATTCGAGATTCAAAGGAACGTCACCGAAAGTTGTACCTTCCAAACGTACGAAAGCAAACTTACGATCATCGAGCCATGCTACATAATCAGAAGGTCCAATATGAACATTGCGGTCTTCCATCTCATGAGGAACGATGGACGTTACTGCGCGAGTCTTAGAAATCTTCTTGGATTCCAAACGATCGCGCTGAAGCATATTCATGAAGTCCATGTTTCCGCCGACGTTGAGCTGATAGGTGCGCTCTACGCGGACGCCACGGTCTTCGAAAAGACGGGCAAGAGTACGGTGAGTAATAGTCGCTCCGACTTGGCTCTTAATATCATCACCGACAATTGGTACGCCAGCATCGCGGAACTTCTGTGCCCATTCAGGGTCGGAAGCAATAAACACAGGCAAGCAATTGACGAAACCGCATCCTGCTTCCATAGCAGCAGATGCATAGAACTTATCTGCCTCTTCGGACCCAACTGGAAGATACGATACGAGGACATCAACCTTCTTATCCTTAAGAACCTGAGCGACATCTACAGCATCAGCAGAAGATTCTTCGATAACTTCACGGTAATAAGTACCCAAACCGTCATATGTAGGTCCGCGCATGACTTCAACATTCAGCTCAGGAACATCGCTGAACTTGTAGGTATTATTCTGCGAAGCGAAAATTGCCTCACTCAAATCTTTACCTACCTTAGCCGCATCGACATCAAAAGCAGCTACGAATTCGATATCGCGGATACGATATCCACCAAAATTAGCATGCATAATGCCAGGAATCTTGTCGTCATCATGAGCGTTGTTGTAGTACTGAACGCCCTGAACAAGAGACGAAGCACAGTTACCCACACCTGCAATTGCCACGCGAATAGTCATATATTCTTCCTTACATTTCTTGTTGTGCTGTGCATGTAAACACATATTCACTAGGTATAACCGTACTCTGCATGCATGATAATCCGAGGACAATTTTCGAGAAAAATTCAGAAAAAGTACCATAAAAATGAAGAAAGTTATCCGTTTACAAAGGAAAAATTCTCCACAAATCTTTTTCGACTCTGTGCGATAAGCGTAAAAGTCGTGTGGATTCGTCACTTTCCATAGATTCTCAGCACACGCGCGACTAGTCTTGAATGAATGGCTACTCATAAAAATAATGGTGGCGCGAATTCTCCACGCCGAACTAGCTCATCAACTCGTTCAACCCGAAGTGGTGGATTTTCTCATGCCCAGCGCAGTTCGAACGCAAGCGGTGCTGGTCGTGGACGCAATTCTCGCAGCCCTCGAGGGGCAAAGAACGCACGAGGCGCTATGAAGAAGCGACCAATCTGGAAATACATCCTATGGAGCATCCTAGGATTATTTGTCATCGGCATCGCTGGTCTTGGTATCGCTTATGCAACAATCGAAATTCCTTCTCCAGAATCTGTAGCGTTAAGCCAAAAGACCACTGTGTACTATAACGATGGAACGACAGCAATTGGCAGTTTCCAAGAAGAGAACCGAGAAATTATCCAATGCTCGACACTTCCTGATTATGTCGGCAATGCTGTCGTTGCTTCGGAGAATCGTTCATTCTGGACGGATAGCGGTATTGATTTGCGCGGTATTGCTCGTGCACTGTTTACAAATATCACCACCGGTTCTCGCCAAGGTGGTTCGACCATTACCCAGCAGTACGCTGAACGGTATTATTTAGGCGAGACGAAGAGCTATATCGGAAAACTTCGAGAAGCTTTGCTTGCCTTGAAGATTGCTCAAACTCAGGATAAATCCACTGTTTTGTGCAATTATATGAACACAATTTACTTTGGACGTGGCGCTTACGGTATCCAAGCCGCAGCAAAAGCATACTTTAATAAGGATGCCAAGGATTTGACCCCTTCCGAGGCTGCTCTTATCGCAGGAATTATCCCAGCTCCATCTATCTGGGATCCAGCAGTAGACAATACCGCAGCAACAAAGCGTTTTAATCGCGTCATTCGCATCATGAGGGAAGATGGATATCTCACTTCTGAGCAAGCGTCTGCTGCTGCTATGCCACAAACAATTGAGCAATCAACGACAGACCAGTATGCAGGAGATAAGGGTTATCTGCTCAATATGGTGAAAACTGAACTGCTCAATACCGACCAGTTCACGGAAGATCAGCTGATGACTGGCGGATACTCCATTATCACCTCCATCGACAAGGACAAGCAGGCATACATGCAAGAAGTCGGTGCAGGCGACTCGTCTACACCAGATACGGTTGAAACTGGCGGCATGAGTGCTGATGTCGACAATGGTGAAATTATCGCAGTCTATGGCGGTAAGGATTACAACACTAAGCAACTCAATAACGCTACCCAGGCACTGTATCAGCCTGGTTCCACAATGAAGACTTTCACTCTTCTGGGAGCAATTCAGCAAGACGTAAGCCTCAACACTTTGTTTAATGGCAATTCGCCACGAACGTATGCAGGACTTGCTAGCTCTGTGTCGAATTATGGCAATATCAGCTATGGAAATATTACTCTGACACGCGCTTTGGCCCGTTCGGTCAATACCGTATTCGTTGATTTGAATCAGAAAGTAACTCCACAGAAAACAGCACAGATTGCAAAATCTGCTGGTATTTCTTCTGAACTACAAACGGATTCTTTGTATAACACTTTGGGTATTGATGGTATCCATGTGAGCGAAATCGTTCAGGCATATCAAACTATCGCTCATGACGGTGTCCGCAATCCTTTACATATCGTGCGTGAAGTGCGCTCGGATGGAGGAACGAATACCGTCTATACAGCAAATACATCTGGAACCCAAGTTTTCAGCGAAAATGTTACAGCAAATGCCATGGTCGCATTGCGCGCTGTTATTACGGAAGGTTACGGAACTCCTGCTCTGGCAGTTGGCAAAACTGTCGGCGGTAAGTCGGGTACGGCAAATGATAATTCTGCAGTAAGCTTCGTCGGATTTAGCCGACACGTTGTGACTGCATTCGCGACGTGGAATCCAAGTGACGATGGCAATACGAATGAACCAGTCCCTACTTTCGGCGGCTATACCGATGGTATGGGGTATCCAACTCATCTCTTCACGCTCTACATGACTCGTGCTCTTCAGGGTGTAGCAGATGAAGCGTTCCCTACTCCATCGAATACTGGAATCGTCGGCGGACCAGACGGCACATGGGGCTTGGGAGCACAGCGTACTCAGGCTCAGAATAATTCGGAAGAAGATTCTGAATCTGACTCGTCACGTGAAGAGTCCAACTCTCGCCATAACCAGAATTCCCAAGAAAATCAAGAATCCGATGGACAGTCTCAGGATTCGAATTCCGGAAATTCGAGCGACTCCAACCAATCTGAAGGAACGAGTGATAATTCAGGCAATCAGCAAGGAAATTCGCAAGAGAATTCCTCGCAGTCACAGTCAGGTGGTCAAACGACGAGTGGCAATTAGCCGGTGAAAGGTAAGGCGTATATGTCAAAAATGAACGCCTGATGGCATAACATCTAGGCATATACGGCTTATACGCCAATCCACAAAGAAAAAGCCAAAAAGGGCTACAAAAAAAGAGCCTCCGCGTAAACGGAGGCTCTTTTGTACCCCTTTGTACATCACTACATGTGTGTACCGTACCTTTTTCTATCTCTCAGTATACCGCAAGAGCAATGCAGAATGCTAGCGTACAGTGCGATTTACTGCAGACAGAATCGCCTTCAAAGAGCTTGTCGTGATAGAGGAATCAATTCCCACGCCCCAGATAATGCGCTCTTCTGGCTCATCGCCTATCTGACACTCGACATACGATGCAGCCACAGCATCTCCACCAGCACTCAACGCATGCTCAGCATAGTCAAGTACTGATACAGTCAGTCCAAGGACAGAGATGGCGTTCACAAAAGCAGCGATAGGACCGTTGCCTACACCTGACAATTCATGAATACGTGGCTCAGCAGTATCAGTTGGAAGACCATTATCGCGGATCTTTACCTTGATAACAGTATCTGCGCTCGATTCGTCAGACATAATATTTGCCGCGAGAAGACGGTAACGTCCCCACTTTTCCAAAGTATCATCACGCGAATCAGCAAGAGCTGTATGTTTTCCACTCTCTTCGATAGGCAGATATTCGTCTTTGAAGAGACGCCAAATATCTTCATCCTTCACTTCGCGCTTGGTATCGTCTGCATAACGCTGGACAACCTTATCAAACTCGACCTGGAGACGCTTTGGCAAATCAAGATTATGATTCACCTTCAGCAGGTATGCCATGCCGCCCTTACCAGACTGCGAGTTCACACGAATGACAGCTTCGTATGTACCGCCTACATCCTTAGGATCAATTGGCAGATATGGAACTTGCCACAAGAAGGTATCCAGATTTGCATTCTGTTCGGCTGCTGCCAATTCGCGCGCCTCGATGCCCTTCTTAATAGCATCCTGATGCGAACCTGAGAATGCTGTAAAGACGAAGTTTCCAATGTATGGATGACGTTCAGAAATTTGAATTTGGTTGCAGTATTCGACGACTTTACGTACTTCGTGCAGATTCGAGAAATCAATTTGCGGATCGATCCCTTGAACCAGAAGATTCAACCCAACTGTGCACAAATCCACGTTACCCGTACGCTCACCGTTGCCAAAAAGGCAGCCTTCGACACGATCTGCGCCCGCAAGCAACGCCAATTCGGTAGCAGCTACTGCCATGCCCTCATCATTGTGAGGATGCAAAGATAGGACGATGGAGTCACGCTGTGCCAAATTTCGATCCAAGAATTCGATCTGGTCTGCAAAAACATTTGGCGTGGTCATCTCAACAGTCGCTGGAATGTTGATGATCATCGGATGCTCAGGTGTTGGCTTGATGATATCGACTACTGCATCGCACACTTCCAGAGCAAACTCAGGCTCTGTGCCCGTAAACGATTCAGGCGAGTACTCATAGGAAATATCTATGCCTTGAGCATCTGCTTCGAGTTCTTTGCACAGCTTTGCAGCGTCCATTGCCAACTGCTTAATGCCGTCTTTGCCCTTGCGGAAAACGACTTCGCGCTGCAGTATAGACGTGGAATTATAGAAGTGAACGATGGCGCGCTTACACCCGCGCAATGCCTCGTAAGTCTTATGGATAAGGTGCTCGCGTGCCTGAGTCAGCACAGCGATAGTGACATCGTCAGGAATCAGTTCGCGCTCAATGAGCATGCGAATGAATTCATAATCAGTTTCCGACGCGGAAGGGAAGCCTACCTCAATTTCCTTATACCCCATAGAAACAAGCAGATTCCAAAAACGCAATTTACGCTCAGAATCCATAGGATTCACCAAAGACTGATTACCGTCGCGCAAATCAACAGAGCACCACCGTGGAGCACGCTGGATCTTCTTATCAGGCCATGTTCGCTCAGGATATTCGAACGGCACCTGCTTATCGTATGCGATGTACTTCGTATACGGCATCTTGCTTGGGTTTTGAGGGCACCCCACGAAACGCTGCTGAGGCAATCGTGGATCATTATTCCCACCATTGGAAGCTGCCGCTATCGGGGCTAAATCAAATACAGAGTTAGTCATGCTCGTACCTCACTTTGAATTGATGGAAAATAATTGATGTACTCTTATCGTACGAAAAATTTAATGCATTAGCCGTGTCTGTCCCAGAATAAGGACTTTTATGTGTAGGTATATGTGGTATATGTATGGATATATGTGCGGATGCACCTACATACGTATGAGCGGGCGAGATGAAGAAAGATAGATACATTCGCCGCTTACATTGAGCTCAGCGTCGCCGAGCTTGCCAATGGACTGCCTAATCGACTGTCGCAGAACGCATTTCCCAGCCATGTATGACGAGAATTTGGCCATACTGCTCCCAAACGTGGCGAATTCTGGCTCACCCAAATACTTGGAACGCGACCGTCTGTACTACGAGATCCGGTCAAATTGAAGCCATTCTTATCCGTCAGCCAGTTTGGATGCTGAGTAGCTATAGCAATTCCTTCTTCCAACGTTAATGGAAGTTTATTATCCGAATCGATAAGTTTGCGCGCGATATCCGGTTCGCGATTTGTGTACTTTGTGCCGGTATGTGGATCAATGACGATGTAGAACGGACCTTCTGGAGGCTCGCACCCATCTTGAGGATTGAAACTTGCGATATCACGTGGAGGCATGGTGGTAAATCCAGCATTACGACCAATTGCCGTACGAGCAATCAAAGACTCCGGTGATACAAGCTCACGCGTAGGAACAAGCAAAATATTCGTGCCGAGATGCGCATATTCAGGACTATTCAGCTCGACGATTAATGGCCATGCCAAGGAACGAAACTCGCTATCACTCAAATCAGCAACGTCTGCGTAACCAAGGGCTACGAGGCGGTCAAGCTGACTTAATACCTCGGAAGCAACCGAATTAAGAATTACATGTGGAGTTACTGATGTCATATGAGAAACTTTACACGAGATAAACGAACTATGAATCTATAAAGACACTCAGAGGTGAAATGCACTCAGAGTGATATGGAGTATATAGGTTATACGGAGTACAGTTGAGCGGCACCCACATTCATGGATACCGCTCAAATTTGAAAGGTTACATACCGTCACGCAACGAAAAGCGCTCTCTGTAAAACACTCAACGTACTGAATGTATTGCACTCACCGTAAGGCATCGGCACTTCTGCACATCTACAGCTTGTCTGCGAAGTGCTTGGAAACCATAACTTCAGCAATTTGAATAGCATTCAAAGCGGCACCCTTACGCAAATTATCATTCGCGATAAAGAAGCTCAAGCCCTTCTTGCCTTCTACCGACTGATCTTGACGAATACGGCCGACGAAGCTTGGATCTTTTCCTGCTGCGTCCAAAGGAGTTGGAACATCCATGAGTTCTACACCTGGAGCATCGCGAAGAACTTCACGCGCCATATCTGGAGTAACGTCCTTCTCGAATTCAGCCTGAACGCTCATACCATGAGAAGTAAAGACACCAATGCGTACGCATGTGCATGCTGCTGGAAGTCCTGGAATGTGCAGAATCTTACGGCTTTCGTTACGCCACTTCTGCTCTTCGTCAGTCTCTTCGCTGCCGTCATCGACAATTGAACCGATGAATGGGACAGCGTTGAAAGCAATAGTTTTCACAATCTTGGTAGGTTCTGGGAATTCGATAGCTTTTCCATCGAAGACTAGCTTATCCGCACCTTGATCGATAGCAGCTGTTGCTTCATTCATCAGCTGTAGAACGCCGTCACGACCCGCACCTGCTACCGCCTGATAGGAGGACGCAACCAAACGCTTCAAACCGAAGCGATCATGGAGAGCCTTTACCGCTGGCATAGCAGCCATGGTAGTGCAGTTTGGATTAGCAATGATATGACTTGGTACATCATCCAAATCTTCAGGATTTACTTCAGCGACGACGAGTGGAACATCGTCATGCATACGCCACTGCGAGGAGTTATCGATAACGTACGCGCCCGCTTGCGCAAAAGCTGGAGCCCATTGCTTGGAGGTGCCGCCGCCGGCAGAGAAGATAGCGATATCAATGTCAGAAAGATCAGCCTTCGCGACATCTTCCACAACAACGTCATGGCCTTCATACGAAATGACCTGACCTGCCGAACGTGCAGATGCCATGAAACGAATATCTTTTACAGGGAAATTTCGCTGCTCCAAAATAGAGCGCATAACCATTCCGACTTGCCCCGTCGCACCGAGAACAGCGAGGTTTACTCCCTTGTCATTAATGCGTGTCATTAGCGACCCGTCCCTCCATAAACAACTGCTTCAATCGTGTCAGCATCCAAACCGAATGCTGTATGAACGCTTCGTACTGCAGTAGTAAGATTTTCCAATGGAATAACTGCCGAGATACGAATTTCTGAAGTGGAAATCATCAAAACATTGATGGATTCATCCGACAATGCTTGGAAGAAACGAGCAGTAATGCCTGAATGAGTTTTCATTCCGACACCTACCAGAGAAATCTTGCCGATTTGAGTATTGACATCAGCAGTTTTGTAGCTCAATTCTTCTTTATGAGTCTCGATATATTGCTGAACCTTACGCAACTGGGATTCTGGGAAAGTGATAGAAATATCCGCAAAGCGATGTTCAGAATCCGTTGCCGCCAATGCCTGAACAATCATATCAATATTAATGCCTTCTTCAGCAAAACCTGTGAAGACTGCCGTTACACGACCAGGCATATCTGGAATACCACGCAACGTCACCATCGCTTCGCTGCTATCGTGAGCAACTCCAGAAATGATAGGAGCCTCTGGCCCAGTCATATCCGGGAAAATATCACCAATTGATGTATCTGCCATGAATTCTCCTTCATTAATCGCGATTAGGAATGGAATTAAGATCTACGTTAGAACCAAGCACAATTGTTCCGGTGCGCTTAGAGAACGAGCTGCGCACATGAATTGGCATATGGAAACGGCGCGCGTATTCGACACAACGCAATGCCAAAACTTTAGAGCCGCTCGCAGCCATTTCAAGAATTGCATCATAGGTAATGGAATCAATACGCTGAGCAGTTGGCACAATGCGTGGATCAGCAGTAAAAACGCCATCAACGTCTGTGTAAATTTCGCATACGTCAGCGCCCAATGCCACAGCCAATGCCACAGCCGAAGTATCTGAACCACCACGGCCAAGCGTCGTAGCATCGCCCAATGAATTAATACCCTGGAAACCAGCAACAATCGCAATTTCACCGTTATTAATAGCATCACGTACACGCTCTGGCTTCACCGCGCGGATATGAGCAGCACCGTACTGAGTGTCTGTCATAAAGCCTGCTTGCGAACCTGTAAACGAGTGCGCTTTCTCACCCTGTGCATGAATTGCCATAGCTAGCAAAGACATAGAAATACGCTCACCCGCTGTCATCAGCATATCCATTTCACGGGCCGATGGGTTGGAATCAATGCTGAGCGCCTGATCGATGAGCTCATCTGTCGTATCTCCCATCGCAGACACGACTACAGCTACGTCATTGCCTTTTTTGCGTGTCTCGATAATTCGGCGAGCAACTCGCTTGATGGATTCAGTATCTGCTACTGAGGAACCGCCGTACTTCTGTACTATGAGAGCCACATCAATCCAATCTGCTAGATGCCAATTTCTGTTTTCTGTCAAAGTCTTCTGTCAAAGTCTATCGTTGCATGCGTTAAATAGCATGAACTGGGCTGTTATGACCATGCTGTCAATGCATCTCGAGCATTGTCCTTATGTCATAAACATCCAGCGCTCTCAATCTTACGCAAACTCCCTGATTTTCAGCACTTATCGCCCATACTATGAAATGACTCAGAAGTATACCCGACGAGCATACCCAACGATAGTGGCGAAAATAGTGTTCATAATTATCCCGGACAGAGCTTTCCCACACTAAGCTCTCTCTGCTCAGCATCTCAGCTATCTCAGACTAAAACTGTCGAAAAGTGTCAAAAGCGTCTCAGTCAAATTAACTCGGTTAGATCAGTCCGGCTAGATCAGCCCGGTTAGATCAACTCCCAATCAGTTCTGTTAGATTAGCTCGGTTAGATTAGTCCGGTTAAACCGAACGTCGTCCAGCCAACGCACGTCCGAGGGTAACCTCATCTGCGTATTCCAAATCGCCACCCACAGGCAAACCGCTCGCGAGCCTCGTGATCGTGATACCTACAGGACCGAGAAGACGACTCAAATAGGTTGTTGTAGCCTCGCCTTCGATATCAGGATTGAGAGCCAGAATAACTTCCTTAATGCTTTCAGACGAGTCATCTGCTTCAGCTGCCTGCATTCGCTTCACGAGAGCGGCGATATTGAGATCTTGAGGCGCGATATTTGCCATTGGATTAATCGCACCGCCTAACACATGATACACACCACGATATTCGTGTGTACGCTCGATACTCATAATGTCTTTCGGCTCTTGAACCACGCAAATCGTCGTATGGTCTCGACGAGGATCAGCACAAATTGGGCAAGGACTTTGCTCACACACATTCGCGCAAATTTCGCAAAAACGCACACGCTCGCGCATCTCAATAATTGCTTGAGCGAGCTCTTGTGCATCGGTTTCATCTACAGAAAGAAGATGAAATGCAATGCGCTGTGCTCCCTTGGGACCAATCCCTGGGAGCTTTGCAAAATCATCAATCAGATTTTGAATAGCACCATCATATGTTGTTGGCAATTCTTCCTCTTTCTATCCTTTTTCTATCCCTAGCGCCTTGCTCTTTCTATCACGTTTCGTCACGTTCTGTCACGTTATGCTACGCGAGAATTCGTTGACTATCGTTTTGCAGGATTGCGCTCATCATCCGCTGCGAAGTTCTCCGTTTTTTTCGCATTGAACATCTTGCTGACTGCTTTCACGCTCATACTCATCTGAGAGCCAATGCTGTCATCATCCAATGAATAATTATCGTCTTCCGCGCTCACCTCTGGGCGAGGCTGGGCAAAGTCAGGCGATGCAGGAATTGACATATCAGAAGCGCCACCTGATGGAGATGTTTCACGGGAAACATCGCGAGCCGTATCAGGACTATCCGAAATCCTTTCAGAATCAGAAGAATTCATACGTGCAACTGGACTATTCGTCACAGATTCTGAGCTTGTAGATTCTGCTGAATTCAAAGGCGTGGTTGATTCAACTGAACCATACTTTTCACCGTATGTATGATTCGTCTCTGTGTGAGCCCAAGGATCGAAATCTTGAGGAGGTTCAGGAGTTGAGACAGGTTCTACTTCCGCTTCTTGCGCTGTTTCAGCAAAGGAAGATTCTGAACGTTGCGCTACCTGCGAGTCCGTCGGATCTGATGGAGCATTTTCCTCTTCTGCAAATCCACTCATTCCTTCGCTCACTGCCCATGGATCATAGTCGTTTGCTATAGAATCGGCTACAGAATCATCGGCGCTTACTCTCGATTGTTGGTCGACCTCCTGTCGGTCAACCTCCGAATCATCACTGTGCGCAGATTCGGCTTCTTGCTTTGTCTCATGTGCGTGCGAAAGAGGCGATGACTCCCCCGTCGTTCGAACTTGTGCAAGCGCAGCTTGAGCAGCCATTTGTGCTACTTGAGCTTTAATATGTGCTTGCTCTGCTGGAGACAAATTGCGCATCGGAGTTACAGTTTGACCATCCGCCGTACGTGCTGCTGGCGCCACCAATACTGGAGTATTGTAGCGCTCATACAGTTTTGCATTCAAGATTTTTTGTAATGACGTCTCACCATTAATAACTTCGCTGGACACCGCAAGACCAAAGGCATGCTGGCTCAACGGATTCGCAAAGGTGAGCATCATTCGGTAATGAGCTCCGCGCTGATGCAATTCGACATGTGGAATATGCTCATTATCCACAACTGTCTGAATCTTGGCAGGCAAGGAGCGCACGATAGCATTCCATTGCTCTTGTGCCTGAGCTGGGTCGAGTTCAGCCCCTTCATGTGAAGCATGTTCTGCGGTGACGCGTTCTGCAGATGTTTCACCTGTTTGTTGATTCTGGACAGTATCAGGTACAGATACACGTGCTTCGTTCTGCGCTGGCTCTTGCTGACTCTGTGAAGACTGTGACACCTGCGAAGTCTGCGGAGATATCTCAGCATTCATACGGACAGAAACAGCTTCAGCTGCTGCCTGTTCCTGAGCTTGAAGAGCTTTAGCGCGGGCTCGAGGTGACTGAGACTGTCGAGATTGCAATGTTTGTGATGGGGATGACGTTCGACCAGCTCCTGCTTGCGAAGACGAAGAAGCCAACGCTGGAGTTTGCTGAACGCCTTCTAATGGCTGCGCATTCATCGGAATGAGCAATTGAGCAGCAAGCAATTCCAATCGCATTCGTGGCGAGACAGTTCCCACCATCGACCCTAGAGCAGAATTAATGCGCTCTGCCATCTCGTTAAGCTTACGCAAATTAAGAGCCTGAGCCTGTCGACGCATATCATCCATTGTTTGGGATGATTGACCCGAGTTCAGTGCAGACTCAGCTTGCTCTCCTGCGATAGACAAGACGAGTAAATCTCTTACATACGCAAGCAAATCCTCGACGAATTTTCGAGGATCAAATCCACCTGTCACGACTTTCTCAATGACGCCATACAGCTTTTCACCATTGGTCTCAATGACAGCATCCACAGCTTCACTAATGAGACTGTCTGGAGTAAAACCGAGAAGAGCTACGGAATCAGCATAGGTAATTTTTCCGTCCACGGATCCGACCATAAGCTGATCAAGTACAGAAAGCGTATCGCGCATCGATCCGCCACCAGCACGCATAGCCAGCCGTAGCACACCCGCCTCCGGTTCAATTCCTTCCTTGTTGCAAATATCTTCCAAATATGGCAGCATAATTTCTGGAGGAACCAAACGGAATGGGTAATGATGTGTACGCGAACGAATCGTACCAATTACCTTGTCAGGCTCCGTCGTCGCAAAGATAAACATCACATGCTCTGGTGGTTCTTCGACGATTTTAAGCAATGCGTTGAAACCATTGCTCGTCACCATGTGTGCCTCATCGAGGATAAAAATCTTATACCTATCACGGGCAGGGGCAAATCCCGCACGCTCGCGAAGTTCACGTGCATCTTCGACGCTACCATGGCTCGCTGCATCGATTTCCACGACATCAATAGAGCCAGGACCATTTGTGGATAAATCACGACAGCTATCGCATACACCACATGGGTGCGATGTAGGACCTTCGACACAATTAATGCAACGCGCAAGAATTCGCGCGGATGATGTCTTACCACATCCGCGAGGACCAGAGAAGAGATAAGCGTGCGTCAGCTTACCCTCATCAAGCGCTCGTGACAACGGTTTTGTCACGTGATCTTGCCCAACAACACCGTCAAATGTGTCTGGTCGATAACGTCGATACAATGCTAATGCCATGGCTCTAGGCTACCGATTTCTTGGGACACTTTGCGCTGAGCATTGTGCCGGACCGGCGCGGGAAACTGCGGTCGGGTGTGGAAGAAAATTCACAGATGGTATTGCTTCTATCCTCACCTGTGCTTCCTGCCCCTCAATGACGCATTGAAGTACCGACATTCCCCGCTCAGAAACTCTCTTACCCGCCTGCTCACACAACGTTTTATGCTCAGAAAATACGCGCGTATTATTCCCATTGTGTCGCTTTTGTTTCGCAGACACATTTTCACTTAAAGCTGTAGTACCCCTTTCTAATTCTGATATCTGAATGCGCTGAGCGATATCCAGCGCCACTTCTTGAGAAACATTACGCGCTTGCTCAGCACTGATGAGGTAGCTTCCTGCGCACACAATGCCCAGCGCGACTATTCCTGCACACATGACAAGAATGATTCCCATCATCGTGCCAGATCCTTTATCATGCAATGTCAACGCCGTCTTCACAGTACGCAGAGTATGTCTTCTCACATGGCTTCTATTCCCATTGCTCTTCCACATGTCTTGCACCTTTTGCTTGTCCATACACCTCAAGCGGAAGCCGAAGCTGCCCTACTCGAGCAATGTCACATGTCGTCGTAACCTCGAAACTATCAGTCGTCCAGCGGATTTGAACGCTTGTTCCATCCCCGCTAACTTCGCGAGCTTTTTTATAGGCAATTGCATCAATTTTCTCGTGCGGCACTGCGGATTCTTCTGCAAGCACGATGGCATATGCTGCTTCACGAGCCGCGCTATGGCAGTCAAGCTGAACCGTAATAACACGTGTTAAGCTCACGATGAGAACTGCGACAGCCACAACTGCCGGGAAAATAATAGCGAACTCAGCAGTGACCGTGCCCCGATCACTACGTTTCAGGGCACGCATCACATGGCGCATATACTGTCTAGATAATGGACAACGCATCCGTCACCAATTTTGTAATCACAGAACGCACGACATCCGATTTTAGTAATGCCACCAAAAGCCCTGCGAAACTTGATGCAGCAACGAGGACGATAGCGTACTCTGCCGTCGCCATTCCCTTATCTTCTACCGAGAGTTTCTTAGCAATGATTTCTCCAGCATGCCGTGCCGCAACCCATGTCTTAACGAATAAACGATTCATAATTTCCGTCCTTAGAAATAAAAAATTGATAATGTTTAAGCACTTTTCCGCTATGTCATATATGTCTCTATACCTCTTCACATTCACATCATTTCGTGCTTATATCTATTGTGAAACGACTAAGCTTGTTTTGACGCATTTAATTTTTAATGTGAACGAATGTGGATAACCGTGTCGTTTATCGCCTATAAACCGCACAATATCGTCCGTAGCGTGCCCAATTTTGCAAATTAGCCAATAAACGATGAAATGAGCGGAACAACTGTCAGAACGATAAATCCAGGAAGAAAACACAATCCCAGCGGCAGTAAGATTCTTACGGAAAGCTCGTGAGATGCTTCCAAAGTCGCTCGCTTTTCCTCATTCGAAAATTGTTCTATCGCATTTTCGATACGCAATATCGGCGAGACCCCACGCTTATATGCTGGTTCAAGAACATTGTGAATTACAGTAAGAACGCACTTCGCAGAGTAAGTCATGGATTGCGCAGAGCGATCATGGTCATAGCGAGTCGAACTCGTTGATTGCAGCACACGCTTCCCTCTTCTTAGTTTCTTTCGCTCATGCCTATTCAGATATGGTTTCCAGACGCGGTTCCACTCCTGCCCTTCGGATAGCCCATGCCCGATGTCACTCAAAACCAAGCCGATGGGACCTTCGATGACAGTGCCTACTATGACCAGCGAGCGCGGTAGCGACATCCCTTGAGCTATGGTTACTTCGAGCATTTCGAGGATGAGCTCCACACTGTATATATCACTGTTCTTTTCTTTCGCATCTCCTTCGAGCAGTCGCACAACTCTGTGAATCATCATATTCCTCCTCACCCTGCAGGAGCATACTGCGCCCATGGATATGTATCTCGTGCGAACTTATCCAGCAAAGCCTTCGACCATAAGAATCCCGCACTATATAACGCACCCGACGCTGCAAGACATCCCCACCCCACGGGCGATGTACAGAGGAAGGCGAGTGCCGCAAAGCCTGCTATCCAGCTCAATGCAAGCAATCCCACAGGGAGTACAAGCAATACTTTCAGTGTCAATCGAGCGATAGCAGTTGCCTCCTTCTGTCGCTCGCGCCGATCCTCATTTCGTTTAATGTCTTCGTAGAGGATTTCTAAGCAGCGCGTAGCGGAGCAGCCAGCAGTTTCGCTTAATTTACAGACGACATACAGCTGGGAGGAAAAATTATCAGCAGGTGTACTGTGCCTGTGAGGTGGAGTGCGCACAAGTTTGCGAACTACTGCTCGTATCGAGAATCTCTCAATCGTAACCGATGCACGAGGATAGTAGCCGACGTGTTCACACGCTTGGATAAGTGAAATTCCCGATTTAAGAGCACTAATGAGTCCTGTGAGGAGTTCACGCTCACTCCATGCTTTCCTGTGAACGTGCGAAGAATGACTCACAAGATTCATTACTCGATTTTTGGCAATTATCCTCATCATTTCTCACCTCTGTGGCATGTGACGAGAAGGTACATGAACGCTGATTATTTTTGTAAATTCTCGCGTTCCATCATCATCAGCAGCAGGGTTTTCCTCATCGTTTAGCAAATCTCGAGAAGTAATTCCTTCAAATCCTGTTTCTTGCGCCCATTGATAAAACGCTTCTGTATATTTCGGAGCGCTTTCACCGTCCCACGATGCGATTTCTTCTCCACGGAGCTGCCCGCAATCATCGACAACTAACCGCCCGATGTGAGCTATGTGCCTTCCAGACTCCCCTCGCACTATATGAAGAACTATATCGAATGCACCCGCAGCAAGGAGAGACATCGCACGAGTGTCTATATTTGCCAGAAGCCCCAAGGCACATAAGCGTGAAGGCAATCGCTCGATGCTATCCGCATGAATGGTTGCGATACTTCCTTTATGTCCCGAATTAAGCGCGCGGAGCAAATCAGCAATTTCTTCTCCTCGGCATTCGCCTAGAACAATTCGATCCGGTCTCATGCGGACAGTTGCTCGGACAAGTTCGCTCAGTGATATATCGCCACTACCTTCCACATTTGCCTCTCTCACAACGAGTGACTCACCATTGACATGAATACTGTGATTGAGCTCGCGAATCTCTTCAATGAGAATCACACGTTCATGTGCAGGAATTTCTGCCAGCAGAGCTTTGACAATTGTCGTTTTCCCCGCACCCGTTCCTCCACACACAAGCACCGTGCAATGCGTCCGGATGATATGAGTTAGCAAGCCTTTCCATTCATAGGGAAACATGTGTACTCGGGATAATTCATCCAAAGATGACAAATTATGATTCGGCAAACGAATGGATAGGGATGCCCCTTGAGCAACGAGAGGTTCTAAAACAGCGTGGACGCGTATCCCATCCGGCGACGATGCATCAGCAATAGGACATGCGTCATCGAGTCGCTTCCCCAACGTCGCACACAACTGAATCGCAAAATTACGAATAGTTTCTGGGGATAATCGTCCCGATACAAGACTTCGCTCAACAATTCCTTTGCCCTTATCAGCCCATACTCTGCCATCACTGGTCACAGCAATATCTGTCACTCCTGACTCACTCGCAATTTCTGATAATGGCCCAAAAATAACTTCCATATCTCATACACTCCCCTCACTACCCACTATGAATTCGCTATGAACTCACAAAAAATCATGGATAAAAGCAGACAACACCGTCGAGTATGCACGTTTTATCGGAGCAATTCCCCACCCATGCTTGTCAAAAGATCGACATCGACGATTGAACGGCACCTGGGCGTACACCTGAACTCTCAGCAATTCTTCTACATCAGCAATCGTCATATCATTGCTCGATTCTGTAGGCGCTATAAACGCAACAGGGCCAGCAACGGCAGATAAATCCGTACGCGATGTATCAAGTTCCGTGAGAGTCGCAAAACCTCGAGCTACGCTCAAAGTCGTCGCACGCGTCAAAAGTATCGGTCTAATAGACAGCGGAAAATTCACAGCTTTCCAAGCAGCACATATCTGTGTCGTCAGTCCTTGAGGACAGTCGCACACGATAATGTCAAAATTCTTTGCCAGCGCTTCATAGATAGCTTTTATTTCCCACCACTCATGCGCACACACTTGCCACGGATGATACGGGAGGATACGCACACCATCCCATTCCACCAATTCGTCGTCAAAATTATGCGGGTCAATTGCCCCTAAAGGAGCTTGCACATTATGCCATCTCAGACCTTCTACCTCTTCACAACCAGCAAGGATGTCTAAGCCACCATGAAGAAAATCCATATCTACAACGCATACTCGTTTCCCCTCTGCAGCGGCCACACGAGCCAACTGCAGAGCAAAAGTACTCGCTCCATATCCTCCACCCGCGGAAAGAACTGGAACAATAACAGTCGATAAATATCCTCCATACTCGCGATCATCGAGAGTGCGAGAGCCTCTACCGGATTGATTATGCGCTTCATATTGTTTCCCCTTATCTTGGAATTTTACGGTTCCATTCGGCACATGTTCATTCGGCGCATGCTCACGATGAAGCGGCTCGTAGTATGGGTAATTCTGTGTTTTACCATCAAAATCTGTATTCGCCATACCCACTACTGTGACTCGATATGATTCGTCTTGTCTACACGAGCAGAAAATGTTATCACTTGTGGAAACACTCCCGGATGATACGCCCTGAGTCCACACTGAATTCACATTCCAGATAGCAGAACAAACCCCTTTTCCGCGTGTTATCCACAACGCACATAAAACACACAACAGACGTTCTTTTGCACAAGTTTCGCGTATCGAAAACCATATTTTCGCTCAACTTCGCAAGCAAATAATCAATTGTGAAGATTCCTTATTTTTCCCCGAAAATTAGCCCAAATATTTTGTATTTTCCGTCTTATTACGCGATAATAAAACTACCAAGAAAAGTTAACAGTGGAGCCCACAAAAGTAACAGCAAACAATAGAGCTGAAGAAGTTGGGCGGAATGAAATAGACTTAACCGCCAGAACAAAGAAGTTGTGCAGAGATTCCACTGAACTTGGTAAGCCACCTCTTCGGAGGTGGCTTTTTCATGCTTACTGTTTCTCTTATTTGAGGATTGCAGATACTCACAGATTGTCGCTCATTAACGGCATCTGGATCATGGTTTCAACCTTCCATCTCAGCGTGTTATCCACATTTCACTCACTGCCCCTGATAATTCTCGACAATTCAGCGCTCACAGATTTCCGTGCCTAGCGAAATGCTCCTCCAAGCCATTGCAAAAGTCATGCGTGGCAATAGACTAGAGTTATGGCGCAACAATTTACCGGACCAAGCAAAGAAATTCTTCGCAACCAGATCGCGGAGCACATCGCAGAAACTGAGAAAGACGACAAATTCTCAGCTCTGACGGCTCAGTATGAGCCTCTTCCAGCTGATCGTTTTTATGATCGCGAGCTCAGCTGGCTAAAGTTTAACCAGCGCGTTTTTGAGCTTGCCCAAGACACTACTCTCCCTTTGCTGGAGCGCACGAATTTTGAGGCAATTTTTGCAAGTAACTTGGATGAGTTCTTCATGGTACGCGTGGCTGGATTGAAGCGTCGTATCAACTCCGGTATCGCCGTCCCAAGCGCAAGCGGTTTAAGTGCACGCCAGCAGCTTCGTGAACTCTTCGAGGAAGCTCACCGTTTGCAAGATGCTCATGCTCATTATTTCACCAATACTTTGATTCCAGCGCTTGCTCAGGAAAATATCGTTTTGCTGAAATGGGCAGATTTGACCCCACTCGAGCAGGAGCGCCTGACCAAGGTATACCGTCGATATATTTTCCCTGTTCTTACTCCTCTTGCAGTTGACCCAGCTCACCCATTCCCATATATTTCGGGAAAGTCGTTGAATCTGGCCGTACTTGTAGAGAATGCAGACAGCGGCAAGACTCACTTTGCACGCGTGAAGATTCCTGATAATTTGCCACGCCTCTACCCTGTCGATGTTTCGCATGATGATGCAGCAACTCCTGACGGTTTGCAGCATCGCCATGGCTTTATCACGATGGAAAATTTGGTTTTGAGCCATATCGAAACTCTTTTCCCAGGTATGACGATTAAGGAAGCTCGCGCTTTCCGATTGACTCGTAATGAAGATATCGATGTAGAAGAAGACGACGCAGAAAATCTTCTGAACGCTATGGAGCGCGAACTGCTCCGTCGTCGCTTCGGGCCTCCTATCCGCTTGGAGCTCTCTGATGTGACAAGCCCTTATTTGAGTAAGCTTCTCGCAACTCAGCTTGGTGTCGAGGAGTCCGAAGTGTATCGTCTTCCAGCTCCTTTGGATTTGACGTGCTTGTTTGAATTGCACAGCATCGATCGTCCAGATTTGAAGTATAAGCCATTCATTCCAACGACTAATCGTCAAATTGCGGAAGTAGAAACGAGCCGAGCTCAAGATATCTTTGCAGCAATTCGTGAGAACGATATTTTGCTTCATCATCCGTATGATTCGTTCTCCACGTCTGTTCAGGCATTCTTGGAACAGGCTGCAAACGATCCACGTGTTTTGGCTATCAAGCAGACTTTGTACCGAACTTCTGGAAATTCGCCAATTATCGATGCGCTTATCGATGCTGCACATGCAGGCAAGCAGGTCTTGGCTTTGGTCGAGATTAAAGCACGCTTTGACGAAGAGGCGAATATCGCGTGGGCTCGAAAGCTCGAACGCGCTGGCGTCCACGTTGTGTATGGAATTGTCGGTTTGAAGACTCACTCAAAGCTTTCTATGGTCGTTCGCAGCGAGAACGATGGATTGCGCCGTTACTGCCATATTGGTACGGGTAATTACAATCCTAAGACTGCTCGTTTGTACACCGACATGGGCTTGCTGACATGCGATCCAGTAGTTGGTCAAGATCTGACTCGCTTGTTTAACCAACTTTCTGGATATGCACCAAAGTCAAGCTTCCACCGATTGCTCGTCGCACCACGAACGATTCGTACAGGTTTGATTGAGCGCATTCGTCGTGAAGAGCAGGCTGCTCGTGATGGAAAGGAAGCATGGATCAAGATCAAGGTGAATTCCTTGGTTGACGAGAAGTGCATTGATGCTTTGTACCGCGCAAGCCAAGCAGGCGTAAAGATTGACATCGTTGAGCGTGGAATTTGCGCGCTTAAGCCAGGCGTTCCAGGACTGAGCGAGAATATTTGTGTTCGTTCTATCCTCGGTCGATTCCTTGAGCACAGCCGCATTTTTGCTTTCGCAAACTCCCAAGGTCCACAAATTGGCGAAGGCCCAATGAGCGGTCCAGAAGTGTGGATTGGTTCTGCTGATCTCATGCATCGCAATCTTGATCGCCGAGTAGAAGCCTTGGTTCGTATCACTGATCCAAACCAAATCCAAGACCTTCTCGACTATGTCGATTTGCAAATGGCAGATACAACCAGCTCGTGGCACATGCTTCCAGATGGTTCGTATGAGCGCCATTCCGTCGACGTAGAGGGAAAGCCATTAGTCGATTCGCAGGCTTTGCTTATTTCTCGTCATAGCAGGCGAAAATAGAAGCACAAGTCGTCACATGTGTTGGTGTGTCATGACGCGTTACTGTCGTACTCATCGTCGTACTGACCGCACGATAATTGCGCACCAACACATGACCAGGCTATCTCTTTGACCTCTTCATATTCTTCTCTCTCGTCATCATCTCTAAGCAGATAAACAATCGTCATGGCATATCATCGACATGTATGCTTAACTGATATATATCCTCGGAAATGCCTGCATGACATGCATGATATGTCTGAAATGTATGAAAACCGCGTCACGGAAAACTGTACGAACGGAGTAGTTCAGATATGAGCAAGAAAATTATTCAAGCCACAGGAACAGTTCTCTATCGAATTACTGATACCAACGAACCGTACGTGTGCATCATTCACCGTCCTCGTTACGATGATTGGAGCTGGCCAAAAGGAAAACTCCACAAGCGTGAGTCCCTAGCGCATGCGGCAGTGCGTGAAACGACTGAGGAAACAGGATACCACGTTCAATTGGAAGCTCCATTGGGCGTAGTATCTTACAATCTCGACGCATCTGGCTCAGATGCTGTGGTATCGCGGGGCTCACAAAGTACTCTTCGTAAAGAAGTGACATACTGGATAGCCCGCGAAATTCCTCAAGAGTTTAGCAACCTTCGTGAGTCTACTTTCAATGAGCCAATCCAGAGCACTCCCGAAGAAACTGATCTCATTCGCTGGGTGAGCATTGACGATGCTATTTCGACCTTGACTCGTGAAGACGATAAAAATCTTGCTCGTGAATTTGCACGACGCGTTCAGAGTGGTCAAGTTCCTTCCTCCACTCTTATCCTTGTGCGAGCCGCAAAAGCCATTTCTGCAAAGAATTGGGCGGGCGATACATATCAGCGACCTCTCACGCCTCGTGGAGCTTCTCAAGCATATGCGTTATCGCAAGAATTAAGCTGCTATCTTCCTCGTCGCACATATACGACGAGCCTGAGCCGCTGCTTCGAAACGCTTCGCCCATGGTCATATTCAAGCGGCATCGAAACTCAAGTTTTTGCTTATAATATCGAGGAGCAAGTCGCCCATCATCGTGCAGAGCATGCGTCTTCATCACAAGCACAGTCACAAGCGCAGTCACAAGCGCAGTCACGCGAGCAGTCACAGTCACAAGCACAGTCTCATAAGACGCCGCAGAAAGACATTCTTGCCGCTCAATTTACTGCAGGATTAGGCGATACTATTAAGCGATTACAAGGTCGCGCTCCTATGTGCGAAGTTATTTCAGCGACTCCATCCCAGCTACGACTGGCAGCTCGCTTACTTCCGGAGCTTGCGGAAAATACTACAATTTCTAAGAAAATTGTCAGCGCATTAAGCGGAAAGAAATCTTTGCAAACTGGACAAGCAGTTGCGATTACTATTGTTCCTGCGGCTGTTTCTGCGACGAATTCTCTGAAGTCTCCATCTCCAGAAGAGTCACAAGAGCAGTCTGCGAACGGTTCTACCGAAAGCTCGTCACAACGCTCGCACGACAACCAAACGTCATGCACCATTTCCGACATCGTAAGGATTACACCAATTGTCTTCTGATTCACACGGTATCTCACATTCAGGAGCAGCATTTGCCGCTCACCGCTCAGGATCTGCACGCTTTTCGCGACCAATGCAACTCGACCAGGCACTCCTTGACCACATGGCTGGTGGCGCCGACCCTGAAGCATTGCGAGAGCTCGCACATTCTACAGCGGCAGCTCTGCTTGATCGCGTGCATCACACACAAGACCCTGAAGTAGTTCGACGCGTGATTACAGTGGTTGACACAGAAGGAATCGAGCCAATTGCTGAGCTGTGGGCTACAGCAGATGCGCAATCATTGCCAGGAATTCTGTGGCGCCTGTACACGATGCGCACATGGATGCAACGTAACCAGCAGTCTCTTGCACAGCTGTGGCGCGAAGGCGAGCTTCCACCTACAGCCGCAAGCGCTATTACCGGCATCAATGATCAACCGCATGCACAGGATATCGCCGCAACTGCCGACTCCATTCTTTCGGGCGCATTTACAGGTGATTTTGCCGTAGCTCTCGACCGCGCATCCAGCTTCTGCCATGTCGTTGCTCGCGCATTGGTCGAACGTGCAAAGAAAATTCCTGCAGGAACTCATCGACAGGACATCGCACACAATGCAAAAAATCTCGTCACCACATCGAAAGATTTTGCAGCGGGTGCGAAACTGTGGCGAGACGGGCAGCTTCATTAACTGCATGAATTTCATGAATTGCTTGAAAGTCATGAAAATGACGAGCTCACACATGCTCATTAGCTCTGAGATGAAAAGCACACACGCTAGTTGTGCTCGATGCAACTGACACGTTACAATTAAATCCGCACTGAACCGTGCTTAAGCCCCGGGCTTCATTTTTTGCCGCTACGAGCGGCCTGCGCGCCGACAGGCGCTTTCGCGGTTCGGTGCTTTTCTTTTCCTCATATTTTTCTTATATCTTTTCCCCATATCCATCTTGATTGCATCGAAACGTCGGCATCGCTGCCAAATTTAGGATAAATCATGAGTGCGTTATCACAAAAAGCGCCGCCAAACGCGCATTATCAACGGTCTTCACACCCGTTATAAGATACACATATATCGACTTTGCCTAAAATGCTCGTCTCCCCAAAAATCCTCACATAGAATGAGTTTCGTTAGTTCGTACATATATTGAAAACTTCGAATTGAGGAGATAAACATGACTACAATTCGCACAACTCACGTGGGTTCCCTTCCACGCACCGAAACTTTGTTGAAGGCCAATGCTGACCATCAAGAAGGCACATTGAGCGATGAGCAGCTCGCTGCTATCGTTACCGAAGAAACCAACAAGGTTGTTGAGAAGCAGAAGGAAATCGGTATCGATATCGTTAACGACGGTGAGTACGGCCATGCAATGACTGAGAAGGTCGACTACGGCGCTTGGTGGAGCTACTCTTTCACTCGCTTCAGCGGTTTGGAAGTTCTCGATGAAGTTCCAGCTCACAAGCCAACTCCAGAAGGCAAGCTCGAGCTCGACGCAATGACCGATCGTCGCGACTGGGTTGCTTTCGCAGATGCATATGCTGATCCAACATCCGGAATTCACTTGGCAGATCGCAAGCCTTGGATTTTCCCAACCGTTACCGGTGAATTGACCTACACTGGTCAGGAAATCGTTCAGCGCGATATCAACGCATTGAAGGCAGCTCTTGACAAGGCTGGCAAGCCAGTTTCTGACGGCTTCATCGCAAGCTTGTCCCCAGCTTCCGCAGCACGCGTTGGCAACCTGTACTACGAAGATGATGAAGCTGCAGTATGGGCATGGGCTAAGGCTCTTCATGAAGAGTACAAGACCATTACTGATGCAGGTCTTACCGTTCAGATTGATGCTCCAGATTTGACTGAATCTTGGGATCAGTTCAAGGTCGAGCCAGATGTCGAAAAGTACCGCGAATTCTCTCGCGTTCGTATCGAAGCTTTGAACTATGCTCTCGAAGGCATTGACCCTGCACTCGTTCGTTACCACGTATGCTGGGGTTCATGGCACGGCCCACACTCCACCGATTTGGAGTTCAAGAATGTCGTTGATTTGGCATTGTCTGTCAACGCAAACGGTTTGTCCTTCGAAGCAGCAAATGCACGCCACGAGCATGAATGGAAGATTTGGAAGGATATCGAACTTCCTGCTGAGAAGTACCTTATCCCAGGCGTTGTTTCCCACGTCACCAACATTGTGGAGCATCCAGAACTCGTTGCTGATCGCATTGAGCGCTTTGCTTCTTTGGTTGGCCCAGAACGCGTAGTTGCTTCTACCGATTGCGGTTTGGGTGGACGTATCCACTCCCATATCGCATGGGCTAAGTTGGAGACTTTGGCTAAGGGTGCTCAGTTGGCTTCCGAACGTTTGTCCTAATTTTTCCTTAATCCCTATCTCACTGGTGCGGCTTTGCAAAAGCGAAGTCGCACTTTTTTGTTGCGTTTTTGTTGTACTGGGGTTGTACTGGGGACGCACTGGGGTTGCTCGCATATGTTGTTAGTATCTCGCTAGCATCTCTGCACAATACAAAAAATGTGGTGCCGCATGTAAACGCCTGCACGGCATGCACACGACACCACATGAATTATTGCAACATTCCTTTCTGTCGGTACACGGTTTTATCCGTCAAACCTCAACTACTATCCGTTGTAACGAGAACGAATCAAGGCGATGGCACTCGTGCACAGAACCATTATCGCGAGAGCACCCATAATCCCTTCAGCGCTTACTCCAGAATGCGCCAATTGACGAGAAGTACTCTCGGACTTACGCATTGCCGAATTATTCTGCAGATTTTGTGGATAGCTCAGTTGAGGATACTGCGCTAGTTTTCACTACAGGGCGGTAGGCAACGTCAACGAACTCGCCATTATCAGTCGTGTAACGGATGACGAATTTATCTTAACCACCAAGTGCGCTCTTATCCGGGCGATAATGCACAGACGCCAGTCGGACAGTTCCATGCTTTGGCTTGACAATGACCACGCGATTTACAATTCCCTTCACCTCATCAGGCTCGCGAATTTCAATCTCATCCCCAGGATTAGCTTCCTTACGCAGGAAGGAATACGCAGCTGATGACGCGTCAAGAGTCTTGCCAACGAGCTCTGGCTTAATGCGAGGCTTCGCGGCTGGCTTAGATGCTGAACCTGTGTCAGGCTTTGTGTCCGGATGCGCCCCCGGACGTGAATCCGGCTTGGAATCTGGCTTTGCGGAATCATCCTTGCCTGGCGTGATTGGTTCATCTACCTTACCTGTATCCGGCTTGGAGTCATCTTTCTTGCCATCATCTTTCTTATCCTCATCCTTCTTTCCTGAATCAGGCTGCGATGGCTGAACAGGTTTGGACGGATTATCCGTTTTGTCTGATTTATCAGGAGTTTCCGTCTTATCTGGCTTATTTGGCACAGCTGGATTCTCCGTCTTATCAGGCTGATGAGGCTCAGACTTCTCCTGATCCTTTGCATCCTGTGGCTTCACTGGCTGTGAAGGTTCGGAAGGTTCAGAAGGCTCTGAAGGCTGCGATGGCTGCGATGGCTGACTAGGAGTAGCAGGATCTTCAGGTTGTGGTTTCTCAGGCTGCGGCTTCTCAGGCTGCGGCTTCTCAGGTTGTGCCGGATTATCCGGAACGCTTGGTTCCTTGCCAGGTTCTTCGCTTGGCTTGTCTGAAGTGCCCGAGTCATCTCCCGTCCCATTACCCGGTTTCTCATCAGGTTTCTCACTTGGATTTTCACCTGGCTTGCTAGGCTCGCTCGGTTCACTTGGTTCGCTCGGCTCGCTTGGCTCAGCTTGAGGCTGCACATCCAGATAAGTAATTACCGGACTGATATGCACGGATGCTCGTGTAGCCGTCTTCGATTCGGCAACAAAGCGCAACCAATCCCCTGCCTTGACATCTAGCTCACCATGCTCGCTAATCCATTGAGCAAAATCGTCCGATTTTTGCAAGGACACGTTGAGCGTTGCCGAATGGAGAAGCTCGTCATTCTTATACACTGACAGAATTAAATCGCCCGTATTATTCCTTTGACGAAGATATGGCTCATTATCTTTAATTGTCAGCTTGACTTTTCCGCTCTTCAGCGCACGCCATGCCATCGCAGTGCCACCAGCAACGTTCAAATCATCGCTGAGCAAACCGTGAATTGCACTTCGATCGAGTGGCAAATTATGATTCTCAAAATCAACACTCGGACCGAAATACGTGTTGTATGCCCAGTTTGGATACTGCGGGTCAGTTGACGCGATATTGACCCACGCCTTTTGCTCATTCTGAACTTGGCCAAACCATACAGGACCTTGAACACCCGGAGTATAGTCATTCACCCAATTCCATGCGATGCGGCGCTTCACCACGTAATCGCTGCTATCCATACCTGTTTTGGCGACGCGAATAATATCTCCATCCTGAACGATGTCAGAATTGCCCAAAACTGTGTCTCCACGATACACGCTCGCCAGAGCCTGATCCGTTACACCCACATGAGAGAGCACTTCGCTCACTGTTGCCGGATTCTTGTCCGTAAATGGTACGAACAATTCTCCACCATGTGCTGTCTCATGAAGTTCATAATCGGACGACGTGATAGAAGCTGGAACTGGGCTTTGCATAGCACCTACGTCGATACGTGAGCCTTCTACCGGTTTTCCAAAGAAATCGTGCGCAACTGCAAAACCGTTAATATCCTTAACTCCCACGCCAGCGCGCTTTGCCACTGACTTCTCAGCAAGCATGTATCCTGTGAAAGCCTCAGAATTATGGTCGCGTACTTTATGACTCGTCTGGGGCCCTTCAGGAGAGTGTCCCGCAAAACGAACAGCAGCATGAATATCATCAACACTTATCGCGCGCTTATCTGATTGAGGAACATTCGCGTAATTCACGTACACGTTATTGTTGAACTGCTGACGATTATTCTGAGGATTCCACTGACCATTGCCCTTCGCATCACCGTTGATAAAGATGTTATTTTCAATCTTTCCACCGGCGTTCGAGCGTTTCACGACGGGCTGTCCGCCATTCGACAGATAGAACGTATTGTTATAAATATGAACATTCTTTCCACTTCCCGGTAAATCAAGCGCACCACGATCGTTATACGCAATGTTGTAACGGAACGTCGTATTGACCGCATAATATCCGCAGACCATCAATGTCGCGAAACTGTTATACGCCGAATAATTGTATTGGTACAATGTTCCATCGCCGTAATCCGCATCCCACGCTTGACCGTCACCATTGCCGTGCTCATTGTTGAGAGTGCGATACATTTCGTTATATTCGAAAACTGCATTCTTCGAACGCCACGGCCAAATGCCTGCCGCCACGCGTCCGCCGTATGGACGGCTCTCCGTATAATCGACAACATTCATATGCTTAGCAACGCCATCGCCCACATTCGCACGAATTAACGGGCGATCGCAATACATCACTGTAATCGCGTCACCGCCAGCACCTGTAATGAAATTATTTTCAATAAGAACGTGCGTTGCACCAAATTTTGCAATTAGTGCATCATTAATATCGCCCGTTCCATAATTGAAATTCCTGCCGCGCATATGATCGATATACCTCAGATGCGCGGTATATCCGACAGCAATTCCCCAGCGATCCACATCGCGCACCGTACTATTTTTAATAGTTACTTTATCGAAACGCGAAATATGCGTTTGCGCGCATTCTTCACCGACATTTTCCGCCCCCACTTCTCCAGAAACGCATTGCTGTGGAAGATGAGCCATAAAGTAAATGCCGCCATTAGCAAGATGCTTGTTGTAGATATTTCCATCCACGTCATGAATATATAAATTGTCGAGAGTGACATCTGTCATCGTTGTACCATTCTCGGTAATTCCCGCGACCCCCGTGCGATCCATGCGCGATGCACGACGGTCAAGATGAGTGCCATCCGCATCAGCTTGATCCGTCCATTTCCATGTGGCAATTGGGTCGCTAACATCAGGATCATCATTGGTAATTTCCAAATCTTTCACGACGATATGCGAGACATCGCGCAACAAAACAGCCGAGGACACCGTTCCGTGGTTTTTGTGATTTCCCACGTATCCGCGGTAATTTTGCTCCCAATGACTGGACGGAGCTCCGTTTGCGGAGACAATCGGCTTTGGAGCACCTGTATCGCCATACGCGCCAATAGTAATCGGCGCTTGCTCGCTTCCCGTCGTGTTCTCAATGCGCAGGCTTTGGTTGTCGAATATCGATCCGCGCTCGAGCGAAATTGCATCGCCTGGTTTGAGCTGTGGAGCGATGGCATTTGCCTTGTCGAGCGTTTTCCATGGATGCGATGAGTCCGTTCCCGAATTGCCATCATCCCCATGAGTTGCTGACACGTAATAGGTTGTGCCAGAAATTGCTGATGCGGTCGTTCCCGCGGTTGATCTTTCCGCAGTGGAAGTTTCCGCTCCGAAAGTTCCCACGTTGGAGGTCTCTGTATTGGAGGCCTGTGCGTTGGAGGTTTCCGCTCCGAACGCGTAGCTCGGCTGAATGAACCCAACCGGCAATGTGCATAGGAACATGGATACCGTTATAGCTGCTCCTGTTATAACAGCTCCCGCTCCGGCACATAATTTATGTGTCGAATGGCATGACATTACCCCTTCTCCCTCGAATTTAGGTAATATTCTGAATTTTTTTATTTATGTTTTGTGTTTTGTGTGGCGCTACAACTCCGTACGCGCCATGATTATTATATCAAATTTTGCATTTGATACATGTATCATCCACACGACACGTTCTAGCCTGCTGGCTCAATTTTTTGCAGTTTTGGCGCCCTCGTGCTAACATTCCATATGTTGCCCCTCTGGCTCAATGGTTAGAGCAGCGTCCTTTTAAGTCGTGGGTTGTGGGTTCGAGTCCCACGGGGGGCACTTTTTTATACCAATTTACGCGTTTACGTGTGCGCTCTTGTGCAAATTTTCTTTCATCGGTTTTGGGGTTTAGCGTAGCCATCAAGATTCGAAATCGCACCAATTTCCCTGCTCATTTCACTTCAATACCAATTTTTTGCATTTTGTCCCGTTTCCAGCACCCGCACTACGTCTTTACGAACACAAAACGGGATAAAATGCAAAATATTCGCTAGATGCTTTCTACGCAAAAAATCCGAAACCTTGTGCCGACCTTACGATACCTCACTACCTAGTTAGCACGCCCCCGAGATCAGCACCAACCTCCCCATCCCAGGCACACGAAATATAGCGCATCCCAATTTTTTGCATTTTGTCCCGTTTCCAGCTTCACACGGCGTAACTTTTAATCGCAAGATGGGATAAACTACAAAAAATTAGATAAGTAACAGCAGATTTAGAAATTTAGTGTAATTCGCTATGCCAGCTTACACATTCCATCCTCTGACGAGAGCTTCAAGACCCTCATCAAATTGCTGGCTAAAATTCCACTGTTTTTCACTCATTGGTGAAATAATCGGTAGCAATTCTTCTTGAGCTGTTTCATCTACCTGAGTAAGCACCTTCTTCATATCTTCGCAAGTAAAAGTCTCATCATCTTGGAATGACGCCACCTCAGCAGCAGCGAAACCCAGAGTATATGTGCTCAGTACATTCGCAAGACTAAGCATATTAGCAGGCAATTCAATCTGCATATGCCTAATTTTTGATAAGAATTCCGCCACTTTTGTGAATTGGTACGCGGTATTTATAGGACGGCTCAACAGAAGAACTACTGCATTGGGATGCCGGTGAAGAACTTCATATAGTCCGCGAGCATACATAAGCGCTACATCACGCCAATCTCGAATATTTTCCGTATCAAGCACCTGATAGACAGAATCAAAAATTTCTTGCCAAATCAAATCCCCAATACCATTCAGCAAAGCTGTTTTATCAGGAACATGACGATAAAAAGCGGTCTGCGAAACGTTTAATTGCTTTCCTAAAGTACGAAAAGAGAGCGAATCGATACCATTGTCATCAAGCAACTTGAGCGCTTGAGCAAAAATGAATTCACGATTCAACTTCTCTTTTCGTGCATTTGTCATGTTATTCCTACTCGGTTTTACGATTATCTAACTTTAAGACACATCTTACTACCACGAGAACAACAAGAATTATAAAGTACAGTCCGAGCATACATATTTGATGCGAAAGGTCACTCACAGAAGTACCATCAAGGCTAATTTTACGTATTGCATCCATAGCCCAATACACCGGAGAAATTTTCGCAATATGTTGCGCCCAATCTGGAAAATCATTTACACTTCCTAATGCGCCTCCCATACCAGACATCAGCATGCCTAATAAATTCCCGATAGACAAAGCTGTTTTCTCCGATTTAATCCACAGCGACAAGCACACACTTAATGCGGTAAGAACTGCACAAAAAATGAGTACAATGCTTATCAAAGATATCCAACTACCTTTAGGGCTATACCCATATATTGCACTTCCGATTGCAATGACTGCAATGAGTTGAACCGTTTGGACAATAAAGCACACGATTGTTTTCCCCAAAATAATCGAGCTCAACGGCGCAGCAGTAGACCTCAAACGAGTCCATGTCCCCCACACATGCTCATCGTAAAATGCCTGAATGATGACTTGTATCGCGAGGAATGAGAATAATAATGCGATGCCCGGGACAGCTTGCTCTGCTCCACTAGCATGAGCATATCCTTGTACAATCAACATACTTTTATACGTTGGTATCAAAAATGGCATGAGAATTAATGGTGCACATGTCATCAAGAGAATCACCACTGGATTGCGTAATTGAAGAAGGAAGTTGAGCTTAATAACAGCGATAAGATGCTTAATGTACATGGTTATTCCCCCTGCTCCACGATATTGTGTCCCACAATGTTGAGGTATGCATTTTCCAACGACGGTCGCATGATTTCGATATTGGTAATAGTTAAAGATTGAACAGCTGGATGAGCCAAGAATCTCGCAATCTGAGCACCTTGATTTCCTTGAGGATTTTCTAGCTCAAAATAATTCTTTTTATGGTTCCAACCAGAGATATCTGGAAGATCCGTAGTATCGCAATACACGCGAATGCTCGAAACTGAATATCTGGCAACTACGGAGTCTAAACTGTCATCAACAACTATTCGACCATCATCAAGCACTGCAATGCGAGCACCAAGCGTTTCAAACTCGGTCAAATAATGTGATGTATAAATAACAGTCGTACCTTGTTCAGCAAGAAATTTAACCGTAGCAAGAATCTGATTTCGTGCTTCAACGTCTGCGGCAACGGTGGGTTCGTCTAAAAACGCAATTCGAGGCTTATGGATGAGTGCCATACCCGCATGCAGACGGCGTTTTTGCCCACCTGAAAGATTCAGAGCATTGCGTTTCAACATTCCTTCTAAACCAAGCAACTCAGCTATCTGATTGACCTCATGCCGAGTTTGTGTAGATGACAAACCTTGAAGATCTCCCATGCACTCGAGATTTTGCTCTACTGTCAAATGCGGATAAATGCTCAATTCTTGAGGAGCATACCCAATAAATTTCCCCACTGCGTGCAGCGAAGGATCAATACCCCATACAGATACTCGACCAGAGGTAGGAGAAATCATCGAGCATAAAATATTAATTAATGTCGATTTTCCCGCACCATTCTTTCCTAAGATTCCGATAATTTCGCCCGGCTTAACTTTAAGATCAACTCCTTTCAGCACTTCTTTATCTTTATAATTTTTTCGAATATCGCTTATATCAAGCGCATAGTCAGGCACAGTGTGGCGTGAACTATTCATAAGTATTTCTGCCTTTCACCAAAATGTTTACAGTGTTAACGTCATGACAAGGTTTATGTTAACACCGTTAACAGACATGGTTAAAGGTCAAAAGAACCTTACGATTCACCTGTTGCACTCAAACACACCACAGGATGCTAACCACCGCGCGGTAAAAGTTCTCATTACATAGATTGTGCCTGCGCTAACTTGTGCGTTTTGAACACTTTTGAATTCATGCATTTTTACTCACGCGCTATTTTTTGCATTTTGTCCCATTTCAAGCACGCGGAGTATGCCTTTACGAACACAAAACGGGATAAACTGCAAAATATTCCCCTTGTTCCACTCCCTAAGAATCGCCGTCCGCGCCACGCCATCTTTTATAGCCATCCCACAACCATTAGAACATACTTACTGTTAGAATTGTGAACAATTGGAAAAAGATGAAGTGAGTGATTATCTTCGCTGGGTAAACCTGCTGCCATGATCATGCCTATGACCATTCCACAGTTCGTTGATAAGCCTTCTCGCGCTTTGCATCGTATGGTTTAAACGTTTCACCATACAAGGAACAGCACAGCGCAAGAACTTTTAACACCAGCGCTTTATCTCTCATCGCATCCTTTTACACAATGACTTATTGAGATGCATAGCACATAAAGAAGAGAGATAGGATTATGACCACCCAAGTTTCGCGCGGAAGTCTTCATAAACTGTTCATCGGTTTGCTTTCGGCGATTGCCATTCTGTTTTCCGGTTTGGTTCTCGCTCCTACACCAGCGAGCGCGGCAACCATTGGAAATATTGTCATAAGCGCATCAATTGTTGATGAAAATGGCAATACCGTTACTTCCGGAAACGACAACAGCGTCCGTAATTTGAAGGTTGATTTTAAGCTTCCAAATAACACGGTTAAGGCTGGCGACACATCCACAATTACACTTCCTGATGAGTTCCGTATCGCTACAGGAACAACTTTCGATGTCGTAACTCCAGACAAGTCGGCAGTTGTAGCACATGCTGTAGTGGATTCAGCAACTCGCACTGCAACATTGACATATACCGATTATCCTGAAACTCACTCGGAAGTTACCGGTACTCTTCAGTTCTCGGTTCGTATCAATACAGGCAAACTTACTCAGGATACGACCTTCCCGGTCATTATCACCGTCGATCAGCATGCAGTGAATGCAGGTACTTATCACTACACCGGACAAGTTGGCGACAATATCGATGAAGGTTTTGCTAAGTGGGGTTGGCGCAACAACAACGATGCAGGTAAGAACGTCATTCATTACTCTCTTCGTGTCAACGCTGTCGGTTCCACATTGAGGAGCGTTATTGTTTCCGATGCGTTGCGCAGTGCTGGTATGTCCTATGTACAAGGAAGTTTCCAGGTTGAGCACGGTGTATGGTCCTACAACACCGGCACGAGCTACTGGACTTTGATCAACCGTGACGGTTCCAACGGCAAGACACCTACTTTCGCGGCAGATGCCCAGTCGTTCAGCATTGATTTGGGTGACCTGCACGGAGACGGCTACCTCATTCGCTATGACGTAGAGCTGAACTACACCCCTGTTAACAACGAAGTCATCAACAATTATGCACGTATGACTCGCGATGGCGACACTATCGTTGGTCAGGCTGATGACCATTACACATGGGAGTCCGCATCAGGTGAAGCAAACGGCTACCGGTATTCATTGAAGCTTAAGAAGACCAACGAAGCAGGCGAAAGCCTTTCAGGCGCTGTATTCAAGGTCGTTCGCGACCGCACCGGCGAAGTAGTATCGACAGTAACAACTGATGCTCAAGGCGAAGCAACTGTAAACGGCTTGCTCATGGACAATTACACCGTGACAGAAACTCAAGCACCTACTGGATACAACGTTGCTGATCCTGTGCATATCACTCCTCAGCAATTCAACAATACTGTCTACACAGCAGATGTGACCGTTATCGATACGCCAGCACCAAGCGTTCCTCCAACAACTGAAACTCCAAAGAAGCCAACACCACAGCCTACTCCAAAGCCAATCCCAACAACTTTAGCTAAGACCGGTGTGGATAGTAGTGTTTTGGCAGCATCCACAGCAGTGCTCTTCCTTGTCGCTGCAGGTGCAACCATCCTGCGTCGTCGCATGATGCGATAGCGCATGATGCGATACGCTAATCGCACTCATCTCGTCTACGATATTGACATATCGTAGACGAGAGCGAAGTACAAAAGGGCTCTTAGGGATTTACATCCTTAAGAGCCCTTTTCATATGGAGGTGTAAGCATGCCGTCTTACAAAAGGAACAGAAAAGCGAAGAAAATCGGAAAACTAGAAGGCAGTCACTTCGTACGCCTTAATCATCTTCCTCCTCCAGTCACTCCCTATCTATTGAGCGAGACGACTTGCAAAAGCTGGTGCTTGATGTGAGCGCAATCGCCATTATGGCGGGACAGCTGCTCATAAGTGGTGTACGTGCTGTCGTCACTGCACGACGGGACGTAAGGTACGCATGTAATCCACGTTAACCAGATTTGCGTCTGATCATTCTACACAGAGGAATTCTGTGCATGAGGTCCTCAGAATTTTCCGGGAGCCTCTTTCATTTCGGGGCCTCTTTCATTTTGAGAGCATTGTCATGCGATCTGCGGCGCGATATATGGATCTTACACGGCTAGTTTTCAGCGGTACGCTGAGCGTTATGCCCCGTTACCGAGAGGAAAGAATACGAGGACACACGGTGCGATGAATCGTGGTAAAAACAGTATATTTCTCATATAATCTATCTAGGTGAAAATTTTTGTATTTTCTACCAAAAATCGAGCTAACCTGCGGTTTCTCATATCGTGTACACAATATCTCATTCATTGAGTCAATTGTCATCAATTTTCTGTAATTTTGTTCTTACTAAATAGTGAACTTCATTACTTTTTATAATTTTTTGTGCTTATTACCAAGTTTTTGCATTTTTGGGCGTTTTTCCTTTGTCATATATACCCCGCGCCCACTATCATTGATTCGGGAAGTTTTTCATATTATTCGAAATAGAGAAAAATCGAAGGGATATAATTTGCGTGCTTTAAATACTCAGATGCGTATGTTCGCGGCATCTATTATTGCTTTAGCGCTTGGTGTGTTTGCTCTTGTGCCTATGAATTCGGCAGTTGCAGCAAATACAGAAGTCATGAATAACGGTACAACGACGAACAATACCGCTACAACAACTACAGATGGTACGAATACTTTCGTACACACGCTGTACTTCACTGCTCAAGGTAGCGATGGAAATACCTATACGTCGAACCTGTCATCGACCAACCCAGCAGTTGATGATTCAGTGTTGAACCTTGACAAGATTACTAAAGACTCTGATGGTTCTTACCATTTCAATGCTGTCGTTGAGCTGACACCTACGAATGCGGTCAGTAATTTGAACTTCATCCTGACGGCACCATCGTCGACCTCAAAATCTTCAGGCGCTCCAAACGTTCAGCTTTCTGGTGCTCCAGTTTTCTCTGGTACTGATGCCGCAAACGTCCAGGCGGCTTCGCTCTATTCAAATGTCGCAGCTCCAGGTAAGTACTACGGTGAGTCACAGTACAACACTACCTTCGGCAATCCAATGCCAAATATTTACTACATTAACTTACGTGGCAAGCTCACGGCTGGTCAGAAACTCACTGTAACCTTCCCATACGTTCTCAAGAACGCAGATTCATTCGACTTCGCTCAGGCTACGAGCCCAGTTACCTTCTCTGAGTCCATCGGAAATAATCTCGGCATTACTCCATGGGGAGTGTATACAAGCACTGATTTGACCATGACTCGCTTGCGTTTTGGAAAGACAGATTCTGCACCTGTCTCGACCCTCTGGGCTTTGTATAATCCGTTGAAGTCCGATTATGATGGAAAGTCAACAAACAGCGTTCGTTACCTCTTCACCAAGAACAACAATATTTCTCGCGGTACGAGCCTTGACTACACGTACACGAACGTTCCACAGATTAGCAACGACATCGTTGGTTTGAATGCATCGGATTTCGAATATAAGAATTCCACCTCAGCAAATTATGAGCCTTTGACGACGATGTTTGCAAACAGCACGCCTGCATATAACCGTGGTGGATATTTCCGTCTTAAGTTGGATAAGATCAAGAAGGCGTATGACGGCACGGGCTGGTCAACAAACGGCTTTTATACCAATTACTACACATATAATACCTCCGCTGCCAGCGGAAACTTGGTCATCCACGGGCTCAATGACAACGGAGGTTCCCTTCCATCCGCTTCTCTGAACGTTGAATTGTGGCAGTATCTGGCTGCTTCTGAGAACTTGTGCCTCACCGTCGGCGATACTTTCGACCCAGCACAGGCATTGGAGTGGGTACGCCCATACAACGCGACTGAAGTTCGTAATCCTTTGAGCGATGCAGCTCAGAGCAAGCTCATTGACGTCACCTATACTGATGCCCAGGGCAATACTGTCAACAGCGTTGACACCTCCAAGCCTGGCGTATACACCGTAACCTACCGTTACTGGCTTGCTGATAGCAATGGCAACCGCACAACGGATTCCGCTTCCGTGCGCACAACAGTTTACGTCACTGCACAGAAGGCAGCTGATTGCAAGGGCAACGACACAAAGCCACAGCCAACTAAGCCTGCTCAGGGATCCAAGAAGAAGACTTCCTTGGCTAAGACAGGTGTGGATGTAGCGACTATGTCATGGGTGGCTACTCTGCTCATCGCTGCCGGTGCAGGTATGATTGCTTACCGCCGTCGCAATCATGCTTAGGACTTGAGCTCGTGGGTTAAGGACTGGGTTATGGACTTACCGCTGCCCCGTCTGATTCTTCCCAGAGCTATTCCTGAGCCTGCTAGGGGTCGCCGAGTAGTCTTCGAGATTCAGTAACCCCAAAACAATTTTCAACCAGAACTGACCTCGTTCGGATTCGTACTGTGCATGAACCTGAACGAGGTCTTTTCGTATTGTCGTTCGTAAGCGTGCTTGTGTGTGCGTAGGGGGAGGGGAGAAAGAGGAAGAGAGGAGGTAGCGAATAAGATCTGGCTTCTTACATCTACCTAATTTTTTGTATTTTGTCCCGTTTTATGCTTCGCCTTGCCCACTAAACATATCCCAGATGGGATATTCTGCAAAATATTGGACAGCACGACGATTCTTTCATCTCACATCGGTCCATCGGTTCTTCTGTTTTTTCTGTCTCTCTGTCTCTCGATCTCCTTCTTTCCGATTTTCCCTCTATTCCCCTCCTCTCTCCCCAAAAAAGTCTTTCCCCCCCCCTTTCCCCTCCTCCCCTCTTTTCCCTTTTTCCCCCTCTTCCCCCCCCCCCCCCCCAAAAAAGTCTTCCCCCCCCCCCCCCCCGCACCCGACTCCACAAATCCCGCCCCGCCAAATTTCAGGGCGTACGTTACCATTGAATATGTGAGCGAGAACGTGAAAGAGCAAAAAATTCGGGGAATCACAAAGGCAGCAGTCGTAGCATTCCCACATACCACTCCAATCGGTTTCGCCTGGTTCTTCCTAGGCTTGTCATACGGACTTTTGATGTCATCGAGGGGATTTTCTGTATGGTATACCGCACTCATGGCTACGGTCATTTTTGCCGGATCGCTCGAATTCGTCACCGTGGATTTGCTCCTCGGAGTTTTCAACCCTATCACTGCTTTTCTCATGGCATTGATGGTTAACGCACGTTTCCTCTTTTACGGTCTCGCCATGCTCACCAAATACAAAGGCACCGGCAAAAAGAAGTGGTATCTGATTTTCGGTTTGACTGACGAGACCTTTGCCGTCAATTCATCCGCTGATATCCCCGAAGATGTTAATCGTAGCTGGTTCTATTTCTTCGTCACGTTCTTTAGCCACTGCTACTGGGTTCTGAGCTCGGTCCTTGGTTCGCTAGTTGGGCCACATCTTCCGTTCAATACTCGTGGAATTGACTTTGTCCTCACAGCAATGTTCGTCACAATTTTCTTGGACGAATGGCTCAAGCATAAGCGTTTTACCTCGGCTCTTGCTGGTATCTTGGTATCGCTTCTCAGCCTTATTCTTTTCGGAAAGGATTCGTTCCTCATTCCGACGATGCTGGGAATTCTCACAATTTTTACCATTATGCACTGGGAAAATACTCATCGCGGTCTCAATCTCAAGAACTCAAGCGTATCCACTTCTGCTCATACATCGTCAGATAGCTCATTAAACGACGAACGCGTTAGTAGTCCACAAGACGACTCAGCCGACTCTGCCTTATCAACCGCTGCTTCGGACGCCGAACCACACAAGGAGACAGCACAATGACCATGACTGTAATCCAAAGCCTTATTATGATTGGCGTTGCCGCGCTCGGCACGATGACCACTCGTTTCTTACCGTTCCTTGCATTCCCAGAAAGCAAGCCTATTCCACCATTCATCCTGTATTTGGGCAAAATGCTACCACTTGCAGTTATGGGCATGCTTGTTGTGTATTCGTTGCGCGGTACGAACGTCATGTCCGGTTCGCACGGCATTCCTGAATTCATTGCTCTGGTTATTTTGATCGTCGTTCATCTCAAATGGCGCAATATGCTCATAAGCATGGCGACGGGAACCATTATTTATATGATTCTTATCCAAACAGTTTTTGCATAAGTGACCGTTTACCTTCCGCTTCGCCCCCCCACCCAGCCAATCGAGGAATCATGCCAGCTTTTCCATTAACAGTTCTCTGCCATCCACGTTGTTCAACATGCAAAAAAGCACTCACATGGCTCGACGGCAACGGCATCACATATTCGTGGCGCAGCATCATTGACGACAACCCCACAGCAGAAGAACTTCGCACCTGGATTCCAGAAAGCGGCTTAGGAATTCGTCGATTCTTTAATACATCAGGTATGGCATACCGCGAGAATAATGTCAAAGTACAGCTCGACGAATGGTCTCACACCTTATCTGATAATGATCAATTAACCCGCGCAATCGATTTGCTCAGCAGCGATGGGATGTTATGCAAAAGACCGCTTGTTATCGATGCGACAGGGAAATTTGTAGCAGTCGGTTTTAAAGAAAATGAATGGGAAGCAACACTTCTCTAGCGATTACCAGCATTCCCCTCACACTTCTCGTCACTTCTGTCGTTTCTCATTTTGTAAGGTTTGTAAGGTTTCTCATGCGATATCACGTAATAGATTGGATCCGCGGTTTTGCGCTGATTAACATGATTGCGTACCACACATTGTGGGATATCGCGCAGCTCTTTCCTATACCCATCGGCAATGACGTTGCGCAGTTTATGCTCGAGCCAGGTACTCATGTGTGGCAGCAAAGCATTGGCTTTACGTTTTTGTTTGTAGCGGGGTTCTGCTTTAGTTTCAGTGTGAAGCCATTGATTCGTGGCGCGCAATTGGTGGGTTGGGGTGCAGTTATTTCGCTTATTACATTTTTTGTAATTCCGAATGATCCTGTGCGTTTCGGAGTTCTCACGTGCATCGGCTTTGGATTGTTGATTCTTACTCTTGTTCAGGCATGGTCGCAAAAAATTACTGCTGTGGCTGCTGCCATCGCAGCGGTCCTAAGCCTTATCCTTTTTGCATTTTTGCACGATGCGCAAACAGGCACGGTCTGGGGAATTTCATTGCCGCATTGGCTTTATAGCAATAGTTTCTCTGCTCTTCTTGGATTCCCGCCAAATGACTTTATTTCCTCGGACTACTACCCAATCATTCCATTCTTCTTCGTTATGCTCGCCGGATACATGTCATATAGAGCGCTGCAATCCACACGTTTTATGCGTGCCCTGACTGTACACTCCTGCGATCCGTTGAGCCGAGGTATCGAATGGATTGGACGTCATTCATTGATAATTTATCTGCTACATCAAGTCATCATTTTTGGCATCGTCCGTGCAATTGTTTTCGCTCGGTACGGGCTATAAAAATGGGACCTTCTGAAATTGTATAGAAGGTCCCTCAGTCGTCTTAATTCAGCTCATTCAATTCGTTCAGCTCGTTCAGCTCGGAATGGCGATACGAATATGCAAAATATATCGCAATTCCAGCAGCAAGCCATACCAAGAATCGAATCCATGTCAACACGGACAAATTAACCATAACGATAACGCACGCAACTGCCACGACAATTGGGAACCACGGATTTCCAGGAACCTTAAACGAACGCTTAATATCCGGGCGACGCTTACGCATAATAGGCACACCCACGCTCACAAGAACAAATGCCGAAAGCGTACCGATATTGACCATATCTGCCAAAATTCCCACATCCAGTGTAGACGCGATAACGGCGACCAATACACCGACAGCAATTTGAAGCCCCGCAGGAATTCCCTTTGAATTCGTCTTCGAAATCGAGCGCGGAATCAAACCGTCACGACTCATCGCAAAAATAACTCGCGTCAACCCAAGCAAAAGAACCATCACGACCGTCGTCAAACCAATAACGATCCCAAACGAAATAGTCGTCGCTGCCCAATTCGCGCCTACAAGTTCAAAAGCCGTGGCAAGAGACGGACTGGACTGTTTTGCTAAATCTTTATAGGATACCATGCCTGATGTCACAACTGCTACCAAAATATACAGCAAAATGACTAATCCCAGACCCAAAGTAATTCCTCGTGGAATCGTGCGCTTAGGATCTTTTGCTTCTTCGGATGCTGTTGCCACGACATCAAAACCCAAAAATGCAAAAAAGACAAGAGCTGCGCCAGAGAAAATTCCCGCAATTCCGTACATTGTTGCAGGTTGGCCCGTTATCCATTCGAAAAGAGGCTGCTCCAAAGTTGCAGCTACGGCCGCTGAACCGGTAGATGTAGCCGCCTGAGTTTGCGGAATGAACGGAATCAAATTGCTAGCTTTGAAATAGAAGAAACCCGCGACGATAATGAAGAGGACAACGCCCACTTTGATAACCGTCAAAACCGAATCCACTCGGCTCGACAGTTTTGTCCCGAAAAGAAGCAAAATCGTGAAAAATGTGACAACCGCAAACGGCGCGAAATCAATTGAAAAATTCGGTGTCACCTGCCACACGGTCGAGATATGAATCCCAATCAACCGCAAAAAATCATTGAGATACACGCCCCAATATTTGGACACGACCGAACCAGCCATCAGCATTTCGAGAATCAAATCCCAGCCAATAATCCACGCAACAAACTCGCCGAGAGTTGTGTACGTGAACGTGTACGCCGAACCCGCTGCAGGAACCATCGACGCAAATTCCGCGTAGCACAGCGCCACTCCAGCACACACCGCGCCGGCAATAATGAAACTAATAATTGCGGAAGGTCCCGCATGGAAAGCAATCGTCTGCGCGCCAATGGAGAAAATTCCTGCACCAACTGCCACAGCAACTGCCATGGTTGCCAGATCCCACACGCCTAATTCGCGCGACAGCGAACGGCCTTCAGTATGCGTTTGGGCAACGGCGGATTCAATGGATTTCGTTCTAAAAAGTTTCACATGCCAAGTGTACCGTGCTGTTTGGGCAGTTTTGCAAAAATGCTTGGATAGTGGGCGGGGTGTGCTGGGCCGAGTGTGCGGGGCGGGGTATGCGGGATATGGTGACGCGGTAATCCCTGTGGAGCGATTTTGTTTCATCAATTCCACCGCTTCCATCGACGCGCTCCATCAATGCGCTCCGCCGGTTTCATAGATTTTCTCTCAACGAATATCCCTCAACGAATACGCTGACTTTGCCCCGCCTTTGCCGTACGATGGACTACATGACGGAAAATTTTGCTGATATCTCGAGCACGTCTCAATTGGGCGAAAACGCGAACGAATCGACTATCGATTCTCCAGCTCAGACGAGCACCATGCTAACTCTTACGAAGCCTCAGGTTAAGCAGCTTCGCGGACTTGCACATCCATTGAGCCCGCTTCTTCTCATCGGGAAGAACAATATCACGGAGACTGTGATTTCCCAGGCTGATCAACTCCTGAACGACCATGAACTCATCAAGTGCCAGTTGCAAGAAGGCGCGCTGCTGAGCACAAAAGAAGCTGCTGTAGAGCTTGCCGAAGAGACAGGCGCTGCCGTCGTTCAGACGATTGGACATCGTTTTGTGCTTTTCCGACCAACTCGTCGCAAGGATATGAAGAATCCGATTCGGCTTGTTCGCGGTTAATTGAGCGGGGCGACCGGGGCGACGTGGGACTTGGTTTTTCCTTTTTACTTACCTATTTTTTGCAGATTATCCCATTTAAGAGTTAATAAGAGGCGTATTTATCCTCCCAAACGGGAGATTCTGCAAAAAATAGGATTGCATGGCATCCGTACTGAGTACTTCTACCCAGCTTCTCGCCGCTACACACTTCCCCCCTCCCCCATCCACCAAGTTATCCACAATGGAACACTCGTTTTACCACTTCCGCCCAAATCTGCCAGAAATTATCCACAATTTTTCAGTCCTCGTTTTGCATATTTTGCCATTTTGAATAACTATTAGCTGTATGACAGCGCAGTTAGACAGCAATAGCCCTTTCGCACGACGAGAGATCAGCCCTCATCATCCGGAGGAGTCCCCAAGTTATCCCGAGGCCCCAGACGCCCCTTCGCACCCACTTCTCGCAAGACCACACGACCGCAATGAACTTCGCCGTTTTCAGCGCAAGACCAAGCATGGCCTTCTCGTCGAACCAATTCCCGGTTATTTTGCAGATGCGACCGCTTGGGAATCGGCGTCATGGCACAAGAAGACTGTCACCAAAATCTCAGCTATTGCTCACAAGCATCCGAATTGGCCGATTTCATCTGTATCAGCTGCTGCAATCTACGGCGTCAATTTGCATGCGCGCTTTCATCGTCATGTTCATTTTGCGACGGACCGCCACACGTCGACCGGTTTGCGCAAGCATCTGCCGGTAATTTTTCACTATATTGAGCAAAGTCGACCGCAAAATTTGCGTATCAACGATACAGCCAGCGCTGATGGAAACGGACAATCTCCGCCCAATACATATATTCCGATTAATGATGCCATCGGGTTTTTCCACGGTTTTCTTATCACTTCGCCGCTGCAAACCATGTTCGATTGCATGCGCATGCTCACTTTCGAACACGCGCTCATTGTGTGTAACGAATTGTGTAGAAAATTTCGAATTTTGCACGATGAATTTTTGCAATTTTTGACGCGGCGTGCGCATTGTTGGAAGTCTGAATATGCGCGTTTTAAAGCCGAATTTGTTAACTCTCGCGTAGAAAATGGAGGAGAATCTTTTTGCCTAGCTCGCATTATTCGCGAAGGATTTGCTGTACCGGAACTGCAAAAAATTGTGCGCAACCCTTACTTCAATTTGCCTCGCGAATGGAGCCCAGATGCGCAAATGACGGAAACGATTCGACCAGATATGGCATGGATGGATATTCATCGAAGCTCTTCAGCGTCCGTTGTCACCGATACATCCCGTGCGTTCTCGAACATTTTTCCTCATATTGCGCTCGAACTGGACGGAAATGCAAAATACTCCGACCCAACGATGCTGGCGAAATCTGGAGCTCGCAATAGCGAAGACATTCATTTTCGCGAACGTGAACGCCACAGCGCGCTCAATTCCTTGGGATTCAATGTCGTTCACGTCTCTTTTCGCGAGGTCAACGAATTCGGCGGGCAGGTACTTTTTAGCAAATTGGACAAGGCTGGAGTTCCGCGAGTATCGGCACGTCGGCGAAATCTTCTTCAACGGCTGCTCGCCAAATCGATGGCAAGTCCAACACTGCATAGATTCGAGTAACGCGAATTTGCATTGACGGCATATGATGTAGTGAATATCTTCACTTCGGAATAGGAGTAGGAGCAGGAGTGGATATTCGCGGGTCTGTTTTGCCAAAAGTGGGTACAAGCTGAAAATTTACAAGAAAAACTGCAAAAAAATGTGATCAACGATATGAATGTGTTTCATCGGTACACGTGCAGTTAATGTATCTGGTCAATTTTCTGTCAATTTATAAAACCGATGGATTAAAACGCTCATTTTAACGTACCTGAGCGAAACATTGAGCAGTGAATTTTTATTGCACCTTTCTTCAAACGCTATTTTTTGCAGAATTTCCCATCAAGAGATAAAAAACGGGCGTTTGCTATACCCAAAATGGGAAAAACTGCAAAATATAAGCCTCATTGAAAAGAGCCCCCACCGACGGAGACCGACGCTCTTAAGCCCCTACATCCATTCGGCCGGTTGCCCCACCCAGGTAGGCCTCCTGCACCCGAGGATCGTTCAGCAGCTCTTCCCCAGTCCCCGCCAAACGAATACGCCCCGATTGCAAAACATAGCCATAATCCGCAATAGACAACGCCAGTTGCGCCTGCTGCTCAACCATCAAAACGGATACGCCAAGCTCATCGCGCAGAGAAGCGATTTGCTCCAAAACGTCTTCGACAAGTCGCGGCGACAGGCCCATCGTCGGCTCATCCATGCAAATCAGCCGTGGATGACTCATCAATGCACGCGCAAACGCAAGCATTTGCTGCTCGCCACCCGACATTGTGCCCGCAAGTTGGTTGCGACGCTCCTTCAATCGAGGAAAACGCTCAAACATCGCATCGACGTCTTCCGCAATTTCTCCGCGATTTTTTTGCGTATATGCCCCGGTAAGCAAATTTTCGTAAATTGTCATCTGTGGGAAAATTCGCCGCGCTTCAGGCACTGCCGCAATTCCGCGCATAACTCGTTGACGCGTAGACAAGCGCGTAATGTCTTCGCCTTGATATTCAAGGGTTCCCGAACTGATCTTGTTGACGCCCAGCAAGGTCTTCATCGTTGTGGACTTTCCGGAGGCATTGCCGCCAAGCAGCGAGACAATTGCTCCCTGTGGAATGGTAAGGTTCACATCTTCCAGGGCATGAACTTGACCATAGTACACGTTCACATCGTGCATCGTCAGCAAGTTTTGAGCAGAATTAACCGCTCTTTCGCCAGAAGCAGCGCCCTCGTCATTCAGCGCGTTCTGCTGATTGAGCACGCCTGCATTTTTCTCAGCGCGCGCCACATCACGTACTCGCGCCACATCTTCATCAGTTCCCAATCGCTTGCCAAGATACGCCTCCACGACAGCAGGATGCGCACGAACCTCATCCGGCTCACCCATTGCGATAATTTTCCCGCCATCCATTGCGATAACGCGATCGGACACAGCAGAAACGAGATCCATTTTGTGCTCGACAAGCAAAATTGTGTGACCTTGTTCCTTCAAATACAGCAATTGCTGCAAAACTTCAGCAGTTTCGGACTGGTTCATGCCCGCAGTTGGCTCATCCAGCAAAAGAATTTCCGGCTCGGAAATATGAGCACGGGCAATTTCCGTTCGCCGACGATTCGCGTAGGACAATGTGTACGTCGCATCGTTGACACGAGAGCCCAAACGTTCGCGATAATAATCGATTTCGCGATCAACTCGCTGGGAGACGTCCTTTGTTTCGCGCTTAATTGCAGGGCCGCCGATAAGAGCTGCACCAGTTTCGCCAATCAGACTGAGCCAACGCCCAATAGGGACGTTCTGCAAAAAACTGAGCGGACGAGACGCTGAAAGTTTTTTGTGATAGCCCAACGCGATATTTTCGTTCACGGTTAATGAGCCGAAAACGCGACCGTTCTGGAAGGTTCGCGCTAAACCATGCTCAGCAACCTCGGCCGCAGGAAGACCTGCAATCGCCTGATCGTTAATATCGATGAGACCGTCGTCTGGCTCGATAAAACCAGAGATGAGATTAATTGTCGTCGATTTTCCTGAGCCGTTAGGACCAATTATGGAAATAACTTCTCCACGATGGACGTTAAACGACACGTTATCAACGGCATGAAGGCCGTTGAAGGATTTCGATAATTCACGCACGCGCAAAACTACTGGAGCTGCGAGGACTCGCGCACGATGCTCTTGTGCGGACATGGATTCGTAATGTTCGCCGTTATGAATGTCAGTCATTATGCGTTCTCCTTAGCGAGTGCTGCGCGATTTTTGCCCGTCTTGCTAGCTTTCTTACTATTTGTGCCCGATTTTCCAACAGTTCGCGACCATAATCCTTGCGGGCGGAACAAAATGATGATGACAAGCAAGAATCCATACACAATGCCTCGCCATGTCGATGCAAATCGCAAAACTTCTGGCAATCCGATCAAAATAATTGAGCCGATAACCGCACCCAGCGGCGAGTTCATGCCGCCAAGAACGATAATCGTCAAGAACAGCGTTGACATCGTCGATGTGAAAATTGTCGGATCAATATACGTGTATTGATGTGCGAGCAAAGCCCCGGCCAAACCTGCAAATAATCCTGCAATTGCATATGCCAACGCCTTGTACGCGTTCGTTCGAATTCCCAACGCTTCCGCCGCATCCTGATCCGCGCCCACGGCTGCAAAAACGTGTCCCAAATGTGCACGGTGAATGCGACTTACCGTCCACAATGCGACGAGCAGGATAACAATATCGAGAAGGAACAATTTTTGCTGAGTATCGAGCACTTGCCCGAAAACAGTTGGGAACGGAATGCCTTGAATTCCAAGAGATCCGTGCGTTACCGGCTCCCACAGTCGGATAATTGCGACGGTTACAGCACCCACACCAATTGTTGCGATTGCGACATAATGTCCCGAAAGTTTCCATACAGGGAACGTCAAAATGCTTGCGGTAATTGCCGCGACGATTCCGCCAGCCAAGAAGCTACCCCAGAATGACCAACCAAATTGCGTCACGAGAATGGCTGATGTGTACGCGCCCGTTGCAAATGGGCCTGCCATGCCCAAAACGGTTTGTCCGGCTGATCCTGAAATAAGGGTCAAACCTACGGCCGCAATTGCATAAATTGCTACCTGGGTTCCCGCGCCTGCAAGTGCGTTATTCGAAACGAAAGGAAGAAGAATTGCCAATCCCGCAAGAAGCCAATTTGCCCAGCGTGGAAGCTGAATAGCGCGCGAATTTTCGAGGAAAGTTCCTGTCATTGGTTCTGAACGAACTGCTGCAGCGGATGAATTGCCAAAAAGTAAGCCTTGTGGGCGGAAAATGAGAATCAGGAGGAGCGCGCCAAAAGTAATCAAATCATGCGCACCGTCGCCGAGCCACGAAATTCCCAATGCTTCGACGACGCCCAATACGAGACCGCCCACAACCGCTCCTGGAATCGACCCCAGACCGCCAATTGTCGCGGCAACGAACGCCGTCATTCCAATGCTCCCACCGTTTGCAGGGTTAATGTTTCCGTTGGCCAAGCCTACAAAAATTCCGGCAATTCCAGCGAGGACAGCGCCGATAACAAAAGAAATATTGCGAATCAGTTTGACGGGAATGCCCATTTGGAGAGCAGCTTCAGAGTCTTGCGAGGTCGCGCGAATTGCCTGGCCAATTTTGCCAAATTTGAGGAAAGCCCACAAAGCGAGCATCAGGATAATCGTCGTTATGATCGCGACGACATCGGAAGTTCCAAAACGTAGACCGCCGATTTGCAAATTATGAGTCGGCAAAATTTCTGGGAATTGGCGAGTTTGCGTGCCAAAAATGAGCTGAAGAGCATTGTCGAGAATTTGTCCGACGCCGATAGTTGCCAGAAGAGCGGCAATTGGCTTGCGACCTTCAAGCGGCGAAATGACAAAGAAATTCATAACGAAGCCGAGAATCGCCGTGACCGCGATAACGACGAGAAGCGTTGGGACAAGGCCCCAACCGAGCGATGTGCCAAGCCACCATGCGACCATCATGCCGACGGCGACGATGGAACCTTGTGCGAAATTGGCGACGTTGGTCACGCCGAAGATGAGGGACATGCCAACGGCGGCGATGGCGTAAACGCTGCCGTGGATGAGGCCGGAGAAAAGAGTGTCGAGCATGGGGTGCACCTGTTTTGTGTTGGGGGATGTGGGGGGGGATGTGGGGGGGGGATGTGTGTGTGGGGGAAAAAAATGTGTTCGTGCTGAGGTTCGTGTTGAGGTTTGTGGGGAATGGAGTTGGGTTGGTTGGGCAAGGATTGGATGGGGATCTTGCTTAACGCTATTTTTTGCATTTTGTCCCATCTACCGTTTTATCGCAACGTTCACAATTACGATAAACGGGACAAAATGCAAAATATTAGATTCACCGCGGAGAGCCCCACCATCAATTAGCTCAGATTGTCCCTAACCGAGCCAATCAAGCCAACCGAGCCAACCGACCTCCTTAGTCGTCATACCTCACGAACTTGCCATCGCGCACGATGAGCAAAATCGGATCAATGTTGTCCGCGCGGCGAGTTTTCGTGTTGAATTTGAACGTTCCGCCGTTGCCCTGGTACAGCGGAAAATCAGTTACCGTTTCCAAAGCCTTCTGAATTCCCTCACGAGTGGCACTCGTCTTGTTCGCACCGTACGCGAGATCCTTAATTGCCTGGTAAGCAGTGACCTCGAAATTACCCGGAGCATAGTTGTACTTCTTTTCGAATGCTTCAACGAATTTACGCTGCTCTTCGGTCTTTACTCCTGCCGCGCTGAAGCTACCCGTGATGATAGTGCCGTTTGCGTTATCCTTTGCGTTATTCAAGAATTCGGATGTCTCCTGACCGCCAAAGAATGGACCATTCCATGCAAGTTTGTTGCGCAAAGTATTCAAAACCAATGCACCATCGGGACCATATCCGATGTCGACGATTGCCGCAGGGTTTGCATCGCGAGCCTTAATCAAAATCGGGGACAAATCGGTCGAATCTGCCAAATATGAGGATTCATAAGCAATTTCGAGTCCCTGCTTTTCAGCCTCAGCCTTGAACTCCTGATACGCTTCTTTTCCCCAATCGTTTTCGATATATACAACTGAGATCTTGTTGTTCGAACCGGATTTCACGGTTTCTGCAACTGTATCAGCATTCAACTTCTGATACGACGCCTGAGTAATTTGTGGACTCCACACATATTCGCCCGTATCGGTGAAATTCGTCGCAGAATTATTGAAACCGTAATGTACCAGTTTCGCTTGGTTGAAAGTTGGCGATGCAGCAGCAGAAGCTGATGAGGAGTAATCACCAACCACAGCAATCACAGAGCTATCCGAAACAATTCGTGGTGCAACTGCAGCATCTTGCTTTGCATCGGACTGAGTATCGTAATACTTAATTCCCAATTTCTTGCCCTGAACTCCGCCATCTGCGTTCACTTCTTCCAGTGCGAGCTCCCATCCGCGCTTAAACAACTTGCCATATTCTGCATATTGTCCCGTTTCTGGGTAAATTGCTGCAATATTGACCGTATCGGAGTTGTTTGACGATGATGTGTTATCGCCTCCCAAACCGAAAGAGCATGCAGATGTTGCGAAAACTGTGAGCGCTGTTGCAACAGCTACTCCAAACCGTCGTACATTTTTTGCAATTGTGCCTGTCATATCTTCTCTCATTTCTCGAAAAATTTGCGAAAGTATTTTACGTTTTGCTCTCAAATCTGCTTAGAATTTCTTGAAACTTGCAAGAATTTCCAAAGATTCATCGGATGTTGGCGTTGGAACAGTGCAGCTTGGAGCCAACAGGAAAGGCTTTCCGCTACGCTCTGCAATTGTTTCTTGCAATTGAGTTCGCACGCCTTCTGCATCTGCTCGTTCGTCATCTGCAAACTTTGTGAAGTTCGCTCCTCCTACAGGAACAGCGCCAATTTCCGCATCCACTGCTGGGTTGCCCGGAAGGAACTGATCCCAGTGAATGATGTCAGCAGAATCAGCAAACCATTCAGGGTGCGAGTCCTCACGGCATGTATGCAAAACGATAATTGCATCAGGGTTTCCTTCACGAATTGCATTCACAACGATGTCATCGTAAGGCTTTGAAAACTCTTCGTATTGCTCACGAGTGAAGAAACCATGAGATACAGTTCCCGTAACTGCATAGAAAATACCATCGAGACCAGCGCCACCCTGCTCTACAGGTGTGACGAGTTTTGCAGAATAGTCCGCAAGAGTTTGCGCAATATTATGCAAAGCTTTTTTCACGCGTTCAGGATCCGAAAATACCTCTTCGCGAGTCGTTGTCGGAGTCGCGTATTCATCACCTGGATACAGTGGCAAATCGCCAAGCTGCAAAATAATCGACAGAGGAGAGAAGACCGACTGAATGACTGCTCGATCTTGTAGATTTTCGCGAATATATCGTGCTGCCTCGTAGGACTCGTGGAAGGTATTATTGCCTTCAATATCAAGCTTTACAATCTTGTCAAGATCAGCTGGATGCTGCACCGCATCTGAAACTTTTCGTGGAATTACATAACCATCGTAATTTTCAGAATCGTATGTACTACCCCATGCTTCGGAGTAATACACTGCGCGAGGGTTAATTTTTACCCAATCCCAGTCCCACTTTTTGACAAAATCTACATACGCTTTTCCAAATTCTTCTGAACCGTATTCATGACCGATGAGGTGCTCCCACGCCGCAACGAGATATGGAGTGGTCTGCGGATCAGCAGTCCCATGTGCGATGTCATAGAAAGCCTGACGACGTGGAGTGAATTGAGTGGCGGACATATTATTCTCCTTTAATTTTGGGGTGTTAGTGTGATTTTTAAAGTGCATTGAATATGGATATTCTCAAGAAACGGGTCGTTTTGCAAAAAATGATTTTGCGAGGAAAGTTTCGAATTATGCCAATTCCGCAAAAAGGTAGATACGCTAAATTTTGCACTTTGTGCAATTAACGGAAATGTTGAACTCGAACCCTGCTGTGTCGATTCTTGAACTATCGAGCGAGACAACAACACATACAACAACGCATCATCTGTGATGCGCCGCTATGAGAAGTGTTGTCCATGTATGTCATGGTTGTTACTTTAAGCAAGGCCGAGGATAATTGCAACTCGCGTGTCCCTGATTTTGGGCAAAACTGACAGTCGTCGATACGAGAATTCGTTGTCCTCTATTGAGCAATTTTTTGCATTTTGTCCCGTTTTAAGCCATTTTCTCACGAAGAAAACCGTTGAGATGGGATTTTTTGCAAAATACTGGCTATAAGCAAAAGCTATAGCGAATAATGCGAAAAATATCTTTTGCAGAATTACCCGTTGGCCCTTCTCGAAAATTATCGGCACAAAATAGGCTACTTTTTCAACGCCGACTGTACACTCTTCACAAGGATAATGACCAAAAATGCTAAAAAGCACCATTGATTCCATTGCGGGGTCAAAAGCGATGCGACGTAACCGCCCACAGGGGTCATAATCACTGCAGTTCCGCCAATTGCCGCGGCCGCGCGAATATCAACCAATCCCGCACGCAAATTGCTCACCGTTCCCGAAATTGCGCTAGGCATAATTGCCAAAAGTGATGTTCCACGTGAAACTAAATCACTTGCGCTGAAAAGCACGCTCATTCCAGGTACGAGCACCGCGCCTCCACCAACTCCGAGGAGAGCGGCAAGAAGACCAGCTGCCATTCCGAGAGCAATCATCCCTATTGCTGAGCCGATATGAATATCCACATGCGACGAGCGAGTCGGAATTGCAAAAAATTGCTGAACGATAATGATGAGCACGAATACAGCAAATGCCCAGCGCAAATATTTCTCGCGCAATTTTTGCAGCAATCGTGCACCTACAACCGCCCCTGAAATAGAACCAATGATGACAAGCACACCCATTGCCCAATTAACGTTGCCAGAAATCGCGTAGGAAATAATTCCGCCAAGACTCGCCAAAGGCATAGCCGCGAGGGATGTAGCCGATGCCCGACGTTGGTCTAAGCCGCACAAAAGCAAACCTGGAACGATGATCGTTCCACCGCCTACCCCAAATAATCCCGAAAGCAGACCGGCAGCAATGCCAACTACAAGAAATGCGATTAAATGAGTTCGCGCGGTTGAGAATGTATGGGGAGCGCTGGGAATGGCCGAATTGACGGAAGAAAATGAAGAAGAGAATGCCGACGAAGAAGAGGATGCTGAGCTCGACGCCGATGGCGTTTCTGACGTTGGCTCGGGCATCGACTCCGGTATTGGCGTCTTTCGTGATGTCATTCTCGTTCTACCCCACGTTCTGATTCTCAGCGATTGCTCATCATGCTCAGATGATTCTCAGCTCTCATCCTAAGCCCAACCATAGGCTCACAACCCAGGTCATTAGGCAAACTCAACTGGCTGGCAGTTTCAACCAGCAAGCGCAATTTTTTGCATTTTGTCCCGTCTAGCGCTCGAAAACAATCACCGTACATCGTCAAGATGGGATATTTTGCAAAATATTCGGTTTTGGAAATACTCACTTCGGAAAAACTCGGCTCGAAAAATTGGCCAGGAAGATTATCCCTCCCCGCAACCTCGCCATCGCATGATTGACCGCAAAATAAAAACTGCGAATCGTTGGAGTAAGCAGAAGGAAGCAGTAAAACCATCTCCCCGCAATTACCTACGAATCGCAGTTTCTCCCCTGAGCCATAAAGGAGACGCTGGCTCAGAGATCACTCATAGCGAGTGAAGCCTTGCATGAGGCAGTACGTCGAAGGACAGTACGACAGAAGGACAGTACGACAGAAGGACGGTACGTCAAAAACCAGTACGTCCGAAGAACCGAATCGAAACAGAATTCAGCTCAATTCAATCCCCGCCCCGCCTTGATAAATTCGCGATACCACAGCGCGGAATCCTTCCACACACGACGTTGCGTCGGGTAATCCACGTAGAAAATTCTAAAACGCTTCGTGTAGCCCAGCGCCCATTCATAGTTATCAAGCAATGACCATGCGTAATAGCCCGTTACTCGAGCACCCTCGTCCATTGCTTGAGACAGCGCACGCAAATGCTCGCGTAAATAATGGATACGATGTGGATCGTGAACAGCGAGAATTGTCTGCTCATCGCTAGAATTTCTAGGATTCTCAGCATCCGCAACACGTTCCTCGACGAGCTCATCATCCCACGCAGAGCCATTTTCGGTAATAACCAAATCAAGCTGTGGATATCGCGCGCTCATTTCGAGAACGATGTCATGCAATCCTTCAGGTTCTTGATTCCAGCCCATTGCTGTGAGTGGTCCTTGAGGAGGGAGAATTTCGATGTTGTTGCCACCAACGATTGGATCTTCACCCTTCTCGTCACTCGTATCATCGCCCGCTTCAATCACACGTGCACGAACAGTCTGAGTTGCATAATAATTAATTCCGAGCGAATTCAAAGGCTGGTGGATCTCGCGAAGATCGCCGTCATGGATGAATGACCAGTCCGTAACCGCGCGCGTATCCTCGAAAATTTGCGGATCGTATCGACCTTCCAGCATAGGACCGAGCCACACTTCATTTGCAATGCGATCAGCCTGTGCTTTTGCGGCCAAATCTTCCGGAGAATCAGAATAGGCACGATTTACTTGTAAATTCAGCGTTACCGAAGTTTTTGCATCATTGCCCCACACGGAACGAACTGCTTGAACAGCCAAACCGTGCGCAAGATTGAGATGATGCACTGCAGCAAAGCGCTTGCTTTCCATCGCAAATTCCCGGCGCATGACGACCATGCGCATATCCCAAATATGCTGAGCACCATGGTTCATTCAGAGTCGTCCACGTATCGACACGATCGCCCAAAGCCTGCGCAACGTCGCGAGCATAATCTGCAAAATACAGTGCAGTGTCGCGATTCGCCCAGCCTCCAAGATCCTACAAATACTGTGAAAGATCCCAGTGATACAGCGTCACGAGTGGCTTAATTTCAGCATCGCGCAACGCATCAAGCACACGCTTGTAATGATCCAGTGCCGCACTATTGGCGCCAGCTCCTCCACTCCCAGAATGCCCAGAATTCCCCGAATGCCCGACTTTACCGTGTGCTTCTTTCATCGCCTCCAATGACGTGAAAATTCGCGGCCATGCTATAGACAGTCTGTACGCATCCAATCCCATGTCTTTCATGAGAGCGATGTCTTCTGGATAACGCACATACTGCTCACACGCCACTGATCCGTCAGAACCGTCAGCAATATTTCCCGGAACGTGAGCATACGTATCCCAAATAGATGGCGCACGACCATCACGGTCGAGGAATCCTTCTACTTGGTAACTCGCCGTTGCACTTCCCCATGTGAAATTTTGCGGAAATGCCTGTGCGAGTTTTGTTTCGTCGCTGCTCAACGGGAATGTTCGTGATTCATGCACTGCACCAGAATTGTGTTCTGTCATTTTAGAGTTCCTCCCATTGCACATCATGGTTGTCCATCTGCTTTTCCGAATCTAACCCTGCACTAGACGCCGAAACCGACACTGGATCAGACGCCGCAACCACTTTCACCTCAATGCGCCCGTTATCCAAGCGAATTGCCTCATACTCGACGTAATCCCCCTGTTCATTCTCTACACGAGTGCGCGCACTGCTACCCGCATCCGAATTCAGAGAAATTTTCAGCACACAATCGCGCAGATAATCGTAATCCGGACGATCTGCCCCAGGATGCGTCGCCACAATGGAATTTTCGCGAATCCACAGAGGGATGGAATTGAATCCATGATGCTCATGACGCCACTGACCATGCTGCGAGTGAACCTTCTCTCCCGTGAACCAGTTCACCCACGTTCCCGCTGGCAAGTAGTATTCCACGTCACCTTCGTAATTAAATACAAGGAGCTACGAGCAGAGACGGACCGAGCATGTACTGATTATCGAGCACACGAGCCGTACGATCCTCAGGGAATTCAAGGAACATCGAACGCATCACAGGAATTCCCGAACGATGCGCAGTAAGTCCCACGTTATACAGATACGGCATCAGGGAAAGCTTGAGCTTGGTAAATTGTCGCGCAACTGCTACAGCTGTTTCATCAGGAGAATTGACAATTCCTCGATCAGTATCCGCATCATCAAAAATCCAAGGAGCGCGATATTGAGTCGATCCGTGGAGACGCGAGTGCGAACCGAGCAATCCAAACGCAACCCAGCGCTTATACACGGCCGCATCAGGGAATGATCCTTCAAAACCACCGATATCATGGCTCCAATATCCAAAGCCTGAGGACGTAATAGACAATCCCGCACGCAAAGTCTGAGCCATACCGTTAAACGTTGACTCACAATCACCGCCCCAATGGACTGGGAACTTTTGGCCGCCTGCTGTAGCTGAGCGTGCATATAAAACGGCTTTTCCAGGACCGTATACGTCCTCAATTGCCTCGAAAACAGCTTGATTGTAGAGATGCGTGTACCAATTGTGCATATCAAGCCCACGAGATCCATCGAACCAGACGACATCACGAGGGATACGTTCGCCAAAGTCAGTCTTAATGGCATCGACTCCCTGATGGAGAAGAGCGCGCACACGATCTTTGAACCACGCCGTTGCCTCAGGATTGGTAAAATCGACGATCCCCATTCCCGCTTGCCTTTGGTCTGTTTGCCACACGTCACCATTGGCCTTCTTGACCAAGTAGCCCTTATCACGTGCCTCAGCAAAGAGAGCTCCTCGCTGAGCAATGTACGGATTAATCCATGCGCAAATATGCAAGTTCTTGTCTCGATGCAAACGTTCGAGAGTGCTCTCAATGTCACCAAAATAGCGCTCATCCCACACAAAATCTGTCCAATGGAATTCACGCATCCAGTAGCAGTCATAATGGAAAGCGCTCAACGGAATATCGCGTTCAGCCATTCCGTCAACGAAGGAATTAATCGTCGCTTCATCATATTTCGTCGTAAACGACGTCGTGAGCCACAAACCATACGACCACGCAGGAACCTGAGCAGGACGACCCACAAGAGCAGTATATCGTTCAAGAATTTCCTTAGGACTTGGACCATAAATAATGCAAAAATCAAGGGATTCGCCAGGAACGGAGAACTGCACGGCTTCTGTATTTTCCGTTCCCACCTCGTACGATACATGCCCGCGATTATTAACGAGTACACCATATCCGCGAGAGGTCATGTAGAACGGAATATCTTTATATCCTTGCTCCGACGCTGTACCGCCATCTTCATTCCAAATGTCAATTGTCTGACCATTTTTCATGTATGTACCAAACCGCTCACCGAATCCGTACACATTTTCACCTACGCCAAGTTGCAGCTGAATTGCAGTAAAAACATCGGATTCTTCATAAGCCTGGCCATGCTGGGATACTCCGAATTCACCCACAGGTTGAGCCGACACTGCTGCATCTGGTCGCAGTGTGAAATGAGCCAATGACTTTCCAAACGACCGTGTCAGTTCTTCTCCGCGAGCTTCAAAGCCCATATTCCATGGAGATCCTTTGACAACGCGGACACTCAGTTCGCCTGATGTGAGTGAGACAAAAGAGCCATCCTGACCAATTTCTCCATCAGTTTCTCCTTGCTTATCCACATGAACATACGACCGTGATGTACCCTCGTCGTCCGTATTAAGTGGGAATCCTGGATAACGAGTAGCACCCTTCCAACGGGTAGCTTGAACGCGAATAATTCCTTCTCGCGGAGACGTAACACGAATATTAAAAGTTGGAAGATTCAACGTATCAGCGCGATCAGTAATGCGACGAACTGGGGCGAGAATGTCTAACTGTTCTCGCTGCGAATCAGCTTGTAATTCATATGCTTCACGTGCATACAATGCTTCTACTCCATCGCAAAGAAGCCAATATCCATTTGTAAACTTCATTGTTATAACTTTCTTAATAACGGGATGAGGCAAGGTTGACACTATGCCAGGGGCACCTCATCCCTGCCATTACATATCGTGTAGCAATTTTCGCTACGCTTTGCTCTGCTGAAATTACTTCTTACTTCACAGCACCTGTAGTAATACCGCGAGCAAGCGTGCGCTGGAAGATTAAGTAGAATACCAATGTCGGCACAATACTAATCAACGATGCTGCAGCGATAGTTGTTACGTCCATGAGGCGATCGCCAGACAATGATGCCACAGCAATTGGGATGGTCTGAGTCGAATTATCAATCAGGAATGCCATAGGAATCATGTATTCATTCCACGTCCAAATGAAGAAGACCAGCATCACGGACAGCGTTGGACGCGAAATAGGGAATACAATTCGCGTAAATATCGTCCAGCGGCTCGCTCCATCAATCGTCGCAGCTTCCAAAAATAGCCTTAGGGAAAGTACCGTACACACTCGAAAGTAAATACGTGCCAAACGCACTTTGGATAACGGTGAAGATGATGACAACTGCCCATGGGGAGTTATACAGACCGATTTGCTTAAACATAATGTACAGCGGATAGAGCATCGCTTCTTGTGGAAGCATGTTGGCGAGCATGATGAGCAGGACGATCCACCTGCGTCCCTTCACGCGACCGATTCCCAAAGCAAATGCATTAAACATCGAAAGCGTTACAGCAAGAACTGCTACTAAGCCTGACGTCCACACGCTATTCCACAGCTTTTCTGGATAGTTGACCCTATTCCAGAAATTCATCAAACCATCGAACTACAATCGAGCAGGAAGACTCAGTGGGCCAGAGCTGTTATATTGTGCTGTTGTCTTAAATGCATTCAGCAAAAGCACGATAAACGGGAAAAGCATGACCAAGCCGCCAGCGATAAGGAGAATGAGCACAACCCAATCGCCTGCTGTACGATTTTTGCGAGCGCGACCTATGCGCGCATTATTCTTGAACGTAGTCATGATCTTACTCCTCATCCTCTTTCGCACTCTTTTCCTGAATTGTGGTAAACAGGACTGAAACGATGACAACAACGATGGTCAATGCTGTGGAAATTGCTGCACCGTATCCCACCTGTTGCGACTGGAAGAACTGCGTATACGAATAGTACGAAGGAACAATTGTCGACGTTCCAGGACCACCTCGTGTCAGCATGTACACTGGGCCGAACACCTTCAAAGCAGCAATTGTGCAGGTTAATGCGACGACGAAAATTTCTGGACGGATGGAAGGAAGCGTAATAGCAAGAAAACGCTGCCACCAATTTGCTCCGTCCAAGCTTGCTGCTTCATACAATTCAGGGTCTACTCGTTGCAGGCCTGACATGAAGATAACAAGAGGATAACCAATCTGAATCCAAATCATAATGAGCATAAGGAAAATCAGAGCCGTATCTGGTTTTCCTAACCAGTCATGCTGTAATCCACCTAGCCCAATTGCTTTAAACACTGCATTCAGCGCGCCATTTTCTGGCCTGAAAATCCAGCCCATAACCAGCGCTGCAACCGAAATTGGCAATAGCTGTGGGAAGTAGTAAATAGCGCGCATAGTAGATGCTGTTTTCGCACCAAAACGCTTCTGGACGACATCAAACATCAGCGAGGAGAGCACTAGGCCAATCAGGATAGGTACGATTACCATTGCGATAATCATCCAAATAGAATTTCGGAAAGAAACCCAGAACGTCATATCTGACATGAGCTTTTTCCAATTTTTAATCCCAGCCCATACAGGAGGTTTTATACCTCGATAGTCTGTAAAGCTCAGATAAATGTTCCAGCAAGCAGGGATGATGATAATTCACAAAAGCATTGCAAAGCTAGGAATAAGGTAGAGCCAGAATCGGCTGGATGGATTTCCTGGAATACGCGACGTTTCTGATTCACGACGACGTATAGGTGATAGTGTCTTTTTCGATGGTGACTTTTTCATAGTGCACTTCCACGGTGATGTGAGTGACAGTCGACAATAATGTGCGAAGAATATATCCCTATTGCAGAGATATGGAGAGAGATAGAAGTACTACAGGTAGAGGCGACATAGAGATAAATGCATACGTGCCCGTAGGTATTTCGGTTATAGGTGAGCGCGAATACATTTACGAGCGAGAAACTCGAGCAAAAGCATTCGCAGAGCCCTCCCTCACGAAGAGCCCTCGTGAAGAACTCGCGAGTAGATCCGAATGGCAGCTCGGCTGTGCGGATTGGGTACTTTCACTACCCGACCGAGCTGCCACATGACACGGAATATTGATGATTACAGCGTAGTTTTTCTACTTGGTGTTACTGCTTCACACCAGCTGATTCCACACCCTTGTCATAATCGGACTTCAACTGATCCAAAGTTTGTGTAACATCCTTTGTACCGTTGACGAGCTCCTGCAGCGATGCATTGACCTCATCGTAGAACGTAGACGTTGGCCAGTCTGGGTAGAAGCCGAGACCGTTATCTTTCAAAACGGTATTGAAGAATTCAATCAGTTCCTTAGACTTCTCATCTGTAATTGCTGAAGGATCTGCAGCAATTGGAAGACCGCCAGAATTACCCATCAAATTTTGTACTTCAGGACTCAAAGTTATGTCGATGAACTTTGCAGCAAGATCCTTCCTCTTGGAGCGCTCTGGAATAACCCAAATATTTCCTGAAGAGCCTACAACCTTCTTGCTATCTGGGAAGGTAGAGAAAGTCCAATTGACGTTTGGCATATCGCTTTGGAAGCGACCGAACCACCAGGTGCCCGAGAAGAACATTGGATAGGTTCCGTTCATGAATGCTTGACCAGCATCCTCTGCCTTAACACCAGTGGAATCCTTAGAAATCTATCCCTTGTTGACCCAATCTTGAATTGTTTGGGTAGCATATGTCAGCTCAGTTCCATGCCAATCTACGTCACCCTGATACATTTCATAAGAATTGATAAACTTCTCGTCAGCCTTGCTCAAAGCGAGCTGCCACCACAAATGCTGCAAAGGATACTCTGCAACACCTTCAGACAATGGAGTAACGCCCTTATCTACGAACTTCTGCATAGCAGATTCGAGTTCAGCATAGGTCTTTGGAATCTCAATGCCGTACTTATCAAACATGTCCTTGTTGTAGTACATCACGACATCTTCGCCATAGTTGGTAATTCCATACCAGCTTCCTGACCCCATGATGCCCTTGTCATTGTATTGTCCAGAAGCTGCAAGGCTTCCACTGATCTTCTTATCCCAGTTGTATTCCTTCACATAGGAGTCGAGGTTTGTCAAAAGACCGTGGCTAGCCAGAAGACCTGCCGTAGCATTTCCCTTGTTGTACTCCATAACGTCTGGAGCCTGATCAGAGTTCAGAATCTGTGAAGCGTTCTGGCTAATCTGCTCAAACGATTTCTTTTCAAACTGAACTTTTACGCCATACTTCTTTTCGAAAAGCTGGATAGCCTTGTCCCAAGCCTTGCCTTGAGCTCCACTAGCCTCTTCATAATGCCAAATTTTAAGAGTTTTTGGATCTTTTTCCTGCTCTGCGGAAGACGACCCGCAACCAGCCATGGTAAAGAGTGATGCAATTGCAATACCTGCTGCTAGAGCTTTATGTAAACCCTTCATTATTTTCTCCTTCAACACCTTTGCTGAATGTATACGAGCATGCTGTTATCTTCGTCGACGTAGAGTAGCAATCTCGTGATAATCACAATACCTATGGCACTTTATTCAAGGCAAATAATTTCGATTATCTTCGATTTATTTCGATTCTTTTCACCTCCATTCTCTGGAGCGTCTGCTACGAATTTTTCGCGTGACTCATCGTCCCCACACTTACAAATTCAGGGGAAATAAGATCCACATGTCCTTTATCCGCACGTTTTCCCTCCAAAACTTCTATCAGGACATCAACAGCTCGTTTACACATTTCAAAAGGATTCATCGGGAATTCATCGACGGGGTGCGCCGTGTGAGCAGCCCCTGTAGTACATGCAGATAGAACGGAAATATCGTGAGGAACATCCAGATTTTTCTCTCGAAAATTTCAAGATCGATACTCGCTCCTGGAGTATTTCCCACCTATATAATTGCCGTTGTAGAAGGGCTACGCGCAAAACTTTCATTCATCGCTTTTTCAATAGACGATTTCGAATAACTATCTAACAATTGGATTCCGTTGCCACGTGATATTCACAACTTGCTTCACGAATGCCGGACATATAGCGCAGCAGATAATTCGACCCATCTTCAAAAGCAGTATTTATACCACCCAGAAGCAGAATTTTTTCGTGTCCGAGCGAGGCTAACTTTTCTATGGAATCCTTACCCATACGTTCGAAATCAAGGTCAACAGACCAAATTTTTTCAGTCAATCGCGGGTATCCTACACTTACCACAGGTACTGAAAGCTCTTTCGCCACTTGTGCCCGCGAATCATCCAAAAGAACATCTAACAGTAAAATTCCATCCACCATCTTGTGATGAACGACCCGACGTAATTCCTCATCTCCACTTTCATGCATGAGAAGTAAAATATCGTACCCATATCGGCGAGCGCGTTGCGCAAGAGCTAAGAAAAATGTAGCGTAATTTGTGTAATCGGTATACCGGTGAACTGGTGAACTCAAACCGATGACCTTCGTGCCCTGTTTGTCCCGTGTGCCGAGAAGCCCTAACCTTTGTGCTTTATTTTTATCTTTGGGAACGTATCCAAGCTCTTTAGCGGCATCAATAACTTCTCGAACTGTTTCCTCACTGATAGAACGTTTACCGTTGAGCGCATAGGAAACGGTACTCACTGATACTCCAAGTCGATGAGCAATATCTGTAATACTGACATTTTTCTTTTTACGCATAGTGATTTCCCCACTCGAAATATATACGGCTTCAGGTATTCACAGTGTACTCTATTCGGCTTGATGTAAGAGAATTTTCGAATCATTCAAAGCATGAGCGACCGCTCTCGGGCCGCTCTTCGCATATCTTCGTATGCACTCGTATGCACCTTCGTACATACCTTAGCGCATACAAAAAAGGTGCACGATGAAGCATCATGCACCATTTCGTTTCGGAAAATTGTCGAGAAAACTTGAGGCTTAACCAGGTTTAGCCAAGTCTAGCGAGGTTTAACCCACCCCACCGAACCTACTGTCTACTCCTACTGTTCACTAGCTTTCGCAGCTTCTTTCGCCTCGTTCTCGATGCTCTGTACACTGCCCGAGCCATGACCATTCTTACTACGGTCATTCTCGCTGTTGCCATTCTCACTATTGAGCAGCGAATGCCTGTACGAGTACAGGAAGTAAATCGCAATTCCCACCGCGAGCCAGACGAGGAAGCGAATCCATGTGAGCACAGACAGGTAGAGCATGACGATCAAGCATGCAAGCGCAATGATTATTGGCAGCCATGGAGAGCCTGGGGCTTTGAATGAGCGTTCGAGATCTGGGCGCTTTTTGCGCATAATTGGGATACCCGCGCACACGAGCACGAATGCTGACAATGTTCCGATATTGACCATGTCCGCAAGAACGCTGATATCAAGAGTTGACGCGATAACTGCTACAACAATGCTTGATACGATTTGGAGCTTAGCTGGGACGCCGTGTTCATTGGTGACGGAAATTTTCGATGGCAGCAGATGATCGCGGCTCATAGCAAAAACGACTCGAGTCAGACCGAGGAGAAGAACCATGACGACAGTTGTCAAGCCGACAAGAATTCCAAAGGAAATAATTTTTGCAGCCCAGCCCGCACCGACGAGTTCAAACGCAGTTGACAGGGATGGATCTTTAACCGCAGCAAGCTGCTTATACGAGACCATTCCAGAAGTAACAACAGTTACCAACACATACAGAAGCATCACGATGCCAAGACCCAAGGTAATTCCACGTGGAACTGTGCGCTTTGGATCTTTTGCTTCTTCAGAAGCCGTTGCGATGATGTCGAAACCAACGAATGCAAAGAAGACTAGAGCGGCACCAGAAAGGACACCACCCCAACCGTACATCGTTGCCTGACGGCCAGAAGCCCACTGCAAAAGCGGCTGCTCAAGCGTCGTCCACACGGATGATGCCGTACCTGCAGCAGTGCTTGCAGTTGTCACTGGTTGCTCGGCAGGGATGAATGGAATGAGGTTGCTCGACTTAAAGTAGAAGAATCCGACCACGATGATAAAGAGCACCACGCCCACTTTCACAACGGTCAAAATTGCATCAAATCGGCTCGAAATTTTTGTACCCACGACCAAGAGAACCGTAAAGAACGTAACGATGACAATTGGCGCAAAATCAATCGTAAAGTGAGGCGTTACAGCCCATTCTGTCACAAGTGGAATGCCCATAAGCTTGAAGAAATCGCGCAAATACAGTCCCCAGTATTTTGCAATAACGGACGCTGCCATGAGCATTTCGAGAATCAAATCCCAGCCAATAATCCACGCGATAAACTCACCCATTGTCGTGTAGGTAAATGTGTACGCCGAGCCGGCAGCTGGAACCATGGAAGCGAATTCCGCGTAGCACAATGCCACACCCGCGCACACAATTCCCGCGATAATAAAGCTCAAAATCGCGCCAGGACCAGCATGGAAAGCAATTGCCTGCGCACCAACCGAGAAAATACCTGCGCCGACAGCAACAGCCACAGCCAATGTGGCCATATCCCACACGCCAAGCTCGCGCTTAAGCGAATGCCCCTCTGCATGAGTCTGCTCCAGCGCAATTTCAATAGACTTAACCCTAAATAAATTCATGATGTCAATCTACTTCGAGGGCTCGTCCTTTTGGAGAGGGTGTTGAAGGGGGATTGCGAGGGGGGGGTGGCTCGGGGTGGCTCGGGTCGGGCGATAGAGCGACCCCGGCTACAACCATCTCCGTCGTCACAATTCGAGCACATTTCTCAGGTTTCTTTCAGGTTCTTACTGGAGTGTTACTCAGGTTCAGCAGGTTATATATATACCAACGCAAGGAACACCGCACAGGAACTTGAACAGCTTAGCTTTCGCAGAAAGCAGCAGAGCAGTCGTACAGACGCTGAGCAGGCCTTCCCCAAGAAAACTTAATCTCTTCTTCTCTCTTTCTCTCTCACAAGATCCCGCTGGTCACATGACTCAGCGGGATTTTGAGTTTCGGAATGGTCGGTTGACTTTCAGAGAGTAGATTGTTCAAAAAGGAGTCACACCGAAAAGCAGTAGAGGGACGTATTGATTATTTCTTTAGATAAGCAGATAGTTTCAATTATAATCACGCTGTTCATAGACGATCATTTTGCTTAACCCACGCACTATACGTTCATCATGCGTAATTCAGCAAAATCAAATAATATTATTAAAGTTGAAAATCGAAATTTATGGAAATATCGTTCTATCTCACCCCCGTTTTCACAGTTTGAATTGTCAAAGTAACAAAATCAGCCATCCTATTATCATTGTTTATAGTAGTATTTAAGGTGTCTTGAGAGGTTAACTATGCCTAGCTATCTTGATATTTTTGCCGGAGCAGGGGGGCTTTCCGAAGGATTTCTCCGCGCAGGATTCTCCCCAATTGCTCATATCGAGATGGATACAGCCGCATGTTACACACTAAAAACGCGATCTGCATACAAATGGCTTTCTCAGCACGGTGATACTGATACGTATAAGGACTACTTAGCAGGGAAAATTTCGAGGGAAACTTTTTATCAGACCGTGCCACGCACGGTGCTGGATCATGTGCTCAATTTTACTATTTCGGAAAATACCTTACCCGAGATTTTTAAATATGTCGATGCTTCTCTTGGTAAAGAACAGCTTGACTTGATCATAGGGGGGCCTCCGTGCCAAGCATATTCTATTGCAGGTCGCGCTCGTGACAAGAATGCAATGCTGGGAGATCCCCGAAATTACCTCTATAAGTTATATGCCGAATTTCTTCGCCGCTACACTCCAAAATACTTTGTTTTTGAAAATGTAGTTGGGCTCCTTTCCGCACGAGATCACGACGGAGAACTTTATCTTACTAAGATGATTCGTCTCTTTAAAGAATGCGGTTATTCCGTCGAATATAAAGTATTAAATGCCCATAACTTTGGCGTACTCCAAAATAGAGAGCGTGTAATTCTCATAGGAAAATACGGCGCTCATCAAAACTTTTATCCAGAAATCAAACAGCCCAAAAATAGTTCGCTAACGGTTGAAGAGATCTTTAAAGATCTCCCGAGACTACATGCTGGAGAAGGAAGTCCCTATCTAATTAAGACAAAGAAATACAATGGAGAGTATCTGTACACGGCTGGGATAAAGAACAGTGAATCTGACTACGTTACTCTGCATTATGCTCGTCCTCAGAACAATAGAGATCTCCAAATTTATAAGCTCGCAGTACATTTGTGGAACAGTAAAATGCAACGCTTGAAGTATTCGGATCTACCGTCAAATCTGAAAACGCAGCGTAACACTACTTCGTTCTTGGACCGGTATAAAGTAGTCGCAGCTAATTTACCATACTCACAAACAGTAGTTGCTCACTTATCGAAAGATGGTCATTATTTTATTCATCCAGACATAAAACAAAATCGTTCAATTACTCCACGAGAAGCTGCACGATTGCAGACATTCCCCGACGACTACTATTTCGAGTCATCCACTGGGAAACCTTCCCGTGCGGCAGCTTTTAAACAGATCGGCAATGCTGTTCCAGTGCTTTTAGCAGAGCACATTGCAAAAGCGTTATTAGCAAACTGGTAGTGAATAAGTATTAAAATAATAACTGCCATAGCTATGAAAAAGGATGAAAGCATGCCATCAAATGATACTCTATCGGATACATATCACATCCGCCCCGCAGCTCGCCATATTCTTACTATTGGGCAAGATCTTATTCAAGATCCGTATGCCGCCATAGTGGAACTAGTGAAAAACTGTTACGATGCGGATTCTCCTGATGCTCGTATCGTGTTTAAAAAGGATCCGACATTGGATCGTCTGGAAATTAGAGTTGAAGACCACGGGCATGGTATGTCTCCTGAAGATATAGTAACTAAATGGTTAGTTCCTTCAACGATGTCAAAAGTTGATGTACGTGTCACATCACATGGTCGTACAATGCAAGGACGCAAGGGAATTGGACGTTATGCTGCAAGTATCCTTGGCGAAGATATGGAACTTGCCACAGTTGATTCTGCCGGTATAGAAACTACAATCCGGATAAATTGGCATGAATTTTTAGAGCATCAATACCTAGACGAAATCCAGATTCCTGTTACTTCTAAGCAAACACAAAAGTCTTCAGGGACAACTTTGACAATGCATTCGAAATTGAGTGAGAATACGTACTGGAATGAAGAAACTCTAAAAAAGCTACGCTTCGAATTGAAGAAACTCGTTCCACCAAACGAAAGTCTAACTATAGCTTTCCCCTTTAAAATTGAATTGACTTTTGACAACTTTTATCAACTCAATGATGACAATACTACCGAGGTCATTGAGCCATATCCAATTCTCGATTATTACGATTATCGGATTCATGGCGAAGTCAAATCTGACGGGATAGGAACTCTCACTTACGAGAACAATAAAATGCAGGGAACACTTAGTGAGTCCATCGATTTTAGATTGGGCGGACCTACAAAATGTGGAAATGTTAAGCTTGATATACGCGTATATGATCGCGATAAGGATTCTATCGATCAACTAATCAAACGAGGATTACATGATTCGAAGGGCAATTATGTTACTAAGACAGAGGCAAGAAAACTTCTCAATGATGTAAATGGTATTGGTGTTTATAGAAATGGTTTTAGGATCCGTCCCCTAGGGGATGCTGATTTCGACTGGCTAAAGTTAAACGAACAACGTGTCCAAAAACCTTCACTAAAGATTGGTAGCAATCAAGTTGTTGGATACGTATACGTAGAGTCCGAAGAACGATCCGGCTTAGAAGAAAAAAGTGCTCGCGACGGGCTCAAGAATAATGATGCGTATGATGCTCTAAAAGAACTCACACTGAGGGTTATCACGGAATTGGAAACAAGACGATTCGCTGCTAGGCGTCACCTTGGACTAACCGAGAAAAGCCATAAGATCGATACGCAATTAGATGAGATACTTGATTTCAGCGAACTAACTAAAAAGGTATCGAAGTCACTTTATGATGCAAATGCTTCACAAGAATCGATAGAAAAAGTTGCTACTTTAATCTCTGATGAGGCGCAGCGCAAGAATGCTGATATAGAAAAGATTAAAGAAGCAGTAGCAGTGTACCAAGGTCAGTCTACTCTCGGTAAGATTATTAATATAGTCTTACATGAAGGAAGACGCCCACTTAGCTATTTCAAGATTCAAATACCTCATCTTCGTCAGTGGGGATCTATTTTTGAAGAAAGCCGCGACGAAAAATCATTCTCAAAGATACTTGAAATAATTGCTGGCTTAGAGACAAATGCCAATGTATTTGCTGCGCTATTCCAAAAGTTGGATCCGCTTGCAGCAAGGCGTCGAACTGCAAAGAAAGAATTCAAGGTAAAAAAGATCATTAAACAGGCATTATCCGTGTATGAAAACGACTTCCAAGATCAAGGGGTCGAGATTACACTTAATTGCAAATCAGATCTAACCATTAATGGGTGGGATCAAGATCTATTAATTATCTTTGTCAACCTTTTGGACAATAGCAACTATTGGCTAAAGACATCATCAACGCCATCAAAAAGGATCGAGATTACAGTAGAACAAACAAATTCAGGAATAATCATGAATTATCAAGATTCTGGACCTGGTATACCCGCTGATTGGCTCGAGGATAATATGATTTTTGAACCAAGTTTCACAACTAAACAGGATGGTACCGGGCTAGGACTATCTATTGCACTTGAAGCAGCCGCACGAAACGACCTTACTCTCTACGCTTCCGCCTCTAATAACGGAGCTCATTTTATACTTGAAAGTAGCAACTAAGGACTACACATGACTACTCGCAATTTCCTATACATCGAGGACAATCCTCAAGATGCAGCAATCTTCGAAGATGCTATAGAACTTATGAATCATAATGCAGCTGAGGGGGATAAGATTAGCATAACGATAGCAAAAAATCTCACCGAAGCAAGAAAATATGATCTAGATAATTTTACCGGAATAATTGCCGATCTGACACTTAACAATAATGAAGAAAACGGATTTGATTTTGTAAAGGAGGTTATGACCGATAAAAGAATACCAACGGTCATCTTTACTGGTACGCCAAGTAATTCAAATGGCGATCCTAGTTACGGCATTAAGGAATTCATAAAGAGTGAAGCTAAACCTGAGCAAATTATCGAATATTTAGATGATATCTTATCCACAGGCATACTGAACGTCCTCGGAAGAACGGGAAAGCTCGAAGCATTTATTCAAGAAATTTTTTGGCATCATCTAAACCCACGATTAGACCATTGGATTGAAGCTCAGCGCGAGGAAGCCAAATCTAGTGATTCGAATATGGAACACATCCTTCTTCGATATGTTTCAGCTTTGATACAAAACACTGGAGAAACCAACAATACTTATCTTTCAGAAGAATTTTACATTCGTCCTCTATCGACACAAAAAGATACCTTCCTTAAGACAGGCGAAATAGTTAGCGATAAAGCGCATAAGTATTACATTATACTTTCACCTCCCTGCGATCTTGTGATGCATAATGGTCAAACTAAAACTACTGACATCATGCTTTGCGCGATTGAAAGTGCTGAAGATTACCTGCCTAAAAAAGCAACTAGAAAAGGTGAACTCAGTAACAAACAGCGCAAGCAAGATAAAAAGGAAATGAAGAAAGTTATTACAAATAACATTGACACTTATCATCACTGGTTACCTGAGTATCCAAATATATTTGTTGGTGGATTGATTAATTTTAGGAAAATTACAACAGTCTCACTCACTGAGTTCACCAATTCGTATGATCAGGAAAACATTCAGGTTCAACCTATTTTTACGAAGAATATTTTGAGTAGGTTCTCCACATACTATGCACGACAAGGACAGCCCGATCTCCATTTCGAAGGGATATCTGACATCATTCTTGATAAGCTTTATCAAGAATCTCTAGAGGAAGAGTAATAAATACTTTTCATGATAAATTGGGGACACCACCATGACTAAAACGTTCTCAAGCGCAGAAAAACACATCATAGCGCTTTTCCAAAGCGGAGAAACTTTCATTTTTAATGACGAAGAATTTACTGTGCAAGAAGCTGACAAGCCTCGCGTAGGCAAAGGCGAATGTAAAACTGATATCTATGCCTTATCAACAAATGCTTTCGGAGAACCCTTGGAGTTAAAAATCTCTTTTAAACAAGACAACGCCGACTTTCTTGAAAATAAGATGTCAACGGAGCGTGCACAAGAGATTTTCGGCGATGCATGGCAAAACGTTATCCGCGCGACGACAGCAAAGATCAAAAATAGTTTCGAGAAATCTATGCTAATTTATCTTGAAAAGCATAAGCGCACAGAGAAAGGTGCAATTACACTAGGTTGGAAATTCGAATTCGTTAATAAGCCCAATGGGAAGCTTAGCGGGCTTATTGTCCTAACTGAAGACCAAGTAGCAGATGTTTATGCCGGAACCTCCCTGCCTGCTAACAAACGAGATGCACTTGTTAACGGTAGGGAGATTCATGATAGTGGCGTAGCAGATTACATACTCATCGAAGACCACGAATATCATTCTTTACAAGACGTCATTAATAATCTCCAAACCATTGAGGACTACGCACACGCAAATCCGAATATCTATTTTGCATGTAAGGCTCTAAATTATCGGACCTACAAGCATAAGTATGATGGGAATCGCCCTCTTGCTGTTTTCGTAGATTGGTATATAACTAATGGTAAACTCGATTGCTCGTTACGCTTTGATGACCCTTTGAATTACAGAGGAACTGCAGCAGCAGAGCAACTAACTTACGCTCTAGATCTCCTAAACATAAAAACTACAGACGATATCACGATTGATAAATTAGACGGTTCTGTACTACAACATGTTTTTGGTGAGTTAGATTTCTGAGACTAACTCACCACAACAAGAGCACCTACTGAGCTAGCGCATCCTTAATTGCGCTAGCTATTTCATATGCTAGGTTCACGGGGACAGCGTTACCAATCATCTTGTAACCTGTATCTACCTTGTCATATATGAATTTGAAACTATCCGGGAATCCCTGAACGCGAGCAACTTCACGCACAGTCATTCTACGATATAGTTCCTCTTTCCCCTCTACAAACTCACACTTATTCTTCTCAACTTTAATCATCTTTGGAGCCTGTGGGTGCAACTGGCATTGCCTTCCAGAAGCCTGAACTGTATACCCCTGCTCATCCCATGCTTTTACACGGTTTCGACTCATAAAAATAGTTGAATATGCACCAACAAAATATTCATTATTGTTAATTGCTTCAGAGTTCTTATGATTTTTCTCTGCCGCAGGGACCGCAGTTTCTTGCAAATCCCATATAATATCGCGAAGTGTAATCTTCTTCTCGTCACTCTTTGTTGACCCCTCAGGAAAATGAAAATCGATGTTCAAATCTTTTCGGAATCCAATATAAAAGACACGCTTACGCTCTTGTGCGACACCATAATCCTTCGCATTCACAAGATTAAGAGTTACATCATATCCAGCTTCATCAAACATTGCCAAGATATTTTGCACGGCTTCTGAATGCCGATTAGAAAGCATTCCGCTAACATTCTCAGCAAGGAAGAACTTCGGTTTTACTGCTTTTAATACACGGATATACTCAAAGAAGAGTTTCCCTCTGTCATCATCAATCCCTCTAAGCGCACCCGCTTCCGACCAACTTTGGCACGGCGGACCACCAATAATGCCGTCAACATCCTGAGGAAATTCAGATTCTTGAATATTTCGAATATCGCCTTTGATGAGCTTCGTCTGTGGATGATTGATCTCAAAAGTCGACCAGATTGTTTTGTCAAATTCATTTGCAATAGGAATATCAAACCCAGCCCTCTCAAAGCCTAGATCTAGGCCGCCGCATCCACTAAAAAGACTAATTACTTTCATCTTCAATACCCCTTATAAGTTGCAAACAATCAACGTCAATTTCATATAATTTACACACCTGTTCGATCTTACGAACCGCTTGATAGTTAGGATTTGATTTCCCGTTTTCCCAACGATTTACTGTTGCAAAAGAAACCCCAACACGCTCAGCAAATTCCTTCTGACTCAGCATGCATCTTAGCCTAATATCCCTAATCGTTTTACTCGTTTCCACCGATAAACCCCTCACTCTATAAGCATAAATGTAAAATAAGTATAACATTTATATAATATATCTAATCAGGTTAGGAGTTTCTTACGCCTTCCCAGCATTTTCCCAGCTTTCTTCTGGGGTGTCACTCAGGTTCAGCAGGTTATATATATACCAACGCAAGGAACACCGCACAGGAACTTGAACCGCTCGACTTTCGAAGAAACTCGACTTTCACAGAAAGCAGCAGGCACACAGACGCTGAGCAGGCACCCCAAGAAAACTTAATCCCTTCTTCTCTTTCTCTTAATGAAAAGTCCGTCTCGACCTTGGATAGCTCGAAACGGACTTTTTGTGTATATGCGATTATGCGACGTCAATTATCGCTCGGTTTCTGCGTTTACTTCTCCTCCACGCGCACTGCCACAGCAGTCCACGGCTGCAAAATTCCGGAGTTCAATTGTTCGCATACGCTGTCATCACTCACATTTGCGATAAGAACATCGTAATTCTTAATGCTGTCTACCACAGCGCGAGTTTCGGACTCAATTGCTGAATTTTCGCTGCTCATATTTCCGATAACGAGCAATTTTTCATCGCCGAGCGTGCGCACGAATGCGTACACATCTTTGCTCTCCTTGTCGAACGATTCCCAATTTCCACTCGAAATGATTGGCTGAGAATGGCGCAATTTGATAAGTTGTTTGTAGAACGACCACACGGACTCAGCATCGTTAACCTGAGAAGCTGCGTTGATAATTGCCTTGTTTGCGTTCACACCGAGCCATGGTTCGTTCTCAGAATTTTCAGCAGTG
>CAUTYZ010000008.1:0-85051 GCA_963543015.1 uncultured Alloscardovia sp.
CACTGCTGAAAATTCTGAGAACGAACCATGGCTCGGTGTGAACGCAAACAAGGCAGTAATTAATGCAGAAGCAGAAATTTCTGATCCTGATTCAGTGTATTCCTTCTATAAGAAGCTCATTGAATTGCGTCACACGAATCCAACAGTTGCGCTCGGCACATGGAATACTCTTGATGCTGACAATGAACAGGTGTACGCATTTACTCGTCGTCACGGCGACTGCGAGCTCCTGGTTGTTGTGAACGTCAGCAGCACGCCGGCACAGATTCCAACCGAAACGGCATCGATCCTTGCTGATGTCGCTTCGACACATGGTGTCAACGAATCAAAGGTGATTCTGTCCAATGATGATGCAGCAGAAGTTGTAGCTCAATTGAACTCTAACTCTCTGAATCCTTGGACCGCTTTCGTCTATGAAGTGAAATAAGGAGAGAAAATGGCACAACTAGCACAGAGGGCAAGCAGGCAAGAGCTGAGGGCTCGTGCCAAGGCTCGTAAGCAGCGTGAAATACGCGAAAGGGCAGAGATGCGCAAGCGCATCGGCCCATGGTACAAGCGGGTTCTTCGTCATTTCCGTTTGTATTGGCAGCTATGGCTGATGATTGCACCAGCAATGTTCCTAGTCATCCTGTTCAGCTACGTACCAATGTACGGTATCCAGCTCGCATTTAAGCGTTACGATCCTACAAAGGGCTTAACGGGTGGCGATTTTGTCGGATTCGAATACTTCGAACGATTCTTCCGCGATCCACTGTTCCTGCGCATTATCGGAAACACCTTGCGTATTTCCTTGTGGACTTTGGTTATGGGCTTCTTCGCACCAATTATTTTGGCACTGCTCATCAACCAGATTGGTGGAGCTAAGACCAAGAAGTTTGTTCAGACTATTACATACATGCCTCACTTCATTTCTACCGTTGTGATGGTGTCTATGCTGAACATCTTCCTGTCTCCAGACTCTGGTTTGATCGCAAAGCTCTTCCCAAGCATTAACTTGATGGGTAATCAGGCAGCATTTACCCCGGTCTACTGGATGAGTGAAATCTGGCAGCATTGCGGATGGAACTGCATTATTTACCTAGCGGCACTAGCCTCGGTGGATACGTCCCTGTACGAAGCAGCAAAGATTGATGGTGCAGGACGTCTGCAGCTTATCCGTTACGTAGATATCCCAGCTTTGCTTCCAACGGCAGGTATTTTGCTCATTATGAATATGGGTTCTGTATTGGGCGTCGGCTTCGAGAAGATCTTCTTGATGCAGAATACTTTAAACATTCAGGCATCTGAAGTTATCTCGACATACACATACCGTATCGGTATTTTGTCCACGCAGTTCTCGTACTCGACAGCTATTGGTTTGTTCAATTCGGTCGTCAACTTCATCTTCCTGATTATGGCAAACCAAATCGCTAAAAAGGTCTCGAACACGAGCTTGTTCTAGGCGAAAAGGTAGGTAATTAAAATGGCAACAGCACTTGCTTCAAAGGTGAAGGTCCGTGCCGAGAAGCGCAAGGCTCAGCACAAAACGGTTTCTGACTGGATTGTCGATATCGTTATCGCGGCATTACTTGTGCTTATCGTGGCGTCGGTTATTTACCCATTGTGGTTTATCATCATCGCGTCCTTCTCAGATCCTGCTTTGGTTGCTCAGGGTAAGGTCGTCCTCGTTCCTCAAGGAGTGAACTTCAAGGGCTACGAGAAGATCATCATGGATGAGCGTATTTGGACTGGTTATCGCAACACCATCATTTACTCCCTCCTAGGTACCGCTGTAAACTTGCTCGTTACACTTCCAACAGCATTCGCTCTGTCCCGTGTCGAGTTCAAGCCACGACGCATTATCCTGTTCATCTTCACCTTCACGATGTTCTTCGGCGGCGGCTTGATTCCTAGCTACCTCCTGATGAAGGATTTGGGCATTTTGAACTCCATGTGGGTCTTCATCCTGCCTGGTGCATTTAGCGTGTACAACATGATTATCGCTCGTTCCTTCTTCGAGACATCTATCCCTGAAGAACTGCGAGACGCTGCTCAGGTGGATGGTTTGAGCTACTTCAGCTACTTCATGCGAATAGTTCTGCCACTGTCCGGTGCAATTATCGCGGTTATCGGTCTGTACTACTTCGTAGGACACTGGAACGATTACTTCACTGGTTTGATCTACATTCGCGATTTGGATAAGCAGCCACTGCAAAATATTTTGCAGATGATCCTCTTGTCTAACCAGACTGGTCAAGGTGCAGCTTCCATGAGCGCACTGGAGTCGCAAAACTTCGCAGATCAGATTAAGTTCGGCGTTATCATTGTATCGACATTGCCACTGCTCGTTATCTATCCGTTCTTGCAGAAGTACTTCAACAAGGGCGTTATGATTGGTGCAGTTAAGGGCTAATCGACACGGCGTATAGCCGAAAACGCGAGACTGACCGTGTACATTCTTTCGATGTTGCAAAATGTGTACGGTCGTTAAAACATCATAAGCAACACATTATAAGGAGTAGTCATGCAGCGATTTGCAGTGGGATATGAAAAGATATGCCGAGTTATTTGGATTATTTTCAATATCAATGTTGCATTCATTGCGCATACACTGATGGGATTAATCGTCATTGGTTTCTTCCCATCTATCGCTGCAACCTACGCAACTGTTCGGACATGGCTTTTGGACATCGACCAAAGCTGGACCTGGCGTCAAGTTTGGAAAGTTTTCCATGAAGCGTGGGGAGAGGAAATTGCCTCAGCGAATGGTTTCGGATGGGTACAGTTCATCGCAGGAGCTTTCCTCGCTTGGGACTATTACATCGCTAATTCCAATGATTTGGGAGGACATGTAGGAGTCGCTGTATCGGGAATTCTTCTCGTTGTTAACGTAATATATTGGCTCTTCGCTTTGATGAGCTGGGCTATCCGTGCTCATTATGATGAAAAAGTATGGTGGGTTATCCGCATGAGCGTCGCGATGTGCATCGCTCGTCCATTGTCATCGATGCTCATTATCTGTGAACTCCTTCTCACAGTATGGGTATGGATTAAATGGCCGGGTATCTTTATGACATTTGGAATTGTCGTTCCATTGTTTGCTGTGATTGCGACGATCTACAGTTTTGCGAAAATTCCTGGTTTTAGTATTCGCGCGGATCTTATGGACGGTTCAACTGTTCATCCGAATTACGAAGCTGAAGCATAAGTAATGGAGCATAGCTAATTTTTAGCAGCGGAAACCGTAGTGATTATGGGTAGGAGATGCGCTCAAAATTGAGTTGCGCCTACCCGTTTCTTATGCCCAACATAACGACTGCTCACTGCTATACTCTGCGGAACGGGCAGTGCTAATTTTATGGTATGGAGTTTTTCAATCAGACTAACGAAACATCGTCGCAAGACGGAGGTTTCGCCATCGCAGGCATGGGACACGACGTCGTGGATTGTGCGGAATTTCGCGAACAATTACAGCTTCCCGGAAGTCGATTTGAAAAACTATTTTCTCGCCGAGAAATTGCCCAATGCCGTATGCGCGCGCAGCAAGTAGGTGTACACGGCATGAATGAGCAGGATGCGGCTGCACTGGATATAAATCCCCAAGAGATAGCATATGCCCAGCATCTTGCCGCTCGATGGGCTGGCAAAGAAGCGTTTTTGAAAGCATGGTCGCATGCTTTAGCTCCTTCCACACACATGCCGTACACTATGGATAATTTTCCATGGAGCAGCATAGAAATTATGCAGGATTCAGTGCATCGCCCAGCAGTTGTTGTGAGCGATGACGTGGAGCGCACGCTTGCAGATACTTTAGGAAGTGCATCGCGTATTCACATCTCCCTGAGTCATGATGGTGGAATCGCCAGTGCAGTCGTTATAGTGGAAAAACCTGCGGATGATTGTCTGAGTGTGGAATATCAGAGTGCAGAAAAGCAGAATGCAGAAAACGCAGAACGAGAGTAGGACAGCATGAAAATTTCAGTGGATGATGCATATGAAAAAATCGTTCGTACCTTTACTGACGACGACTCTCAAGGCTCTGCATTCTTAGTTACGGGAGCCCCTCGAAGTGGTAAGACAACTCTCGCACGTGAATTGGCTGTCCGTGCGGCAGAAGTTTATGGCACTGAAGATGTTACTTTGGCTGTTTCGAATCGTCTTATCGCCGACCAGGCAAATCGTGTCATTATCCGCAAACTCGTCGTATCGGGGCAGCGTCGATTGGCAACGACGTTAAGTGCGCTGGCTTTTCGTATCGTGGATGAGAGGCAAATGCTTCTCGGAGCTCCTGCGCCGAAATTAATTAATGGAGCAGAGCAAACTGCTGCCTTGCGCGAGGTGCTTGACCGTCATGTGCATCATGCTCAGACGGGCGATTTATGCGATACGTGCCTACTGCTTCGTGCGTATTTTGAGGGGAATCGAAGCAGCTCTCGAGACGGCGGCTACACGGATAACGCTCATGCGGATAATGGAGAGCGGGCATATCGTACGACAGCATATCGTACGACAGCCAGCCTTTTTGACAATTACATTACTCCTGTTTTTCTTCAGCAGCTGCGCGATATGTTTGCGCGTATGAACGAACTGGGTGCATCGCATGTTCTTGAAGATCGCATCGTGCAGGCTGTCGAATCGACACATGCCCATGATGATCAGTCGAGCACACGTTTTGCTCGCGAATATACAGCATTGCAATTTAAGCTGGCGTATGCTCTTCACCGCGAATACAGTGAAGAAGTTTCGCAATTATCGGATACCGCGATTTCTCGTCAGCTTCTTCTCGACTCCTCTCGATTGCTTCGAGAGGCTGCACTCACTTTTGCGAATGGAACAGGCCATCAGCTAGGCATTGCAGTTCCTCAGATTATTATCGTCGATGATGCTCAAGAATTGACTCTTGCTGCCACCTTCCTTTTGACAGAATTGCAAAAATTAGGAACGCGTATCGTGCTCATCGGAAATCCTGACGAGTCAGTTTTGGGGTTCCGTGGCGCGTACCCAGAGTTTGTATGGAATCATGCATATCGCTCAGTGGGTGAAAGTAATCACAATGGTTTCTTATCGTCTGATTTTGGCCATTTTCATGCTCAGCGCATTGATCTTATGAGCGGCTATGATGTGGATGCGATGACGTATAAAGATGTCGTTGCTTCTCGCGTGGCATTGAATATCCCGTCAACGTACGAGACGGATATCCCGCTTCCATCTCGTGCACAAAAGTTCCCAGATTTTGCAGATATGGCATTGCCAAATGCGGCTTTGCGGAACATTATGGGTGTGCGTGAGGATGCTATAAAAACGGATAGCGTCACCGGTCATCTTTTCCGGTCTGCTCGTGAGGAAAGTGAGTTTGTCGTACACAGCATCCTGCATGAGCGCATTGAGCACAATCGATCGTGGAATGATATAGCAATTATCGTGCATGATAATGCCGCCGCGCGTGCATATGGTGAGCGCCTTCAGCGAGAGGGGGTGCCTGTTCGTTTCTCCGCAGTATCCAAACCATTGGGAGAAGATGCCATTACTCTCGGGCTCTTCGCTGCTATGGAATTAGGCGTGAGTAACTGGACTGACTATGACACATGCGATGAATTACTCTCTCGCACGGCGTATCTGTGTGAGCAGTTCGCTCATAGTCCGTTCTCGGCTGATGTTTCGGGCTCGACCTTGAATATGGGGCATGTGGATTCGGCACTGCGCGCAATTGAAACAATTATCCAGGCGTGGAGAACGCATTCTGTCGAGTCTGCTGGAGAGTCTGCTATGGATTCTGGAGCTGAGACAGTACGCTCTGAGTCAGCAGATTCTTTTGCAGATATGGCCGCTCTCGATAATGCATGGTCATACGTCTGCGATCACTGGTCGGTGGCAGACACAGATTATCCGTTGAACGTATCAGCGCTGAAAGTTCTTCTGCTCCATGACGTCAGCGGCGTCCGAGAAATTATTCTTCGTCTCATGTCGACGATGAGGGCAGAGTACGCGCATGACGTGTCTAGCTTGCGCACATTGATAGATATGATGACCGCTGTGCGTGAAACGGACAAGCGCGATGTTCTTTCAGCCCTGTGGGCAGCATGGCAGGCATCGAACGTTGCTGATATATGGCAGAAGAAAGCGCTTGATTTCAGTAATTTTGCTCAACGTCTGCGCTATAATCAGTGGCTTGATAGTGCGATGCGTTTATTTGATTATGCTCAGCAGAAGAATTCTCGTATGAACGTTTGTGAGTTTATCGAGCACGTTATTAATTTGGAAATTTCTGCAGATTCGCTGGCTCAGCTTGCTCCGGTCAATGAAGCAGTGACAGTTACTACTCCTGCATCGACCATGGGTCGCAGCTGGATGCACGTGTGGATGCCAGGAATTCAGCAAGGCACATGGCCAAATCTTACTGTGCGAAATACGATGTTTGGCGCCGACGATTTGGCTGATGTCATTATGCATGGGAGTATTACTCAAACACCGCATGATCGTATGCTGGATGTTTTGCATTCAGAAAAGCGCAGTTTCTTGGTTTCTCTGACGCGTGCAAGCAAGAACGTTCATGTTAGTGCGGTGTGGGATGATGCGTCCACTCCGTCTGACTTCTTGTACGAATATATGCATGAGCTTTTCCCACGAGTATCGTCGATGGATAACGCTGATTTCACGGCTTTGCCAGTCGTCCATATCGCCGATGATTCTCTCGAAGAAGAATTGGGCACTATCGAGCAGACGAGCATTAATGATGTCATTCGTCAAGCGCGAGTGACTATTGTGGATGAGCTCCTTCGATATGAAGAAGTGACAGATAAGGGGCGAGATGCGTTGTCGGCTCTCGATTATTTGCGTACGCAAGGCTATGATTTTGCATCTCCAGAAAAATGGTCGTTTGTCAACAGTTCGCGCATCCGCGAGGTGGGAAATACAAACGACGAGTCGCATAAGACCTCGCATAGTACCTCGCATGAGGACTCGCAGGATAACGAGAAGAAGCCTGTGCGTTTATCGCCATCGAATGTCGAAAATATTTGGGGTTGCCCGATTTGTTATCGCTTAGAAAACAAATTATCGGGACCTCGCGCGGATACAGCAGCAACAACCTTCGGAACGTTAATTCATAACGTCGCTCAGTGGGCGAGCGAGGAGAGAGGATTCGACACAACCGAATTCTATAATTCAGCTCTTCAGGAGCGAGGAAGTGAAGCGGCTGTCATCACCTACGTCGCACAAGAAATGTATCAGCGATATAACGAGCTCAAATCTGCTCCAAACTCGGATGCAGGTATGCGCGAATATTTGCGTGAGCTCAATAACGATGATCAAGCTCTCGATATTCTGACCAATATCGCTCATTATCTCGTGGCGTCGCATAATCTAGACATGGCAACGGATGATAAATTCCATCTGCCATATATTCCGCTGACGCATACGGATAGCGAGTTTGAATTTGATGCGTTTATAACGATGGAAGATATTCGATACGCATATAACGCTATCCCGAAGCGCGAGCCGTTAACTCGGTATGAATTCGAAAAATTGATGCGTATGCTCGTCTGGGACATGCCAAGCGGATTCTCTTACGATACGGTCGTCCACTTGCACGGTTTCATCGACCGCGTCGAGCAGCACGGAGATTCGCTGTATGTGGTGGACTATAAAACTGTGTCGAAGCCGCATAATTTGCATGACACCATCACGAATTTGCAGCTGGTGAGCTATCAGTTGGGCTTAATTTTCCACGGAAAAAAGCATGATACAGATGCTGAACGTGCTGAACTTTTCCGCACTATGCCACGCATCGATATGTCGGTTCTTTTTGATGTCAAGCATGAGGATATGCCTGCAAAGAGTCGTGGGGAAGGTTTTGCAAAATACCAACCTGCACTTTTCGAAAATGGGCATATCGCGACAGGCGATGCGACTCGAAAGTTTACAAAATCGCATAGTGCTATGTGGGATGAACTTATCTCGCAAACGCATACATGGTTCGAGGATGAGTCCATCCGCCAGCAAGCTCACGGCCGTGTCAGTGAGGAAGCAGCAGCTCGCGATGTGGACCGTACGTTGTATACCTTGACGATGATTGCGCGAGTTTTTTATGCTGCGGCTGCTTTGCAATCGGAAGTTTTGGACGTGATAGAAATTCACCCGCCGCACGATAGGCGATACTGCACATATAAGGATGTGTGTCCTGCGTGCGCGCTGGAAAACACATCCGTCATGGAAGAGTGGCTGTAGAAGAGGACATTATGGCAGATTTTCAATTAACTGATGAGCAGGCCGCAATCGTTCATGCGGATGTCGATAAAACTATGATTATCGTCGCAGGTGCAGGCTCAGGTAAGACGTTTACCATGACAGAGCGCATTATCGAGCTCATCGCGCATGGCGTGCAGCCTCAAAAAATTCTCGGCTTGACCTTTACTAAAGCAGCTGCGACGGAATTACTGACACGTGTGGCTTCTGCAGTAGCGCAGCAACGGGAAAGCAAACAGCAGGAAAACAAGAAACGGGAAAACAAGCAACGCCAGAACGCCGCGGATATGTATGCCGATGAGGAGCTGCTATCGGATAGCCGCGCGGATAACGCGTTTATGAAGCCAGAAGTGTACACCTACGATGCTTTCTTCCAAAGTATCGTTCGTCAGTATGGTCTTCTCGTAGGATTTGACCCGAACACTGTGCCTTTAAGCTCTGCGGGAGCATATCAATTGGCAGAATCTGTCGTTCGTGATCATTTCCGTCAAGCAGTAAAAGATATGCACCCCGGAGATGATGCTGATGAGTCTGGCGTGTCTAGTGCGTCTACGGATGACATGTCTGATGTGGGCAATTATTCTACGTTCGTTGCGCGTATCGTGAGTTTGTCGGATGCGATGAGTTCATGCATGATTGATCAGACGTGCACGACGATGGATGAAGCTATTGACCGTGTCGAGCGTTGGGATAGTGAGTTCATTCGTCATCTTGATGAGATTATCGAGCGCGATTATCCGCAAGAGCGAAAATTGCCTGATTTTGGCACTCCTGTGTCTTTGACGAAGGCGGCTACTCAAGATAAATTCGACAAATGGAAGAACGAGCATTCGCGAGATTATGCTGCAGGTGTCCTCATGGAGATGCGTGAGCAAACTCGACTGCGCTCGGTGTATGCGCGCTATGTCCGTCTTTTTGCTGAACGCAAACGTGAATTACGTTTGGCTCAGTTCTCTGACTTTACTATTGCGGCGATGCAGCTTGTTCAGCGCTTCCCATGGATTGGTGAGCAGTATCGCGCTCTCTTCTCGCATGTTTTCTTGGATGAATATCAGGATTCGTCTACTGCTCAGGCAAGTCTTATCGTTCAGCTTTTTGCTCCTCAGGGAGTTCAGGATAAGCAGAATTCGTCTGCATTAACTGCTGTGGGAGATCCCTATCAGGCAATTTACGCATGGCGAGGGGCAGCACCTGGTGCTTTCGTTTCATTCGTGCGTGCGACAGGCTCGGATGCGCCGATGTCACTGAGTAAAACTGTACGTAATCCGGAAATTGTTTTGGACATGGCGAATGCTTTGACCAATCCATTGCGTCAGGAACGTCACGATGCCTACGGTCGTACAGGAACGGTGAAGCTGAGCGAAGTGTCCGTTCAACGTTTAACTAATTTAGCGCACAGCTCGGTGGGATCCATTGCGGCAGTTGCCTACGCGACGATGCGCCAAGAAATTGATGGAGCTATACGATACGCGAAGGAAGCAATTGCTCGCAGCAAAGAAGAAAACGACATGCGTATCGCTATGGGAAAGAAAGCGCAACCAGGGCCGCATGTAGCCGTGCTGCTGAGATCGAAAACAAATATGGGACAGTTTGCTCAAGCCTTTACGGATGCGGGACTGACTGTGCAAGTGGATGGTACGGATTCGGTCATGGATCGACCAGATACTCATGATATGCTCAATGTGCTGCATATCGTGTCGGATCATACTGATTCAGCGGCGGTGCTCAATCTTTTGGCGAGCCCACGGTGTGGTATATCAGCGTCCGATTTGCAAAATTTTGCACAAGCGGTCACTCAGCATAATGCGTCGCTTCATCGCAATTTGCTCAGCGATGTGGGAATGAGCGCACCTGAGCGGGGTACGTGGTCGATGCCTCCTGTGGTATCGCTGGCAGATATCCTTCTTGGTAGTGAACGCACACGAGAACGCGTCCTCGATACGTACTACCACGGCAGTCCAGAAGGACGCGAACAGATCGAGGAGTGCGTACGACTTCTTGCCCGCGTTGATCGAGTCATGACAGCTGACCTTGAGACGATTATTCGCACGGCTGCAGATGCTCTTGGATTGGATATCGATGTGGCTGTCGCATATGCGATGACTCATGCTCAAGAACTCGTTGGCAAAGCTCTGCCTATCTCGAGTGAGGATGCGCTCGTGGATATGGCTCACACCTATACCACCGAGCTGTCTCAAGGACAAAAGCCGACGGTTGCCGGTTTCCTTGCATGGGCAGAAATGGATAGCAGTAGCGCTCCAAGCAATCCGACAATTGTCGGTTCAGCGAACGCGGATGTCATGATTTGTACGATTCACCATTCCAAGGGATTGGAATGGGATAGCGTCATTATTCCACAGCTGAATCAAGGAACTTTCCCATCCAATCAGGGAACGAACTTTGGCGTGAGTAGTTTTAAGGATGATGATCCGATCAAGCAAGGCGAGTATCTTTCGCATGCGCGCACGTGGCTGACCGATCCGACAGATGTTCCGCATCCTGTACGCGTTGACAGAGATGCTGTGTCGTATTTTGCAGATGTGGATGAATTCGATTCGTTTATCCCGACAGCTCTCGCTCTCGAAGAGAAAGTTAATGGTCAATTAGAAGGTCCTGAACCGGACGTTGAGCGAACGGTCATGAGCCTTCGAGAAGAAACAGGTCAGAGCATTATCGAAGATGAGCGACGACTCATGTATGTGGCAGTGACACGTGCGAAGCGTGATGTTCTTATGACGACATCCGTACGCAAAAATAGTGATGCCACGGATAATTTTAATCCTGTTAAATTCATTGACGAGGAGATGCGTCACAAGCTTCTGGCGAATCCACCGCGCCCAAGTCTTGCGAAGGCATCAATCTACTTCCAAGAAGCTTTCGAGTATCTTCAGTCGAAGCAATTTATCGAGCGTTTTGGCGAAGAGACTCTCGTCGACGTGGTAGACGAGTGGGGTGATGAGGAACTTGTCGATGCGCCAATAGGATTTTTTGCAGGAGAGTTCTCATGGCGGTATGCCAAGGCTACCATCGGTTCTGCTTTAGCGGACTCTGAGAAGGCTCAAGAGCAATTGTCATATACGATATATCAGCATCCACGCTTCCTCGATCCGCGTGTGGGTGTTCCGCTCTACCTCTCGTCACGAATTGTGCGCACAGAGTCAGGAGAGCATGGTCCGCTGCGTGAAGCGGCTGAACGCGTTCATCAGGCAATGCAAGAATTAGGTTTTGCACATGCGCCACTTAGGGATGGGCATGCGGATAGTACTGAGAGCAGCAGTGCTGATGCTGAGCTCATTGAGTCCGCGAAAAACATCCAAACACAGCGTAATACGTCCGTAACGACGATTCAGCGCGAATACTCCGATGATGAATCAGATCATGCAAAGATTATCCGCGCTCGCGCTATTTTGCGACCAGTGCCAAATATTGTCAATTACACAGACAGTAGTGAGCTCAGTGCTGCCCATACGGGCACTGTTTTCCATGCCTTCGCGGAGAGATATTTCAAGCCAGATGATGCTGAAATGGGCAATCAGGCCGGGGATGAAGACAGCGAGTATGCAAATAGTCGAGAGTCTATCCGTCGTGAGGTTGCTGATGAACAGCCACAGAACAGTCATGACAAGACCATGCATGTGTGGAAGGAACGATTGATAGCGTCACCTTTCAATCCATGGGATTGTGTAGGTACGGAAGTTCCATTCGCCTACGCTCCGGAAACGACAGATCATACGATTGTGGGCGTTATCGATGCTGTCTTTGCAGGGGAGCAGCTTCACGATTCGCCAATTGCTACGCATGCGCGCGAAAACGGTCGCACGATTCGTTACACAGTTATCGACTGGAAGACGGGATACCGACCGACGGATCCTCATGATATTGAGAAGAAATTACTGCAAATTGACATGTATCGCGACATCGTTGCAATGCTACGAGGTGTGGATGTCGATGACGTGGATGCAGCTTTGTATTATGTCAGCGAGGAAGATGAGTCGAAGAGAACAATTCCAGCTCAGTACAAAACTCGAGAAGAGATAGAGAATATCTTGAGCGGGTTTAACGGTGAACGGTTGGAAGATCGAAACGACTAGCGCGTCAGAATAATCAATGAACGGTGTAACTTAGTAATTCCGCCACGTCTTACACATCAGGGTTCTCCCTCAAAAAGCGAGGCGAGAACCCTTAAATATATGCGCGTACATAGATTCGCCACAGAAAATCTTCTACAATAATTCTCAAAAGGAATGGGAGATATGCAGAGGTTAATATACAACTGGTTCATCAATACGTACATTGATCGTGGATGGGTCATGTGGACAGTGGCCGCATTGACGATTATTCCATTCATTCTCACATTGCCGGTGGGATGGAAGCATAGGAAGAATGTCAAGCCTATTCGGCGCTGGAAAAATCAAGGAAAAAATAAAGGTGGTGAACGGACATACACGTGGTACTGGGTGCTCTTAGCGCAAATTGGTGTCACTCTTCTTGGCTTCGCTGTGGGCTGGTGGATTGTATGGCTGCTTTCTGATGTATATGTCGCCTTTGGTGTCGGTCTTGGCCGCAAAGTGTTCATTCGTGTGGCTCTTGGCGTAGCAGCAGTGGGATATGCCCTCGTATCCGTACGCGTTCATTCTGGATGGCGTAAAAAAATTGCTATCTTTATGATTCCTATGGCCATGCTTTTTAGTGGCCTGCAAGTTAACGCAGCCTATGGTCAGTATCCTACAGTTCGTGAAGTTCTCGGAATTGAACATTTCGCCGAGGCAAGCTCATTCCCACGCGCGACGGTTACTGTAGAGCAGTATCTTCAATCTGTGAAGTCCGGTGGGATAACTGTCGGCGAGCATGGAAAAATTAATAGCGTACACATCCCTGCTACGAAATCCGGATTCCGTGCGCGTGCTGCAGTCGTGTATCTTCCTCCAGCAGCATTAACGAAAGACGTTCCTGAACTTCCTGTACTCGTTATTTTGTCTGGTCAGCCAGGCAATCCGGATACTTTCTTTACTGCCGGTGGCATGGGGCGCATTGCGGACAATTATGCAAAAACTCACAACGGTTTAGCTCCGGTCATTATCTCGCCAGATCATTTAGGAAATCGATTCCACAATACGTTATGCGCAGATACGCAGGTTTACGGAAAAACGGAAACGTACCTCATGGACGATGTCATGCCATGGATTGAAAAAAATCTTCCTGTGACACAGAACCATAAAGACTGGGGAATTGCAGGCTTCTCGCAAGGTGGTACATGCACTGTACAGCTTGCGCCGACGTATCCGAACGTCTTTCATTTCGTCATCGATGTGGCAGGGGAGCGAGGTCCTCATGCGGGTTCAGAAGAGAATATGATTAATCGATTCTTTGGCGGAAATAAATCCGCATATGAAGCGCATCTTCCTGTTAATACTTTCTCTCGTCATGCGCCGTCAGATCAAACGATAATTTTCGGTGCAGGAGAGCTGGATACAATCGGTCAAGGAAACTCCGTAGAAGTCAGCACGTATGCGGTTCGAGCAGGGTGGAAAGTTCAGTCAGTTCTCGTTCCTGATGCAGGTCATGATTGGGAAGCTGTCCGAGGCGTGATGGAGTATGGTTTATCAGAATTTGGATACGATACCGGTTTAGGAGCGCGAGAACCGCGCTCGCAGTTTGCTTCTTTACGCCAGATTCCAGGCGTGCAAACCAGTAAAGGCAGTACGGCTAGCAAGCCAAGCCACGGCGAATCCAAGGGCGCGTGAGATATCATGAGCCAGATAGAAAAGCCCCACAAATCCCTCGTCGATTCAAGCGCAGATACTGCGCATACGACACATGCGGATAACACGTCTGCGCATACGAATTCTTTGCAGGGCGTCCAGTCTTATGATGCCAGGCACGATGATTCATCCATCAATTCATGGGAAAACACACAGTCTATGAGCGATACGAACAATATGAACGATACGAACGCACAGTCAGCCGGTGCAGCAGATTCCGGGCACAAGGCACAGTCTGCACAAAAAGCGGAGTCTACGCAGAAAACACAGGCTGAGTCAAAACCACAGAAAGCACAGAAAGCACAGGAATCGAAAAAAGCGCAGTCTCGCGGTTCTCGTGATACACATTCGGGTCGCGGAATTGGTCGCAATATCGCCGTTATCGCTCACGACCTTTCGCGTTTTATCACGCAAAGTCCGTGCGCTGTGACGGTTATGACTGTGTTCCTTCTGACGAATCTGGTGGTGCATCTGCTGTGGGATTATAACGTTTTTACTTCGGTGAATTCTTTCCGTGTAGCACAGCTTGCTCAAGCGCAGAGTCTTAGTGAAGCGGGTGCGATTGCTGCTGTTCAATCGCCACGATTCCCAGGTCATCTCTTGTATGCAGATTTCTATACCTTGGGTGGTTTTGGCTGGCTGCGTAGTCTCGGCACGATTATTATTGCGCCGACAATTCCGGCAATTATCATCGGAGCTTTAGCTCTCTTGTGTGGAATTGGAGTTGCTGAACGTAAATTGGGCTGGATGCAAAGCCTTGGTGCAGCAGTAGTGAGCTCCACGGTGGGTATTTCGTCAGCGTTTGCATTGTATTATGCGGTGTATTCTGGCACATTCAGGTGGAATCTTATTAGCCATTCGCAAATTTCTCTGAGCGTGTGGATCATCGTCGTTGGTTCGGTGATGGCGGCAACAGCGTGTATGTCAACCGTATGGCAAAGGCGCGTATCGCTTGTCGTGTACGCATATGCATTGATGCTTATTTTGTATCGTGGTGAAGTCTCTGATTTTGCTTTGCTCCTCACAGCATTTATCGGTCAAATGTATGGTTTCATGGTGACGAGTAATACCTTGTCGTCTGTGGTTGCCAAGTACAAGTATGTGGGTGCTGTCGAGCGCAGGCGCATTCTTGCGGTAATTTATCTCGCGCTGGCTTTGGGGCCAATCGTATCTATGGTTTCCAAACTGCGTGTAGGACCATTGGCTGTGATGGGAACGCTGCTCAGCCCTGATTCGGTGACATTCTCCAATGCGAATGCATGTGCGAATGATTCGTTACGTGCTGACTGTATTTTGATTCATCGCGCTACGGGCACGTATGCCATCGCGTACATAGCTTTGAGCGTACTGGTTCTCGCTGTAATGGCTGTCATCGCGTGGGGACTTTTCCACGGCCGACGTGCAGCATTGTGGTCGGCGATGATTATGGATGTCGTCGTGATGCTCATTACAGCGAGCTTCTATATCTTCCTGCCTATTGCTCATCTGTGGGAAAAAGACTTGAGCCTGTATGAGCGCTTGCGTTTTATGGCAAAGCATGGGGGAGTTATCGATTTCTTCCTCATTATGATTGTCATGATTGGTTTCATCATCGCTCTTGCCGTGAATTCCGCCGCATTCGAATTTAAAACAAGTAAAAAGCGTCTGTTCATCGGAGCAGGAATTATTGGCTCGGCAGGAATTGTGCTGGCTGGGTTATGCTTCTGGATTACGGAGCACGGTTTGTGCAGGTCGATGAGCGCGGGCTGGGTATCTCTGTATCCGCTTGAAACTCTGATGAATTTGATGACGTACTTCTTCCCAATGGGATTCTTGCGTCAAACGTGGGAAATTGGTAATTCGGAATTCAATACTCCGACAGAAATTGCTGTTATGAATGCATGTGGTCCAGTATTTTGGGTCATCGTAATTGCTGTGCTTCTGTGGTGGTTCAAGTCTGCTCATATGAAGAACCAGTCCGAGCATACCCATGTGGATGCTGTCGTAGAAAAGGGTGGCGAATCCATGTCCTTTATGGCGACATGGGATGATAATGAATACTGGTTTACCGAGGATGGTACCGCTGCCGTGGCATATCGCGTGTACTTTAACGTTGCCATTGCTGTTACCGGTCCTCTCGGTCCAGCAGAAAAGTATGAAGAAGCTCTTATCGGATTTAGTCAGTTCTGTGAGCAGCGAGGATGGACGCCAGTCATGTACAGTGTCCATGATTCTCAGCGTGAGATTCTTGAATCGTGGGGATGGAAGAGTCTCGATGTCGGTACGGAAATGATTATCGACCCACGCCAGTGGCAGACCACGGGTAAAAAGTGGCAGGATATCCGCACGGCAATTAACAAAGCAAAGCGCGAAGGCATCACAGATGTCCTCACGACATACCACGACGCTCCTGCAAGTATTCGTGAGCAGATCGTCAGCATTTCTGAGGAATGGACAGAAGAAAAGTCTCTTCCTGAAATGAAATTCACTCTGGGTGGGGTAGAAGAGCTGCTCGATCCTCGAGTGAAGATTCTCTACGCGATTGACGAGCAAGGTGTCGTGCAAGCTGTAACAAGCTGGCTTCCTACGTACCGTGATGGTGTCGTTATCGGATGGACTCTCGACTTCATGCGTCATCGCAGTGACAGTATGAAGGGTGTGATGGAATTCCTCATCGCTCGCATGGCAGAACGTCTCCATGATGAGTACGAGACAGATGACAATTACTCTGTAGAATTCTTGAGCTTGTCAGCGGCTCCATTGTCAGGTGTAGAAGTGCATGAAGGACAGTCAGAATTGCTGTCGCACGTACTGCAACTCGTAGCGCGCTTGCTCGAACCTGCGTATGGATTTAGTTCGCTCTTCTTCTTTAAGAAGAAGTTCCAGCCACTCGAGCAGCATGTGTATGTGGTGTATCCAGATTCATCCCGACTTGCGCAAATCTCACTGGCAATTAGCCATGCATACTTGCCGCACATGAATGTGAACGATTTGCTGACGCTGATTAACACGATGCGTGGGTAAACGGATAAACGGGTAAAGCAGAGCTACTCAGTTGAGCACAATTGACCATGTATTCGCCATGGATTCCGTATGGAAAAATTGGCGTACATGGTCAATTATGCAAAATAAGCTCACAGCGTTGAAAGTTACCATGAAATCGTACGAATTACGGTACACTAAGAGGAGCACGTTTTCGAAGAAATTATAGAGTACTCGCATGCAATACGGTATGAGTTCATGTCATACATAAAGTTCTGAGCGCGAACGTGCAGATCATGATTTCGATATAAGGCTGAGAACCAGTGCGAGCAGAAATGGAAGAAAATGACGAATTCCGTGACTTTACGTCCTGTTGAAGCCCGTGATTTCGATGATTTAAGCCGTATCATGTTTGACACATGGTATGCAGAGGATTTTACACATCCTACTCCAGAACGAGAAGCGCTTGCCGCTCAAGGATATATGCGTGATCGCGCCGAAGCTATGGCTCGTTTCGACACGGCACATTATTTAGAAACATCCACCCATGCGATGGTGGCAGTAGAACCAGCAAGCGATACTCAAAGCTCCTCTTCTGAGCGAGTCCTCGGGGTAGCAATGTGGCGAAATGATGCTGACTGGGATAATGGCATGAATCAGAAGCATCTCGTCGAAGCAGAACTCGATAAAGCATACGCTCTCGAAAAGAAGGATGCAGCCTTCGCGCACATGCTCAAGGAATTCCTTGACGATGCTGAACGCACTATCACAATTAGCAAAACAGCTGCTGATGAGTCAGAAGCTGAATTGCGCTTATTTATGATGGACGAAAATGCGCGCGGAAAAGGCGTGGGCAAGCGTTTGCTGTCCTACGCAGAAGAATCTATGCGTGACTCAGGTGCTCAGCAGTACTATTTGTATACCGACAGCACCTGCGATTTCGGATTCTACGATTATCGTGGCATGACTCGCATGACAGAAAAATTCAACGTACCTGGTCCAAGCGGCGAGTTGCTCGATAAGTTCATTTATACGCACCTTCTGTAGCTGAGTTATAAAAATAGCCGGTAGTCTATCAGGTATAGACTGAAGGTGCTTCCTTGAGCTACGGTGATGAGTGAAAGAATTGAGCCGATTCACACATCTGATGTGAGGTACGAGTTCGTCCAAGCTTGCACGAGCTTGAGGAAACAGAATTACTATACAGACAAGAAAACGAGGAATTTTTACATACCGTGCCACTGTGCGGACATAGCAGTGCGACATACGAGCACACATCATTGTGGCATGCATAATTGAATGTAAGAAAGTATGAGGAAAAGTGTACAGGGAGATCTTTAAAGTACCCGGCACAGTTGCGTTCACCGTTTCAGGAGCGATGACGCGTTCGACAATGTCTACTATCGGTTTGAGCATGGTGTTGTGCTTGAACAGTTTGTATAACGAGTGGACATCTGCAGGTTTAATGTCTGCAGTTTTCGTTCTTTCATCAGCTATTATTACGCCTTTTATTGCGCGACTTTTTGATAAGTATGGGCAGAAGAAGGTGGGGCTTATCATAGCTCCTATTCAATTCATTTTGCTTCTGGCATTTGCTGCGGCAGCATACATGCGCGCGCCATTGCCATTCCTTTTTGTTTTGGTTGTACCAATTGGCTTTACCATGTACTCTGTGGGTGCGCTGGTGCGTACTCGCTGGGCGTGGGCGTTAAACGATAAGTCGGAAGACTACCTTAATACTGCATACTCTTGGGAAGCGGCAATTGATGAGATTATCTTTATCGTTGGCCCTATTCTTGCGGCGACGATTTCGACCAGTCATCCGCCAATTTCCACCATTATTCCGTTCATTTTGTTTGGCGCTATTAACTTCATTGGAGCGTTGATTTTCTATAATTTGAAGTCCGCAAATCCACCAGCAGTACTGTCTCTTCAGCAGGTAAACGTTGAAGAAGACATTGCCGACACGACGCACGAAGAGCTTCGTAACCGTAATATCTTGCTGTATCCTGGCATGCTCTTCCTCGTTTTGGGCATTATCTTGTTCAACTCGACCTTCTCGGCTTTCGATGTCACCATGACAGCTGTGATGAAGAGCTTGAATTTGTATCATTACACAGGCTTTATGCTGGCAACTATTGCTGTCGGTTCGCTTATCGGTGCTTTAGTCTTCGGCTCGCGTACACATAAGCACAACTCATGGCATCGCATGATGCTCTTTATGGTTGTCCTGTCTGCCGGAGTCGCAGGTGTGGCAATGAGCCTTCCATTTATCCCATTAGCAGCAGTCTTTGGAGTCGTTGCAGGTGTGTGCGTCGCTCCGGCATATGCGACGGCAAACTTGGTTATGCGTCAGACTGCTCCGGCAAATAAGCTCACTGAAGGGTTGAGCTGGATTTCAACTGGTGGTGCTTTGGGCGCATCGTTGGGATCAGCAGTCTCGGGTGTTGCTTTGGATCATCTTGGTCAAGGTATAACTGTTCATCTCTTGTCTGTTAATGCGCTTCTTGCGTTGCCGCTCTTCTTCTTGGGGTACATGCAAGTTCGCGCCTTTGCACGTCGAAATAACCAGCAAGACCCACAGTAAAAGCACAGTAAAAGCCTCACAGTAAAATTTCTATCGAGAACACACGTATGAAGGAGTTCTGATGATTCGTGTTTCTGTCGTAGGTGCTCATGGTCGCATGGGCAGTCATGTCGTAGCAGCAGTCAATGCTGCACACGACATGGAGCTCGTCCACACAGTAGATTCCACTGATGATATTACGGTTATCACTTCGGAAAATACAGATGTTGCTGTGGAATTCTCCGTTCCTGATGCAAGCTTAGACAATGTTCTCGCGCTTGTACGCCACGATGTCAACGTTGTCGTGGGGACAACGGGCTGGACTGAGGAGAAGATGGCTATCGTGCGTGAGGAGCTTGCTTCTCATCCGCAGATTAGTGTCTTTATCGCTCCTAATTTTGCAATTTCGACCGTACTTGCTGAGCATTTCGCAGCTCAGGCAGCGAAGTACTTTGAATCTGCAGAAATTATCGAATTGCATCATCCAGACAAAGTCGATGCGCCAAGCGGAACGGCATTGCACACTGCTCATAAGATTGCTCAAGCACGTGCTGATGCTCACATGGCAGACATTCCTGATAACACGCAGACAGATGCTACATCTCGTGGGCAGGTTGTCGACGGTATTCACGTGCATGCTGTACGTTTGCGTGGACTCAATGCGCACGAAGAAATTCTCTTCGGCAACGCGGGGGAGCAGCTCGTCATCCGCGCAGATTCCTTCGACCGTACGTCCTTCATGCCGGGTGTTTTGCTGGCAGTTCGCAACGCCGGAAAGACACCGGGAGTAAGTGTCGGATTAGATAATTATTTAGATTTATAGCTGAAAATTGAAAATGAAGTCATACCCCAAGGGTAATTTTTAAATTATGACTACCGAGATGCATCTGCTTGAAAATGCGCCTTTTGGACGAGTTATCCCAGCAATGGTAACTCCTATGAAGGCGGATGGAACCGTCGACTACGAAGCTGCTCAGGTTTTGGCGCAGCATCTTGTAGCCGACGGAGCAGATGGCATCCTACTTAATGGAACGACCGGCGAATCGCCTACAACGCACTTGGAAGAGAAGATTGATCTCGTTCGTGCTGTTAAAGAAGTTGTAGATGTCCCTATCATTACAGGCGCTGGTTCAAACGATACCGCACACTCTGTGCGTATGGCTGAGCACATTCAAGAAGCAGGAGCAGACGCTCTGCTCATTGTTGCACCATATTATTCACGTCCATCACAAGAGGGCATTTATCGTCACTATAAAGCTGTGAACGATTCCTCAGATGTACCTGTCATTATTTACGACGTACCTAGCCGCACAGGAGTGCGCATTTCCACAGATACGTATGTACGCCTCGCAGGCCTATCTCAAGTGAAAGCAGTAAAAGATGCTACAGGAGATTTGGCGGCGGCAGTTGTCAAGAAACTAGAAACAGGACTTGCATGGTACTCCGGAGACGATGGAGTGTATTTGCCATTCTTGTCCATCGGAGCAGTAGGAATTATTTCCGTTATTGCTCACGTAGCATCGCGCCCATTGCGTGATTTGACAGATGCGTTTAATGAAGGACATATTCTCGATGCACAGCGCATTGCTGTACAGCTTTCTCCATTGGTGACTGCCCTTAACGGAGACGGATTCCAGGCTGTGATGGCAAAGGCTGCGTGCCAGGTGCAAGGGTATATGGATGACACCACCATGCGTTTGCCACATGTCGGACCAAACGCAGACCAGCTTGTCAAAGCGCGTGAAGGAATGCGCGCAGCTGGCGTGCTCAAGCACAAGTAAAGCGCACAAGTAAAACAAAGATACAGATAGTACTTAAGTAGTTTTCGGTAGTGGATGAGGCTTAACAGAGCTTGATTCATGTCATGGTCAAGCTCACCACTTAACGAAAGGTAAATCATGCCTTCCACTCAAGGAACGCGTAAGAATACACGCAAAACGACTACGCGAAGCCAGTCAAGCCGTACTCGCGGTCAGTCTACGACTCGCTCTCGCAAACCACGAAATACTGCACCAGTTCGTGCAGTGAATGCTCAGGCAAACCCAAATACCACATCCGATGGTAAGCCACTTATCGCTCCACCGAAGTACCGCAAGGGATCGATGCGTATCGTTCCATTAGGCGGATTGGGTGAAATCGGTCGTAACATGAACGTGATCGAATACAACGGTCACATCTTGCTTATCGACTGTGGCGTACTCTTCCCAGAAGAGGAGCAGCCAGGTGTTGATTTGATTTTGCCTGATTTTAATTACATCAAGGATCGTCTTGACAAGGTGGAAGCACTCGTGCTGACCCACGGTCACGAAGATCATATCGGTGGCGTACCTTACTTGCTGCGCCTTCGCAAGGATATCCCACTTATCGGTTCGAAGCTGACTCTTGCTTTAGTTGAAGCAAAGTGCAAGGAACATCGCATTAACCCAATTCTTCGTCCAGTTCAGGGACGAGACAAGATGAAGGTCGGTGCTTTCAACCTTGAATTCATCAGCGTAACCCATTCCATTCCAGATGCTTTGGCAGTATCAGTGAAGACTCCAGCAGGACACATTATCGATACAGGTGATATGAAGCTGGATCAGCTTCCACTGGATCATAAGATTACTGACTTGCGCCAGTTTGCTAAGCTCGGCGAGCAGGACGTGGATTTGCTCATGTCGGATTCGACAAATGCTGAAGTCCCAGGATTCGTCAAGCCAGAAACGAGCATCGGTCCCGCTCTTGACCGTGCATTCTCTGAAGCAAGCCGCAAGATTATCGTGGCAAGCTTCTCATCGCACGTTCACCGCGTCCAGCAGGTCGTCGATGCGGCTCATAAGCATGGCCGTAAGGTTGTCTTCGTAGGTCGCTCGATGGTGCGAAACATGGGTATCGCTGCAGATTTGGGCTACCTCCACCTGCCAGAAAATACCGTTGTCGATTTGAAGCAGGCACATGATATTCAAGACGATAAGATCGTCTACATGTGCACGGGTTCGCAGGGTGAGCCAATGGCTGCTCTCGGTCGTATCGCAGATGGCAACCATCCAGATATCACCGTAGGTGAGTTCGATACCGTTATCCTCGCAAGCTCGCTCATTCCAGGTAACGAGCATGGTGTCTACAAGGTCATCAACAAGCTCACTCGTATGGGCGCTCGTGTGGTGAATAAGGATAACGCTGCAATTCACGTATCTGGTCACTGCGATGAAGGCGAACTTCTGTACTTCTATAACATCGTTCAGCCTAAGGCAGCTATGCCAATTCACGGCGAGCATCGTCACCTTGTCGCTAATGGCTTGATTGCAGTCAAGACTGGTGTCGATCCTAATAACGTTGTGCTCGCAGAAGATGGTGACGTCGTTGATCTCTATAAGGGGCAGGCAGCTGTCGTAGGTTCCGTACCTTGCGGCTACGTCTATGTCGATGGACAGTCTGTCGGCGAAATCGGCGAAGAAGAGCTCGAAAAGCGTCGTATCTTGTCTGAAGAAGGTTTCGTATCCTCCTTCTTGGTTGTCGATACTCGTACGAGCGAAGTTATCAGCGGTCCAAAGATTTATCTGAATGCTGTAGCAGAAGATGAAAGCGACTTCGTGGAAGTACGCTCACGCATTGTTTCTGACGTCGAAGATGCGATGGCTCGTGGTACACACGACACCTATCAATTGCAGCAGATCATGCGTCGTACATTGGGCGGATGGATTGCTCGAAAGTTCAACCGTCGTCGTCCAATGATTGTTCCTGTCGTCGCCGATATCGCAAAAGACGTGCAGAAGAACTAAGCTAGTACACGGTTTATAGTTTTATAAATAAAAAACAAATAGAAAGCAACGGCTACGACGTATCCACGTCAGCTATGGATGACGTACGCGGGTCGTTGCTTTCCTGTCATAGGAGAGAAAAATGCCAGGAGCAAATCTCACCCGCGTAGAAGCACAAGAGCGTGCCGGTGTTGTCTCCAATGCATATTACACCGTGCATTTGGATGTCAATAAGGGCGATACTGACTTCCGCACTATCAGCACTATCGAATTCGATGCTGTAGAAGGAGCATCGACATTCGTGGATCTGATTGCAAACACTGTTACTTCAGTAGAATTTAACGGTGACAAGCTTGACCCTCAGCAGGTCTTCAAGGATAACCGCATTGAGCTGACGAACCTCAAGTCACACAACGTCGTTACTGTGGATGCTCTTGCTCAGTACTCTCACACCGGTGAAGGTATGCATCGCAGCCCTGATCCAACTGATGGCAATGAGTACTTGTACACCCAGTTTGAAGTTCCAGATGCTCGCCGCGTGTATGCAGTCTTCGATCAGCCAGATATCAAGGCATACTTCGACTTCACTGTCGATGCACCTGAAGGCTGGGAAGTTATCTCCATCATGCCAGCAAACGAGCCAGAAAACTTGGGCAATGGTTCTGTTCGCTGGACATTCCCAACCACTCCAAAGATGAGCTCCTACCTGACTGCATTCGTAGCAGGTCCTTATGCTCGCTGGGATACCACTCATACATTGTCTGATGGCCGTGTCGTCCCAATGGCAATCTACTGCCGCCAGGCTCTTAAGGATGCTATGGCTAAGGACGTGGATTATCTCTTCAACGTCACCAAGGGCGGTATGGACTTCTACGATGAGACATGGGGCGTTCCATATCCATACGCAAAGTATGATCAGCTCTTCGTACCTGAATACAATGCAGGTGCAATGGAAAACATCGGTACTGTTACCATTCGTGATTCCTACATCTTCGAGTCCAAGGTGACTGATGCTCTTGTCGAGCGTCGTGACGTGACCGTTTTGCACGAGCTTGCTCACATGTGGTTCGGCGATTTGGTTACCATGAAGTGGTGGAATGACTTGTGGCTCAACGAATCCTTCGCAGAGTTCACCTCGACTTTGGCAACTGCTGAAACAACTCAGTGGCACGATGCATGGGCTACTTTTGCATCCGGCGAAAAGAGCTGGGGACAGGCTCAGGATGAAATGCCTACAACCCACCCAATCGTGGCAGAAATCAACGATTTGCATGATACTGAAGTCAACTTCGACGGTATCACTTATGCAAAGGGTGCTTCTGTATTGAAGCAGCTCGTTGCATATGTGGGACGCAAGGAATTCTTCGCAGGTATTCACAACTATCTCGAGAAGTATCAGTACTCCAATGCAACTCTTGCAGATTTGCTTGCTGAGCTTGAGGCAACCTCCGGTCGTGACCTCAAGCATTGGTCTAAGCAGTGGCTTGAGAACGCAGGAATTAACACCATTACTTCTGAAGTGAAGACAGCAGAGGATGGAACTATTGAAGAAATGGTTCTCATCCAGACTGCTTCTGACGAATACCCTGTCTTGCGTGACCATCGCCTCGCTGTAGCATTCTATGACGAGAATGCTGACGGCAAGATTGAAATGACAGAGCGTTTCGACCTTGATGTCAACGGCGAACGTACCGTGGTAGAAGCAGTAGCAGGTAAGAAGCGTCCTGCATTCATCATGGTAAACGAAGACGATTTGACATACACCAAGCTTCGCTTTGATGCTCAGTCTCTCGAATTCGCAAAGAATAACCTCTATAAGTTCTCCAGTGCATTGACTCGTGCAGTCGTATGGTTGAGCTTGTGGGATATGACTCGCGATGCTCAGTTCCCAGCTGTAGACTTCGTGGAGACCAGCTTGAAGGCTCTCGGAACAGAGAAGGAATCCACCACCTTCCGTTACGCTCTTGGACAGGTTTCTGTCGCTGTAGGTCGTTTCGTTCCAGCAGCACAGCGTGAAGCATTGAAGGTAGAAGTTGCAGAAGAGTTCTATCGCTTGGCACAGGCTGCTGAACCAGGCTCTGATGAGCAGTTCCAGCTCGTTCAGGCTTACTTGAACAATGGTTCTGGTCCAGAGTTCAAGGAGCATGCTGCTGGTCTTCTCGATGGTACTGTTTCCTTCGACGGCTTGGATGTGGACAATAACCTTCGCTGGAATATCGTTATCGCACAGGCAACAGCAGGCGTTATCGGTGTTGAAGGCAGCGATGCTGAACTCGCACAGCGCGATACGACCGAGAACCGCGAATTTGCAGTTCTCGCTAAGGCAGCAATTCCAACCCCAGAGGCTAAGGCATGGGCATGGGATCAGGCACTTCACAACGATGATTTGACCAATTCCCAGCTCGGAAATGTCGCTCTTGGCTTCTCCAAGAATACGAAGCCTGAACTCTACACCGAGTATGTCGCTAAGTACAGCGAAACAGCTGATTGGATTTGGGACAACAAGACCTTCCACATGGCTGAAACTCTCTTGGAATATCTCTATCCAAGCTATGCTGATCCTTCCCAGCTTGTTGAGATGTGCGAGAAGTGGCTTGCTGATCACCGGAATGCTGACGCTGCATTGCGTCGTCTGGTATCGGAGAATCTTGATAGCTCGAAGCGCGCCCTTCGCGTTCAGCGCTACAACGAATCTCTGTAAGCAAGGATTCTCTAGACCTCTCCCGATGAGGTGAGCTATACAGATACATGCTATACAGATACATGTATCTACATATATCGTCGGCTTACACAATCGCAGATGAGAGGTCTTGTAAAGGCTCACAGAGAATTCAACACGCCTAGCCTGCCGTCAGACTACAATAGTTTAACGGCAGGTTTTTCTATATGTTAAAGGAGAGAAAATGCCTCGTCTTTTCGGAACTGATGGTGTACGCGGTTTAGCAAATGGACTTTTGACCGCAGATTTAGCTTTAAAAATGGGTGACGCAGCTGTGCGCGTCTTTGGTGACGATGCTGGTCATGGTCGACAACGTGCACTCATTGGCCGCGATACGCGTGTCTCTGGTGACTTTTTGGCATCTGCTCTGGCAGCAGGAATGAGCTCAGGCGGTTTCGATGTTATCGATGTAGGTATTTTGCCAACTCCTGGTTTGGCATTCTTGACATCCGTGTTGAATGTAGAAATGGGAGCGGTTATTTCCGCTTCTCATAATGCCATGCCTGACAACGGCATCAAGTTCTTTGCACGTGGAGGTTTCAAGCTTCCTGATGCGAAGGAAGATGAGATTGAAGAAATTTTGGGTACGGATTGGGATCGCCCAACTGGTGCAGGCGTCGGACGTATCTCGCATGATAACGTGACTGCAAGCAATTTGTACATTGAGCACTTGGTCAACGCTATCGCTCCTATGGATAGTGAGAGGAATCAGCCTCAGCCTTTGAAGGGCTTGCGTATCGTTGTCGATTGCGCAAATGGTGCTGCTTCTGCAGTCGCACCTGAAGCATTGCGCCGCGCAGGAGCGGATGTCGTTGTAATCAACGCATCTCCAGATGGTTATAACATCAATGATCACGCGGGTTCTACGCATCCAGAGCAGTTGCAGGCTATGGTGAAGGCAAGCGATGCCATGATGGGTGTGGCATTTGATGGTGATGCTGATCGTTGTTTGGCTGTGGATGAAGATGGAAATCTTATTAACGGTGATCAGATTATGGGTATCCTTGCGCGTTCATACATGCGTCAGGGAAAGCTGAAGAATAATACTCTTGTCATCACTGTGATGAGTAATCTTGGCTTAATTCTCGCGTTGAAGGATATGGGAATTAAAACCGTACAAACAGGTGTAGGCGACCGTTATGTGCTGGAAAAGATGCTTGAAGGTGGATACACCTTGGGTGGTGAGCAGTCCGGTCACGTTATCAACCGTGAATTTGCGACAACCGGTGACGGTACGCTGACTGCATTGTGCTTGGCGAATGAAGTAATGAAGTCGGGTAGGAGCTTGAAGGATCTTGCATCTGACTTCCCACAGCTTCCACAGCAGCTTGTCAACGTTCCAAATGTCGATAAGCTTGCTGCAGATACTAATGAAGCTGTTCAGGCAGCTGTTCGTGCAGAAGAAGAACTTTTGGGCGAAACCGGTCGCGTGCTGTTGCGTCCATCCGGTACTGAGCCTCTGGTGCGAGTTATGGCGGAAGCTGCAACTCAGGAACAGGCGGATACAGTATGCAATCGCTTGGCAGAAGTCGTCGCACGAGAATTGGCTTTGTGAAATCGCTGTATAAGGTGTAACGCGCATAAGGTGCGCAGAAACCGAGATAATCATAAGAGAACGCTCGCGTGCGTGACGTTCACGAGTGCTCGAGGAGGGCATGATGGCTTGGAATAGCAAAAATGTCGATAAGGAATTTGACCGCGACGTTCGCGCTTTGCTCACGGATACGGACGATGAGGGCAATTTGCCTATCGTCCAGCTCGGAGAGCCAGTGCTGCGCATGGAAACTGAGAAGTATAACGGTCAATTAAGCCAGAAGACATTGCTGAAGTTAATTGATGTCATGCATAAGACAATGCTTGCAGCTCCAGGTGTTGGATTGGCAGGTCCGCAAATTGGTTTGGGTCTTGCTATCGCAGTTGTCGAAGACCATATTCGTGGTGATGAAGACGATCCTCGTGGCATCGGCGAGCTGCCTTTTATGGCGATTATCAATCCTCATTACGAGCCACTGAGTGATGAGACTGCAAGCTTCTATGAAGGATGCTTGAGTTTCGATGGATATCAGGCTGTACGAAAGCGCTACACGCATATCAAGGCGACGTGGATGGATGAAGTAGGAAATGAGCATGAGCAGGAATTGCGTGACTGGCCTGCGCGAATTTTCCAGCATGAAACTGACCATTTGTCTGGTGAAGTCTACATCGATCAGGCAGAAAAGCGTAGCTTGACGACCTACGATAATCTCGAAGATTATTGGGCTTTTGAAGCAGTTCCTCATGAAGCGGCAGAAGCGCTTGGCTTCGAATTGTAAGACATATACACGGATATACGGCATGAATGACGAAGGCTCGGTGAGTGATGAACTCATCGAGCCTTGTGTTTGCTATGAAGCATTAATCATGAACCATTAAATATTACATATGCGTGCGCTTGTAAAACTTGTAAAAACAGCCAGCAGTTATTCCTTCGCCGTGAAGTAGAACCCCGCGAAATCGTCATACTGAACGCGGTAGAGCTGAGCAATGCGAGAATTATCAGACGATTGAGAATTATTGTGCGAGAATGAATACTCAGAAACTGCCGAACCGTTATCTGTATGAACGTCCCAGCTGCGTCCCACTGAGCTGGCGGTAACGAGATATCCGTTGATGAACTGGGCGTTTCCGTTGATAGGGGTGTATGGAACGGCTACAGAAGATACGAGAGAATACGTATGTGCCTTCATATCTACGTGATACGTGTATGCGTATGAATGCAAAGAATTTTTCGTATTTTTAAACTTACGCGATGCTGATGGAATTGCCGTCGCCCACGAGAAGCGTGGCTGAGTAGGCGACACTGCAAAATTATTATTCAATAATGTCACTGTATACCCATCAGACGTTACATCGCTGACGTGGATATCGCTTTGACCTGCTGCTTCAGAGAAACCGCCATTCTTTGCCACAAGCAAGTAGGAGTATTCAGGGTCTGACCATAATTGCGATGGTCCGAGGATAGATGTCACCGATGGCGAATCCGAAATGTCCAAAGTGAGAAGAGACGAAGTTTCGCGGGACGACAAAAGGATATGCGTATCGTCAATCATAGAAAGCGAATTTAATCCCAGCCAGTTCCACGTGGTATCGGATGTCGAACCGTCAGCATTTAAAGCGACGTGCTTCGTCGTGCCACGATAGGTATTCAAAATAGTGGAGAGGTTAGCGAGTACGCGCATTTTCCCGTTCAAAATATTGAAACGGATGACATAATTTCCGACCTCGCCCGAGTAATCGCGAGACCCTCCGTTGGTAGCAATCGCAACGATATTTCCACGAGAATCCATCGTGTAGTCGCTAGCAAGGGAGTATCGCCCATCGAAAGTGATGAAATTATCGACATGGCCTGTTTTATCGACCGCGACAAACTGCGTGGTGCTAATCGCATAATACAAATGATTGCGATGATACATGAAACGTGTAGCAGCAGCATTTTTGAGGGGAATTTCCCCTCGTAAAATGCCTTGCGAATCATACAAATATGCAAAATTTGCACTTCCGGACGCTTGCGGCATGACAGCAAATAGCCCATCGCCAATGCTATGCACTGAAACTGAGTCACCTGCCTGCTGAAGATCGCGCACCGAAACGCGGATAGGTTCTGACCCCAGTAAATCTCCCATATCGTGCGTGTACTGCCGTGTGGTTTGCTGGCCGTTTGCGTCGGTAATAGTGAAAGTAATAACGTTCTTCGTCGATGGAATGAGTCCGATGACTTGGAATTCATGAGTACGGCCGCGATGAGTTGTATCCGAAACTGTGCGAGTAAAAGCAGGATAATCCGTTTCCGGGGCAGTAACGGTATACGAGACGCTCATGGGTTCTTCTGTCACGAAATAGACGTACAGAGAGTTTGTATTCGTGCCATATGGATTTGCTTCGATAAGCATGTCATTCATCGTGTACGAATGAGCATCCTTTTTGCGCTCGATACGCGTCGATTCGCGATTTTGATAGCCAATTGTATAAATGCGCTCAATTGTGTGTGACAGAACGTTTGCTGGAGAATTTCGCCGAGCATTGTAATACGTGAGTGTGCCCCATAATGTCAGCGCGAGAACGAGGATAACGGAAATAACGACGATAGTACGGCGAAGAGTGCGACGCAGTTTCTGGCGAATTGTTTCGCGAGGAGAATTATCGTCGGGAGTGTGATCAAAATTGCGCGGGCTAGGAATGCTTCGATAGTCGGAACTCTTTGTGCGCGTTCCCGTCGCATAATGAATGAGTTCAGGCTTGCTCATACGCCCTCCAACCTCCGACGTGCATGGACATGTGTAAGTGCGAGAGCGTGTGCGAGACAATAATGCTCTACGCATACCTATTATATGCATAGAGCATTATTATTGAACTCTCCTGAGGATGAATGAACAAAGTGAACGCAGATTAATGCAGATTACAGATTCATTAAATCGTTAAACGATTCGCTCATAGTTGGGTGAGTGAAGATAGCATCGCGCACATAAGTGGATGGAATCTTGTTGTCCATTGCCATCTTGATGTAGTTAATCAATTCTTCAGACTTATCACCATACAAACTAGCACCCACGATGAGCTGAGAATCACGGTCAATGACGACCTTGAAAAGCCCGCGAGGATCATTATTGATCTTGTGACGTGGAATGGAGGACACAGGAAGCGCCTTTTCAGCAGCATTGAGACCACGTTCCACGGCCTCAGCATATGTCAATCCGATACGGCTCAATGTCGGCGTGATAAAGACCGAGTAAGGAATTTCATCACGGTTGCGAGTCGTGCGAGAGCCATCACCGAAAATTTGGCTTCGTACAATTCGGAAATCATCCAAGGAAATATACGTGAATTGCATACCACCCGTGACATCGCCAACCGCATAAATCCCAGGAACGGACGTTTCGAGCTTGTCATTCACGATGATTTCTCCGCGCTCGCCGACAGCGATGGCAGTATTTTCCAAACCAAGATACTGCGTTTGTGGGCGACGACCGACAGCAACAATGACAGCATCCGCATCAAAATCGCCATCAGATGTGTGCACAATCGCATGATCGTTCGCATCTTCCACAGATTCAGTGGTGACGCCCAGATGGAAGTCAATTCCCGCATTGGTCAGATCAGTAATTGCAGCCTGAGCAATGTCAGTATCCTCACGGCGCATCAGGGCATCCGACTTTTCCAAGACCGTAACATGGCTGCCGAAAGTCGTCAGCATCGAAGCGAACTCAAGTGCAATGTAACCGCCACCAATGATGACTACTCGCTCAGGAAGGCTCGTCATGTCCAAAGTCTCAGTAGAAGTATGAGTAAAGCGGGATGCGGCCAGTCCTGGAATATCAGGCACAATTGGTCGCGCACCCGTGTTGATGATGATCTTATCTGCTGTTAATGTGCGGATAACGGTGTCATCGCTGAGAACCTCAACGACTTTGCTGGATGGGTCATCGGTAAAACGAGCAAAACCGTCAATGACATCAATGTGCGGGTCGTCGGCAAGCATGTGATAATTCTTGCCATTCAATGCTATGACAACATTGCGCTTACGAGTCATGGCATCATCGAAAGAAAGGCCTTCATTGCTTGCTTTGACGAGAACCTTGCTTGGAATGCACGCGATGTTAATGCATGTACCGCCATACATGAGTTTTGACTGCTCGACGACGGCAACTTTCAAGCCCTGTGCGCTGGCTGCCTTGGCGAAAGTCTTGCCTGCCTTGCCAAAACCGATAATAAGGATGTCGTAGCGGTCGGGAGCGCTGGACTGTGTGGCTGTGGACTGTGCGGCAGTGGATGCTGTGGTGGTTGCTGATGAAGCGACTGCTGATGTGAAATCAGTCATGCGAATTCTCCTTTGAATCGATGGTGGTGAGGATGTCACCAATTGTTTGCTTATTATAAAAATTTATGAGTAATTCTTGCTCCTGCTCACGCAGATCAGAGATAACAGAACTCATGTTGCGAGCAATAGTGCACGAACTATCTGGCTTCCCTGTAAAAATTCGCGAATCTGCCTCGCGAACCCGAAACAGCTCGAAAATGCGGGAGAGGGGGATGCTTGCAGAATCAGGAATAGCGGAATAACCGCCGTACTTTCCCGCTCGAGTTTCCGCAAGGTGCTCGTGAGCAAGTTTGGACATGACCAGCCGAAGTTGAACTGGATTCACGCAAATGAGCTCGGCGAGAGAGGACGAAGGAAATGATTGGTCTTTGTGCTTCGTCAGGTAGGCGAGTGCATGCACTGCGATGGTGAATTGCAAGTTCATAAGCGCCTCGATTTCTGTGGTGGATACGTTTTTAGCAGGTCGTATCGCGTTTATATGTAATTATTATAGTTACAGTTAAGACAGTTGGGAAGGGCAATGTTTTCAAGCGTGTCGTGCGCATGAAAAACGGGAAGAAATGCAAAAAGATAATCGACAGGTGTGTGCAATACGACCTGCTAAAAATGTACATGCGCATAGTACTATCGCAACCACTGGGGTAGCAGCTTGTAGTGCTATCGCAGTAGCAGCTCGTAGCACTACGGTGAAAAGCAGGCCTACAGAATACATGAGGAATGCATGTAGAATGTATAAAGTCATAAAGTAGGGGGCGTGTGCTAGAAATTGTGTTAGACATATAGTAGACATACGCTAGACATGTAGTAAGAGGCGGCGTTAGAGGGAAAAACTCAAGCGAATTCGATATCAGGAAGAGTGATTAGTGATGACATCGCAGACATCAATCATTCCCAACTTTATGAGGCTCAGTAGTTTCCCGTATAATTTCCGCCAGCTCATCGTGGGTAAGAGCTTCCTCAATATCGCTGATAGTTTTTACGCTGTTGCGGTATCCGTCGGACTGGTGAAGGTCTACCATATCGATGCGGGTTCGCTGTCTACTTTCACGCTTATCGCCATGCTTCCGGCAATGTTTGGCTTTGTGTTTGGTCATCTCATCGATCGCATCGACAATAAGAAGATGTGGCTGGTGGCATGCGAAAGTATTTACGTCTTACTCGTTCTCGCAATTGCAGGATGCTTGTTTTTTCGCGCTCCGGTCGTTGTGCTGTGTGCAGTGAACTTTCTGTTTTACTGTGTCAGTACGCTTATCGGGGCAATTGACACGAGTATCGTTCCGCAGGCGTTGGATGATGATGAAGAATTAATAGAGAAGTCCGTTGATATCCAATACTTAACGGGCAATATCTTGAACATTGCTTCCAATTTTGTTGCATCGCTCCTGCTGGGCGTGGTGACTTATTTCGTTGTGCTGAATGCGAGCATCCCGTTCTTCGTTGCGGGAATTTTCTTCTTCTGGCGCATGAAAATTACTTTGACTCAACCACAATCTCATGATGAACAGCAAGATTCGAACAATAGTGCAGTCTATAATGCAGTCTCGGGAGTCTCTCAATTCAAAGACAACGTCATTGAATCCGTGCGCTACTTTTCGCAGCAGCGCGTCCCATCGGCAATTATCGTGTGTGAAGCTTTCCTGAGTGGAGCTTTGGACGTTCTGCTTGCCCTGACTCCGCTGTATCTTATATCGATTCACGTCGATATAAAATGGCTCGGATTAGTACTGGCAATTCAGCAGGGAGCTGACTTGGTCGGTTCGCTGTGTGCGCCGTTCGTAACTATCAAGCCAACGCATTTCTTCTGCTGGGATTATATGATTTCGGGAACTTTGCTCCTGCTTGTTTTCATCGTTCCATGGATTCCTGTCAAAATTGTCGCATTCGCGCTTGGTTTCGTCGTTATTGGAATTTCTGGCAATTACTTCAGTAAGATGCTTTTCAGCTCATATGATCACACGCGACTGGGAAGTGTAGATACGATTATCCGTGCACTGTACGCAGTGTTCGGAATAATTTTCCTTCTCGTTCCAAATTTCTACAGCAACATTACTGTGCTTGGAATTATCTTCAACGTGCTCACAATTGTCTTTGGCGTAGCGCTTGCGTTCAGGATTTATGTGCAGAAGCGTAATGGTGCAGCCATTTCGGATTAGCGTGATTTTCGTATCGTGATGTATGGCAGTAATGGCACGAATTTTCTGAGCGAAATACATTTTTAGCAAGTCGTATCGCCTGTGAGTGGATGGGAAAAATTGCAAAATTGATGGTTCTGGAATGCCAGTATTTTCAACGGTATAAAACCGGGACAAACTGCAAAAAATTATGTGCTCTTGAAGCGCGATACGACCTGCTAAAAATGTTTTTAAGAAATAGAGAACATAAAAATGCGCGCAGAATCCCGCGCATAAACATAATAAACATAAAAAGTGCCTCGGATGCGATTCGAACGCACGACACCCGCTTTAGGAGAGCGGTGCTCTATCCCCTGAGCTACCGAGGCAAGACATCTTAAGTGTACACGTTTTCGTGCATGTCGGCGAACAGTATATACGCGTGTTGAATTCAAACGTGCATGTGATGTCAAGCAATTGCTGAAATACGGTCAGACCGCAATACGGTAAGACAGTGAGAGCTTATTCGTTTCCTTGAGTTCCTGCATTTGCTTGGAACTGTGCCTGAGATTCCTGAACTTCATTGAGCTTCTTGGCCACATCATCGAGCAAAGATTGCGCATGACGTGCCAAAGCCTCGCCGAGTTCCCACTGATACATAGCGGTATTGAGCTCAAGTCCGCCAGCTTCGAGACGCTGCACGACGTCGACGAGTTGATCGCGAGCCTCTTCGTAGGTCAGAGCGTTAATGTGTTCGAGTTGCTCTTCGCTCAAGTGGGAGATGGAATGTGTTGTTTCTGCCATGATTTTCCTTTGTGTGATGTGATGGGTGTGAGTAGGGAAGAGGTTTATTCCTCTGAAGTTTTGCTGACGGTCGCGCCAATTGTTCCAGACTTAAGAGTTACCGTAATCGAATCGCCTTCGGACAATGAGTTCGCCGCGTCGACAACTGTTCCGTCCAATTTCTGGACAACCGCATATCCACGATTGAGCGTGGATTGTGGACTGAGCGCGGTAAGCGTAGCGTGAAGCCTATCGATGGTAGAGCTCGCGTCTGCCACGCGGAAATTCATTGCGGTCAGCATACGAAGTCGAGCATCTTTTACAAACTGCGTTGGCTTATCCAAAATTGTGTGCGGATGAGTCAAACTTGGACGATTCGCATACGCGGACAATCGTTGCCGTTCGAAATCAACACGTCGACTCAGAGTGTCAAACATACGACGTCGAGCTTCCGATACAATTGCCATTTCTTCAGCAACGTCCGGAACGACACGTTTCGCGGCATCCGTTGGTGTAGAAGCGCGCAAATCCACAGCCAAATCGATAAGTGTCCAGTCGTCCTCATGGCCAATTGCCGATACAAGTGGTGTCTGACATGCTGCTGCAGCGCGAACGACGCCCTCATCAGAAAAACCAATTAAATCTTCAAACGCACCACCACCGCGTGCCACGATAATGACATCGACGGTAGGATCAGCATCCAGCTCAGCAATTGCCGCGATAACTTCTGGCGGGCAGGATGGCCCTTGAACGTGCACATGTTTAATCTCAAAATCGATACTTGGCCAGCGCAAACGCGCATTCGTGATGACATCGCCTTCAGCACGGGCTCCAGGAGCGCAAATAAGACCAATTTTATGAGGGAAATGGGGAATCTCAACCTTGCGGTCGTCATCGAAAAGGCCTTCTCCTTTGAGTTTTTTGCGCAGTTCCTCAATCATTTCCATAAGTCCACCACGACCGACGTGGTGAATCTCATCTGCCCGGAAACTCAACGACGTGCGAGGTTGATAAATATTTGCACGCCCGTGAATAACGACGAGATCACCCTGCTGGAATTTTGCAGCTTCGTACGCGGGAGCGCCAAAAAAGACGACGTCCATTTGTGTAGGGGATTCGTTATCGCGCAGAGTCATATAGACCTGGCCTGCACGGCGAGCGTTAATTTGATGGACTTGCCCGGTAATCCACGCTGCTGGCCAACGGTCAACCGCAGATGCGTACTTGCTGCTCAAAAGCGAAACTGGCCAAGGATTATCTTTCGTCGTTTCGCTCGCCAGTGTTGGCAATTCTTGCACAGGAGCAGAAGCCACATCAGAAATCGCAGCAGAAGGCACAGAGGAAGCGTCAGAAGCAGCAGAACTGAACGACAGCGTACCTTGAGCTATGTCGTAAAGAGGATATGGAGTTTCGGACATGATTCAAGAATAAGTGCAAAAGGTGACAGAAAAACATACAAGAAAACATACAAGAGTAATAGAAAAGACCGCGCGTGTTATGGAAGCGATGCTGTTCCTCGTATGAGGCAGAACGTCTCACGCATCGTCCCCCAATCGTCTCACACAATATCCTGCTCAACGTCCCACTCAATATCTCGAAAAATCCCCATGCCCAGAGCCAAAAATTATCCATAAAAATCTCTCGGATTTGCTATGATTGCGAGGCAACCTAGTTTCTAGAAATTCTCAAAAATTGACATCATAATGTGTCGGGATTTTCTAGGAAAGCAAACTAGCTGACGATGATCCGTTATCAGCGGGGAGTTATCAGAAGAAAAACGGTGCACATGCATACGGGTATATCCCCTGAGCAGCAGAGGGTTACGCCGAGCACGTCGGTCGTATGACATGAGCAGCATGAGCAACATGAGTGGCATAACGCGTGCACAACGTTGAGTAGAACTGACGGAGCAGACCGATATCTGTGAAGAGGTACTGTAGAGCTTTCATACAGTGCAACCGGGGTGGTACCGCGGGGTATAGAGCAAAAGTTCGCACTATACGTCGTCCTCGTGTGAAGTAAACCATGAAGGTGAGCGGTTTGCGCAATTCACATTCAGGTGCGTCATGCATTCGAGCGATGCATTGCGTAAACAGACGAGTGTGAAAAGCACGAACACAAACGACGACGAATATGAGCAGAGTATGAACAGCTCGTCGCTTAGCCCGCACTTCATGAACTTATACGATATAAGTTTCACGAAAGGTACAGCGCATGAACAATCGCGTTTATCCAAAGGCTGTGACGGATAAGTCGTTCGAGACTATCACGCCAAGCCCAAGTTTCCCAGCAATGGAAGAGTCTGTCCTTAAGTATTGGGACGTCGACGACACTTTCCAGAAGTCCATTTCTCAGCGTGACAATGGCAATGCTCTCAATGAATTTGTCTTCTTTGATGGCCCTCCATTTGCAAATGGTCTTCCTCATTACGGTCATTTGCTGACCGGTTATGCAAAAGACGTTATCCCTCGTTTCCAAACGATGCTGGGCAAGAAAGTTAACCGTGTCTTTGGTTGGGATACCCACGGTCTTCCTGCAGAGCTTGAAGCAGAGAAGGAATTAGGCATTACCAATAAGTCTCAAATCGATGAGATGGGTATCAGGGCTTTTAATGAGGCATGCCGTCGTTCCGTGCTCAAGTACACGCAAGAGTGGAAGGACTACATTCATCGTCAGGCTCGTTGGGTTGATTTTGACAACGGCTACAAGACTTTGAACACTTCGTATATGGAGTCTGTCATCTGGGCATTTAAGCAGCTCTATGATCGCGACCTGGCATATCAGGGCTATCGCGTGCTGCCTTACTGCTGGAAGGATGAGACCCCACTGTCTGCGCATGAATTGCGCATGGATGCTGATGTCTATCAAGATCGTCAGGATAACACTTTGTCTGTCGCTATGAAGATGCGCGACGAAGATGCGTATGCTGTTATCTGGACGACTACTCCTTGGACTATTCCAAATAATTTGGCAATTGTCGTCGGAAATGATATCGATTACGTCTTGGTAGAACCTGTCGAAGGTAAGTTCGCGGGTAAGAAATTGTACTTTGCAAAGGCTCTCGTGGGCAATTTTGCAAAGGAACTTGGCGAAGACTACAAGGTGCTCAAGGAGCTCAAGGGCTCTGACTTGGTCGGTCGTCGCTATTATCCTGCGTTCGATTACTTCCTTGATGGTCATTTGACCGATCCTGAAGGCAAGCCAAATGGGGATCCAAACGCGTTCACCATTTATGCTGCTGATTATGTCGGCACGACAGAAGGTACTGGTCTGGTTCATCAGGCTGTGTACGGTGAAGACGATATCAATACGTTGAATGCTCACCGTGTACGTACCTTGGATTACTTGGATGAGCATGCACGATTCTTAGATATCATTCCTGATTATGCGGGAATGCAGGTATTCGATTCGAATATGCCAATTACTCGTGATTTGCGTGCAGGTTCCGGTCCGCTCGAGCGTATGCCAGAAGAAAACCGTGCGTTCATTGTTCAGGAAAAGTCTCACGTTCACAGCTATCCACACTGCTGGCGTTGCGGCAATCCATTGATCTACAAGCCAGTATCGTCATGGTTCGTATCAGTGACGAAGATCAAGGATCATCTCATCGAGCTGAACCAGGGAATCAATTGGATTCCTGGAAATGTGAAGGATGGACAGTTCGGTAAGTGGCTCGAAAATGCACGAGACTGGTCCATCTCTCGTAACCGTTACTGGGGTAGTCCAATTCCTGTATGGGTTTCTGATGATCCAAAGTATCCACACGTGGATGTTTATGGTTCTTTGGAAGAACTCAAGCGTGACTTCGGACAGTATCCAACCGATGACAAGGGTGAAATCAATCTTCACCGTCCATGGATTGACGAATTGACTCGTCCAAACCCAGCTGATCCTACAGGAAAGTCCCGCATGCGACGCATCGAGGACGTGTTGGATTGCTGGTTCGAATCTGGTTCGATGCCATTCGCACAGTTCCATTATCCATTCGAAAACAAGGAATACTTCGAAGAGCACATGCCCGCTGACTTCGTCGTCGAGTACATTGGCCAGACACGTGGCTGGTTCTACCTGATGCTCGTGATGAATGGTGCATTGTTCGACAAGGCTCCATTCAAGAACGTCATGTGCCACGGTATCGTTCTCGGTGACGACGGCCAGAAGATGTCGAAGCATTTGCACAATTACCCAGATGTAAATGGCGTCTTCAACGAGTACGGTTCTGACGCTATGCGCTGGTTCTTGATGAGTTCGCCAATTTTGCGCGGCGGTAATTTGATCGTAACTGCTGATGGTATCCGCGATACAGTTCGCCAGATCATGCTTCCAGTATGGTCGACGTACTACTTCTTCAGCTTGTACGCAAATGCTGCAAGCGGCGGAAACGGCTACGATGCACGCATGGTTCGACCAGAAGAAGTACACGATTTTCCTCATATGGATCGTTACTTGCTGGCTCGTACACGTACGCTCGTTGAGGAAACTGAGAAGAATTTGAACTGCTATGCAATTGCAGAAGCATGTGCAAATGTCGCTGATTATATCGACGTTCTGACCAATTGGTACGTACGCAATACTCGCGACCGTTTCTGGAATGAAGACGAAAACGCGTTCAATACCTTGTACACAGCGCTTGAAGTCCTGTCACGCGTTCTCGCTCCATTGGCTCCAATGGAAGCAGAAACCGTATGGCGTGGACTGACAGGTGGCGAATCCGTTCACTTGGCTGACTGGCCATTCTTGGTTGATGCTGAGAGTGAGAAGTCTACTGAGCTTGGCGATGTCTTGAAGGCAGACGACGAACTCGTACGCACTATGGATAAGGTGCGCGAGGTCGTGTCCAATACGCTGAGCTTGCGTAAGGCTGAGAAGATTCGCGTACGTCAACCATTGTCCTGCTTGACTGTGGTTGCATCCAATGTGGATGCTGTGTCTGAGTACGAGGAACTCTTGAAGTCCGAGCTGAACGTCAAGAAGATCACGTACACAACTCTCGAGAACGCTGATCAGCACGGATTGCGCGTAGTGAACGAACTGCGCGTCAACGCTCGCGCGGCAGGTCCACGTTTGGGCAAGAACGTACAGTTCTCAATTCGCGCATCCAAGTCGGGACAGTGGCATCTGAATGATGAAGGAATGCCAGTGGTCGAGGCTGCTGCTCTCGGTGCAGATAGCGATATCGTGCTCGTCGAGGGGGAGTATGAGCTTCTCACACGCGTCGAGGCTGCTGAGGGTACTGAATACGCGGGAACTTCCGTATCATGCTCACTGCCAACCGGTGGCTTCGTCTTGCTGGACACTGCAATGACAGACGATTTGCTTGCTGAAGGCTACGCTCGTGATGCTGTACGTGCTGTACAGGATGCGCGCAAGGCAGCTGACTTCGACATCGCAGATCGAATCTTGCTTACTTTGACAGCGCCAACTGCTGATGCAGCAAAGCTCGAACAATTCGAAGAACTCATCACCTCCGAAACTTTGGCAACAGAGTTCGTCGTGGTGGCTTCCGATGAGGCGACCGAGCTTGAGGTGAAGGTCGAGAAGGCTTAGGGTACTGTAATTGGTAGTCTAAGAATTGGGTTTTACTTAAATTCATAAGTAAGACCCAATTTTTTTATTATTCTGACTGTTTCGAGAACATGAGTGAAGAAAAACGGGTATATCATTGTATTAACAATGCAGTTGTTGTAAATCGAATGAGGACTAGTATGCGCAAACATGGCGAATTTGTTGATTATGGAATGGGTCTAGACTTGGGTAATGGATCCGTGGGCTGGGTAGCCATGGATGACAAGTACAGACTTAAGCGAGCAAAGGGTAAAGAACTCATTGGGGCTCGACTTTTTAACTCAGCAGATACAGCAGCAAATCGTCGTGGTTTCCGCACTACACGCCGTCGCTTGTCTCGACGCCGCTGGCGTTTGCGTATGCTTGATAGTCTGTTTGACGCGGAATTGAGTTCTATTGATCCTAATTTCTTAGCGCGACGCAAGTACTCGTGGGTACATCCAGAAGATGAACACAATGCGGACAAAAATTACGGTGGAATTATCTTCTCTACAAAAAAGCAAGATAAACAATTTTTTAAGGATTATCCGACGATTTATCATCTTCGTAAGAAGCTAATGGAGGATACGTCGCAACATGATATCCGAGAGGTGTATCTTGCCATTCATCATATTATGAAGTTTCGTGGAAATTTCTTGACCGAGAATGAACTTAGTGCAGATTCACTGGTAAACGAAGAAAAACTAATCTCTACTATCAATGCAATTGTTGTATCCATTCTTGATATCGACGATGATAGTGTAGAAATCTTCTCGATAAAAGGTGGACAATCACTTTTAGATCTGCTAATTGATGATACAAAGAATCGGTCTGCTCGAGTAGAAGAAGCCCTTAAATGGGTTGAGTTTGATGGGCAATATGAAAAAAATGGTACGAATATACTCGAAGCCATATTGAAAGCATTAGTAGGAAATGAAGCGAATCTTATTAAGATTTTAGGCTTAAAGGTTACAGATAATGCAGTCGTTAAAACGCTAAAAATAAATTTTAGCAGTGCTAACTACGAGAGAGAATTCCACGATGCTGTTGACTCGGGGGAGCTGAATGATAATCAAGTATTTCTTATAGAAAAGCTGTATCGTCTCTATCAGGGTCTCGTGGTGAAGCGTCTCTTGGGAAATCATACTGATTTGTCTTCTTCGCAAATTGCGTCTTATGAGAAACATAAGAAGAATTTAGAATTCTTCAGGAATTTCCTTTTTGTCGATGGGTATGCCAATGAAGTAGATTTCTTTATATCAGCTAAGAAGAATGCCAAAGAAGGCGAAGGAGAGAAGACAGCTAAAGAGGCGTTTTATACAATATATAAGAATATTAATAGTGCAAAGGATGAGACGCGTAAAAACGCTAGAAATGAATTTGAGAAAATCATTGAAGCGATTCCAGATGAAGCTAAGAAGATTCAGTTTACTAATGAGCTTGAAGAGGGTCATCTTTTTCCGCTTCAGCGATGGAATGAAAATGGTGCAATACCGAATCAGTTACATCTTAATGAGCTAAGGAAAATTATTACTAACCAAGGGAAATATTATCCATTTTTGCTTGACTCCTACGAAGTGGATGGTAAGACGGTAAATAAGTTGGAAGGGTTGCTGAAATTCCGCGTACCATATTACGTGGGGCCACTGGTTTCTCCGGACGACATGAATGAATCGGATAATAACGAAAATCATTGGATGATTCGTAAAGAAGACGCTACTGGTGCAATCACTCCTTGGAATTTTGATCAAATGGTAGACCGTGTTGAATCTGGTGCTACATTTATCAAACGTCTGACTGGAACGGATACATATCTGATTGGTGAGCCAACATTGCCTAAGCATTCGCTACTCTATGAAAAGTATATGGTATTGAGTGAGCTGAATAACGTGCGTATGGCTGGACGAACAGGAAATCATTTTGATGATCGCGCTCGTGAACGTCTCTCGTACCGGGATAAGCAGATTTTGATTGATGAGCTCTTCAAGGATAAGAAGACTGTAACAAAGAAAGCTGCAGAAAACTGCCTCATGAGGCATAATGATGCAAAAAATATTACACTTTTTGGTTTGTCGGATGAGGAAAAGTTTGTTAGTTCGATGGGGTCATATATTCAATTGTCTGAGATTTTCGGACGAGCTTTTGTCGATAATCCTAAGAATGAGGAACTATTAGAACAGATTATTGAGCTTCAAACTGTCTTCGAAGATCCTGAGTCGTTGAGGAGACAGCTTTCTCGGCTCGATGATTTGACTGATGAACAGCGAAAGAAGCTTAATGCTATCCACTATACGGGGTGGGGAAAGCTATCTCGTAAGCTACTGACGACTCCATGTGCGCGTTTCAGACTAAAGGAAAATAACGAAGTTATGGCGGTAGAACATAGCATTATTTCCATAATGGAGGGCTCCTCAAAGAATCTTATCGAAATTATTAGCGATAAAGAAATCGGCGTCGGTGAATGGATTGATAGACAGAACTTGGATAGGGAGGATTCTACTGATTCAGAGGAACAGCTGAAGAAACTTATTAATGACTTGGCTATTTCTCCTAAGGCAAAGCGAGGAGTATTCCAAGCTGTTCGAGTTGTGGATGACGTTGCAAAAGCTTTAGGAAATCCACCGAAACGAGTATTCATTGAGGTTGCTGATGAAGTTCAGGAATCTCGTCGAACGAGCTCACGTAAGGCTTACCTTGACCAGTTATATGAGAATTTATCTAAGGATTCATCTCTAAAGAAGGAATTTTCAGACATAATAAAAGAATTTAAAAAGGCAACTAAGGGTACTCTTAAGGATACTCTTAAGGATGATAGATTGTTCCTGTACTATATTCAGCTTGGTAAGGACATGTACTCTGGAAAAGAGCTGAACTTGGAACGTTTGTCGCAAGATTACGATATTGACCATATCATTCCACGGGCGGTGACTAAAGATGATTCTATCGAGAATCGTGTTTTGGTAAGTCGCTCTAGGAACGCACGAAAGTCTGACTCAACGATGTATCGTCAGGAACTTATTGATCGTATGCTTCCATTTTGGTCGGTACTTCATAAAAACAAGCTAATTAGTGACAAGAAATTCAGATTGCTTACGCGTAATAGGGATTACTCGGGTAAAGAAATCTCGCGGTTTGTTAACCGGTCATTGGTCGAAACTCGTCAGATTATGAAGAATGTATCGACTGTTTTACGTGCATACTATGGTGAAGATCTTGAAGTTTATACTTTGAATTCTGAAATTACTCGTGATATGCGACGTTATCTCGGCTATTCGCATAAGAATCGTGATATTAATGACTATCATCATGCACAAGATGCTCTCTGCATAGCTGCTGCTGGTCAGTTTATCGTAAATCGTAAGTTCATGAGTCAGGGAAATGTTAGTGATGGAGCCTCTAACTCTTATAACATATTCTTAAACGATTATTTGCGAGCGAAGCGTCAAGAAGCTCTACAAAAAGCCGAGGAGAGTGGCAAGACAAGACCAGTGAGAGCTTTTGGGTTTGTGGTGGGGGCCATGCGTTCAGAAAATGATGAACTGCGTACTAACCCAAGTACTGGTGAAATTGTCTGGGATGAGTCTGACGCAGATTATCTACGTAAAGTGATGAACTTCAAGAAGATGCTAGTTACTCAGCGAGTAGGTGGTGTCAAAATGGGTGCACTATACGATGAAATTCGATATGGACATGATGGCAAAGCAAAAAAGTTGATTGCTTTTGATAAGTTACGCAAAAAAGTTGATTTGTATGGTGGGTTTACTAGTGCTAAAACAGCATCAATGATGCTCATTGAATATAATGGGAAGACAAGGCTAGTTTCTGTTACTCAATCGGAGAAATCTGCTATGAAGCTTGATAAGGCTAAGGCTATTGATTCGATTTTAGAGGAACGGAATTTTACTGGAGCGCGTATCATTTTGGACGAAGTTGTTCCGGGGCAGCTTTTGAACTATTCGGGAGCACGCGTGACAGTTCAATCAGCTTCAGAAATTAACAATGCCATCCAGCTTTGGCTTCCTCAAGAGCTGTATGTGATGACAGATATTGTTCTTGGTTCTTCTAATGAAGAAGTTTGTGCTAATCGCTTAACAGAAGTTATGAATGATTCTGAAGAAATTGATATACGAAGTATACTCTCGGAGATATTCGAAGTGCTTATGGAGGTGACCAATAAATATTATCCACTATTAAATTTACCAAATGAAGCTAAAGAATCGTTTGATTCTATTGTTCCAGATTCTGACTCAGAAAAACAACAGACTGAATTTGAGTTGAAGCAGAAAGTTATTTTAGGAGTTATAAAAGGACTACAAGCTAATTCTAAACGTGGCGATTTATCACTAATTAAGCTTCCTGCGGAACGGGGAAGATTGAATAAAGAGATTAAGCTTCCTGCGGAATGGGGAAGATTGAATAAAAAGAGTGGGTATATCCTATCGGACTCTGATGAATTCATTTTCCAGTCGCCATCGGGAATTTTTGAAATGCGTATAACAGTTTCCGAACTTAAGAGAAGGGCAGGTATTGAGTAAAGCTTAAGAAAGTAGAAAAAAATTTGAGCCCCTCGTCAGAGGGGCTCAAATTTAAAGCCTTAAGGCTGGGTTAAAAACCCGGTGAAGCTTGACATAAGTCTTGCTTTATTTCGATATATGTCTAACGGATCAACGATTTAGACCATAGATTGCGACCAACAATCCATAACAAGTATAGCACTTTTTCGAAGGAGAAGAACGTGTCGTGGAGAAATGTAGTGGTCACAAAACATTCCAAAATATCAACCAAGTTACGTCATCTTTTGATTATGACGGATGACGACTCATATCAGATACCATTAAGCGACATAGGAAATATCGTAATAGATACTACACGTGCTGTAATTACAACTCATGCTGTAGCAGAATGTATGGAAAGGAAGATAAAAATCATTTTTTGTGATTCGAGGGGGATACCTATAGGGGAGACAATTCCATATGCTGTTCAGTCAAATCGTGTTCCTAATATTCGCAAACAACTAGACTGGGATTTGCAGAGAAAAGATTTATTATGGCAAAGGATAGTACAAGAGAAAATATCTCATCAAGCGAAATTGCTTCATGAGATTGAGTGTGTAGAATGGGAAAGCATCCTAGATTTATCGCGTAACGTCAAAGCCGGTGACCCTGATAATAGGGAAGCTGTTGCAGCGCATATGTATTTCCCGCGAGTGTTCACATATGATTTTACGCGTTCTGATGAAGCGCACCCTGTAAATGCCTTACTTAACTATGGATATTCCATTCTTCTGTCTGAGACTTGTCGTCAAATATCAGTTGCTGGTTATTTAACAGAAATCGGTGTGCATCATGAGAGTGACAAGAACCCATATAATCTCGCGTCAGATCTTATGGAGCCGTTCCGTCCATTTGTAGATAAAGCTGTATATCACATGGGTCAAAAAGAGCTTACGCCACAAACCAAAGTTATTTTGGTCTCTCTGCTTCTTGAAGAAGTTCCTGAATTACATGGTAAATTATCTCGTGCAATTGAATGCTACGTTCAAGATTGCTTGAGATACCTAGCCTGCGAAGATGATGAATTACCATATTTAGGATTCTGCGGATGAGGTACAGAATTATGAGGGTTATGGTCTTCTTCGATTTGCCGACAGCTACGGATTCTGATAGAAAGAACTATCGAGCATTTCGTAAGGCTCTCATCGAAGAGGGGTTTCTTATGGTGCAGGAGTCTGTATACGTTCGGATAGCGACTACACATGAGTCGGCAAATTTTATAGAAAATAGAATTGCATCCCTTGTGCCACCTAAGGGAGTTGTCCAATCTCTTATTGTTACGGAAAAACAATATACAAGTATGCGATTCCTCGTAGGAGAATCAGCAGATGATATACGTAATATAGATATAGGAACAGTGATCATATGATTGGGCAGATATGTGTACCTCCAATGGAGTCGATACATCTTGGTCCGGGCTTGAATGTTTTGGGGATGCATCATCCTTCGATTTTCTTTCAATATTCTCAATTGCTTAAAGGTAATCAAGAGATTGGGAATGTGTATGATGAAGAGGGAAATTTGATGGAAAAACTTAATTCACGAGTTCTTTTCATTGGTGACATTGCCGGGATATACAGTTATGATGAGTGGTTTATCAAACAAGCGGTGCTTAAGGTGTTAACTAACCTCGATGAGACACATTTAAAAGAGTTACACGAGATTTATGAAAAGGGATACTCTGTATTCGATACTGTAGCCCTAGAAGGAATGCTACCGGTAAGGCTCACTGCTGAATTTGATACGAAGTCAATTTTAGGAATTTATAAGCCGATTATCGATGTGCCGAGTTCACAAAACTTCTACGATGTTATACAATCGGTAATTGATACCGCAGGAGCTCTGAACGAAAAACGGATGCTCGTGTTGTTGCATATAACTAAATATTGTACCGACGAGCAGATAAACTACTTAACTACTGACATTTTGAGACAAAACTTACAGGTTCTATCTCTTGAATGGACTGACCATCTATTCAGATTCGATAACGGAAGAAGCTGGTACATTGATGAAGACTTTGAGCAATTCTCATGAATTGTTCAGGAAACATTAAGGCTATCAGTTTCGGATGTCTGACGGATCAATGAGGTAGACCACGATTTGCCGAGGTATCGGGATTGGATGTCTGTTTCGGATGTCTGACGGATCAATGAGGTAGACCACAGTGTTCATTTGTCTGTTACTTGCTCAAAGGTTTCGGATGTCTGACGGATCAATGAGGTAGACCACTCATACGCGGGTCGAGGAAGCTGATCGGCGGTTTCGGATGTCTGACGGATCAATGAGGTAGACCACAAATAATGTCAGTACCCTTTGGAAAATCCTGTTTCGGATGTCTGACGGATCAATGAGGTAGACCACAGTCAATAGAACGGGCGCACTGGACGAGCTGTTTCGGATGTCTGACGGATCAATGAGGTAGACCACATTACACCGTTTGAGTTAAAAATTATTCCGGTTTCGGATGTCTGACGGATCAATGAGGTAGACCACCCGCGCCTGATTTCTCGTTAAATCAGCCGTGTTTCGGATGTCTGACGGATCAATGAGGTAGACCACATTACACCGTTTGAGTTAAAAATTATTCCGGTTTCGGATGTCTGACGGATCAATGAGGTAGACCACCGGTGTCCCGAAGGGCTTACTCAACACAACGTTTCGGATGTCTGACGGATCAATGAGGTAGACCACTAACAACATTCAAAAAGCGCTCTCCGTCATGTTTCGGATGTCTGACGGATCAATGAGGTAGACCACCGTGGTGAGGAATGGAATTTGCCAACTCAAGTTTCGGATGTCTGACGGATCAATGAGGTAGACCACAGCAGATCACCCGGCTTCATTTTATCGATTGTTTCGGATGTCTGACGGATCAATGAGGTAGACCACGGTTCGTCCCACGTGTTCCACTCCACTGATGTTTCGGATGTCTGACGGATCAATGAGGTAGACCACTATTTTCAGCTCCCCTTACGCGCCCCAACCGTTTCGGATGTCTGACGGATCAATGAGGTAGACCACAGTTTGTTCCCGTGTTAGACATGATGATGCGTTTCGGATGTCTGACGGATCAATGAGGTAGACCACACGCCGCTTCTAATCCGCTTATCTTGTATAGTTTCGGATGTCTGACGGATCAATGAGGTAGACCACTCGGTAATGGTGAGGCGCGCCGAAACGCTCGTTTCGGATGTCTGACGGATCAATGAGGTAGACCACTACTATGCAAGGCATTCATAGCCAGCTCAAGTTTCGGATGTCTGACGGATCAATGAGGTAGACCACATTACCAACTTGGTAACAGAGCCTGTCATAGTTTCGGATGTCTGACGGATCAATGAGGTAGACCACCTAAGAGTGAGCGTGAAATACTCCAAGGAGGTTTCGGATGTCTGACGGATCAATGAGGTAGACCACTAAAAATATCCCCCAAGCGAAGCGTCTCGCGTTTCGGATGTCTGACGGATCAATGAGGTAGACCACATACTGACCCTATCCCATACTTTACCCGGTGTTTCGGATGTCTGACGGATCAATGAGGTAGACCACCACAGTCAAGTTGAGAACGTTCGCGCCTTTGTTTCGGATGTCTGACGGATCAATGAGGTAGACCACTTAGCTGCTCCTGCATCAGATAATGCCCCGGTTTCGGATGTCTGACGGATCAATGAGGTAGACCACCGAATGATGTCATGTGTCGCGCTATCACTAGTTTCGGATGTCTGACGGATCAATGAGGTAGACCACGCCTGCGAGCCAACAAGACGATTAGTCGCCGTTTCGGATGTCTGACGGATCAATGATGTAGACCACTTTACGTAGTTTTTTCACACCTCCCATTAAAGTAGTTAAGGCAATGAACTAACTCGTGCAATGCCAGCATAGGGTGGGTAGAATTGCTCAAAACTTAAGACTCGGGCCAGGAAAATAGCACAGGTCCGAATCAAAACCGATAATCAAACCAACCCCAACCCACACCCACCACTCAGAGAGGGCAACGATTGCCTTATGTCACAGTTGACCAGCAGTAACAAGTACGGCAAGTCCATATTCCAGCGCATTTTCGGCGGATACGGCGAACTGCTTCGCGTTCCTGGAGCAGCCCGTTATGCTATTGGCGCGGTCATTGCTTCTATGCCATTCCCGATGGTTGGCATGTGCATTACGATTTCTGTGCAGCAGATTTACGGCAGCTACACGCTTGCGGGCACGTTGAGCGCTGTTCAAGCGATTTCTTTGGCAATTTTGACCCCAGTTTTTGGCGGATTGGTCGATCGTTTTGGGCAGACGAAAGTGTCATTACCGATTATCGGTGTGTGGGTTGTCGCAGCGATTTCACTGATTACGTGTATCCAATTGCGCGTTCCTCAGTGGATTTTGTACTTTATCGTGCCGTTCATGGCATTCATCCCACCATGGGGTGCGATGAGTCGTGCGCGATGGACGTATCTGCTCAAAGATACGGACAATAGTTCGGAGAAAATTGACCGTGCAATGGGCTTCTCCTCGGTTCTGGATGAAGCGATGTGGATGATTGGAAATCCGCTGTCGTCCATTCTTGCAGTGATTTCCGGCGTTTTGTCTTTCTCCTTTACAGGCGTATGCGTGGCAGTTGGTGCTATCATGTTCCTTTCTGTGCGAGCTGCTGAGCCTCCAAGCCAGACTGAGTTGGCCGCGCGAGAGGGGATCACTCGCAAAGAATATCGTGAGCGTGAAGCGAATCGTCTTGCGCGTATTTCCGGGGAGCAAGAGCTGGATGGGAAGACGTCCATTATCTCCTTGGGCTTCATTGCATTGTGTACTACATGGTTCGGTCTCGGCGCTTTCCAAGGAGCGAGCGGTATTTCCATTATCGCCTTCGCGAAAGAGCAAAACGTCCAGTCATTCACTGGTTTCGTTTTTGCGTGCTTCTCCATGAGTGCCCTCGTAGGTGCTACGTTATACGGTGCGAAATCGTGGACAATTCCGCTTTGGATTCGCTTCTACTTCTGCATCGTTATCGTGGCAATTGGCCTGAGCTCGTTCATTTTTGCGCGCAATATTTGGACAGTTATGATTATTTACCTCATTATCGGTGTCTGCCAGTCGCCGACATGGATTAACGGTAATCAGATTCTTTTGCATCTTGTACCGCCAACTCGTTTTACAGAAGGCGTGGCAATTATGAGCGCAATGAACGCTATCGGAAGTTCCATCGGAAACTCAATTAGCGGATACTTCATCGATGAGTATGGTTCGCACGGCGGATTTATGGTCGTTGCTGTGCTGGCATTTATCGCGTTGATTATTGCGTTCTCCGGATTGAAGCAAATTCGAGAAGCGACTGTGAAGCCGATGCTTGTCACCATCGAATAGAATAAAAATTGAGCATATAAGACCTATAGCAAAGGCGGGTGCTGCGTGATAGCAGTCCCGCCTTGTGCATAGGAATCGTCGGATGTGCATCAATTATCGACGCAACTGTTTCAAGGTTTGCTGTGTCAAAAATTCCAAATCAGGAGTTTGCTCAAAATTCGGATCAAAGATGAAACGTCCCATGAACATACCCAAAAATTGGCTAGTCAAAATGGTTTGAATCTGCTCAATCGTCATACTATCGTCAAACGTTGGATCCTTTTTTCCAATCTCAACAATACGAGGGGCAACATGTCGAATAATCGGCAAAACGAGGTCGACCACTGCCGAGCGCATGTATTCGCTGACAAGCGCCTCATGGTAGAGGATGCGAATCACGTCGGTATTGTCGAGGAAAAAGGCTGTGCGATCCGTGATAATAAACCGAATGTAGTCTTCCAATGAATCGTAGGTATCGAATTGGCTCGATAAATCTGTGCCCATCTGCTTGCCAATTGGCTCGATGACTGCCAGAAGTAAATCCTGCTTCGTCGGAAAATACTTGAAAACAGTTGCCTGGCTAATTCCCGCATCTTGAGCAATCTGGACTGTGGATGTCTTGTCATAACCTTGCGTGGAAAACAGTTTCAACGCTGCTAGAAGTGCTGCTTTCTTTCCGTGAGGAGCATCCATCTGCTCAATTGCTGCGCTTTGCGACGTGAGAATTCGTGAATGTGCCATGGTGTTCGCTTTCTTAGTTAATGACGATGGGCCTGAGGACAGTCGGGTGGGGCGTTGGGGTGCCCAAGGCTATGCCTTCCTGTATCGACGAAGTCCAGCGACGTTCAAAGCTGTGAGAACTACCCAGAATCCGAACAAAATCAGCAGATTCATGGCAATTGCATCAAAGCCTTTTCCTTGAATAATAACATCAGTCATAGCTGTACTCGAGTATGACATTGGGAAAATAACCTTAATCGCCTGTGCCCACTGAGGAAGCGAATCGAGCGGGATAAGGCCGGAGAAGAGAATTTGTGGAATGACAACGAGCGGGATGAATTGCATCATTTCAAATTCTGTATTCACCAGAGTCGACAGCAGGAATCCAATCGACAGTGCGACGAGAGCCAAGAGGAAGTTAATGAGGAATATGTAGGCGACGTTTCCGGCAATTTCAATGTGAAGAAGCCAGATACTTGCGCTGACGATGATCGTTGTCTGAACGAGTGCAATCAATGCGTAGCTCACAATGTATCCCCAGACGATTTCGCTACGGCGGACAGGGGTTGCGAGCAGTCGATCGAGAGTGCCGGTTGAACGTTCGCGAAGCAGAGCCATTCCTGAGATGAGGAAGACGTAGAAGAACACGACGAAGTTCATCATGATAGGGGACACTTTTGCAAAATACGTGGTGTCAGAGCTGCCGTAGACGTAGTGTTCTGAGATGGATGGGGCAGAAGCGGATTCGGATTCTGCAGTCGATCCCGAAGCGGATTCTTGGGTAGCCTGACTCTGAGTTTGGCTTTGCGTTTGGGTTTGTGCTTGACTCTGTGCTTGGCTATTGCTCTGACGAGTGGACTGCTGGAGTTGGGCTTTCAATTGCGCCGACTGAGCAAGCACTTCCTTAAGAGTATCGCGCAATTTTTCCGTATTCGTGCGCACAAGAGAAGTGTTGAATGCCTGCTTGCTTAATGCTGTCTGAGATACATCATAATTCGTATAGGTGATGTCGTACGTATTTTTGTCTTTGTTATACGAAATGGTCGTATCGAGTTTTCCATCTTCCAGTGCTTTGTGAGCTGCTGAATTGTTGGAATATTCATTAACAGACACGTGGTCGATATCATTCAAAGTTTTGGTAATAGAGGAGTCCACGTTTACCGTTCCGACCGTAACGTCGATATTTGTCGTAGCGGTAAAGAGAACGCTCACAAGCCACATAATGAACAATGGTGCGAAAATTGTCAGCGCAAGAGTGCGCTTGTCGCGGATGATTTCGCGCAAAACTTTTTGAGAAATTGCTAAGGTACGCATTGTTAAAAACTTTCTAATTCGAAGGGGTGTTAATTCTTCTCGGCAGTGTTGTCGTCGACTGCAAGGAATACGTCTTCCAGCGTCGACACGTTATACCGTGCTTTGAGGTTAGCTGGGGTACCGCATGCGATGATGTGTCCGTTGAGCAGCAATGCAATTCGGTCGCATAGTTCTGCTTCGTCCATGACGTGCGTTGTGACGAGAAGTCCTGCTCCGTTGTCGCGAAGAGTGGTCAATTCTGCCCAAATTTGACGGCGCAGATGAGGATCAATACCGACAGTCGGTTCATCAAGAATCATCAAGTCAGGATTGGATAGCAGAGTAATTCCAAGGGACAAGCGGCGCTTCATACCGCCAGAGTAATTTTTGACCTGAATAGTGAGCTTGTCGGTAAGATTAACCACCCGTGCCGCGTGAGCGATAGCGTTTTTGAGCTCGTTTTTGTGCAGGCCAATCATTTTGCCGAAGATTTCGAGGTTTTCTTTTCCGGTCAGGGATTCATACAGAGCATCGGACTGAGCCATGTAGCCAATTTTGCCCAAAATCTTTCGGTTTGGCATAGCCGTATCTAAAACAGAAACCGTTCCGCTATCAGCCTTTTCCATACCGAGAGCAGTTTTGATAAGAGTGGACTTGCCTGATCCTGAAGGTCCGAGAAGTCCGGTAATGGAGGAAGGTGGGAGAGTGAAGTCGATGTTATCGAGCACGGTCACGTGCGAGAAAGATTTCGAAACGCCATGGAGTGCGATTAAGTCAGCCATTGTCATCCTTTCGGGCGTTGTTTGTATTCAAGTTGTGTATTCACGTATAGGTGAGTGAGTACTCACTTACCTCGATATATAGTACGGTACGGTCTGCAAAAAATAAAGACCCGCGTGTTGAGACGCGGGTCGTGAAAGGAAGTCGTGAAAGGAAGAAATGCAAAAATGGCAAATTTACAAAAATAAACCAATAATCGTGAAGATCAATGCGAGCACTGGGAAAGTACCTTGCTTAGCAGATGCGCTTGCATAAGTGCTGTCCTTAAGAACCAAACCGAGAGCCGCGCACATCATCGATGCGACGCCTGCGATGATGAGAGCGCCACCGACGGTATGAGATGCAAAAATTGTGACAAGGATGCCGACGAAAACTTCGATAGCCAAGAATCCGTTATACAAACCTTGATTGTATGCATAAAAAGCAAATGGGCGAGCCTCTTCAGAAGTACCACCAAAAGCCTTACGAGCCAATGGGCCTTCCCATGCAAACATTTCCATGTATGCGATGAGAACGTGCAGTGCAGCGGTCAAACCTGCAAAAATTAGGCCGATAATCAATGCAATATTCATAGCTTCATCTTAAAGTGAGACAGCTACGCAAACCTATCATCGAGAGGAAGAATTGCTCAAGGCGTGAATTTTGCAGAATTGTCTATTTGTGCTTGGTTGTTTCGGCTCTTTTTGTCTCATTCGTGCTCGACCTTATTCGGACTATCGTCCTAGTCATCTTCTTCATGCTCGTCATAAATAATCGCTATAGGAGTGTGGGCATTTATGCAAAATAATCTTGTTAGCGTTGAGGTATGACGCATTTTGACACACAATTAGTTCATGGAGTTGCTATTGGTGATAACGCAACAAAAGCAGTGAATCCGCCGATTTATAATTCTTCGACGTATGCTTTTGATACGGTTCGTGAATACCCGCGCTGGGATTACGCACGTTCGGGCAATCCTACGCGAGAAGCAGTCGAGAAGCAGATTGCAGCCTTGGAACATGGCACGCAAGCTTTTGCATTTTCGTCCGGTTTGGCGGCGATTCATGCGGCGTTCTCAATTTTTGCACCCGGTGACCATATCATCACTGGAGACAATATTTACGGTGGAACGTACTCCATTATTCATGAGTATTTTGAACGCTGGGGGCTAGAATTTTCTGAGGCGGATACGACGTCGGAAGAATCTCTAGAGGAAGCTTTCGCTGCGGCTGAAGAGGCAGGAAAGTCTGTGAGTGCCATCTACTTTGAAGTCGTGACGAATCCTTTGCTAAAGGTTTCTGACGTCGAGACTGTGGTACGAGTTGCTCACAAGCACGGTGCATTGGTTATTATTGACAACACTTTTGTCACTCCGTTTGGGCAGAATCCGCTCGATTTAGGCGCGGATATTGTGGTTCATTCTGCTACAAAGTATCTTTCAGGTCATTCCGACATCATGGCAGGAGTGGCGGTAACACAAAGAGACGATCTTGCTCAAAAATTGTATTTTGCGCTCAATCGCGTAGGCGGAGCATTATCGCCAAATGATGCGAGCTTGCTCAGGCGTGGTATTCAAACGCTTTCGCTGCGTATGGAAAGACAGCAAGAAAATGCGCTGGCAGTGGCACAGTGGTTGGAAAAGAATGAGTTTGTGTCGCACGTCAATTATCCGGGCCTGCCGAGCAACAAGTATCATGAATTGGCTTCGCAAACGTTGAAAAATTTCGGGGGAGTGCTCTCTGTCGAATTTGACGAGAGAGTAGATGCTGAACGTTTACTTGATTCTTTGCAACTTTTTACTGTTGCTGTATCGCTCGGAGCCGTGGAATCTTTAGCAGAATTGCCATGTCGTATGACTCATTTCGAGCTTTCTCGTCAGGAGCGACTTAAGCACGGAATTACTGATGGATTAGTGCGATTAAGTGTCGGAATTGAAGATATCCGGGACATCATCGCGGATCTTGAGCAAGCACTAGAAAAGGCAAAAATTGCATAAAATAATAGGGAGATAGATTTTTATCTCCCCATTATTCTTGCGGATTAATTAGTCTCGATGATTAGTCTCTATAGGCAGTCGAAATTGCATAATTTAAATCAGCGATAAGATCGTTCGCGTCCTCAAGTCCGATACTCAATCGGATTAATTGCGGATTAAGACCATCTTTCTCCCAGAATTCATAAGGAATTTCGCGGTGAGTAGTGCGCGCAGGGTTAACGATAAGACTTCGCACATCGCCAACGTTTGGAACATACGAGAAAATCGAACACGCATCGATAACACGGTTCACACGCTCCTCATCACCTTCCAATTCGAACGATAATATCGCGCCAATACCGCGAGGGAAGTAGCGCTGTACGAGATCCACTTGATCGCTATCTGGCTGATCTGCATAATTGACGCGGGTTACATGTGGATTTGAATTCAAGTATGCGACAATCTTTTGAGCATTTGCGACTTGTTTTGTCAGACGTTCTGCAATCGTTTCGAGACCGATAATTTCCAAATACGCTTCTTGAGGCCCTAAGACTGCACCAAGAAGACGAACGAACTTTCCCTTAATACGGTGGATGAAGGCAGCGCTACCAAAAGCTTCATTGAAACTTGGAACGTGGTCGAGCTGATCGTTGTACAGAGTAAATTCTGGCTCATCGAATTGTGGGAAACGGTCAGCATGCGCACTCCAATCAAAACTGCCGCCATCGATGATAACGCCAGATACTGCATTAGCGTGACCGTTAATTGCCTTCGTCGAAGAATACACAACGATATCAGCGCCATATTTCAACGGTTGGAAGAGATATGGCGTCGGGAAAGTGTTATCGACAATCAATGGAATTCCCGCTTCATGAGCAATTTTTGCAACTTGTTCCACATCGGTGACGATGGTTCGAGGATTCGTCACGCTCTCTACGTAAATTGCCTTGGTTTCTGGCGTGAGAGCCTCGCGAAGCTGCTCAGGATCATTGATGTCATCAACAAAATCGACCTCGATGCCAAATTTTGCAAGAAAGTTCACGAAAATATCCAGAGTTGCTCCATAAATATCGTGATGCGTGATAATTTGACCGCCTCCCTCAGCAACGCAAAGAAGAGTATTTGAAATCGCAGCCATTCCCGAGCCGACGCATGCTGCGCCGATACCGCCGTCAAGAGCGGTTAATCGTTGCTCCAGAACATCAACCGTAGGATTTCCCACACGAGAGTACGTAAAACCAGGGCGGCGACCTTCGGCGATGTCTCGACCAGCCTCGGCACTAGGCATCGCAAAAGCAGCGGTTTGGTACACGGGAACCTGAATCGAACCGTGATGGTCAAGTGGATTGTATCCTGCGTGGAGGCGCTGGGTGTCGAAGTGCGGCTGCTGAAGGGTCTGGGTGTGTGGTGTGGAAGGGGTAGGCGAGGTACACGAATAATCGTCGGTGTGAGTCATGATATCTCTCTTCGTATGCGAAATGGCGGGTGCGTAGTTCGATTGCGCGAGATTTTGCAGATGTGCCCGTTGCATAAATGACTAATGGGCAAAGCTGCAAAATCTTTATTCTTATCTTGCATAAATTTTCTGTCCAACATGTCACGGTAGTTATAGGGCTTGCTTATAGAAGGCTGAAACCGGTGGATTCTTCGAAAAGAAGAACGGGCAGAAATGCAAAAAATTGCGCTAAAGCTAGAGTAAAATTGCATATATGACAGTCGAAATTGCATTAAAACGAGCATATTCTGCAGCAAATCCCGATATTGATGGATACCGTATCCTGGTAGATCGATTGTGGCCGCGCGGATTGTCTAAGGAATCCGCCGAACTCAACGAGTGGGATAAAGCAATCGCCCCAACTCCTGAATTGCGTAAATGGTGGGGTCATGACCGAGCTCGTTACGGTGAATTTGCTGATCGTTATCGCGAAGAGTTAGATGGAAATCCGGAAGTCGCGCATTTCATTGATCTCATGAAGGAGCACACAGATGGACGAATTACGTTGGTCTATGCTGCAAAAGATCCGGTTATCAATCATGCTCATATTTTGCGAAATTACCTCATTGAGGCAACGACAGAAAAAGTTGAACCAATTATTAATCCAAGCGGATTTGAGATTTCAACAATTCCTGCGAAGCCCACAAAGCGTGATTCGGCACATGGTGGCGAGAAAGAGCCTGATTTGCACGGGCTGAATTTCCGACGTCTCACAGTCGACGATGCGCTTGATTTGCAATGGGTGTCAGCAGTGACGTTTGAGGATACGTTCTTGCTGACGGCGACGCCACGCGATAATGATGACTTCGTAGGAGATGCGTTCACTCTTGAGGCTATGAAATCTGAATTGGCGAATGAGAAAATGATTCATTATGGGCTCGTCGATGAAGATTCGGGCGAAATTGCGGCGTTTATCAAGGTCAATCTTATGGGAGCTCAGACTGAGGATGGTCCTGAAATTCCTCAGAACAGTTTGGAAATTCAGCGTTTTTACGTCATGCCGCGATTCAAGAGGCGCGGGCTGGGGTCGTATTTAATGCGTAAGGCGCTCGATATCGCCAATGAACACGAGTGCGATTGGGCATGGCTTGGCGTGTGGCAGTATAATTTCGCGGCACAACAGTTCTACAAGAATTGGGGATTCGAGAGGTTCAGCCAGCATGTCTTTGCAGTGGGCGATGATCCGCAAATTGATTTCCTGCTGAAGAAGAAGCTCAAGTAAAACAGAGGTGATTGAGGCGCAGGGTCGCTGTGAAACAGGCGATGTTTCGGGGCTTCCGCGTGCACGAAAAAACATTTTTGGCAGGTCGTATCGTGACGGTAGCCGGGAATGGCTCAAATCGATTGTGTGATGATACGACCTGCTAAAAATGTTTTTTTTTAAAAAAACCTCAGCGCTGAACGAAGTATTCGGAAAGCTCCATCATGCGTGGATTGGTCGACGAATTCTCCAGCGTGATTGTCCCACGACGAGGTGATTGCGAAGTTGGAGTATCTGCTTCACCCGAGGTGCCTGCGGCAGCCAGTTCTCCGCGCTTGTCCAAAATCTCTTCCAAGTGGCGCGCAGTCCCTTCATTGCCATCGACAATTCGCACATGCGATGGTACAAGTTGCTCAAAATATGGCTTGAAATACGTAAAATGCGTGCACCCAAGAACGATGGAATTCACAGAATTCAAATCGTACCCGCTCAAGTACTCGCGCAAAACAGACGTTACCAATTCCTCATTTTCAATCTCGCCGTTTTCCACAATCTCCACCAAACGAGGGCATGGCTGCTTTTCAATGGTATGGTGCGCAGAAAAACGGTTCATCAATTCGGCAAATTTTTTCTCGCGCAATGTCAGCGGGGTAGCGGTAACGATGACATGCTGAGGAGCGCCGTTCCCCAAATCGCAGGCGAGCTTGAGAGCAGGCTCCATGCCTATAATTGGCACATCACAATGGTCACGCAAATCGTCAGCAGCAGCGGAAGTTGCCGTATTACACGCGATAACGATTGCCTTCACGCCTTGATCAATCAAATGTTGAGCGGCGTTGAAACTCAATTGCTCGACCTCGGAAGTTGGTCGAACTCCGTATGGCGCATTGGCCGAATCGCCATAGAAAATAATGTCCTCGTGCGGCATCAGACGATGAATTTCGTTAACAACCGAAATTCCGCCCAAACCTGAGTCAAAAACGCCAATAGGAGCATTGTTAGTCATGGTTATCGCCTTCGAGGAATTGTTGAACGAGTTGTGCTTTCGCTACGCCGTCATTATACATACTGAGCAAGCCTTGGCGCGTTTTGCTCAGCGTATTCAAGCCGTACGTATCGTTTGGAGCGACAATGAGCAAACGGCCTTGATCGGCATAGTGCCGTGCCAATTCAATTTCCAAATTATAAATATTCGCGCGGTTGAGCAGTGCATCTGCCGCCGCCGGATACGAACGTCGGACCAATTGAGCAGGCGCGATATCTTTGCGAGGATCGCGCACGAAATCAAGCGGATGCGTAGTGATAAGAACAACTTTTTCGCACCCATCATCGAAAGCCCGCTGCACAGGGACGGGGTCGGTGAGGCCGCCGTCATAGTAAGGAACGTCGTTGATAATGACAGGCTGATTGGCAACGGGAACGCAAGAAGACGCCATAATTGGCGAGTAATCGTCTTGGTGTAAATCGCTTTTGTCGAAGTAGTGAGCCTGGCCGGTGAGAGCATTGCTAGCAACGATTGTGAACGTTGACGGGTTATCGCGCAACGCAGGGTAATTGAGCGGGTATTCGCCGCCGCTATTGGATAAGGTTCCGTAAGCGTAGTCAAGCCCTACAAAATTGTGATTTCTGAATAAATTGCGCATGGAGGCGTAGCGCCTGCGGAAAGCATACTCCATATAGAAGCGATAATTGCGCTTGTATTGTCCCGATAAAAACGAGCTCAAATTGCCGCTTCCGGCAGAAATTCCGTAGCAGAGCGTGAAGAGGGTGGAGCCTGGGTAAGTCTGCGAAGTCTGGGTATTCGAAGACTTGGTGCTCGAAGTTTGGTTTTCCGGAATCGCGTCGTGCGAAACCTCGTCGTGAGAAATCGCGTCGTTCGAAATCTTCAGAAGACCGTCGAGAACACCCGCCCCGAAAATATCGCGGTATCCGCCGCCTACGTCAATTATTCCAGTAATCATAATGATATTAAGTGTAGTTCGACCCTCCCTAAAATGTTCAGATTATTTCGCTCTGGCGGAAATTTTGCAGAATGTGACGCGATTGGGAGCGAGGAAGACGCTGTGTAAGCCCAATGAAGACGGAAATTTTGCACGTCGTACCGCTCTCAGCGCAATTACAAGGACGATCTGACGGGCAATTGATTTAGAATAGCCCTATGGCATATCCACAAACAGTACTTAAAACGCACGGCACGGGCAACGATTTCGTTGTATATTTCGATGAAACTGGCGAATTTGAGCCAACTGCTGAGGAAATTCGTTTTCTTGATGACAGGCATTTTGGCATTGGCGGCGATGGCTTAATTCGTTTGACTCGGCCGGAATTTGTGTCCGATATAACTGCCGGACAGGCTGAAGAATTCCATAATTCGGGCGCACATTGGTTTATGGATTATCGCAATGCTGACGGAACTCTTGCGGAAATGTGTGGTAACGGAACGCGCGTTACCGCAGCCTTGGCGATGCGCGAGGGGCTGACTCAGGCCACTGAGGATGAGCCGTTTGCGTTGGCAACGCGTGCGGGGATTAAATATTTGACGTATGTGGGAGCGGTCGAGGGGCTAGGCGAGAACGTTTTTCGCATTGATATGGGGCCATGGAAGCGCGGGGAACGCGAGGAGTACATGGTTACGTTGCCAGGAAGCGGTGCTCGAGCGGGTGAACAGGGCATGGGCACATTCGTTGACATGGGCAACCCACACGTCGTGACGGTGGTGAAAGAACCGTTGGATTTGGGTGCAGGACTTGGCGGCGGATTCGGCCTTGGGGCAGGTTTCGGAACTGGCATGCCAATTACCATCAATGTCAATACTCTGCCTGATGTTGAAGACCTTGATTTGCGCGAAACTCCTCGTGTATCGCCAGAACTCGAGCATGGCCAAAATGCCGAATTTGTGCGAATTGATTCGGCTCCAAAGGATTCTGAGGAGTGGGGCAAGGCGACAATGCGTGTGAATGAGCGCGGCGCTGGCGAAACCCTATCGTGCGGAACTGGACTGTGCGCAACTGGTGTCGTTTTGGCGGATCGAACGGGCGTGCGCAACTGGGAGATCACTGTTCCAGGTGGCGTGCTGCGTGTGGAGGTTGAGGACTCGCGAGTGTTGCTCACCGGCGATGCGCGGCTTGTGGCTGAGGTGCGGGTGTTTTAGTTTGTTTTTACGTTTTTAGCAGGTCGTATCGCGTAGGGGCTTGGTGAGCAGCTTGAGATAATACGACCTGCTAAAAATGTATTTCCGTACCCTCGGAATCTCATTTTCTTCTCTCTTCACACCCGCGAGCCGCTTTCCATCCGCTCCCGCCCCATACCCCCGCTCTCCATCCACACCCATGCCCACACCCATCGGCGTGTTTCCACATCCGTTCACAATTGTTTTTCAATGAGGCATTGCCACCAATCTTGTGAAAATATGAGGATATGGAAATGTCAATTATCATATCCCGCGCTGGCGCACACTTGCGCAATGCGAGGCGCCGTTTCGAGCGGCTCGTCCAGTCAGGAAAACTGATCCAACCATATCCTCATAGCTTTGTTGATGCTGAAAAGTGGGAACGCGAGTCGATTGATCGCAAAATTGTCGAACGAATTTCGGTAGCAGCGCGTCAGCATCCAACCTGGACTGTTGCAGGAGTATCGGCGGCTGCTTTGTATGGGGCAACAGTGTGGCCCTCGTTTCACAAGAATATTCATTTTGCGGTAGACTCACACACGACAACTTCACGTCGTGCCAAGCTGCCTGTTCGCTTTCATTACGTCAAAGATTGCCGTTTAACGAGTTCAATTGAAAAATTCATCCATAGTCGCATACCTGAACAGCCGCTTCTCGATGCGTCCGATGATGTCGCGAAAGCGTACACGGCGATCAATGATTCGTATGGAATTCTTAATGGAATTTTGGTGACCTCGCCGCTGCAAACGATGTTTGATTGTGCACGGACGACACCGTTCAAAATAGCGATGGAGATTTGCGATTATTTAGCGAGAGTTTTTCATATAACTCGTGACATGATGCAGCGATTTCTGCTGCAGAGGCGTCGATGCTGGCGCGCAAAATACGTTGCGTTCATTTTCGGATTCATCGATGCGAAATCTGAAAATGGCGGTGAATCGTTCTGTCGCGCGGCAATGATTGAGGAAGGATTTGAGCAACCAATTTTGCAGTGCAAATTGCAAAATCCTTTGTATAACCCGCGCAGAAAATCGTCAACTTTGCAAAATACGCGAACAATTCGACCCGACTTCGTGTGGCTGAACGTGCCATCGCCGACTACGCCGTTCCCGCATATTGCAGCTGAACTTGACGGAAAACAGAAGTATTACGATGCGGCAATGCTTGGAAATCTTGGGGTTAAGGACGTTGATGAAGTTTTGCAACGACAACGAGATCGCGAGCAAGCTTTGTCACTCCTTGGGTTCTACGTGACAAGATTCCAATTCAGTGAAGCGAGTTCGGATAATGGGTGGAGCTTGAAAAATAAGCTGCTTCGTGCGGGTGTTCCGTTGGTGAGTAAAACTGCTAGAGAAAAGCGACAAAAATGGCTTGCGAGAACTCTCGGCGCGGCGACGTTAATGTGCCTGGACTGAATGCTGAGATGCTGAAGAAGTCTGCTGAAGCTGTGGTTGAAACAGTGACTGAAAAATTGCTGAACGCGAATCTGTGGATAGAAGAGACTAGTGGATAGCGCGCGAATCGGGCAAATGGCGCGAAGAGAGCGAAATCGAGATGCTAGATCGAAGGCAATGAAAGGGGAAGTTGGCGAATAGGGTGAGAAAGGTAGGGGGATGATGGATTTATGTTTTTAGCAGGTCGTATCGTTGCAAGGTCATAAACCGAGTAAAAATTCAATCGCGATATGACGACCTGCTAAAAACGTAAATCCGCCTATGCCTCGGCAGTCCGTTTAACAGCCTATCTATCCGCAGCTTTCGCTGTGAGGCGGTAGCTGTCGGCAATCATGCTTTCGATTTGCTGATCCGAAATGGTTCCATCCAGAATGACGGTCACCCAATGGGTTTTGTTCATGTGATAGGCAGGGGCAAAGCCTGGCTGTGATGCAAAAAATTCGACGTCAAACGGATCTGCCTTAAGGTTAATTGCATCAACCATGTCGTCGCTATCACTGATTCCCAGTGTTTTCAAGGAAATTGTCATAACAAGCCCGAACCATGTTTTGGAGTGTACATGTCTCAGGACGCCGAAAGTTGGGCTAGTTTGCCACGGAAAATCAACAGAGCAATCGTAAAAGTCTTTCACATAGCTGATAACCGCAGAAGACGATGTTAATTGAGGATTTTGCATAATTGACCTTGTGCGTAATACCTAGGTTTAGGAGAATTAGGAGAGCAGTGCAGCGCCGTATTTTGCAAGTACGACCCCAGCAACAGCGAGGAAAATAAGCAAATCTACGAGTAAATCAATGTTGAGGTGGTAGTAAGTCCGCAAAAATTTTGCAAAACTGCCCGCTGATTTAGCTGTTGATTCAGCTGCTGACTTAGCTGTAGTAGCAGTCGTAGTATCAGCCTCAACGGCTGAACCACTCTCATCGGTGCCCGCACCGGCAGACACACCCTGAACCGCAAAAACCCCATGCGAATGTGCCACAAATTGCAAAATCGTGGAAGCCAGCAATCCCATGCACCACGGGCACAGCGCCTCAATAACAAATGCGCTCTGCGTGAACAGCCAGAATGCATAGACCAGCGCCAGCAAGTTGCCAATCCAAGCAGCCACGGTAAACCAGCGAGGAAGATTGACCTTCGCCAGCCCAATTACCGCAATCGTCACAAACACGGATTCCGCGGCAATTCCGAAGAAAGCATTAGGGAAGCTAAGCCCGCCGAACTTGATAAATTCAGCCTGCCAAGAATTGGCCACAGTGCTACACGAAATAACCGCATTGACGTCGCAGCCAAGAGCGGCCTGCGGATTGCGCGCTAATTGCAATGTTTCCGCGCTCAAAATGAACGACACGAGCAGAGCTGCTGCCGACGCGATAAGCATGACCAAATAAATCCACGTTGACGAATGACGCCACCCACTAAGTTTCATATTGTCCCTTTCGTTATGGCTCAGTTTACGATGGAAGTATGACGGCAACGCACACGAAGGAGGATTGATGAAAGGCTGGGATTTGCACTGCCATACGGTTTTCTCCGATGGAACATATACCCCGACCGAATTGATTCAGATGGCTAAGCGTGAAGGCTTGCAGGGAATTGCGATCAGCGATCATGACACAATTGCTGGATGGGACGAGGCAAAGCAGGCCTCAATTGCTCACAATTTTCCACTTATCCGAGGCACTGAGATAACTGCCCAACATGATGACAACGATCGTCATATTAGTGTGCATGTGCTTGCGTATCTTTATGATTGTAACGATCAGCACGTGTTGAATTTATACGAGAAGATGCGTGCGCGACGCTTGGAACGCGCAAAACGAATGGTCGAGGCTCTGTCTAAAGATTTTCCGATTTCGTGGGAATCGGTGCTCGATCAGGTGCATGAAGGCGATAAAACAACGGTAGGGCGTCCGCATATTGCAGATGCGCTCGTGGCAGCGGGGGTTTATAAGACTCGTTCGGATGCTTTTGCGGGGGTAATTTCTGCAAAAAGCCCGTATTATTTGCCTGTTGTCTCACCTGAAGTCGCGGAAGTTGTGACGGCGCTGAAGGATGCTGGTGGGGTAGTTGTGCTCGCGCATTGCGGCGCTGTGAGCAGAAATCGGCAATTGCTCAGTGATGAGGATATCGAATTTTATGCGCGTGAATGCGGCTTGGATGGATTAGAAGTATTTCATCGCGATAATTCACCAGAGCAGCAGGAACGATTGAGCCGTTTAGCCGATCGCTTGGGATTGCTGAAAACTGGCGGATCTGATTGGCATGGATTGGGCAAGCCGAACGTTCTCGGGGAGAACACCACGGATAACAAAACCGCCCTGGAAATTATCCAGCGCGGTCGAATTCGAGTTTTGCCTTAGTGCGCATTTACATTTTTAGCAGGTCGTATCGCCGAAGAAGCCAGAAACGGCTCATATTAATTTTTCAACGATGCGACCTGCTAAAAACGTAGAGACAAAAAATTTACAGCGCGCCAAAGCCTACCGGGCGCGTGGTTTCTGAGCCAACAATTGCGTATGCCAGAGCATTAGCTGGAACGATAATTGCACGTCCTTTTTCGTCAGACAGCTTCAACGTATCGTGGTTGTTGATTGCCTTATCAATCTTTGCATTAACGTCTTCTGCTGATTCGTTGGTCTCGAATGCGATAATCTTGGAAACGTTCTGAATTCCAATTTCTACGAGCATGTGTCGTCCTTTCATCTTCAGCTCAGCACAATCTGCCAAAACCTGCCAAACCTGCAAAATTTTGCAAAATCGACCAGAACTGATGGGGGTAACTGATAACAGTTTATCGGTTATTCGTCGTCGCGAATGATTTTTTCTTGAGCAGCGAAGACAGTTGTTTCGATGTCGTCTTGCGCAATCTCAGATTCGCCTGTGGAATCGTAAGAGTCATAAGCATCATACGAATCGCTTGAAGCAGCCGATGCATTCGTCACACTCACATCCGAGCTCGACTCGTCCATCACGAAACCGTTGGAATCCACACGAACGTAGCTGCTCTGAGCGGTGTACGCCGTATACGCAGAATACACAGCCGATTCCTGAGCGTGCTGTGCCGCAGCGGCAGCGGACTGAGCTTGCATTGCAATTGTTTCCTCATTGGATACGAGCGACTCACCGCGGTCGTATGTGAAGGAAATCGAGTCCAAATCGGCTGCAACCATGTCAGCATCGGTAACAAGATTGTTGTCGCCATCGTGAGCAGATTCGTATGTGAAGCTCTGGGATTGGCTTGGCGCCGAGTTCCAATTGCGGCGTGGGGACTGCGATTCATGGGAGGCGTGAGATGTGCCTGCCGATGGTGCGTGTGAACCAGCTACAGGAGGCTCTGGGACGTTCGAACGTGCAGCACTAGCTAGTGCAGCATCTGCAAATGAAGCATCAGCTAATTCAGACGACTGTACAGGCTTAACTGCCGTCGAATCAGATGTGCCATTCAATCCAGCCGTCTCACTCGTTGTGCGAATTCCAGAATCTACGACAAATCGAGTGTGACCAGCCTTGTGGGAGTTTCCGCCACGAGCGCGCGTTTCCGCCTTGCCCTGAGCTGCATTAGGATTTTCCAGCAAATCGCCCACGGTAAGCGTGGTCTTCTTTTCAATTGGCTTGCGGCGAGGATTGTTTTTTGCAATTTGGTGCGCAAGAGAATTGACCTGAGACTTGAACGCGAGAATTTTTGCAGTATCGGCGTTTGTTAACGCACGCATATATTCGCCAACTTGCTCCATCTGAGTCCACAAACCAGCGCGAAGCCAAATCATGTTATCGAGGTGATTCCCCATGACACGGCTGTATGCAGCGATGAAATTGTCGCGATGTGACTTATCCAAGTGGGTGAAAATCCATGCAAGATCGCGAGCAGGATCATTAATTTGAATATTTTCCCAATGACGGATGGCGCTGATGGAATCGCCCATAAAAATAATGTCGCCACTGCTCAAACCGCCATGCACAGGGCATGCGTGGAAATTCCACAAGCCGTCGGTCGCGATGATATTTTTCCAATTCTCGATAATTTCGGAAGGAATATGTCCTGCATCTTCGAGATTACGAATCCATGATGTGAGTTGGAATTGGATATCCTGAGCCGTGTACGCGCGATACTGTGCAGCTTTCAAGAATCCACCGCGCATACGGTGAATTGCGGCAATTGCCGTTCCCGCTGCTACGCATTGTTGCGATGTCAAACTTTTCAGTGAAATTGCATCACCATCTACGTGAGGAGTGATGAACACAGCATTGTCACCGGTTGCGTCTTGGGCGCTCGAACCTGGCAGATACAACGTGTAATTTTCCAAAAAGAAACTCAAGCCGACAGGCTCTTTGGAATGGGTGAGAACGTAAGCAGCTTTTGCGCGGTCCTTAAGAATGGACTTGCCGTCGTTGCTTGATGTGACGCTGACATCGTATTCAACGCCTTCAACGCTTGTAATGACAGCGGTTTCAATGTCTTTTCGATCCCCGCTCATCAGGAATTGTTCGGATCCGCGCGTCGTAGCAACGGATAATTCGGGCATGGCAGCGGATGCAAGGGCTGCGATTTCTAATACGGAACGTTGACTCACACCATTAAGAATAATACAGAAGCCATATGTTGTGTACCATAGGTGTGTATGAAGATTTCCACATCTGATGTGCCAGCTGAGAACGGTGCTGAGAACGGTGCTGACCACGGCGTCGAGCATGGTGACGAGAGCGGCTTTGAGCGCGGCGTCGAGAGCGGGGCAGTAAGCCGCGTGGGGGAGACGATTGACTTACAATCAGGTCTCTCCACAGGAATGTCACGAGTTGAGAAAATTCTCGACGGGCTCGACGAAAACCAGCGCTCAGCGGTTGAAGTATTATCAGGTCCTGTCCGCATAATTGCTGGCGCGGGATCAGGTAAAACGCGCACAATTACGCGTCGAATTGCCTATGCGTGTGCGAGCAAAGAGTGGAATCCAGACGCAACCTTAGCGGTGACATACACGAATAAGGCTGCTCAGGAGATGAAGGAGCGCCTGGCAATTCTCGGAGTTCATGATGTCCACGCGAGTACCTTCCATTCGGCAGCGTATTCGCAATTGCGACGTGCATGGCGGATTTTGTCGCATCAGGATTCGCCTGAAATTTCAAGCGATATGGATATTCACGCGCATACCGCTTTGTCGCATATTTTGCAGTTTAGTGATTATACGGATGCGGAGATTCGCGAAATTTTGCAGGAAATCTCGTGGATGAAGGTCAATCTCATCGCCTACGAGGACTACGAACGCATCGTGAATGCTATCCATCATGAGCTCCCATTGGACGTCGAACCGCGCCAAATGATTGATATCGCGCGCGAGTTTGAAAGCGAAAAGCGTCGACACAACGTTATCGATTTTGATGATTCGTTGCTGCTTCTTTCGCATATTTACGATACGTACGAAGAATTGGCAGAAGATTTCCGCCAGAATATGCGACATATAACGATTGATGAGTATCAGGATGTGTCTGCATTGCAGCACCGCGTTCTGACGCAATGGTTGGGCAAAAATCGCGATATTTGTGTCGTGGGCGATCCTGCTCAAACGATTTATTCGTATGCGGGGGCTACGAGCTATTATTTGACTCATTTTAATGAAGAATTTGCGCCAGTTGCGCTCGATATCGAACTGAATCGTGACTACCGTTCGAGTGGGCACATCGTGGATTATGCCAATGCGGTTCTAGCAGGTTCGGCTAATAGTGATGAGTATATTGAATTGGAAACTCTTAACGAGGATGGTCCGCGCGTGCATGTGGCGCGTTTTGCTCACGATGACGAAGAATTGTCGGGAATTGCCTCGCGAATTCACTGGCATGTGAGTCGTGGCATGAATGTCAAAGATATTGCAATTTTGACCAGAACGAGAGCGCGTGCGCGTGATATGGCGAGAGCTTGCCGTGCGCAAGGGTTGCCTGTTAACGTCAAACTTGATAACGATAACATCGTGCTGTCGGGTGGACATGAAGCGGATTCAGTGACAATTTCGACAATTCACGCATCGAAGGGTTTGGAGTGGGAAACGGTCTTTATCCCAGACTGCTATGAGGGAAATATTCCGTTTAATCCAAACATGTACGCGGAATCTGAAAATTCCGATAAAGCGAATGGAATAATTGATTCGCACGCTGACACCAACGAATACGTCGAACATATTGAAGAAGAACGACGAATTTTCTATGTTGCTTTGACGCGTGGCATTCGGCAGGTGTACTTATGTGTGGCGGATAGGCCGTATGAAAATTCGTATGGAGCAACGCGTACTGTCAGTCGTTTCGTCAGGGAAGCGCACAACGCTGTTCGTAGGGCGGAAAGACGTAAAAGCCACGAGAAGTGAGTGCGCTGAGTGCGTTGAGTGCTGGAGCAGCGTAAACACTTAAAACGTCATAAATACTATAAACACCATAAACGCTATAAAAGAGCGGTTGATACGTGGATGTACCAACCGCTCGTAGTAATCAATGCCGAATTGTAAGCACAAAGCGACAGGGGTAAGAATTATTCAGCGCTGTCTGAGGAAGAATCACCGGAAGAAGAGTTATCTGATCCATCCGAAGAAGAATCATCAGAATCGCTAGACTTATCGTCCTTCTTTTTCTCATTCTCAGATTCCATAAGCAATGCAAGTTCGTTATCCCAATCGATGCTTGATGGGGCAAAACGTGCGCCTGAAGCCTGTTCTGGATGAGTTCCTAACTGGCTCTCGGATTGTGCAGAAATTCCTGCCGAATTATCTGCAGCATCCAAAGTGGTCTCGGAAGCAGAATTCTTGGAAGCAGTGTTCTCGGAAGACTGAGAAGAAGCAGAAGAATCATCAGCAGATTCATGAACTGACGGATCTGCACTGTAGGCTTCGCCAGATCCTTCACCAGAATTAGTAGAATTGACTAACTTGGCCGATTCTCCAGAAACGTCGCCAGACTCAGCCGATTCGCCAGACTCTTCCTGCTCGCCAAAGAGCGCAGAACTCAACTCGTCAAACGACAAGGACTCCTCGGACGACGACTGCTTCTTATTGGAATCATTGAGCGCTCGCATGACGTCATCAGCCAGAACTGGCAAACTATCAGGATGCTGCCAGCGCGTATCGCGACCGTCGATCCCCTCGGCAAGAGTAAGAGTTTCCCACATTTCGCTTGCCTCGCGCAGCTTCTTAGGATGCAAGTTCAAACCGACCAGAGCTTCGAAACTGCGAGCCGCAGCTCCTCCAGTAACGCGCTCGCGGCGCTGCATTTCGCGCAATTGTTCGATATGAGGAAGATAAGGGATTCCCGCTCTCCACACGACGCAATCGACCCAGCCCTCAACGAGTGCCAAAAGCGTTTCAAGTCGCTGCAAAGCCTCGCGTTGCTCAGGCGTATCCGCCATACCAACCTTGCTTAAATTGACAGCTCCCGCAATCGATTCAGGATTCATTGCCTGAGCGTCTCGCAATTCTTGCTCCATCGCATCCAAATCAATGGAAATTGAGCGAGCATATTTAGAAATTAAAGCCTTGAATTGAGGCATAAGCCATGGAACATTATGGAAAAGGCGCGCGTGAGCACTTTCGACCAATGTCAAATAACGCAAAACTTCCGCTTCATCAATTTCCAAATTTTCAGCGTACTTTTTCACATTTTCCAAGACGATTCCGCCGGAAGGATTTCCCGTCAGGTCAATGACTTGATCGTAAGTACCACGAACTTCGTGCGAAAGAGATCCAGCCGCAGAGCCGAACTGCATAGCATAGGACGTATTGCCCAAAACTTGCATCAATTTTGCTGGATCTTTCAAATCATCGGGAAGTGGAATATTGACCGGTCCTGCAAAAAGTCCCGAAACCTCGCCGTCAATTTGCGCATCCCCGAAACGTTCCGAAAAAACGCGAGACATTGCGTCGTTCATTGATGATGCAATTGGCGTAGCAAAATCAATCCACGCTGGCAAAGTTGCATCGACCCATTCATATCGCGTATATACGCTCATTGGCTCAGACGATGGAATCAAATTCGTCACAGAATCAAGCCATAAATTTGTCTCGGAGGCAGCAGAACGAACGGTTTGAGCCTGAGAAGCAGTGATAACGGTAATCTCTTCACCTTCACGAGCGCGCTGCTGAGCAATTGACTTGGCAAGGCGACGATTAATAGGTCCAGCTTGCAAAGTTGACTGAATATCGTTAATTGTGTTCATACCGCTTTCGGTGAATGCCTGCATTAACGATTGAACCTCGCGCGGATTTGGCAAGCCTTTTTGACCCTCGCTGAGCAATTGCTCGCGCATATGCTCCGGAAGTTCTTGGAACTGCTGCCAAGCCATTTCGCCCTCGAAAGGACCGAATGATTCAATCATCCACTTGTGGAGTTCGTCTTCATTCATGCCGTCGTTCATAGTATCCAATCTCGTGAAAATTCCTTGATAACAATACTATGGGAGATATGAGTGAAATGCATAATGAATTTCAGCGAGAGAGTATTTTTTCATACGGACAGCGTATTTTGCAAGAAATACGTGAAATTGTGGTGGGAAAGTCCACGCTCGTGATGGCCGAAACGTTGGGAACCGTACGACGTTTCGTGTCGAATTTCTCGCAGAAATTTTTTGCAGAATTGGCAGAGCTGGAAGAATTGGCAGAATTGGCAAAATTGCCAAAAATGCCAAAAATGCCGAAAACGGAAAATCTTGCGGAATCGGCAATTTTTGCAGAATTGGACATGCAGAGTGAGGAGCTCGGACGTATGAACGCAACAGAAAATTCGACGGAGAGTATGGATAATTTTGCGAATTCGGCAGATTTTGCGGAAGTGCCAAGGTCGCACAACGAGACTTCCGCGCCGCAACCGCACACTCGGAAACCGCGAACACCACATGGTCGTACTGCACAGGCTCGTACGTCACAATCTCGCACTCCACAGGGTCGTCGTCGTAGGCGACTCGCGTGCCTTGCTGTGCTTATCATTGTTGGCCTCTTGCTTGCGCCAAGTCCATTTGCTATCGAGATGCCTGGTCCAACGGCGAATGTTTTGGGTGCTGTAAGTGCGTCGTCCGATGACAAAATGATTGATATTTCAGGCGTTACAACGTACAAGGACAAGGGTGAGTTACGCCTTGTAACGATTTCCGCAACCGGTGTTCCGGGGTATACAATTCCGACGGCTATGGCGATGTACGCATGGTTCAATCCGCAGATGGCTGTCATGCCTCAAGAGGCTGTGTACAGTGTCGACACAACGGCTGAAGAGTACAAGGACGAGGGTGATAACGAGATGACCGAAGCGCAAAATTCGGCTACTGAAGTCGGGTTGGCGTATGCGAGTGATCAATTAGGCATCGACACCAGCAAGGCAAAAGTGAAGGTGAGCGTTGATGATATTGGCGGCCCATCCGCTGGAATGATGTACACCTTGGGAATTATTTCGAAGCTCACTCCTCAGGATGAGGCAGGCGGCAAAATCATTGCTGGCACGGGAACAATTGAAACAGATGGTTCAGTTGGTCGTATCGGCGGAATTCAGCTGAAAATGATTGGTGCCCTGCGAGATGGCGCGCATTACTTCATTGCCCCAGAAGGCAATTGCGATGAAGTTGTCGGCCATATTCCATCCGGCATGCAGGTGTTTGCGGTTAGCAATATCAACGAAGCGTACAAAACTCTCGTCGCCATTGGGAAAGGGGACACGTCCAATTTGCGCGGGTGCATTTCGAAAACTGTCCAATAGGCGCACTAGGCTCAATAGGCTTGATAGGTGAGTGGTGCAGATAGTTGAGACGAATTGTAACGAACGGCTTGTTTCTATCTTTCGAATAATTTTTCGAAAAGGTATGAAATAAGCCGTTTGTATATGGTTTTCTGCGGGAGCGACACGTGAACGACGTCTGTGTGCAGCTCGAAAAAGTGCCTTCAAAACCCTTGAAAAATCAATTGTCCCGCAATTTCTCCGAGTTATTTGTTATGCTCAAACTGTGTCTAATACAGAAAAGGAAGCACAAGAATTCGGTTTCCAGCCAGGTGACGTAGTTCAGGAATGGCTTTGGGATGATGACGTAGACGAGAATCTGCGTTCCGTTTTGGAAGAATATCTCGGCGAAGAACTCGTAGATGAAGAATACGATTCGAGCGTTGACGGCATCATATTGTGGTGGCGCGATGGCGATGATGAGGATGAACTTGCAGATACAATCATGGATGCAACGTCATTGCTCAATGAAGGTTCGCCATTCTGGGTATTTACTCCTAAGCCAGGTCGTGAAGGGGCAATCGGTCCAAATACTTTGCAGAATGCTGCAAAGACAGCTGGCATGAATGCTTCGACTCCAGTAACTGTTGGCCCGGATTGGAATGGCATTCAGTTGCGCGCGTTCGGGCGAGGACGTCAGTAGGCTTCCATCTGAGATTTTGGAGCTGAGATTTCAGGTTTGAGATTTAGTTTGTCGGTTCTCTGCTTTCTACTCTTGGCTGCAAGTGCCGTTTCACTGATGGTGCTTGTGCGGTAACGCTATTTTTCCCGATAATTATCAATTATCTTGAGGAAGCATGCGCGCTGTCGTATGAGGCCGGGTAAGAAGAGGGCGTATAAGAAGAGAAGAGCAGCGTCTGACAGTATGAGCAATACGCGTAGCACAAAATGCTGCAGTACAAAAAGCGACGTTTTGTATTTTTTGTTTGATTGATTACCTCGAACTTGCACGGTCCCTTGGGTTTTTCAGGGGCTGAGCTGTCGGGGTAATTTATTATTTTTACGTTTTTAGCAGGTCGTATCGTCGGTAACTTGGTTACTGGAGTGTTTTTATGTTGCGCGCGATACGACCTGCTAAAAATATTTTCGCCCGGCAAGGCAGCCGAATCCCCGCATCCCTGTCGCACACGCTGCATGTGTCTCACGTATCGTACATGCCGCATCGATTCCAACGAGATGCTGTATAGTCGTGTACTGTCGGTTGCAAACCCCAGTAACCGTCGAATCATAGAAACCTCAACAATTGGTGAGTAACAATTAGCAGCCAGTTGCACAGATGATGAACGCATGTCGCACACGCACTGCAATGACGCATAAGGAGTGGAAAATGACTGAACTGTCCGCACACGAACCACAGAACTCTGCAGTTCTCAACCATGAATTATCTGATCCAACGTCTGGCCCAGGCTACTCGGACAATTCTTCGCCATCCGCAATTGTCGACCAAGCGTTGGCGATTGGCGATTGGAAAGAAGCTGGAAAACTGTGGTCATACATTGACGAGGATTTGTCAGGCGAGGGAACAGAGCACATTTCTGACTTGGCGAAAAACGTTGCAGTCCAGATGCGTCTGGGCTCCTGCGAAGTTGATTATCCACGAATTACCGCGTGGAAATTGCCAGAGGACGTGAAGGCACATCTCGCAATTCCTTACGTGGATGATGGTGACCGCGGCCATTACCTTGACGTTTTTGCGCCTGCCGATGCGGATGCGGATCATACTTACCCAGTTGTCATTGATGATCATGGCGGCGGCTTTGTGTACGGTTTACGCGAACTCAACCGCAGCTTCGCAATGCATCTCGCTCATCGCGGCTACGTCGTAGTTCTTCCAAGTTACCGCCCCGGTCCTCGTTACAATTTTGCAGAAATGCTCACGGATCTTTCGCGTGCATATTCATGGACTTTGAGCAATATTCACGAATTCGGCGGCGATGTGCAGCGATTGTTCTTGACGGGTGACTCTGCAGGCGGATGTTTCGCATTCCACAGTGCGGTTATTGAGCAGAATGAGCAATTGAGCAAGCAAACTGGAATTCCACAGGCTGGGCTCGATATCAAGGGATTGCTTCTCGTGTGTGGCGTGTATGACTTGTCGGAGCGATTCCATCCACACAGTGACCAAGATTTGTTGCGAGGAATTGCTGCGGAAGTGTTTGAAAGTGTTAGCGAGAATTTTGCGGGCTTCGATTCGACGGCGCAATTGTTGGAAGCAGCCTCCTTGCCGCCAACGTTCATCAACACTGCGACGGATGATTTCTTGTACGCGGAAAACGTCGACTTGGCGCATCGATTGGATCAATTGGGTGTGGAGAATGAGCTTGATGTCGCCGATGCTGAGAAGTGGGGAGAGCTTGGACACGTGTATGTCGTTGGCTTGGCAACGCATGAGCGCTCGCAGATAACTCTCGACAAGATGGGTCGTTTTATGCGCGAGATTTTGGAGTAATTTTCTCGGGCTGAATTGCTCTGATTGTGATCTCCTTCCGCTGAGAATTTTCTTGCGGGAGGAGATTTTTGTTTGGGCGGGGAGGGGGTTCTGGACGAGCTTGGATTACATTTTTAGCAGGTCGTATCGTGATGAATTTCGAAATGGTTGGTTTTTGGTTTTTCAACAATACGACTTGCTAAAAATGTAATTACGATAACTACCCAAGTCTTCCAATCTCATGATTTTGCTAGATTTTCCAAGAAAAATTGCTGGTGGTTGAAAGCCTCGAGAACATTTTTAGCAAGTCGTATCGCGCGCAACCTAAAAACACTCCAGTAACCAAGTTACCGACGATACGACTTGCTAAAAACGTATCGCCAAAATTCCCGACCCACATTCCTCGAAAAATTCACCGAAGAATTCACTGAAGAATTCCGCGAACCATTCCTCGAAGCATTCCCCGAAAAAATTTTCCACAATTTTGCCCTCCCAAATTGAAGATATTTTGTAAGTTAAGTAAACTTAATACTACGGTTGCTGTCGAAGACGACGCGATATCTCGAGGATGAGAACAATGCAGGCGCTTCGAACCGCCGAAGATGAGGGGTCTGAGGTGTGTGGGGTAGCCGGAGCTTTCGGGCATTTGGCGCTAATAATTGAAAAGCAATACACGTAACGTAGTGAGAATGACTTAACGGTGAGTGCTCGCAAGCGACAAAACAACGAGATAAAGGAGTCTCACGGATATGAAACGATAAGTATCCGCGATGTTGGCGACGTCTCTTGCTGTGTCCATGCTCACTGCCGGTTTGGCAGGCGCTGTGGGAACGACAGGGAATATTGCTTTCGCTGCAGACTCACTTCCAAGCGGCGGGTCGAATGAAGTTTCTACTGCCGTTGCGGAACGTTCTGCAATCAACGCAAACAACGCAAATAATGCAAATAATGCGAACAACGCAAGCACGCCAGGAGAAGATCGAGCATCAAACTCAGCATCCGCCCAAGCCTACGTTCCTTGGACATGGACTCTCGACCCGGCAACGGCGAAGGGAGCGGAGGTAGTCCAAGCAATTCAGGGGTGGACGCATTTCAAGTCGGGAGCTGGAAATGGCAATTCGGTCAGCGACGCTTCCCAGTACCCGGCGGTTGCCGTTAAAAATGGGACGTATGATTTTAATCATGCGGGAAGTTTCAAAGCGCGCGTAGCTTCGTGGCAGGAATCTGCAAAGAATCGTTTCGGGTTTTACCTAGGATACAAGGATCCGGGACATGGTCTCTTTATTGGTTTTGATAAGGGCGGCTGGTTCTGGCAGCGCTACGGAAGTGATAATGTGTGGTATTCGGGAACCCGCATTGCCGCTCCTGCAGCAGCTACGGATGTGGATATCACCATTTCATGGTCTGGCAAGGTTGCCACATTAACCGTTAATGGCGAGAAAGCATTCGACGTTGATTACAGCGGAATGACTGAATTGACGGACAAAATTGCTATGAAGGCAAGCACATGGGGAACGGATTATACGGATATGTATATCACTGACCCTGATGCTCCAGTTCCGACATATACAGTAACTGGAAAAGTGGAAGATGCTGATCATCAGCCAATTGCTGATGCAGACGTTCGTTTAGGCAGCGCAACGGTTAAAACGCAGCAGGATGGAACGTTCACAATCCCAGATATTAAGCATGGAAATTACACGGTGACAGCGAGCAAAGCCGGTTACGACGATGCTTCGAGCGATGTGAACGTGGATTCTCAGGACGTGTCTGTGGGAACGCTGACATTAAATAAGGAAGCCGTTATCGAAACGGAAACCTTGCGTACTGCCGACATGGAGGTAGCTGTTAAGAAGAATTTCCCATCGGTGTATAAGTACACGATGACGAAGCTTGATGGCAAGACGATGTATGGTCAGACGAAAGACGTTCGCGTGGTAAACATTAACGGCACGTACGTTACTGTGGACGATGCAGCGGTCAGTTTTGCTAAAAAGAGCGATACTGAAGCGGTCTATACGCTTAAAGTTAAGGATGCTGCGCATTCTATCGATGCAGTTCTTACGGTCAGCATGGTCGTCGAAGCAAATACGCTGCATTTTACTGTGACGAAAATTGATAACAATGCAGGGGAAAATAACCCAGTCCAGACGGTGAGCTTCCCACGTCACAGTTTGTTTCGGTTCGTAGCAATCAAGATAGCGCACAATTTACGGGCGCCGTGATGTCGTCGGATACAAACAAGGTGGGCGACGAAAATTACGCAGTCACCAACGATATGGCAGCGCGTAATGACCGCGACTACATGTATGCATTTGTCTCCGGAGGTGGGCTGAGCGCTGGCTTGTGGAACAATTCCGAACATGAGGGTCGAAAAGTTGCCGCTCCTGTGTACGGCGGAAGTCACAATACGCGAATTTTTGCAAGTACGGACCATGTCAGCGGAAGCACGGCTCTTGGGTTGGCAAGTGCGCCATGGTATTACCATCGCGTGGTCACCGATTCCAAGAATAAGTCGTATATCGTTGAGCAGACGGATATGCCAAAAATGGCTGTTGCTATTACCGGCGATCAGAATAATGATGGTGCGGTCAATTGGCAGGACGGCGCATTGGCATTCCGTTCTATCATGAATAATCCATACAAGTCCGAAGAAGTTCCAGAGCTTGTCGCATGGCGCATCGCGATGAACTTTGGTTCTCAAGCTCAAAATCCATTCCTCACCACTCTCGATAATGTCAAGAAAGTGACCTTGAATACGGATGGATTGGGACAGTCAGTTCTGCTTAAAGGATATGGAAGTGAAGGACACGATTCGGGACATCCTGATTACGGTGACATCGATCAGCGTATCGGTGGTGCGAAGGACTTCAATACTTTGATGACGGAAGGTAAGAAGCTTGGCGCTCGTTTCGGCGTTCATGTCAATGCTTCCGAAATGTATCCTGAGGCGAAGGCTTTCAATGAGAATACTGTTCGTCGCAATTCGAATGGTGCATTGCATTACGGATGGAACTGGCTCGACCAGGGCGTGGGCATCGATGGCATCTACGATTTGGCTTCTGGCGCTCGCGTGAAGCGTTTTGCGGATTTGAAGAAGCAAGTCGGGGATAACATGGACTTCATTTATTTGGATGTGTGGGGTAACCTTACCTCGTCCGATCGTGAAGATTCGTGGGAAACTCGCAAGATGTCGAAGATGATCAACGATAACGGTTGGCGTATGACGACCGAGTGGGGTTCATCGAATGAGTATGATTCCACATTCCAGCATTGGGCAGCAGATCTTACCTACGGCGGCTCGACGTCGAAGGGTGAGAATTCTCAGGTGATGCGTTTCTTGCGTAATCATAAAAAGGACAGCTGGGTCGGTGATTATCCATCGTACGGTGGTGCGGCAAACGCTCCATTGCTCGGCGGATACAATATGAAGGACTTTGAAGGATAGCAGGGGCGTAACGATTACGATGCGTATATTCGTAACCTGTTTACCCATGACGTATCCACGAAGTTCATTCAGCACTTTACCGTGAACTATTGGGTTAATAATCCTCTCGATAAGTCGTCAGTTATGGATCCTCAGACCAATGGCGGTAACGAGCAGATTGTCTTAACGGATACGCACGGCAATACATTGGTTTTGTTGCGTGGCTCGAATGATGCGCGTTCTGCAGCATATCGTCAGCGCACCATTACTCTTAATGGAAAGACCATTGCTTCTGGTGCAGTATCTCGCGGCGATAATGGACAGAACGGTTCGGAATCGTACCTTTTGCCATGGCTGTGGGATGTAGAGTCCGGCAAGATGGTTAGCGCTCGTGATCAAAAACTGTACCATTGGAATACTCTTGGCGGCGAAACCACGTGGACGCTTCCAGCAGGCTGGGAAGGCCTTGCAAACGTAAAGGTTTATAAGCTGACCGACCTTGGAAAGACAGAAGAAACTGTCGTTCCTGTCTCTGGTGGGCAGGTCACTCTTACTGCTCAGGCTCAAACTCCTTACGTCGTCTACAAGGGCGATGCTGCTCCTACTCAGCGCACGTTCCAGTGGAGCAAGGGTATGCATATCGTCGATGCTGGTTTTAATGGTGGCGATAAGAGCTTGAAGGAGAATTGGACTATCGCGGGTGCAGGTTCTGCGACGATTCAAAAGAGCCAGCACAGCAATCCAATGCTTATGCTCTCGGGCACTGTGTCCGCTCAGCAGAAGTTGACGGATCTCGTTCCAGGAAAACGTTACGCAGCATATGTCGGCGTTGATAATCGCAGCGACGGCGAAGCTCGCATGACGGTAACGGCTGACGGCAAGACATTGGCGACGAATTCCACTATGCGCAGTATTGCAAAAAACTATGTGAAGGTATACTCGCACAATACCAATTCGTCGACAGTGGACGGAAGCAGCTACTTCCAAAACATGTACGTCTTCTTTACCGCTCCAAGCAGTGGGGAAGTAACGTTGACACTTTCGCATAAGAAAGATGGCAATACATACTTCGATGACGTTCGTGTCGTAGAAAACGAATTCAACGGACTCAAGACGGATGACAAGGGCTATGTGACATCGTTTACGAATAATTTCGAAAACAATGCTCAGGGTATTTGGCCATTTGTCATTTCCGAGTCTGAAGGTGTGGAAGATAACCGCATCCACTTGTCTGAATTGCATGCACCATACACTCAGGCAGGCTGGGATGTAAAGAAGATGGACGACGTTCTGGAAGGCACATGGTCTGTCAAGATTAACGGTCTTGTACAAAATGACACATTGGTCTACCAGACAATTCCGCAAAATCTTAAGTTTGAAGCGGGTCGTAAGTATCGCATCGCATTCGACTACCAGTCGGGTTCGGACAATACGTACGCAGTGGCTGTCGGCAATGGAGATTATGCAGAAAACGGTGCAAATATTCGAAATCTGCCACGCTCTCTTGGCGAAACGAAGCATTATGAATTCGAACTGACGGGTGGCGTCAATGACCAGTCGTGGTTTGGAATCTTCTCGACCGATGTAGCTCCAGATCTGCAAGGCGTTCGCGCTCGCGATGCTGCTGCAAACTTTGGTGGATACAAAGACTTCGTTTTGGATAATCTCAGTGTCACGCCAATTGAATCCGAAAAGCGCACTCAAGACGATGCATCGAAGAAGGCTGAAGAAGTTCAAGAAAAGTATGCAGGAAAGCAAGCAAATTACAGCGATACTGCATGGAAGACTTTTGAACATTCGATGGCTCAGGCTCGCGTTCTCATCAACAAGAACGGTGCTACAGCTGACGACTTCACCAATGCATACGGATTGCTTGGCGCTTTGGACGAGTATATGGCAACTGCTCCAGGTAGTGAGGCCAGCGATAAGTATGACGTTCCTCAGAATGCGTACACAGTAAAGGTTGGTAGCGAACAAGAAAATTATGCGGATGTTGAAGGTCCACATGATTTTGCTCAGGATAATAATTCCTCGACATACTGGCATACCAATTGGGGAGAAGATGCTGTCGGTACGGGCACTGCTTGGTATCGTTTCGATTTGAAGAAGCCAACGACAATTAACGGTTTGCGTTATCTTCCTCGTCCTGGTGGAGCAACGGTTAACGGAAAACTCAAGAAAGTGAAGATTGAGTTGATTACCGAAGACCGTGCAGTCGAAGTACCAGTTCCTGAAGGTGAATTCACCACGTATACCGAGTGGCAAAAGCTGAGCTTTGATCCAGTCGAGAACGTGAAGAGCGTCAAGCTGACTGCTTTGGAAACTGCGGGACAGACTACATCTCAAGCAAATAAGTTCGCATCTGCTGCGGAACTTCGCATTACGACAAACCATAGCGCAATTACGGAGAAGCAGACAGTAGATAAGGACGATTTGCGTGATGTGATTGCTCAGGCTCGTTCGTTGAAGGAAGCTGACTATACTCCAGAAAGCTGGAAGGAATTCTCTACTGTATTGAAGGCTGCTCAAACAGCTCACGATCATGAGGATGCGACGGAATACAACGTTCTTTTGGCTACGGCTAATTTGGCATACGCTTTGCCAAGCTTGGTTGCGGCTCCTGAGCCAGAACCAGAGCCAGAGAAGCCTGAACCACAGCCTCAACCAGAGAAGCCAAAGCCAGAACCTGAAAATCCTCAGCATGAAAGTCCTCAGCCTGAAAATCCGACTAAGCCAGTAAATCCTGCTAACCCAAGCACACTTGGCGGAACCACGGGCGGCACAACGGAAAATCCAAAGCCAATTGTACCAAATCCGGGTACAGGTACTGTCGTCCCTCCTGTCAATCCGAATACTGTTCCACAGCCGGGTGGAAAGCAGTCAGGAAATTCCGCACATTCTGGACAAGCAGGAAGTAATCAGTCAGCTCCTCACGGCAAGCTCGTCACGAAGTCGGAAGCTCGTGCGAAGAGCCTCGCCAAGACGGGAACGATGGTTATCGTCATGGCAAGCTTTGTGATTCTGTTTGCGGGAATTGGATTAGCTATTTCCCAGTCAGTAAAGCGTACGAAGGAGTAAAATTACAGAAGAAAATAAGAAGACGTTACAGAAATACTGAGTTGGGGTATCAGAGGATTGCAGTAAAAGTTGAGGTGAAATTAGTAGTATCTCAGTGCTGTGTCCAAGAGAAGATAGTATTTCTGTAACCCCCCATGGGGAGTCACACCGGCGTGGCTCCCCATATTTTTACTAAAAATGAGTAATGGCGACGATTTTTTATATCGAAAATCCGTGAATTTTCTCGGTTTTGAGGATGAAAATTTTCTGCCGAAAAACATGCCAATTTTTGAGTACGACATGATACATTTTTGTCACATATGTGGTCCTATTCTTAGAGATATGCGAAATCGAAACACTGCTATTAATCGTAACGACAAGAATGGCAAGAAGGCATTGCAATCCGCTGAAAGAGCTGCGGATAAAGGCGTGGGGAAATCGGCTAACTCTACTAATTTTGCTAACTCTACCCAGGCTGTAAAGCCTGCTAACTCCGCTAAGTCTGCTAACTCCTCTAACTCTGTGCGCAACGGGCGAAATGCGAGCGTAAACGCAGGGAAAACTCAGCCTCGCAAACACATCCGCGGCCTCGACGGTTTGCGCGCGCTCGCAGTATTGCTGGTTCTTGGTTATCATTTTCTGCCGAATGTTTTTCCACAGGGATATGTCGGTGTTGATGCTTTCCTCGTTCTGTCGGGATTCCTTATCACCTATCTGCTCATTCGCGAAATCCAGCAAACTCACCGTATCGATATTCTCGGTTTTTGGATGAGACGTCTTCGACGCATTGTTCCAGCAGTGGTTGTCATGCTGGGAACGTGCGTGTCCCTTGCGTTCTTCATTGGGGGAGATGTCCTTGTCGGCATTCGTCGGCAAATTATTACTGCATTGACTTTTACCTATAATTGGGGCGAGATTTTTGCAGGATCGACCTATTTTGATCAGGCAAATCCAACATTGCTGAAAAATCTGTGGTCGCTTGCAGTGGAAGAGCAGTTCTATGTGCTATGGCCGTTGCTGCTGTGGATTCTCCTTGTTCCGAAAATTGTGAGAACTCGTCGGGTTGCCTTTGGAGTTACGCTCGGTTTGTCGGGTATATCTTTCGCATGGGCGTGCGTGCTCATGGCGCTTGGCGAAAACCCGACCCGCATTCATGTGGGAACGGATTCTCACGCTTATGGACTTATGCTGGGTGCTGCCCTTGCGGTCGCAGGAGAAAGGCTCGTTCGCGAACGTGTCAAGCGACAGCGTATGGGAGCGCTCGTCTATGGAAGCTTCGGCTGGTTTGGTGTCATTGCGCTTATCGTCGTGGCGTGTGTGCCTCTGCCGTCGTGGGTTCCGATGCCTGTTGTCAGCTTCGTGGCAAGCATTTTTGCAGTTTTGCCTATTACGACGTGCTTGTCATACACGAAGTGGTACGAGAAATTTAACAGCGATAATGAACTGATTAAACTGCGCGGAGGACTCGGCGAACGAGTTCTTGTGAACGTTCTTGAATTGCAGCCACTACGCTGGGTAGGAATTCGTTCGTATGGAATTTATCTGTGGCATTGGCCGCTGACCGTACTTGCTTTGTATTGCATGCCTCAACTTGGGTTGTGGCAGAGAGCAATTATCATTTTCGTTCTTACTCTTGTCTGTGCGGCAGCATCATGGACACTTATCGAGCATCCAATTTTGACGTCAACTGCTACAGGATGGGCGCGAGCATTGCCTCGTCGTGCGCAAATTATTGCCGCAATTATAACGGGGACAGCATTGGTATTATCTGGATGCGCAATGGCAGTTCAGCCATCTATGACGAGCGCTGAGCAAACAATTATGGCGGCTCAAGAAGCACGTAAAAAGGTGGAAAAGTCGCAAAAAATTAAGTCAGTTGATACGGGAAAATCTGCTCAAAAGAACGCCTCAACTGATAAGTCTAAGAAACAAGCGGATGCTCAGAAGAAAACTGAGTCAGATAAGAAGGCTGCCCAGCAGTCTGCTCGCAATAATCAACCTGCTCAGCCAACTCAGCCGGACATCATTGGACAAAATATCACAGTTATTGGTGATTCGGTCACAGAGGCAGCAAGTATCAAGCTTGGCGAGGATTTTCCGGGAATTTTCGTGGATGGCGTTGTCAATCGCACAGGCTCACAAGCAGCAGAACTTCTTGCAGCGGCCGATGCGAATCCAAATGTAGGACGTCGCCATTACGTGGTTGTCGGACTGGCAGCTAATGCGACATGGAGGCAAGAGTGGCTAGATGCCCTGCTCAACCAAGTAGGCTCAGATCGCAAGCTCATCCTCGTGAATGGTTTCGGCCCATCGTCGTCGACATGGATTTGGCAGTCCAACGATGCCATTAATGCGTACGCGGCTGCTCATCCTCAGCAAGTGTTCGTGGCTGATTGGGCAGGGCAAATTAAAGACCATACGGATCTTCTTGCTCAAGATTACGTGCATCCAACTTTTGATGGGGGAGCGCACTATTTCTCAGTGGCTGTTCGAGCAGCATTGGAGCAGGCGTATCATTCGAAGTAACGTTTCGAAGTAACGTGCAGTGGTGTATGAGGAGTACAGGCGTATGCGCTTGAATACGCCACTGTGCTGATATGCCAGTGTGTGCGACCATACGTATGTGCCCGCATGCCTGTATATACCGCAGTAGTAGCCCAGATATGAGAAGCAGATATGAAAAAAGGAGAACTGAAGTTCTCCTTAATTTGTGGGCGATAAGGGACTCGAACCCCTGACATCCACGGTGTAAACGTGGCGCTCTAGCCAACTGAGCTAATCGCCCGACTTGGTATAAGTTACCAGAGGTCCGTATCTTGCGCAAATGTCGGCGTGTTTCATATGCGTGCTTGTTAGGTAGGACTGTTGTATTCTTATAGGAGTTACGAAATAAGGAGCATCTCATGGCGGATTCCCAAGAGCAGACACGAAGCATTGCGCGTACCCCAAAAAATCAGTGGGGTTATAGTGTAAGTCAAGTTGATGAATTCTTGAATTCCGTACGGCAGCAGTACGAGGCATCGGAGCCAACTCTGACACAGCAAGAAATTCAGAACGTGTCATTTGACCTTGAGAAGAACGGTTACGACACCAAGGCTGTCGATGATGTATTGCGTCGTCTTGAAAATGCTGTCGTCGATAAGTTGGCACGCTGGACGATTCTCAATGAAGGAACGCAGGCGTGGATTGCTCAAACTGAACAACTCGCTTTGACGTTGATTCCTCGTATGAAGCGCGAGAATGGCCACATTTTCGAGCGTTCTCGTCGTTTTACTCCATCGTATGACGTTCATCAGGTTGATTCTTTCGTGCGCGCTGTCGTTCAATTCATTAATAAGCAGCTTGCATTGGGCGCTTTGGACGATAATGCACAGGCGGCTTCGGCTAAGCGTTCCCACCGCGCACAGGATGCTCAGCCATCGCACTTTACTTCTCAGGACGCTGAGCTGAAGACTTTCATTCAGCGCTCTGGTCATGGCGGCTATGATGAAGCGCAGGTGGATGCTTTCATTAACCGCATTCGCGAAGTATTGACTCGTATGGAATCGACCCGACGTGTTCAGGACATTGATTATCTGTATACGACAGCCGACGATGCGAATTCAGCAGCTTCTGATAGTTCAATTTTCGCGGCGACTGCATACCCTTACTACACGGATGATACGGATAATTCTGATGACGAAGATAGCTTCGAAGAATTGGAAGAGCTCGCTGACGGCGTGGATAATGACAGTGCTGACAATGACAGTGCTGATGAGAGCAACGTAGAGGTTTCTGCAGAATCCGTAGATATTCAGCCAATTGTTCTTTCGGATACTGAGAATTCTCAGAATTCAGTGCAAGCTGTCGAAGAAAAAGAAGAAACGGTTTTCGCATCTTCTGAAACTCCTGCAGACTCTGACTCATCCGATTCTTCTTCGGAATCTGAGTTTGATGAAATCACGCGTACAGAAGAAAAGATGTTTACCGTTCCATCCATTGATTTGCCACAAAGCTTCGTGCCTGAGCACAAGCCTGAACGCGGATCTACACGCACTGATAGCAACGTTGACTATAGTGGTCTGATGGATACGGGCAGTATTCAGTCTGTTCCATTCCATTTGCCAAAGTTGGATAACGACACAGCTGAATAACGGCACAGAAGCTGATTCAAGCAACACCAGCGAGAACTAAGTTCGAGAAGTAAATTCT
>CAUTYZ010000009.1:0-80627 GCA_963543015.1 uncultured Alloscardovia sp.
CACAGAAGCTGATTCAAGCAACACCAGCGAGAACTAAGTTCGAGAAGTAAATTCTCACTGTTCATAAGTTCATATAATTCCATAGCTCGGCTGAGGCAATGACAAATTACCAAGTCTGGGCTATGGAATTTCAAGTTCCTAGGCTGATCGGCTGTCATCAGATGCTCGGTTTATTGAATATTGAATTCATTCGTGTTTGAATGCATTCGCGCACAAGGAGAAGAGAAAATTTCACGCAAACGCGCGTCCAATACGCCTCGCAATAGTCACAAAAACGCTCACGATACTGCAAAGACTGCGAAGACCACAGAGAGTGCAGATACTGTAGAGGCTGCCCAACAGAAGAGCCAGGAACATCACGATAAACCTAAGAACTCTCGAAACAAGCAGCCTCTTCGCAGTCGCTTCCGCCTTGCGTTCTCGCGAACGAAAGTCTGGTTCATTGACCACACCAAGACTGAAGAAGATGGATCGTGGCAGTTTTTGACGCGCGTTCTCGTAGCTCTCGTCATTTTCGGCGTGTTAATGAGCCTTTTCATCGGAGTTTCCAGCATCACAAGCACGCGCTGGGATAATGAGCCGACGAATCAAACGATCAGCAGTACCACGAGTAATACAGCAATTACGTTTAATAATCCGACGAATATCAATCTTCCTCGCCGAGGTACGTATAAAGTTCGCGAAATTAAAAATGTGCTGGATATCGTTCAAGACGGTACAGGGGAAGTTCAGCATGCGAACTTCATTCTTCGCGTTCCTGTGGATAAGAATGGAAATATTATCAGTTCTGTTCCTGGAATTGATAAGGGAATTCCAGCAGCGGTCTTTATCCACGGTGCGGGAACGGGTAACGTTGAAGATTCCTTTAATGATGTGGCTACGGATTTAGCAAGTGCTGGTTTTGCGACGATTACTATGGATAAACCGCGTTGGAGTACGTGGGATGCGACGCGTGATTATCCTTCGTCTGCAAAGGCATATAAGAAGGCAATTGCGTATCTGCGAAGCCTTGACTATGTCGATGCTGATAAGGTCGGCATTTTTACAACGTCTGAAGGTACGTGGATTTCGCCATACATCATTCGTGACGATAAGCGAATTGCCTTTGAAATTATGATGAGTCCGATGGTTTTCAGTCCACGTCATTCGCTGGGATTCTCGGTTGCTCAAATTTTTGCAATTGCGGGCGCAAATCCGGGATATCAGGCGTTCGTACAGCGATTGTTTACGCTGGATACAGCATTCTTTGGAATTACGAATATCGATTTTGATTCGCAAATTGCGCAGGGGTATGATGTGCCAATTCTGGTTGCATACGGTGCGAAAGACGTTCTCACTGCTCAGGTTTCCGGTGTACAACGCATCCTTGAGCTTGCTCATAGTGTCAACAATACTGACGTCACAATTCGCACGTATCCGATTGGCAATCATGTCTTGCGATTGGGAGATCAGACTCAGGCGAAGACCTTGTACGTAGATCATTATGAGTACGACTTTGTGGATTGGGCAGTAGGAGTAAGCCGCGGATTAGAGCAGACCTCCTCAAAGATTGCTGGGTCGGATGTGTATCAGGCAATTGGCGTTCCAGAAAATCTGTCCGCACGTCGAACGCTGACATGGTACTTCCTTCTGGTTCACGGATTTATGCTCATCTGGCTTATCATCTCCTTGGTCATCGGAATGTACGCAGTTGGTAAGAAGATGTACTATCGCATTACTCGCCAAGATAAGAAAGTCTTTGGCTTTGTGGGGCGCTATCAAGCAACTCTTGTCCGCATCATGGTGGTGACTTATGCAGCTTTGCTCCTGTTTATCGCAGGTGTGGGTCAGCTTGTATGGCGAGTAGTGAACTTGATTTGGGGTGCTGCTCCTCCTGCTCCTGGTGTGACCTACTGGAGCTGGTATGCCATTCAGGCAGCATGCATCCTCGTTATCGTGACGTGGGCTCTGGTCGGCGTAACTTTGCTTGAGTCAATTTCTATCAGGCAAGCACTTGTGAAGAAGCATAATGGTAAGAAAGTTCAGCCAATTCTTGCTAGTGAGCGTTTAGGAATCGTGTATTTCAACATTACGACTGAATCGCTGTTCTTCATTTTGCTTGTCTTTGCTTACTGGGGATTGTTTATTTACTGATGCCAACGTATACAGATGAAGGCGTTGTATTACGCGCGATAAAACTTGGTGAGGCTGATCGCATTATTACGATCATGACGAAAAACCATGGGAAAATTCGCGCGGTCGCTAAAGGTGCTCGTCGGACAAAGTCCCGTTTTGGCGGTCGGCTTGAGCCGTTTTCGCGAAATTCTTTCCTCATCCATGAAGGCAGGGGAGAGCTTCAGCACATCAATCAAGCGGGGTCTATCGCAGCCTATGGTGGCGATATTATCGCGGATTATGATGCGTATATTTGTGCTAACGTCATGGCTGAATCTTTAGATAAATTCTTGGATTCGGCTCATGATGCACTCAATCCTGAGACTTCACACGATGTGACGGCATACTACAATTTGCTTGTCGGTGCGCTGGGAGCTTTGGCTCGGCATGAGCATACATCAGAAATTATCGAAAACTCTTTTATCTTGCGCATGCTTGCTATCGCAGGGTGGACGCCGAGACTAGATAATTGTGTCGTATGCGGACGGCAAACAGATTTGAATTTTTTCTCCGTACAAGCCGGTGGAATTATGTGCTCGACAGATTGCGTTTTGGATGCACGGGAAATTTCTCATGAGAGTCGTGTTCAGTTGTATGCACTGCTCTACGGACGCTGGGATTTGCTGGAATCAACGGAACATGAGGGTTCTCAGGGAGCTAAAGAGCAAGTTTTAAACCCGGATGTACCCGAAATTGTTGAGGAATGGTTGCAATACTACATCGAACGGCCCATTCGCTCTTTGCGCTTGGTAAAATCTGTGCTATGAGCTTTGACACTGTAGATTACACATCATTCGATATACCAGCAGCGCCATTTTCGAATCCGTCCATTATTCCGAATTTTGCAAAGGGAGCTGTTCCTCGTCACGTAGGTGTGATTATGGATGGTAACGGTCGCTGGGCGCAAGAGCGTGGACTTATTCGTACAAACGGTCATCAGGCTGCTGAGCCTGTCGTATTTGACATTATCGCAGGCGCAATTGAAGCAGGCGTGCGATACTTGAGCTTGTATACCTTCTCGACGGAAAATTGGAAACGTTCTCCTCAGGAAGTGCATTTCCTTATGGGCTTCTCGCGTGACATTATTCACCGTCGCGTCGCTCAAATGAACGAGTGGGGAGTGCGTGTACGCTGGAGTGGACGACGTCCAAAGTTATGGAAATCCGTTATCGATGAGCTGGAAATTGCTCAGGAAAAAACGAAGAATAACACTGTTATCGATGTCGTTTTCTGCATCAATTATGGCGGACGAGCGGAAATTGCCGATGCGGCAGCAGCTATCGCGCGAGAAGTGGCAACAGGAAAAATTAAGGGCAATAAAGTCACTGAAAAGATGATTTCTGACCACTTGTACCTGCCTGATGTGCCGGATTGCGACTTAGTTATCCGTACATCGGGTGAGCAGCGCACGAGTAATTTCTTGCCATGGCAGGCAGCGTACGCGGAGCTGGATTTTGTTCCAGAGCTTTTCCCAGATTGCTCGCGTGAAGTGCTCTGGCGTTCCATCGAAAAATACACGAATCGTGACCGTCGATTTGGCGGCGTGAAGAAGTAGCACGGAAAACAATTCCTTACGCGTCCTTACACAATCATCCGCACGGCTGTGCTTTCAGGCGGTATATCTCGGAACGTGAGCCATTCATACTGATACGTTCATACGGATTGCTCATACTGATACATTCAAACGGATCGCTCATTCTGAAGAATCCCGCTTTTTTCATGCCGTTTACGCTCTTTGTCGGAAGGAAGCGCGGGCTGTCTCAGAGTCGCCACTGACCGGCCCAATAGTCCGCTCACACCAGTACAGTTGCCTTGTGAAGAAAAGTGCTCATAAGCCGTATGAGTACGCAATTTTAAGGAGCAAATGTGGCTGAATCTAAGCTCGATGCTGTCGTATCCCTCGCAAAGCGACGTGGTTTTGTATTCCCAGCAGGTGAAATTTATGGCGGAACCCGTTCGGCATGGGATTATGGTCCACTTGGTGTGGCCCTCAAGGAAAATATTAAGGAACAGTGGTGGCGCTTCATGGTCACTACACGTGCCAATGTCGTAGGTGTGGATACATCCGTTATCCTTCCTCGCGAAGTGTGGGTAGCATCTGGTCACGTTAACGTATTTAATGATCCATTGACTGAATGCTTGAACTGCCATAAGCGTTTCCGCGCAGACCATTTGGAAGAGCATTTCGAAGCAAAACATGGACGCTTGCCTGAATCTCAGGCAGAAATCGTGTGCCCAGAGTGCGGTACCAAGGGCAAGTGGACTGAGCCACGTGATTTCAACATGATGCTCCAGACTCATTTGGGTCCTGTAGCAGATGAAAATTCTTTGCACTATTTGCGTCCTGAAACTGCTCAGGGCATTTTCGTAGACTTTGCACAGGTTCAGGCGTCAACTCGTCAGAAGCCACCATTTGGTATCGCAAATATCGGTAAGAGCTTCCGTAACGAAATTACTCCTGGTAACTTCATCTTCCGTACTCGCGAATTCGAACAGATGGAGATGGAATTCTTCGTCAAGCCGGGTGAAGATGAAGCGTGGCATCAGTACTGGATTGATGCGCGCAAGGCATGGTACACCGATTTGGGTATCGATGAAGCAAACTTGCGCTTGTTCGAGCATCCAAAGGAGAAGCTGTCCCACTACTCGAAGCGCACTGTGGATATCGAGTACAAGTTCGGTTTCCAGGGTTCTGACTGGGGTGAGCTGGAAGGTATCGCAAATCGTACTGATTATGATTTGTCTGCTCATGCTAAGCACTCAGGCAAGGATTTGAGCTACTTTGATCAGGCAACTGGTGAGCGTTATATTCCATACGTTATCGAGCCAGCTGCTGGTTTGACTCGTTCTTTGATGGCATTCCTCGTAGATGCATACGATGTGGATGAGGCTCCAAATACTAAGGGCGGTGTTGATACTCGTACTGTTCTCCGCCTTGATCCACGCTTGGCTCCAGTTAAGGCTGCAGTGCTTCCATTGTCCAAGAAGCCTGAACTTCAGTCTATCGCTCAGGATTTGGCTGCAGAATTGCGCTTGCATGATTGGAATATCGATTACGATGAGGCTGGTGCAATTGGCCGCCGTTACCGTCGTGAAGATGAAATCGGTACACCATTGTGCATCACCGTCGACTTCGATACCATCGATGATCACGCTGTAACTATTCGTGAGCGTGACACCATGGTTCAAGAGCGCGTTTCCTTGGATAAGGTTGCTGAGTACGTTGCTGCTCGCGTGGGCAATTCTATGAAGAAGTTCCCACAAGGACCACAGGAGTAAACTCCTGAACTGAACTCGACATACTCACGTACGTAGTAATTTATGGGGTAAGTTCTGAGTTCTGAACGTTTCGCAAAGTTTCGCATGAGAAATATCTTGTGCGGAATTTTGCATATCTGCCCATCGTACGGTCGAAATCTTTTTCCATTGCCTTAATTTGCCGAGCTCAATAATTACTACTCATGTACTTCTGTAAAATAATCCGCCGATACGTTAAACTTGTGCTTTATGACTTCATCCGAAACTAATTCTTTGCAATTGCCAAGCATTGATGTGGGAAACCATGTCGTGAATACGCCAGTTGTCCTCTCGCCGATGGCAGGAGTGACAAATTGGCCGTTCCGCGTACTGTGTCGAGAATTTGGACCGGATGGTTTGTATGTGGCTGAAATGATTACCGCGCGTGCATTGGTTGCGCGTAATCCGAAAGCTGAGCGTTTGTGCAGATTTGCACCGTCGGAAGATTACCGCTCGCTTCAATTGTATGGAGTTAATCCTTCTATCGTTCGTCAGGCAGCGCAAATCGTCGTCGACGAAAATATGGCTGATCATATCGATTTGAATTTCGGATGTCCTGTACCAAAAGTGACACGGAAGGGTGGCGGTTCAGCTCTTCCTTGGAAGAATGATTTGTTCCGTGAAGTTTTGCGCAACGTCGTGGCAGTAGCAGAGCCAGCAGGAATTCCGGTCACAGCGAAAATTCGTGTCGGAATTGATGATGATCATATTACGTTCCACGATTCGGCAAAAATTGCTCAAGACGAGGGATGCAAATTCGTCACTCTTCATGGTCGCACTACTGCACAATACTATGGCGGCCATGCTCAGTGGGAGACAATTGCTGAGCTTGTCGATGAATTAGACATCCCAGTTATCGGAAACGGTGATATTTGGACAGCGGAAGATGCTGTAGCCATGGTTCAGGAAACTGGTTGCGCAGGAGTGGCTATCGGTCGTGGATGCCAAGGTCGTCCGTGGCTTTTCGGCGATATTGCCCATGCGTTTGCAGGCAGTGATGAGCGCATTAACCCTACACTGGGGCAGGTCGGTGAGTTAATCGTCCGACATGTCAAGCTGCTCGTCGATTTTTATGATGGCGATGAAATGATAGCTGTTCACGATCTGCGTAAACACGTGGCGTGGTATCTCAAAGGATTCCCGGTGGGCGGCGGTACGCGTGCTGCGTTCATGAAGTGCGAAAGCGTTGCGGATGTTGAGGCAGAAGTTGCAAAATTTGACCCAGCTGTCGAATTCCCTATGGCGATTGCAGATAAACCACGTGGTCGAGTCCGTTATGCGAAAAAGGTGCATTTGCCATATAACTGGCTCGAATCGCGTGAATTGACACCACAAGAGCGGGCGGACATGTTTGAAGACGATCCTATGGATGCGTCGTACTAAAAGCAGTAAAGCAGTAAAAGCGGTATTAAAAGCGTTCCAACTGGACGTGTTTCAATTTTCACGGCGTGCGAGAAAAGACGAAATTTTTCTCGCATGTCGTTTTTTATGAATTTACGCACGGAAAATTTTCCACAAGTGCAGTAAAAATGAGCCAAATTCATGCGAAAATATCGGTGAAATGATAACAGGTTTTTCCAATTCACCCATTTTCTGAAAGAATTTTCACAAATTTACCCAGTTTTTTAATTACACGTGTGAAACTTGGGTATGAAATGTATTAGAGTTGTGTGTATACGTTAGCAGCGATAGGAGCACAATGACCGGCATTCAGAACCAGGTATTGAATGATAGCACCGTAATCAAGGTAGTTGGAGTAGGTGGTGCAGGCGGAAATGCTGTCAACCGCATGATTGGTGACGGCTTGACAAATGTAGAATTTGTAGCCATTAACACTGACGATAAGGACTTGGCACGTAGCGATGCGAATGTCAAGATTTCCTTGTCTGATAGCAGCAGCCGTGGTTTGGGTGCAGGTGCTGATCCAGAGCGTGGTGCAAAGGCAGCGCAGGATCATCAGTCTGACATCGAGCAGGCGCTGAAGGGCTCTGACTTGGTGTTCATCACTGCTGGTGAAGGTGGCGGTACTGGTACTGGTGCTAGCCCAATTGTCGCTCGTGCTGCTCGTCAGCAGGGTGCTTTGACCGTAGCAGTTGTATCTCGTCCATTCTCCTTCGAAGGAAAGCGTCGTAGTGCTTCTGCTGATTACGGTATCGATAATTTGCGTAAGGAAGTAGACGCTCTCATCGTTATTTCTAACGACCGTTTGCTTGACCTGTCTGACCGTAATATTTCCATGGTGGATGCATTCCACAATGCTGATCAGGCATTGCTTTCCGGTGTGAAGGGTATCACCGAGACTTTGAATGCAGACGCATACATTCACGTAGACTTCTCTGATGTCACCGCTGTTTTGAAGGATGCTGGTACAGCACTCTTCGGTATCGGTACAGCACGTGGAGAAGACCGCGCAGTTCAGGCTGCAGAAATTGCTATGAGCTCTCCAATGCTCGAAGGCAGCATCGATGGTGCTCATGCAGTATTGGTCAACATCGCTGGCCCATCTGACTTGGGTATGTTTGAAATTTCTTCTGCTATGGATCTCATTCATGAGATGTGCAGCCCTGAAGCAAACATTATCTTCGGTGTTTCTTTGGATGATTCTATGGGGGACGATTTGTCTGTAACTGTTATCGCTACAGGCTTCGGCGTTCATGATAACAATGCAGCACAGTCGACTGACACAGGCGATTTGATTGCTGTTCCAGCAGCTGGTTCGACCCAGAATACAGCTCCTGCTGCTCCTACCGCTTCGGCTCAACCAGCAGCTCCAGCTCAGCCAGCTCCTGCAGTTCAGGAACCAGCATCGACTCAGATTCCTGCAACTCCAGTATCGTCTGCAATCCCAACGGTATCTGCTGATAATGATGAAGAATCAGATACCTTCGGCGATTTCGAAATCCCAGAATTCTTGCGCTAAGTCAGGGAGATAGGCAACTATGGCAAACGTTTTTAATAGGGGTCTTAGCTTCTTCGGTCTTGCTGATCCAGATGATTCGGACATGGACGAGATGGACGTGACTGAACCAGCTGATACGCATGAAACAGATTTCGACCGTGATGATTCGTTGAGTGTACAGTCCCAGCGTCTTGCAGCAGCAGGACGTGGAACGACATCCACATCGTCAACGAGTACTGCATTCCCTAAGGCTGCTATGAACCGTATTACGACTATTCATCCACGTGGATACAACGAGGTGGAAAGTGTCGGACGTGCTCTTCGTGACGGTACGCCAGTCGTTTTGAACCTGACAGGTGTAGAGGATAAGGATGCACAGCGCATTGTCGATTTTGCAACAGGTGTCGTTTTTGGCGTTCGCGGTTCAGTAGAGCGCGTAACTCCACGCGTATGGTTGCTCAGCCCAGCTGCTGTATCCATTCGACCAGAGCAGACGGATAACAGCTCAACAGCAGGATTGTTCGACTAAAAACGGTTCTGTTGAACGGTTCGGACAGACGTAGAGCAAACGTATAAGAGGAGGTGCCCAACGATATGGGAATATTGATGGCATACGCATTTATCCGACTCATTCTTGTGTGGGCGATTAGCGCGTACAGTGCAATTTTGTTCATCCGCCTTATTTTGGACTGGGTCGCAGTGCTCACGCGCTGGCAGCCACGAGGATTTGTGTATACGTTGGTTACTGCTGTATATATCGTCACTGATCCTCCGCTGAATTTCCTTCGTCGCTATATCCGTCCAATTCCTCTCGGCTCGATTTACCTCGATTTGAGTTTCATCGTGCTGTGGGTTGGATTGGGAATTATTCGAGCATTAATTTACTAATACGAGTCATGAGCGGCAAGTAAAACTGTGAAGATGCGTATGCGGGTCACCGTGTGCGCATCTTTTATTGTATGAGCAATTTATAATTTTATATTCGTATAAAGTACATCAGAGATACAGGTGTAAGGCGTATGAAATCATATCAAGATATCAATAAGGAAACTATCAACGGTTGGGTTGAAGATGGTTGGGAATGGGGAAAGCCTGTTTCTCATGAGGACTATGTGCGAGCTCAGCAGGGTGAGTGGGATGTCGTTCTTACGCCGCTTATTCCTGTCCCTCATGAGTGGTTCGGGAACTTGCGTGGAAAGAAAGTGCTAGGTCTCGCCTCTGGTGGCGGACAGCAAGTGCCTATTTTCAATGCTTTAGGAGCACAGTGCACAGTCTTGGACTATTCGTCACGTCAGATAGAGAATGAGCTTCTCGTTGCTGAGCGAGAAGGCTATGAGATTGAGACTATTGAAGGCGACATGACGAAGACTTTGCCTTTCGAGGATGAAAGTTTCGATGTGGTATTTCACCCGGTCTCGAATTGCTACGTCGAAGACGTCCAGCCTGTTTCAATGAAGCGTACCGAGTCCTTATAAAGGGCGGAATTTTCCTTGCAGGATTGACTAACGAGATTAATTTCATTATCGATGATGATGAAAAAGAAATCGTATGGAAGATGCCTTTTAATCCGTTGCGTGATGAAGCTGCTATGGAGTACTCACTGAAAGAAAATTTGGGTATGCAATTCTCACACAACATGACAGCGCAAATCGGCGGACAATTGAAAGCCGGATTCACCCTCGTTGATTTATATGAGGATACGAATGGGTCGGGAAGACTGCGTGAATTGAATATCAAAACTTTCGTAGCTACGAAGGCTGTGAAGGGGTAGAGAGTACCTCAAAGTGCTGCACGTAGGGTAATGCGGAGATAATACCATAACAAAGAGATTACAATAAAGCTTCTTGTGTCTTGCGCAGAAATAGGTTAGTAGAGAGCTAATAACTGAACTCGTTTTGTGTGTATTAGTATAGAGGGAAATAATATGGATAAAATGGTAATCCGAGAAGCAGAGGTATCAGGGTTAGAATCCGGTTTGAGGAATACATCAAGCTTATTGGAAAATATGACCCGTTTGGATTTATCAGCTCATGATCTTGGATTAGATGTGTGTAATGCACTCTCCGATTTTTTCCAAGGGCTTGACCAACATCGTCAGCACATTACTGAAAACACTACTGGTATGGCTGATTACTTGAAAAGATTCTAGACGAAACCACTCAACTAGATGATAATCAGGCAGCTGCTCTGAAGAATAGTGAGGAGTAGTTGTGGGTCTTGATTACAATATAGTGATTCCTGACAATTGGAATAAGATTAATCTTTCGACAGATAATATTACCGATATAGCGCGTGATATTACAGATAACTTTATTTCAATTTCTCCCGACCTTGAATCTAAACGCCTCATCCTTCAGAAAGATGTAAAAGATGAGCTTTCTGATGCGTATAAGAGTGGGACACATTTCGTTGCATCGTATACAGAGCCAACAGAAGAAGGTATGTTGAGTATCTTCTTAACGATTCAGTTACTGCCGACTATTGATGTTGAAGATGATTCAGACATTTTTGTTGAGCTGACTGATGAGTACACACGAGCTGATGCTTCAAGACCTCAGGGACTGGAATGGCAGTTAATCAAGTTACCGCAGGCTGGTAAAGCATTACAAACATATGGGGTTGAATTCATATCTCAGGCCGCGATGATAGTGCTTCGTACATTAGTTCCAGTTAAGAATGGAATTCTTTCAGTCAAGTTTTATTCCCCAAATATTGTCATTAGAGATACGCTTATCGAACTTTTTGATGCAATGACACAAAGCTTATCTATTAATGAGTAGCAGACTGAGAACAAGAAAATACAGAAAATAGAATCGAGAGAGGATTGAGAATGGCTCGCCCTAGCGATAGTGAATGGAATATAGTGGGATATGGAACTGACCCAGTTCCTGGGGGCCCTGAAAAAGTTGATTACCTAGCGAGCAATATAAAGAATAAGTATGTAATCCCTCTGTATGAGTTAGCCGACGAATTGCATAAAATTAAAGCAAAATCAAATAATGCAGAAACTATGCTCATGAGCAAATCGGGGTAAGCGTTCGTTGAAATGCTCGGCGACTTTCCATCCCAAATTAGCGATTTATATCAGGGATCTCACGAAATCCAAACTGGATTAATGCGGTGGGCTGATACTATGTCTGAGCAGCAGAATGTAGCGGATGCAGCATTACGAGAAGCAGTTGATGCATATAACGATAAGAAAGTTGTACAGAGAAAGCTTTCTCGTGAAAACGATACATTACGTAGAAATCAGAATGCGTATGACTGCCCGCAATCTGATATGGATAAAGCACATCTTAAGTCGTTAAAAGACGCAGCAGAACTTCAGATTTCACAGCTGACAGCAACAATTAAGCAGCGTGATGTAACGATTGATTCCGCAAAAGAAAAATCAGACATGCCAAAGAGATTTACGATGAAGCCTCTGCCTCCACGGTAAGTCTTATTCATAATGCTCAAAGCAAAGCGAATATTAAGAGAATCGGCTTTCTTGAAGCTATGGGCGCATCAGTTCAAGGTTTCTTCAAAAGTGACGGTTGGAAGAAATTTGTGCAAATTGTTGAATTAACTGGTGCTGTAGTAGGAGTCATTAGCTTGTTTATACTTGGACTAGGATGGCTGTTTGCATCTATTCTTATGGCGAGTTCATTGGTATCTTTAGTGGATTCAGTAGCCAAATTTATGGACGGAGAAATAGGCTTCACTGAGCTCATGCTTAATTCAACAGTTGCTGTTTTAGGACTTTTTGCTGGAGTGGCTAGTGTAAGTGCTTTGAAAAATGCAGTAGGAAAGACTATTACTTTTGGCATGAAGCATGCCCAAGAAGCAACTAAAGCTCAGATTGGTTTAGCTAAATTAACAGGTTTTAGCGATTATGTTGTAACTAGAGGATCCCAGCAATTTTTTGCTAAAGATGCGATTCGATATGGAATTGCTAATAATCTTGTCAAGAGCATTATGCCTAAATTTGTAAAAGGGGATATACTCGCTGGAGAGGTAAAGTTCGTCTGGAATGGTGCATTCTCGGCCGCAAAGGATGCAGCAAGTACTTTCAATTTTATGAAGAGTCTCGCGTCCTCTGCAAAAGACATATATATGACCTATATTAATCCAGCTAGACAGCAAACAGGTCTTGAAGCAACATCGGTAATTTTTAAGACGATTCGTGTAGTGGCGCCCGGCGTTGCAGGCGATTTAGGCGATGTTATTAATTTGATGAACAAAGTTAAGGCAATCTGATGCGTAATGAAAAATAAGATGAACATCATGGAAACACTTAATGAAGAGAATCTTGGCGAATATCCTGCTGGGTTTATCATGAATTTATCTGGTCGAGGAATAGAAAAGGCTACATCTGGAGGGAAAGTATATACACTACATTCTGCAAAGAAAAAGCTTTTCTATCTTATGCTGTTATGTTCGATCTCATACGTCTGTAATTTTATTTTTTCGGAATGTAACGGGGGATCTGCGAATATTGCTATGAGACTTTTTGTCGTTATACACCTGTGGATTGCAGTTATTATGATGATTATTTTCGCATGGTTTTCAACCCGTACAAAGACGCCTCTGAGTCAATCTATCGTTTTTTGTGTGGCGCTTTATTCGATATTGAGTTTGCTGCTTTTTTGGGTGCAGATAGCCCAGGAAGTGATGTGGTCTTAATCGTCCTTCCTTTTGATATAGCTGGGTATGTGAGTGTGTTTGCTTTTGATTGGATTATTGAGCGTGTTCGTGGGGTCGTGAAGACTGTTTTTGATTATTACTCCTGCGGCTATAGTGCCATTTTGGCTTATATCACTGTTTTTTGTGCCGTTTAAGCTGGGCACTTTTGTTATTTCAGTAGGCTTGTGTGCGTTAAGCGTGCTGTCATTCGTTATCGATTTGTACACGATGAAGTATTTCTCGGATCGAGGTGACGTGGATGCGGCGTATGAATGGTTCACAGCAGTTGTTGCGATGTTCGACTTGCTTATTGCTATAGCTGTTTTGGGCGGTTCAACGAGTGCCACAGAAAAATCCTAAAATACCACTCGTGCAGACAATTTACAGTGATATTAAAAACGACTTTCAGCTTTCTTTCAGTTCCCGTGCTAGAATAAAGAACGATATGTAAACGAGTGGCTCTCAATGAGTCAAAAGTGAGGTGAAGAGCTCCATGCCCCTTCTAACACCACAAGATATTCAGAGGCATACTTTCCCTACGGTTCGCTTTAAGGAAGGTTATGATATCGATGCTGTGGATGACTTCCTTGATGAAGTTGTAGCCACCGTAGAGAACTTGGGTTCCCAGGCAGTGACTAGCGCAACTGCATCGCTTGGCACCGATGTAGCCCCATTGAATAATAAGATTGCTGAACTTACTGAAGAAAACAACAAGCTTCGTGAGCAGGTTCAGGAAGCAGAATCTCGCGTGTCTCAGGCTTCTGAAGCTGGAGAAAGCGCTGCTGCTGAACAGATACGTGCTGCTGAGGCTGCACGTGAGCAGGTCGAAACTTTGACAACTCAGAACAATCAGTTGAAGACTCAGGTTGATCAGCTCAACGAGCAGATTGACCAGCTCACAGCACAGGCCGCACAGGGTGGCGATTCTGCTAAGGCTTTGAACGATCAGCTCGAAGCTGTCAAGCGTGAACGCGACGAGTATCTCAATACTCGCGAAGATTTGCGTAACCAGCTTGCTGAAGCAAATTCTCGTCTCAACGAAGTAAACGCTGCTCTCGAGCAGGCAAATGCCCGCGTAGAAGCAAGTGACGGCGCTTCCAACGAGAAGGATCAGCAGGTAGCTGCATTGCAGGCACAGATTGAAAAGTTGAACTCTGACCTGCGCGATTCCCGTGAACGTGAAGAAAGCTTGCGTCAGCAGGTAGCTTCTCTCGAGCCAAGCTCTGAGACCGGTAGCCTTCAGAAGATTTCTTCTGCTGGTTCCGATGCATCCTCCGAGCCAGAGCGTGCTACAGCTATGCTTGCACTTGCTATGCAGCTTCACGATCAGTACGTTGACAAGGGTAAGGCACAGAATGCTGAACTCGTTGCAGAAGGTGAAGCTACACGTAACAAGCTCATCGCTGAAGCAAACGAGTACGATTCGACTACCCGTTCTAACGCTGATGCATACTCCGCAAAGACACGTAATGATGCAGACAATTACTCTTCTGTAACTCGTAACGAAGCTGATGACTACTCGGCCAAGGTTCGTTCCGATGCAGATGCTTACGCGACTCAGGTCAAGAAGGCAGCAGAAGATTACTCTGCACAGACTCGCGTTGATGCAGACAACTACTCTCGCCAAGTTAAGGATAAGCTCTACGCTGATTCCAAGGTCATCGAAGGCAACATCGAAAGCCTCAAGCAGTTCGAAGCTGATTATCGTTCTCGCTTGACCGAGTTCCTTGGCAACCTTTCTGCTCAGATTAGCACTTCTGACAACTTCGGTCAGCAGGACGACGCTGAGGAGAGCAACAACTAGTGGTTGTTCATACTTCACAAAGACGGTCACACATACCTGTGGCCGTCTTTATTTCTACGGTTTTACTGGGACTTCTTCTTGATCAGGGAACGAAGCTCCTTGCGCTACGCGATTTGACGTTCGATAGTTTTGTACCAATTCTCGGTGGTCTTCTTCATTTGACCCTCGTAAGAAATCCGGGTGCAACGTTGGGAACGGGTAGCGGAAATACGATGATTATCAGCATTGTTGCGATTCTCATCAGTATCGCTATCGCAATTTTTGCATTACGTACCACAAGTACTGCGTGGGCATGCGTGATGGGAATTACGCTGTCTGGTTCAGTAGGAAATATCATTGATCGCGTTATTTATGCGCAGAATTTCCTCGATGGGGAAGTCGTCGATTTTATCAATTACGGACCATTCGTCGGAAACGTCGCTGATGTACTGTTGGGAGTAGCAGTCGCGGGAATTATCGTGCTGACAATCATGGGAGTGCATACGGGAATTCCACGTGTCGATTGCATGCTTTTTGATTCGACAGATTCGACAGATTCGATAGATGCCACGGATATGACAGATTCAGCGGAATCGGCGGATGACACTGAAAAAATCGCCACTGACGAAACTACTACGGACGGCGAAACCGCTGACGATTCGTCTTCGCACACCCTCGAAGATTCGCACGATACAATTGACCCAACCAGCCCAACTGACACGAACGCGGGAGATCGCAACTAATGGATGGAATTGTCCCAGCTCCAGATGCTTTAGTAGGAAAGCGTTTAGACGTGGCAATTTCCAAAATGATGGGAATTTCCCGCTCGGCTGCCAGTGTGCTCATTGATACCCAGCAAGTGCGTATCGTGGGTCGTTCGACAGATAAATCAGCAAAGCTCAATCTTTTCGACATGATTGAGTTCAATTTGGTGGAGGAAGAAGAAGTTCCTGAACCAATTGATACGGATATGCCTATCGTGTATGAAGATGACGATATTGTCATTGTTGATAAGCCTGTGGGTATGGCAGCTCACGCATCCGTGGGATGGACAGGCCCGACCGTTTTAGGGTCGCTGATTGCCCGCGGAGTGCATATTACGGATTACGGTGCTGCAGGGCGGCAGGGAATTGTCAGTCGTCTCGACGTAGGCACAAGCGGATTGATGCTCGTGTGCAAGTCGGAACTCGCATACAAAGAAATGCGCCGTCAATTTTCCGAGCATGAAGTCGTCAAAACATATCATGCAGTTGTTCAAGGAAACCTCGACCAAGATCGCGTAACTATTGAAGCACCAATTGGGCGTGATAAGGTGTCGGATTTCCGTTTTACTGTCACGCCTGCTGGTAAGGAAGCTATTACGCATTGGGATGTTTTGGAACGTTTCGGCGAAGCTACGTATGTTAAAGTCAACCTCGAAACCGGACGAACTCACCAAATTCGCGTTCATTTCTCGTCTATCGGTCATCCTCTTGTGGGAGATCCGATGTATGGAGCAAATCCAAAATTATCGGAAATTACCGGTCTTGAGCGTCAATGGTTACACGCGAAAAAGCTCGAATTTAAGCATCCTCGAACCAAAGTGTGGACAGTGGTGGAATCCAACACGCCACAGGATTTGCGCCACGCTTTGGAAATCTTGAGAGAGCGTCACGCTTCTAGATTAATTGACTAAAATCATCCTGCACTCTCACTACATTAGAATGCATGGCTGATGTAAAACCTTCCGACTTTGTACACCTTCACGTCCATACGCATTACTCGATGCTTGATGGTGCTGCACCCATCAAGGAGCTCGTTGATGCCGTGAAGGCGCAAGGTCAGGTGGCAGTAGGTATTACTGACCATGGAAACATGCATGGAGCCTACGAATTGTGGTCTACAGCAGTGGGTGCTGGGATTAAGCCTATTATCGGCATTGAAGCGTATTTAACCCCAGGAACGTCACGTTTTGACACCTCTCGTGTGCATTGGCGCACATCTGAGGATCAGCGCAATGACGACGTTTCCGCAAACGGTTCGTATACTCACTTGACCATGCTTGCTGAGACCGATCAAGGTTTAACCAATCTTCTTAAAGCATCTTCCGTGGCAAATCTCGAAGGACTTTTCGGCAAATCACCACGTATGGATAGGGAAGTGCTGAATACGTATTCTAAGGGCGTTATCGCGACTTCTGGATGCCCTTCAGGAGAAGTGCAGACTCGTTTGCGTTTGGGACAGTACGATGAGGCTTTGCGTGCAGCAGGCGAATTCCAAGACATCTTCGGCAAGGACAATTATTACGTCGAATTGATGGACCATGGTCTTCCTATTGAAACGCGCGTGCGCAAAGAATTGCTCGACATTGCGAAGAAAATTAACGCGCCTTTAGTTGTCACGAATGATACGCATTATGCAAAAGAATCTGACGCGTCTGCACAAGATGCGTTGCTGTGCATTAATTCGGGCTCACGTTTGACTGATCCAAACCGATTCAAGTTTGGCGGTTCAGGCTACTATATCAAGTCTGCTCAGGAAATGTATGACTTGTTTAAGGAATTCCCAGAAGCGTGCTATAACACTGTCGAAATTGCTGAGCGATGCAATGTCATCTTCGATGATCATCAAGACGGTGCTTTCATGCCAGAGTTTGACTGTCCTGAGGGCTGGGATGAGACGTCGCTCTTCTTGAAGCATGTTCAAGACGGTTTAATGCGTCGCTATGATGGCAATGTTCCTGAAGAAGTTGCACGACAGGCTGATTATGAGTGCGGTGTTATCTGCCAGATGCAGTTCTGCGGATACTTCCTCGTTGTGGCTGATTACATCAATTGGGCAAAAGAGCACGGAATCATGGTAGGCCCTGGTCGTGGTTCGGCTGCAGGCTCTATGGTCGCATACGCGATGGGTATTACCGAGCTCGACCCATTGAAGCACGGCCTCATTTTTGAGCGATTCTTGAACCCAGAACGTGTCTCCCTGCCGGATATCGACGTCGATTTCGACCCAGAAGGACGCATGAAGGTCCTCGAATACGTGGCAGACAAGTACGGTCACGATAAGGTGGCTCAGTGCGTGACATACGGCACTATTAAGACCAAGCAGGCTTTGAAGGATTCTGCGCGCATCATGAATTATGACTTCTCCATGGGCGAGCAGATGACCAAGGCATTGCCTCCAGCAGTGGGCGGGAAGGATATCACCGTTCATGACATCTTTAATAAGGATGCCAAGCGCTACGATGAGGCGAAAGAGTTCCGCGATTTGTACGATTCCAATACGGACGTGCAGAAGATTACCAAGCAGGCAATGGGTATCGAAGGTTTGATTCGTCAAACGGGTGTCCACGCATGCGCGACCATTATGGCATCGAATCCGATTACGGAAACTTCGCCTTTGCTGAAGCGAACTGATGGTACAGTAACGACGACTTTCGAGTATCATACGTGCGAAACTTTGGGGCTTGTGAAGATGGACTTTTTGGGTCTGTCGAACTTGACAGTTATCCGTGACACGATTACGAATATCGGAAATAACGGCAAACCAACCTTCAATATTGAAGATGTGCCAATTGACGATGAGGAGACGTATAAGCTGCTTTCGCGAGGGGATACGTTAGGCGTGTTCCAGCTCGATTCGGATGGTATGCGAAACCTTCTCAAATCGTTGAAGCCGGATAACTTTAACGATATTTCGGCTTTGATTGCTCTGTACCGTCCAGGTCCTATGGATGTGGATTCGCATAACAATTATGCAAAGCGAAAGAACGGTTTACAGCAAATCGTGCCTATTCATCCAGAGGTTGCAGAGCCTCTTGCTGAGGTTTTGGATGAAACTTACGGTCTGATTGTGTATCAGGAGCAGGTGCAGTCTGCTGCGCGAATTTTGGCAGGCTACTCGCTGGGTCGAGCAGATGTTCTGCGTCGAGCGATGGGTAAGAAGAAGCCTGAAGTACTGGCGAAAGAGCAGGTGCCATTCTTTGAAGGTATGGCTCAGCATGGCTACTCGCGCGAGGCAGCTCAGGCTGTATGGGATATCTTCGTTCCATTCGCAGGATACGCGTTTAATAAAGCACATTCGGCAGCATACGGTTTGGTGTCGTACTGGACTGCATACTTGAAGACTCATTATCCGACTGAGTTTATGGCTGCTTTGCTGGAGAATGCGAAGAACGATAAGAACAAGACAGCATTGTATTTGGGTGAAGCTCGTCGCATGGGTATCCAGGTGCTTCCACCGGATATTAACGAATCGCAGCTGCAATTCTCTGCAGTGGGCGATGTCGTGCGATTTGGTCTTGCAGCTATTCGAAACGTGGGCGCTGATCGCGTGACGGAAATTATCAAGGAACGCGAAGGGGAGAAGGGCAAGTTCGTCAACTTCCTCGACTTCATCAACCGCGTGCCGTTGAATGCGCTCAATAAGCGCATGGTCGAATCGTTGATTAAGGGCGGCGCATTCGATAATACGGACGGTAATCGTCGTGCTCTGGTCACTATCCACGAAGAAGCTATCGATATCGTTGCGCCAATTAAGCGCAAAGAAGCAGAAGGTCAGTTTGATCTTTTTGCAGATATGGGCGGCGATGAGGATGTCAGCTCGGTAGAAATTTCCGTGCCAGATATCGATGAATGGGATAAGTCGACCAAGCTGAATTTCGAACGAGAAATGCTCGGATTGTACGTATCTGACCACCCGTTGTCAGGTATGGAGAGCGTGCTGAACGGCTTGCGCGATACGTCTATCGCGCAGTTGATTAATCGTGCGTCGTCGTTGGAGCCACGTTCGCAGGTTACGATTGCGGGCTTGATTACGAGCGTCGAGCGCAAAATTTCCAAGAAGGGTAATCCATGGGCAATTATCACTGTGGAAGATATGGAAGCGTCCATTCAGTGTCTCTTCTTTGGAAAAGCTTATGAAGCGAGCGCAAGTCAGCTGAACATTGATACCATCGTGCGCGTGCGCGGTTTTGCGGAAGCGCGTGACGAGGCTGTATCTATTCGCGCGGCAGAGATGGAAGTTCCAAAAATTGAGGACGTCGATAATTCGGTTCTGACGTTAACTCTTCCGGAACAGGCACTGCTGAGTCAGAATATGGAAGGCTTGGCGAATGTTTTGCACATGCATCCGGGATATTCGGAAGTTCGCTTGATGGTCATTCATGGGGACGGTTCGTGCTCAGTGATTACAATGGGTGATAATTTCCGCGTGCTCAAGGATGCGTCGCTGTATGGCGATATTAAGGCAATGTTTGGCCCGCACTGCATCGGGAATTAAGGCGTGCACTGTATTCATGGTGTATACATGGACTGTAGGCGCGGCTAGACATACGTTGTAGGCTTGAGAGTGCGCGGCGAATGCGAAGGCGTGAGGCATGGGACACGGTAGGAGGGGTCTATGAGTGAGGATGACAAGAACGTGAACGATTTGAACGAATGGAACGCGTCGTCCGGTCATGGCGACGGTGATTTGAGTGATGATCAGGTCAACGCTGCTTTCGCTGATTTGGAAAAGCAGTTTGCGGATGATTTCGGCAAGGAATTGGACGATAATCTCACGGATACGTATGGAAATTCGGCTCCTGCCTCTTCTGCCTTTTCTGCTGCATCTTCCTCATCTTCAGAGTCGAGCGTGGATGACAATTTTTCGATTGATCCGAATTTTGACGACGAATTAGCGGGAATTATCGGTGATAAAGCGAAAATGGCGATGCTCATTACGCAGGTTCGCGATCCGCAATTTTTGGCGGCATTGTGCAAACTGATGGATATCGATGCGCTGTGTGTGGGATTCCCAACTGGTTCGTGCGCTATTTTGCATAATAAGAACGGCCAAGCACCAGAAGAGGGAGCACGTGAGCTTTCTGACGTGGTAGCGGGCATGTCAGTCGTTTCGTGCGTCAATCGCGCGGATAAAATTACCGCTACGCATTGGCTCAACGGTACTGTCGTCGAAAATATGACCCCGCCACTGCTGTTTACCACGATTGATTCGACTATTGAAGACTTGATGATTGGTTTGCAAAATGTCGATGATTTGTCAGTTGCGGGTTATGAACAGGTCGAATCGAATACCTTCTCTACGACTGAAGAGGCGACGAAGTTTATTCGTACGTTTATGACGTCGTATATGGATGGTGACGAAGACTAGTTTGTTGCTGTTTCGTGAGCTTGGAACGGTCAATTCTGCAAAAATTTTCGAAATTTTTCTCATAACGAGAGAATTAACACAAGTCGAAACATTTTCTTGTAAGAATAGAAACCATGAATAAGCAACAAGAATTTGCATTACGTACTGTTGAAGAGCGCGATATTCGTTTTATCCGCTTGTGGTTTACGGATGTTTTGGGTCAGCTGAAGTCTGTGGCAATTGCCCCTGCCGAACTTGAAGACGCGTTCGAAGAAGGAATTGGCTTTGATGGATCCGCAATTGAAGGTTTGACGCGCGTTTCTGAGGATGACATGATTGTGCGTCCAGATCCGACAACTTTCCAGATTCTTCCATGGCGAGGCGGCCCTCAGGGAACTGCGCGCATGTTCTGCGACGTGCTGACGCCAGAAGGTCAGCCATCTTTGGGCGATCCTCGTTATGTGCTCAAGCGCACGCTCATGCAAGCAAAGGAAATGGGCTTTACCTTCTACGTGCATCCGGAAATTGAATTTTATCTGTTTGAGCCTCAGGACGATTATTCGAAGCCTCCTGTGCCAATTGATGCGGGTGGATACTTTGATCACGTTCCACGTAGCTCGGGAATGGATTTCCGCCGCTCGACTGTGAATATGCTGGAACAGATGGGAATTTCTGTGGAGTATTCTCATCACGAAGCAGGTCCAGGTCAAAACGAAATTGATTTGCGTTACGCGGATGCCTTAGCTGTTGCGGACAATATTATGACCTTCCGTACAGTCGTGAAGGAAGTGTCGCTCGAACGCGGAATTCACGCAAGCTTCATGCCTAAGCCATTGGCAGATCAGCCAGGCTCGGGTATGCACACGCATTTGAGCCTGTTTGAAGGCGATGCGAATGCCTTCTACGAAGCAGGTCAAGAATTCAACATGAGCCAAACTGCTCGTCAGTTTGCAGCAGGCTTGCTTTACCATGCTGCTGAAATTACTGCTGTGACGAACCAGTACGTCAATTCGTATAAGCGTTTGTGGGGTGGAGCAGAAGCTCCAAGCTTCGTCTGCTGGGGACACAATAACCGCTCTGCGCTGTTACGCATCCCACAGTACAAGCCAGGCAAGGGCAATTCTGCACGCATGGAGTTCCGCGGTCTCGATCCTGTGGCAAATCCATACCTCGCATACTCGGTCTTGCTTGCGGCAGGTCTCGATGGTATCAAGCAGGGAATGGAACTGGGCGAACCAACAAGTGATGACGTGTGGGAGCTCACCGATATCGAACGTCAGGCAATGGGTATCCAGCCTCTTCCAGACTCCTTGGATACAGCGCTGAAGATTATGGAGAAGTCAGACTTTGTGGCTTCCGTGCTCGGCGAACACGTCTTCGAGTACTTCTTGCGCAACAAGCGTAAGGAATGGGAGGAGTACCGTATGCAGGTCACTCCATACGAGCTGGAGAAGTATTTGCCAAGGCTGTAATTCTTCGCCAAAGTGAAACTGGGAAAGTGAAACTGTGAAAGCTGCGGGTACGTGTGTGCCCGCAGCTTTTGTTTGTGGTTTTTACGTTTTTAGCAGGTCGTATCGTGTAGGGACTTTACAGGGAGCTCAAGGCAGTACGACTTGCTAAAAATGTTTTTGGGGTGTGGAGGAACGAGAAGGGGGGGATTGGGGTCGCAGCGACGAGAACGATGTGGCGAATAGCGACTGTGACAATGACGTGGAATGAAATTTCAGATGGTATGAACATTTTTAGCAAGTCGTCATGTCTGACGATGAAAAATAATTCGCACGACAATCGCGCGCGATACGACCTGCTAAAAACGTGGTGGAGTTCGGTGGAATCACCATCAGATCCTGTGTGGGACGGTTGATAAAAACATTTTTAGCAAGTCGTATCGTGTGATTCAAAAATTTGCTTTGTATCAAGACAGCACGATGATACGACCTGCTAAAAATGTATTCCGCAGGTACAGCCAGAGTAAAAATGAGCCCCGTGAGAGACCGAGATAGAGACTGAACCTGAGACTGAGCCTGAGACCGAGATTGAGACCGCGACTTAAGCCGCAGCTGCAGCCTTCCTCAGCCTCTTCATGCTGATTGGATACGCAGTCCCGTACTCCTGCGCCCACAAGGAGACAAGGAATTCCTCATACATCCAGCGCACATTCTCGGCCACGCGCATTGCCTCATCGTGGACGGGCCCTGCTGGCGATTTGTCCGCGCGAGCCTGAGCCGAGTCGACGATAGCGTGAGCCTCGTCAGCCTCCCACGCCCATTGCACATCACGGTCGCGATTTTGTTTCGCCTTCTCGATGCGCAGCACATCCGCCTGGAGATAGCGTTTGACGCGCGGAATGTATTCGGCTGGAGTTGCCGCGATGAATCCTTCGTGAACCAGCGCATCCGCATGAGTGCGCACAGATTGCAAAACTGACAGCAGCGGCAAATCCGCCTTACCACTGACCATGTCTTGCACATTGCCATACGCCTGCAAAATTCCAATCACATCATGTGCGACGGCATACACGGTATCCTCGAAAACGTTGATAATTCCCGCCACTGCTTCTGCCAGCTTCGCATCCGAGTCGATGTTGTTAATGTTCGGAAGGAGTCGCTTGACCGCTGCCAATTGAATGTCATCAATTGTCGCATCAATAGACTTATACGGTGCAGTTGCAAGGATAAGAGCCTCGTTTCCCAGCCAGCGCGAACGGATACGTTCGTTCGGCAATTTCACTGCTTGCAAAGCGCTATCCCACAGCATGTCTTGACGAAGCTGCGTGGTTGCGCCGGCATTGTGAAGCAAATCAGCGCGCTGCACCTCGTTACCCGCGGCACGCGCTTTCTTTGCCTGCCGAGAAATTGTATTCTGCGCGGATTGCTGAGCGCGTTCGCTAAAGTGCTGCTGCAAGTATGCCAAATCTTTCGACGTGGCGAGAATTTGCGGTTTGCGCTTGATTCGTCCGCGAGGTCCGCGCACAGGATCGGTTTCTACTGCAAAATTCAAACGTACGAAGTTTGGCAAACGGTCTAATTGTTCCGCGCCGAAATCTTCCGGATGAAGCTGAGCATTCGTGATGCTAATTGCCGCTTGAGTAAACGCATGTGTAAAATCAGGAATCTGCTCATCCATAGCCTCGTGAGATCCAGGAAGATGCGTAAAACGTTCATCCATCCATTCGCGAATTCTAGCAGCAGTATTCGGAGCTGGAACGAATTGTACGCGCAAAGCCTTAGGAAGCGACTTAATCGTGTTGACAATTAAGTCGTCCAGAAGTCCCGGAACTGTCCACGTAAAATCTGACGGCTGCACGCGCAAAAGAACGGACAGCGGGATATGCACGGTCACGCCATCATTGTCGGCGTGAGGATCGTACACGTACGTCAATTTCAGCGCAAATTCAGACGAATCTGTTCCGCGAACAAACCACGTGTCTGGATAATCGCTCAAATCCGTTGACGATTCAGCAATCCTTGACACCTTCGAAGGATCGAAGGTGAGAGCATCAGGACGAACGGAATGCTCGGATTTCCACCATTGAGCAAGTTCGACCACAGACGTGACTGTCGGAGGCAGAACTGCATCATAAAATTCGTACAAATCCTCGTCATTCACAGTATCGGCGATCTGACGCGTGCGGTGAGTTTCCTCTTGCGAGTCCTCAAGAATCTGTCGATTATGCTCGACGAATTCGTCATAACTGAATCGACGAGAAATATCGCCTTCTATAAGTCCCTGTCGAATGAGCAGATTGCGCGCTTCAGCAGGATTAATACGGCCCCACTGCACTTGGCGGTCAGAAATAATTGGCAAACCATACAAATGAATGGTCGAATTTGCCACAGCACTTCCCGCAGTTGCCGACCAATGAGGAGCGCCGTACGATGTACGCGTCAAATCTTTGCCAAGCGAATATGCCCACGCAGGGTCAATTTCCGCACTCATGCGAGCCCACAAACGCGAGGTTTCTACGAGTTCACTCGTCATCACCCAAGCTGGGGTAGCAGAAGCGACCGCAGAGCCAGGGAAGAGTGAGAAGTGCGCTCCGCGAGCGCCTTGATACTCGTTTTTTGCAATTTTGGTCGCACGCTTCATAGCTCGTGCACGAGCAGCGCCCTTAAGCCCCGTAAATTGCGATGCTTTCGGTTCACGAATCACCTGCATACCGATAGAGGAGAGAAGACCAGCCAGCATCGAGCGGTGAATGCTCTGATCATCCCACGAGCAGGACAGCGACCCCGCAGCCTGCTGAGCCTGAGGAAGAGCAAGAATATCCGCAGCGAGACGCTTCGTCGGCGTTACGTCGCCCACAGTCCACTTCATGTCAGCGCACATGGTCGACAGCTGCTCATACAGGTCTTTCCACTGGCGCATACGCAAGAAATTCACGTATTCAGCTTGGCATAATTTGCGGAATTGCGAATTCGACAAACGGTCTTGTCTGCCAAAGAAATACATCCACACATTAAGCGCCGTCAAAAAATCTGAGTGAGAATTCTCAAAACGCTTATGAATACGGTCAGCTTCGTCACGTACTTCCTCAGGACGTTCGCGCGGATCTTGCAAACTCAAGAACGCAACGATAGCGAGAATAGCCGCGAGATTATTGGGAGTCGTCGAACTTGCTTCGATAATCATGCGAGCCAAACGCACGTCAATAGGAAGGCGTGCCAATTGACGGCCAATTTTTGTAAGAACGACGTCGGTTTTGGTAGAGGAGTTGCGCTGTGAATTGTTCTGAGAGTTGTTCTGTGCACCGTGATGTGAGCGGCGAGCTTTCACATGCTTAATTGCGCGCAATTCCAGCAATTCATTAAAGCCATCGCTGACAGCACGCATATCCGGCGGATCGATAAAACCGAAATCGGTCACATCATGAGCAGTATGAGCCACTCCCACGGAGAGCATCTGCAAAACAACCGAGCCCAGCGAGGTACGCAAAATCTCAGGATCGGTAAATTCGGGACGAGATGCAAAATCTTCCGACGAATACAATCGAATTGCGATACCATCTGCCACACGACCGCATCGACCAGAACGCTGATTCGCGCTCGCCTGAGAAATCGGCTCAATAGGAAGGCGCTGAACTTTCGCCGTCTTCGAATAGCGGGAGATGCGTGCAAAACCAGGGTCGACTACATAGCGAATTCCCGGAACTGTCAGAGACGTTTCTGCCACATTCGTTGCGATGATAATGCGCTGATGCGTGTGCTGTTCGAAAACCTTGTGCTGGTCTTTCGCACTCAAACGGGCATACAACGGCACGATTTCGATACCATCAGGACGCTGAGACGAACGACCCGATGCGTTTGTATTGATAACGCGCGTTCCGAAATCCTTGGAAATAGCTCGTTCATACTCGCGAATATCGCGCTCGCCAGCAGCAAACACGAGGATGTCGCGAGGACCATTCGTATGCGTGGAATGCGTAACGAGCTGAGCACACGCGCGGGCAACGGCCGTCGAGACTGCCATATCGTCGTCGAAGTCGGAATCGTCATCGGAGTTGTTTGCAGCATCTGCATCGGAGGCTGATGACGATGATGACGACGACGATGAGCCAGCATTTGTCGCATTCAGCCCCGGAAACGCGCTCAAATTTCGAACAAGAGAAGGCGCGCTTCCCACTGGCTCATAGAGAATTTCCACAGGGAACGTACGACCGCTCACCTCGATAATGGGCACAGTTTTGCCAATAACGCGCAAAAAATGCTCTTGGAATTTTGCAGAATCAATCGTCGCCGACGTGATAATGAGCTTCAAATCTTTGCGCTGTGGCAAGACAGTCGTCAAATAGCCAAGCAAAAAGTCAATGTTTAGGCTGCGTTCGTGAGCCTCGTCAATCATGATTGTGTCGTATGCGGACAACAGCGGATCATGCTGAATATGCGTCAGCAAAATACCGTCCGTAGCGATGACGAGACGAGTCTTGCTCGAACTTTCATCCGTAAAACGAACGCGATAACCCACCTGATCGCCAAGCTTGCTATGCGTTTCCTCAGCGATACGCTCGGCGACGGAACGCGCCGCGATACGACGAGGCTGGGTTACGATAATTTTCTTGCCATGAGTGCCTCGACCCATATCGAGAAGCATTTTCGGAATCTGGGTCGTCTTACCCGAACCCGTTTGACCCGAAACGATAACGACTTGAGACGAACGAATCGCCTCCATAATCTCGTCGTGGGCTTTGCTGACAGGAAGAGCGTCAGGGTAGGAGAAAACGAGGGAAGCAGAGCTGCGTTCAGTGCTATTCCTGCTTCCCTTTGTGTCGGAGCTGTTTGTTGTGTGCTTTTCAGCCATTAATTACGTGTCACCTCAATAATGCGGTATCCCTTTGCAGATGCGTACTTGGATACCGTAAAGTTTCGTTCTGTATTTTCTGTGTGGTTTGCGAGGTCTGTGTCTGTATCGTCGTCGTTGAGCTTGTCATCCAACCAACTCATAAGCGGATCTGCGCCCAAATGCTTTTGCACAACCAAATATGCACGACCGCCGTGTGCAAGACGTGGAAGATACGTCATGAGCAGCTCGTGGAGAGCATCCTTACCAATGCGAATCGGCGGATTGGACCAGATGAGATCGAACTCCGCTGTCGTCCATTCAGTACCGAAATCGTGTGTGAAGGATTCCACAGTACCCGAGCGAACATTTGTAAAACCAGCAGTTTGAGCATTCTTCTGAGTTAGCTCAACTGCACGCTCGTTCACGTCTAACGCCCAAATCGTTGCGCTTTCAGGTGATTCAGCAGCAAGACCAAGAGAAATCGGACCCCAACCGCAGCCCAAATCAAGCAGCTGAGCAGTTCTAGAGAGGTCTTCAGCTTCAGGTGAAGGAGCGCGGTCAAGAAGAACTTTCGTGCCCAAGTCCAATCGGTGCGTGGAAAAGACACTGTTTGACACTTCCACCTCGTAGTCGTGCCCGCGAACGGTAATATTCAGGCTCTTGCGCTCGTCCTCAGTGGAAGGCTGAGCGCTGAAGTACTGCTCGTTTGGGGTGGAGCGGGTGTCGTTTTGCTCGGCCTGATGACAGCTCTTGCTTTCGTGCCTGTTTTTGTTAATGGAATCGTGCTGCTGTGGTCGTGCCATGTTCCTCTGTCCTCTTTGTGCTTCAGGTGGTTGCTGTGGTTTTGTGCGGGTGTTGTCTTGATCTTAAAACTTTTTATATTCTACCCAATTAAGAGGAATAGCGGGAAAAATAGGGAAGAGGTTGGCGATGGGCGGAAAATCGTATTAAAAAGGATAACGATTTTATAAGCGAGCTTTAAACATGATTCTCCCTAATATAGTTGGATTCCGTAAAAAGACGGTGAAGCCAGTCCAACGATAGGATAAGAAAAAATAGTGCTGCAGGGATATTTTGAAAAACAATAATGGAACCTGGATCCTGAGAGGGATTGGCTATAGATTCTAAAACTCTGAGAAGCATCCACCAAAACGTATAAAGGTTCACAATGTATCGCGTAATGTTATAGTTCATGTATCGTGCAAGCGGCGAATTGGAACCCATATCTCCTGTCCTATGAAAATGTTTAATAATGGCTATCGCTAACCCAACAATCCAAAAGTTTAACAATATTTTTATCGGGGCTTCATAAAGCCATGCGTAGAATTTGAGAGAGCTATTAAATAGTTTCTTTGTTAGCAACCTCTCAATTCTGTTTAGAATAACCTGATTAATAGTCGATATATTAGGTGCCTTACATAGTGCGAGCAAATACCAAAAGTGAGAACATAGTATAATTTAGTCATGTTAGTCCGGATGGTTTCTAATAGAGCAATCTTGGAACTCATTATTAATCCTTTCTTGGGTATTAAAAATATTTCTATATTTAATATCTACACTTTTCAAAATAAAATGATTGTTTCCGAAGAAGTTAGATATATTGAATGGCTGCGCGCTTACCGGTCGCTTGAGCATCCCTAGATGTACTCTGAACAGAGAACGTTTCAGCTACGTAGTATGTAGAAGAGTTGTTCTCAATTCGCACGTTCATCAATTTAGAAAGGCCGAACCTGCTATGGACAAGCTGATTGACATTACCAGCAAACCAGTTGCTGGTTTAATCGACCACTTGCTTGTTGACCGTTCGACTCAGAAAAACATTATTTGGGCTACTGATACATACAATGCTTTCGGTATAGGATTTTGTGATAAAGATCACATGACTTCGATGTCTTTGATTAGACATGTTGAAAGTATTAAACCACGTATTGAGAAGTCGCTTGAAGATCAGCAGTATCGTACCCGAAAGAAGGCAGAGGTTTTTACACCTTCGTGGGTATGCAACGTGATGAATAATTATCTCGATGAAGATTGGTTTGGGCGCAAGAACGTCTTCAATATCGTGGGGGATGACCATACGTGGAGTCCAGTTCGAGAAAGAATTGAATTTCCTGAAGGAAAATCCTGGCATGATTATGTTGACTCGCGGCGTTTAGAAATTACCTGTGGCGAAGCTCCTTATCTAGTTTCTCGTTATGACGCAGCGTCGGGTGAAATTATTGAGCCAACGATTCGGCGTATCGGTATTTTGGATCGTAAACTTCGCATAGTTAATGAGAATGCTCAGAATTTCGATGAATGGAAGAAATGGGCTCTTCGAGCGTATGAAGCTTCATATGGCTATGAATATCAAGGTGATAGTCTTCTCATCGCAAGAATTAATTTGCTATTAACGTATGTTGATTATTGCGTAGAGCGATGGGGCAAAGAGCCAGATGAGGAAATGCTGAAAAAGCTCTGTAGAACTATCACATGGAATGTATGGCAGATGGATGGCCTATCTACTACTGTCCCTTTTGGAAAACTGCAGAATCGCTACTATGTTGGGAACGATGTTATGTCCCTGCGCATGTTCGATTTGGACCGAATAGGGGAATTTACAGATGAATTTCCTACTACGGAGCCTAGTAAAATTAATAATTGGAGAAGAGGAAACTCTATCTCGTTCATGGAGCTGAAGGAGAGGAAAATGGGTAAAAAGCTCTTTGATTATGTTATTGGTAATCCTCCATATAATGAGGATTTTGGTAATTCCGGAGATAATGGAAAGTTTGCAAAGCCTGTTTATAACGACTTTATCGATGCCACTTATTCTGTAGCAGATAGGGTTGAACTAATTCATCCTGCGCGTTTTCTCTTTAATGCCGGAAGTACTCCAAAAGCGTGGAATGAAAAGATGCTCAGTGATGAACATCTTTCTGTTTTGGATTATTTTCCTGATGCTTCGATAGTTTTCCCCGACACGGATATCAAGGGGGGGTAGCAGTCACTTACTGGGAGTCTATGAAAAAGGGTAATCCAATTGAGATTTTTGTTCCATTCCCAGAGCTTGAATCAATTTTGAAAAAGGTATCTCCATCTCCTGATGATTCTGTTACTCAAATTGTTCTGGGACGTGGAGTATATCGAATTTCAGAAAAGGCTCTTTCTGATCATCCAGAGATTGAATCAATTCAATCTAAAGGCCACAAGTCCGATGTCGGCGGCAACGCTTTCGATAAGCTTAAAGATATCATCTTCTTCGATTCCGAGATAGATAGCAGCGTCGAATATGTGCAATTTGTCGGGTTGCAAAAAACCAAGAGAACAACAAAGTACGCCATTCGTGACTATGTAAAAGTTCCTGATAGCTTTTATAAATATAAAGTATTCCTGCCGAAAGCGAATGGCTCCGGCTCGCTCGGTGAAGTTCTATCTACACCCCTAATCGGGCAACCCCTAATCGGGCAACCCCTAATCGGGCATACTGAAACATTCTTAACTCTAGGCTCTTTTGATACAGAAGAAGAAGCTAATAATCTTCTTTCCTATATCAAAACAAAATTTGCTAGGGTATTACTTGGCGTATTAAAAGTAACGCAAGATAATACTGCTGAGAAATGGAAATACGTCCCTCTCCAAGACTTTACGCATAACTCTGATATAGATTGGTCGCAGTCTATTTCGGATATTGATAAGCAGTTATACCGAAAGTATGGTCTTGATAAACGTGAGATTGACTTTATCGAGTCTCATGTGAAGGAGATGGCATAATGGCTAAGATTAATGTCAAGTCTGTTAAACCTGTTGATCCAAAATGCTATGCGTACACTCTTCCAAGCATCCCTGATTTAGATGGTTGGACAAAGATTGGCTATACCGAGCGCGAAGTAGAAACACGCGTTAAAGAGCAAACACATACAGCGGGTGTTGAACCTAAAATTCACTGGGGCTTGCCAGCAAGGTTTGATACAAAACCTCGAGATTCTTTCACGGATAGAGCTTTCCATAGGTATCTTGAAAGACTAGGGATTGAACGACAGACAGGTCATGAATGGTTTGCTATCGAACCGGCGCAAGCAAAAAAATACTTCTATGATTTTAGGGAAGATCATGGTGTTATTCACGCTGATGAGAGCAATTCATCCGTACTGCCTTATACTTTGCGCTTCGAGCAAAATCAAGCGGTAGACAAAACTGTACACTATTTTGATACGCATCCTCATGGAGAGTTTCTGTGGAATGCAAAACCTCGATTTGGTAAGACTTTGGCTACTTATGATTTGTGTAAGCGAATTGATGCAAAGAAGATTTTGATTGTAACGAATAGGCCTGCTATCGCCAATTCGTGGTATTCGGATTACGAGACCTTCTTAGGGCAGCAGTCGGGCTATTTATTTATTAGTGAAATTGAAAGCCTGAAAAAGCATCCCTTTGTCTTTTCACGTGAAGAGTATCGTCAATTTATTCGTCAGAATAATGATGACGAAAAATATACTGGCTTCATTGAGTTCGTTAGTTTACAGGATCTTAAAGGCTCAGTTGATTTTGGTGGACAGTATGAAAAGCTAAAAGAAATCAGTGAATATAAATGGGATATTCTTGTCATTGACGAAGCTCACGAAGGCGTAGATACGTATAAAACGGATTTAGCTTTTGACAATATTGATAGGAAGTGTACTTTACATCTTTCGGGAACGCCATTTAAAGCGCTCGCGAACGATAAATTTGCCGATGAAGCTATTTTTAACTGGACTTACGCGGATGAGCAGAAAGCAAAACGTGAATGGGATGATTCTCAGGAAATTGAGAATCCCTATGCTAATCTTCCGAAGCTGAATCTCTTTACATATCAGATGTCTGAAATTGTGCGCGATAAAATCTCGCAAGGTATTCAGCTTGCTGATAATGAGATTGAAGAATATGCTTTCGATCTTAACGAATTTTTTGCTACCAATGATTCAGAGAAGTTTATTCATGATAAAGAAGTCAATGCATTCCTTGATGCATTGGCACGCCAGGAAAAGTTCCCATTCTCGACACCTGAACTACGTGATGAGTTGAGGCACACATTCTGGTTGCTGAACCGCGTTTCGAGCGCTAAGGCACTTGCAAAGAAGTTGGAAGTGCATTCCATTTTTCATGATTACAAGATTATTCTTGCTGCAGGTGATGGTCGGCAAAGTGAGGATGACGAAAAGATTCGAGAAGATGCGTTTAATCGCGTGACGAAGGCGATTCATGAGAACGATAAGACGATTACTCTGTCAGTTGGTCAGCTCACAACGGGTGTAACTATTCCTGAGTGGACTGGTGTCCTCATGCTATCGAATATGTCGAGCCCTTCACTCTATATGCAAGCCGCATTTAGAGCACAAACTCCTTGCTTATTCCAAGTAGGCGAAGAATCCATGAGGAAAGAAAACTCGTATGTTTTCGATTTTGACCCTGCGAGGACTTTAACGATTTTCGAGAAGTATGCAAACGATTTAATCCCATCATCCTCATCTGAACGCGGGGATGATGATAGGAAGCGCCGTGTTCGCGAACTTCTGAATTTCTTCCCTGTTTATGGTGAAGGTAATGAGGGGGAAATGATTAAACTCGATGCGGAATCAGTTTTGAGCATTCCACGGCGCATTCACGCACGTGAAGTGGTTGATCGAGGATTCATGTCGAATTTCCTCTTTTCTAATATCTCAGCAGTGTTCAATGCATCGTCAGATATCCTTGAGGCTATTAGCAGTTTACAGGCTCAGGAAGAGCCAAAGAAACTTTCCCATGTGGATATTGATGAAAGCACATCAGATCGATTACATCTTAATGAACAAAATGAGGTAGAAATCTCTGATGAGGTTTCCATCGGATTAGAAAAGGAACTTTTCGGTCAAGGAATTTATTCGGAAATTAGCGATTCACTTGCTGAAAGTATTCATGATGGAATCATAGCTTCTCATGGCGAGAAGTCTTCTGATTTTGAACTGATGAGAAAACTCGAAAATGTTTTCGCAACACCTATGGCTAATCAGCTTATTGATACAGCGAAGAAAAATATGCCTAAAGGTCTTAGCTCATCTTCTCAGAAGAAAATGGAGCACACAGTACGAGAGAAGACGAGCAAAGTTGTCAAACAGCATTATGGGAAATATCGTATTGCTGCGACGAAGCTCGATAATGAAAAGAAAGCTAAAATTGAAAATGCTCAGTCATCTGCTGCTTCTATGGATACGATAACTCGTATTGAGGAAGAGTACGAGCAAAAGGTTGGCAACCTGTATCAGGAGATGCTTGAACGAGTTCAGGGTGACTTGACTGATAAAGACTTCATCGATGATGTTGGTACAAGTATCGCTAGAACTGCCACAACTGATGAGCTGAATAACGAACGAGACGACAAGATGAAGCTGGTGCGTGACCATTTACGCGGGTTCACTCGTACCATTCCTGCTTTCCTTATGGCTTACGGCACTGAGAAAACGACTCTTGAGAACTTCGATACTATCGTTGATGCGCAAACCTTCAGAGAGGTTGCCTCGATTACTCTTGAGCAGTTTCGACAGCTTAGGGATGGATATGATTATTACGAAAAAGACTCCAACGGCAACGAAATTCGTGACGACGCGCATAAAAAGCACTTTGAGGGACATCTTTTTGATGAAGTAGTTTTCAATGATGCTATTCAGGAATTCCTGAAAAAGCGTCATGATTTGGCTAATTATTTCGATGAAGGGCAAGAAGGCGACATCTTTGACTATATTCCACCGCAAAAGACGAACCAGATCTTTACCCCGAAAAAGGTTGTCATCGATATGGTTAATCGATTGGAAGAGGAAAATCCGGGATGTTTCGATGATCCTGATAAGACGTTTGCTGACTTATATATGAAGTCAGGAATGTATATCGCACAAATCGTCACGCGTTTATATCGTAGTGAAAGGATGAAGGCACTCTATCCAGATGACAAGGAGAGGATTAATCACATCTTCTCACAGCAAGTTTTTGGGTGTGCTCCTACACAGATTATTTATGATATCTGCAGACGATATCTACTCGGTTTCAGCGACGAAATAGTCATTGAGAAGGACAACATTAAGTTGTGCGATTCTTTGGAGTATGCGAAATCCGGGAACTTGGAGGAGAAGCTTCAAGAAATATTTGAACTGTAGCTAAGGGCAACCAAATAATCTACAGTGAGGGGCAGTGTATAATATGCACTGTCCCTCAGTATATTTGAATGACCAACCTGAGAAGGAAAGACGAAGATGACGATTCCTCAGTGTGAAGAGCTTTATCAGCCGATTATGGAATACCATGTTCAATACCACAGTAGCTCTTTAGGTAATCTCTGTGAATACTGTGCAAAGGTGTTTGATCTTTCGGATGACGATAAGAAGAGCCGTTTTAAGGATGCAAGGGAAACGGTTTTCGAGAGTCGAGTGAAATGGGCTAGAACCTGTTTAGTGAAAGCAGGACTACTTGAAAGGTGGGGACTTCGACAGAGTAAGATTTCATTCTTGGGAAGAGAAATTACCGAGAATCCCGATTGGAAAATTGATAATGCGTATCTTATGAAGTTTCCATCTTTTCAGGATTTTATGAGTGGTGAAGATGTATCGGATAAGCATGGTCTTTTTAATGATGCTAAAGTTCCGAAAAGTCTCGATTATTCTCTGACACCTTATGAAATGGTTGAGAGCGGTTTTGAGGGACTTGGCGAAGAATTGATGGATGATTTAATCCAGATTATATCTGAGCAAAGCAGAGAGTCTTTTACGAGAATGGTCATTGACTTATTAAAGGCTATGGGTTATGGCGATAGCATGCCACAGAGTATGCTGTGGAAGCAATCTCCTTACGGTGGCGCCGATATACTCATGCACGAAGATGCGCTTGGTTTTAGCGGTTTTTATTGCTATGCAGTGCAAGAACATTCAGTCGACGAACTAGTGCCTAAACGCAACATGAAGTGGTTCATGCGTTGGGTGAAAATGATGAAATTCAAGCGTGCTATCTATATAACCTCTGGAATTTTTACAGAAGAAGCGCGTGAATATGCTGAGCATCATCCAGAGTATGAAATTGTTCTTATAGATGGAAGGTCACTTGCATATCTACTGTGTCAAAATGAAATTGGTGTGAAATTAACGAAGTCATATGAGATTAAGCACATTGATTTGGACTATTTTAATGACACAGTGTATTAATCATTAGCTCAGGTTTGATAGTACAAGGCTTTGCTGTAACTGTATAACTGCAGGGATTTAAAGGAGTATCTCGTGGAAAAGGGAGAATTATCTGCGGATGAAGAATACAATAGATTCTTTAATTTGCTTAAATTCTGGACTGAGCAAGTCGAGAATAACGTTGCTAATGGTGAGAAACTTGTCGCTCATCCAACACAGTTTGGTGTGAACAAATATGATGACGCAGTAAAAGAATATAGAGATCCACAGTTCAGCAAAGATTTTGTGACTTATAACGACTTCAAACTCTATATTAACTTCTTTAAAAGTAGCCATTTTGAAGGGCCAAACGTTCTATACATTCGTGTGGATCAAAGCATATATAACAATGAATGGATGATGTATTGGATTAATCTTCGATATTTCAATGACAAGAAGAAAATCGTTGCTCAATATAAAGACAGCGATAAGAGTGGGGACTCGGATCAGTTCAAAAAGCATATGCGAGACTCAGGTTATGACGTGGGAATGAGTTTTTCGTGTGAAGACCTCGAACTTGATGCATCGGAGCCCAACGACAACGTTAAGGAACTTTTTAATTACTTTAAGAATATGGTCAAAGCAGCTCATCAGTATATGAAGGGAAAAGGAGATATGGAAAGAGTAGAGAATTACAACCAAATGCTCAAGCAGTCTAAGAACATCATTTTCCATGGTGCTCCTGGTACAGGTAAAACATATCTCGTGAAGCAAATCGCTGCTAACATGGTCAGTAATGGAAGTAAGCTCAGCTTCGCTAGCTTGAGCGATGATGAAAAAGCTCGTATTGGTTTCGTGCAGTTCCATCCTAGCTACGATTACACAGACTTTGTAGAAGGTTTGCGCCCTGTAACTAATGCAGATGGCTCTATGGGCTTCGAGCTTAAACAAGGTGTTTTTTTCTCAATTCGTCGCTAAAGCGCGAAAGAATTATGAGGAATCCCATAAAGGACAGGAAGAGATCGAACGAGAGGCTTCTCGAATTGCTGCGTTAACTGATTTCCTCGAAAAGGTTAATTTTGGTTCAGATTCGTTTAAGACGAAAAATGGAAATGTTTTCTCTATCGTTCAGGCTGATGAAGATTCTTTAATGATCTCTGTTCCGAGTAATGCTGTCTCACATGATGTCAAGCTCAATCTTAACGAACTTCGGAAGATGCTTGTTTCGGGCAAGGACTTTGACCAAGTTAAGGATGTTACAGAATTCTTTGGCAAAGAGTTTGCCACTCAGCAATATTCATATGATTTAGCCCTCTATCAGGAGATTACCAAAGACCTACCTAAGCAGGATGATCAAACCTCCGAGAGCAATCATGCGCAGGAAAAGGAACCTGATAAATTCGTCTTCATCATCGACGAAATCAACCGCGGCGAGATTTCAAAAATCTTTGGGGAGCTTTTCTTCTCCATTGACCCAGACTATCGCGGAGAGGAAAGCGCAGTATTAACTCAGTACGCGAACCTTCACGAAGATGATGAGAAGTTTTACATTCCAAAGAATGTCTATATTATTGGTACGATGAACGACATTGATCGCTCAGTAGATACATTCGATTTTGCTATGAGGCGTCGATTCCGCTTCGTTGAAATTTCTGCTGAAGAAAGCCAGATGATGCTCCCTAATGACGATGAGCATAACTATACAGAAGCCACTGAGCGAATGAAGAAGCTTAACTCAGCTATTGGTGAGGTACCGGAATTGGGAAAGAACTACCAGATTGGTGCTGCTTACTTCCGGAAGTTCGATTCTGAAAACCCAGATGAGCTCTGGAACGATTATCTTGAGCCTCTCTTGCGTGATTACGTGAGTGGCTTGTATGATGCTGATGACTATATCAAGAGATTCCAGAATGCATATGAGGATTATTCTGATGAACAGCTCGACAATCAAACTGCTGACAATGACCAAGCTGATGACGATGACCACGACTCCCAAACCGAGCAAGCGTAATGCGTCTCACAGATAACAGCCCATTCCATCCCGAGCAGATTTATGAGTGCAAAAGTCTTGTTGATCAGTTACTCGGCAAGACTCTCAACCAGTTGGAGAAAGACGGTCTTTTCGTTTTCCCTCCGACTGTTGCGGATGCTGATGACCTTGATCGAGATAACACCGTCTTCCGTTGGCAGGGCGATTCCATATGGACGACCAATATCATGGGTTTTATCGGAAATGATTCCGAGCAACTCATTATCGGTTCGCGCTTTTCTAATGACTCGCACAAGTATCTTGCTGAGTCTGCAGATTCCGAGGCGAGTGATTTCTTCTTGGAATACATGCTGGAAAAGGTTTTGGGAATTCCAAACGTGGTTGATTTGTTCACTCAGATGAGTTCTCAGCACAGTATCCTCGACATGCTTCCGCTTATTTTTCCGTATTATCTACGTGAAGCATTGCAAGCAGGGCTATACAAAGAATACGTGCGCCGAGAATATAACGATGCGAATGTTCGCGGAGTCATTGATATTGCGCGGTTCATTAAGAAGGATGTGCCGTTTACGGGGAAAATTGCGTACAACCAGCGTGAATTTTCGTATGATAACGACGTTATGGAACTCATTCGGCATACGATTGAATATCTCGGCGCAAAGCAATACGGTCAGCAACTTTTGAGCAGTGTGCGCGATGAAGTTCGTATGGTTGTCGAAGCAACCCAGCGCTATGATGTGAGCAATCGACAGAAAATTGTCGACGCAAATCTTAAACATCCTGTCCGTCATCAGTTCTATAGCAAGTATCGCAAGCTACAGCAATTATGCTTAATGATTCTTCATCATCGCAAAGTGCGAATTGGCCAGGGGAGAAGCCGCATACAAGGAATTCTCTTCGACGGTGCATGGCTGTGGGAAGAGTATATGAATACGCTCATTTCGGAGAAGTTCTATCATCCGAGGAATAAACAGAGCGAAGGAGCGCATCACCTTTTCGATGGATATATTGGAAAAATCTATCCTGATTTCATTGGGAGAGATGCTGAGCAGAGAATTGTCGCGGATGCAAAATATAAGCCTGTCCGCAATATTCGGGGCCAGGATTATTTCCAAGTGCTTGCATATATGATGCGTTTTGATTCCAAGCATGGATATTATCTGTATCCGCTCAGCAAGGCTGAGAAAGCCGCTGAGGGCAGTGAAACTCAGTATCTCGGTCTCGATCTCCATCTCATGACTGGAACTCGATACGAGGGAAAGGAAGTTAAGCGGAATGACGACGATGGCATATGTGTGACCAAGTTAGGTCTTGAAATTCCTCAAGCGGCGAGCTCGTATGAGGAATTCAAGGAACAGATAGCTGAGTCTGAGGAAAAATTCTTGAACGAGTTACTCTAGCTTTGGCGGTGTTAATCGCAGGGCTGAGATGTACTCACAAAACATTTTTAGCAGGTCGTATCGCGTGGCGATGAAAAAACACTGCGACGATAATACGACTTGCTAAAAATGTTTTTTGCCAGGAATTCGAGCCTTTCAATGACACCGTTGTCATGTTGTCACATCGTACGAACGTAACGACTCAACATCTGCCCAAAACTTCAGACCTCCAAAATTTCCCCCAAATTTTCCCCACAATTTCGCGACACAACACCCAAACTTGTAACACACTTCCCAAAAACGTGCTATCGTAATACCTGTCAGTTGATTAAACGCTTAACCACTACAAGCGCGGTTGATGCCAACGATGTCATATAGCGAAAGCAAAGATGTCGAGAAACTCGCAGCGGACTATAGTGGATAGTGAAGAGGTAACTCAGAAATTCTGGGTGAGAGCTTCGTGACGCGAATGAGTCATTGGGCGGCGAGCATAGCGTACATGATGTGCACAGTGCATATTGAGCATGAGCACATACTCAGAACATACCTAGCGCATACATCTCGCAGTCCGCATCGACTCACACTCGTCACGCAAGAAACCTCCGTTAGGGAAGCGAAAGCTCCTCCACACGAAGAATAAAGCGGAAAATTTAACGGAGAAGGAAACAACTATGTCAAAGAAGATGATTCTCGATCTCGATACAGGTGTCGATGATGCATTGGCTATTGCGTACGCATTGGCAAGCCCAGAAGTTGAGCTTATCGGTATTACCGGTACGTATGGCAACGTTCTCATGGATCAGGGTACTCGCAATTCTCTTGCGATTACTGATATTCTCGGTCATCCAGAAGTCCCTGTTTTCCGCGGTGTAGATCACGCATCCACCAAGGATGGTTTTGAAGTTCTCGAAATTTCCAAGTTTATCCACGGCGAAAACGGTATCGGTGACGTAGAAATCCCTGATTCGCCACGTTCTGTGAGCGAGCAGTCAGCAGTTGACTTCATTATCGAAGCAGTTCACAAGTATGGCAAGGATTTGGTCTACGTTCCTACGGGACCTGACACAAACATTGCAGCAGCAATTAAGAAGGACCCATCCATCGTTGATGAAATTGGAAACATTGTCATTATGGGCGGTGCTTTGACCGTTCCTGGCAACGTTAACGCATGGACTGAGGCAAATATTTCCCAAGATCCTGAAGCAGCAGACTTCCTCTTCCGCTCTGGTGCTCCTGTAACCATGGTTGGTTTGGATGTCACTCTTCAGACTTTGCTTCGCTACGAAGACACTCAGAAGTGGCGTGATCTCGACACTCCTGCAGCACACTTCTATGCAGATATGACCGATTTCTATATCAAGGCTTACGAGACCACCGCTCCACACCTTGGCGGTTGCGGTTTGCACGATCCACTTGCTGTGGCTGTGGCAATTGACCCAACTCTCGTGACCTTGCTTCCAATTAATATGAAAGTTGATGTGGAAGGTCCAACTCGTGGTCGTACTATCGGCGACGAGCAGCGCATCACCGACTCTCACAAGACCGCTCAGGTTGCTGTGGAAGTTGATGTAGAACGTTTCGTGAACGAACTCATGGAACGTATCGGCGGATTGGTAGCGCAGGCTAAGTAAGACGCGCACGGTACTGAAGAAGTACTGAATAACTGAATAGTCTTAATAAGACTGATTCAAGCGTGACGCTATACACGTAAAAATCGGAGAACTGTGTGTATGCCTTCATTATGTTTCCTTGGGTTCGAGGTTGATTGAGGCTAAGCAGCGTACGCGGTTAACGTACGCTGCGCACAGTTTTCCGACTAAACAGTTCCGACTACACAGTTTTCCGACTACACAGTGTGTCAGAAGATGATATTGCTGACATGCACTCGGGGAGTGAGAGGAGTGAGTGGACGCTGATTTTCGGCTCAGTGAGTTTCATTCCGCGCAACACGCGAAGCAAAAACGCGAAGCAAAACACAATCGCGCAAAACTCGGATTTGACACAGAAAAATTAACGGACAGAAAGAGAGAAGAAATGTCCAACGAGAATTCTCAGACTCGTCAGGAGCAGACAGCTGCTCCAGTCATGACGAGCGATATGGCAGTTCGTGCCCTTATTCCATTGCTCATTACCTTCATTTTGGGTACTTTGTGCTTGCAGGGCTTCAACCTTGTATTTCAGCAGGTTGGCAAGTCTGTAGGCGCAGCGGGTCAGGCATCATTGATTACCGCAATTCCTGGAATCGTTCTGGGTATTGTGTGCTTCGTATACGGTTCTTTGGGTGACTTCGTATCCCTCAAGAAGCTCGTGACTATTGGTCTGATAACTCTGTTTATCGGCTCAATTTTCGGCTTTGTGGCAAGCTACTTCTTTACTCCAAACTTGTGGATTGTTATTATCGCTCGCGTTCTTCAGACAGCAGGTGAGCAGGTAGCAGGTTCTGCATTCTTGGTTGTGGCTACGAAGTATTTGAAGGATTCATTGAAGGTTATCTTCTTTGGTCTTTTCACTGCTGGATATCAGTTCTCTGCGGCAATTGGCGTTTTCGCAGCTGGTTTCTTCAGCTCCATCCACTGGGCATTCTTGTTCCTCATTCCTACCGTAACTATTCTTTTGCTTCCATTGCTTTTGAAGAATCTTCCAGACACATCATCTGAAGGAAAGGTCGACGGCTGGGGCTTCACAATCTTCGGCTTGGGTGCTGCATTCCTCGCATTGTTCTTCAGCTATCAGGCATGGTGGATGATTATCGTCGCTATCGCTCTCTTCGGATTCTTCGCATACTACATCCACGTAGCAAAGAACCCATTCGTGAAGCCAGAATTCTTCCACAACACCAAGTGGCTCATCGCTACCGGCTATGTTTTGCTGTTCTTCTTCCCAAATTATTACTTCTCGCCAATGTTCAACTTCGTAGCAAACGGCGTCTATAAGATGGATACCAGCACAGCGTCCCACTACATCGTATGGGGCTTCATTGTCGCAACAATTGTTGGTACAAGCTCTGGCTGGATTGTAGGAAAGATTGGTCGTACGGCAACTCTCTTCACATCGACCACGTTGATGGCATTGGGCTTCATCCTCGGCGCATATATGGTTAACGTCGGTGTATGGGGAATGACTCTCGCTGCATGCGTCTTCTACGCAGGTGCTGGCATGCTCTACTCACCAACAGTTTCCCTCGTGCTCGGAACTCTTCCACAGAGCGAGTCTGGTCGTGGTGTCGGTATGAACGATTTGGCAATGAATACCACCGCATCCATCGGCATCGCAATCATGGGTACACTCATGAGCTCCAACGCTTTGATGGGCTCCAGCATCGCTGGAAATACTGGTGTAGTTGCAAAGGCATCCAACCTCTTCCTCATGGCTGCTGGTGTAGTAATCATCGGCTTGCTCGTGTATGCATTCACTCATAAGAAGGTGCAGGAGTAAAAATAGGTTTATAGTCGCTATGCGAAAATAGGATTTTTATCGCGATTACGGTAGTGGCTGAAAAATAAAGGGAGGGGCTACTCGTGTTTATCGACGAGTCGCCCCTCCCTTTATCTATTTTGTGGATAGATCCTTCTCAAGCAATAGTGTTGGATTAAGAACCATGTACCCGGGCTGTATAGATTCAGTTTGTTGATACTTGGTCAATTCGTCGTCGATTTTAAAGCTCTTCACTAATTTATGTGAGTGACGTGAATACATATTAATGTAAGAGTGCTTTCCGAGATTATCGTTAATAGGAATCCATGTTTGATAGATATAGTTCTCTGAACATGTGGTGAAGACCTTTCCAATCGGCTGGAGCTCTTTGGGAGCGAGTAGCTCGCTTATTTCTTGCATGCGTCCAGTTGTCATATCGACGACGGCGATAGTGCCTGTGTCGTAATCAAGAATGGTCAGCTCATTACCCTGTAGCGAATTAGTGGTCAGCTGTATCCCAGCCCAAGGGTCTCCGTGGTGGGTATAAATAATGTGATCCTTGCTATCTTTCAGTACAGTGAAATCATGCTCGCCAGTCTCCACGTTCCACCGTAAAACTGCATGGGCAAATCCTCGGGGGTTCGAGTCGTAGCTTGCTATATTCCTACCAATTTCTACGATACTATAGATCCAATTTGCGATGCATGGATTTGACGGCATACTCGAGCTCATAATACCAAATACGGGCTTGTGATGTGTGACTTCAAGGAGGCCGGGAGAGCTTTGAAGTTCTCCCTGAGAGATTGTTCTTATCTCTTGTACTTTTTTAAAGAGAGGTTGTGCTCCACTCGATAATTGATACATGGCTGTTGTAGGATTATCGGAATCACCGTCGTTTGTAGCGATATCATACGAATTACCATTCTCGCAGATGCTGATATTTTCGCCTATGATATTCGAATCGCCTTGAGTGAATGAAACTTCTTTAAAAACTCCATTAGTGGAAGAGACACTTAAGGTGCTATTATCATTTTCACCAATTCCTTTGTTGTACATTGTCAGCGCATGCGACTCATCGATAGGGTAGGTGGTATATTGAAAATCCGTTTTCTTGTGCGGGGTAACTTGTAGTGCATTTGTTTTATTGGAAATGAAGTAATCATACTTTCGATCCGAATAAAAGAGACCATGTGTCGTCCAAGCCGCACGGTTTCCGAACATAAAAGAGTTATCTATTATCTTGTAGGAACCATCTGTGTAGATAAACCCAACTTGTGAACGGTCCGTAGCTGGCTGTGATGAATCAGCGATTTGGTAAAACGGGACTACTCCAACTACTTTTGATAAGTCGATGCGTTCGCCGTTTCGCTCCATGCCATCCACAGAAGACTCGGTGCTGTACCCTTCGCTTGTGACAGTGGACATTCCAAAATACTTTGGTAGTACTGAGCATCCGCTCAGTACTACCAAAGTATGGATAAGTGCCATAATCATAAGCGAATTAATTATTCTTTTAAAGATAATGATTCGCATGATGTATAGTGCTCCTGAGTACTAATTGAGAACTCGGTATGTAGTTGTCCAGCTAGAATCTCGAATGCTGTATGGATAAACGAAGTTATCACGTGGCGCTAAATCGATTCCGGCTCCATACATATATGAAGCCCAAACGAGTTGACTACAATTTAGCCCTCCCTAGTCGTTGCGGTTTGTGTGAATAATATCTGCGTTGTACCCACGACCAATATATGTACGAGCACGGCTAACAGCTTTATTGCGATTTGTCTGGGATGTATTTACGCGTTGCAGAAGTGATTTTCCTGCAGCGCTGGAGTATCTACGTCCTACATGGCGAGCAGGTCCTGACAAACCTACTGCTTCAATCACTGTTGTTCGAGAAGAAAATATTCCAGTATGACCGTGGTTCCAGCCGAATGTATTATTTCCTTCAGAAACGAAGACATCGCCAGAATTAGCTGCATCAGCGAGATCGTTATGGCGACCGCTGTTGTTGGCGCGCATCATGGAATCGCTACTATATCCCGTTTCGTACTTACGTGATTGTGTAAGCGTATTCTTTGCAATCTCAAGTTTTGATTGCCCTGTCTCTTGTGAAACTTGATTAATTTGAGCATCGAGATTGTCATAGGAATACGTGTATCCAAAGGACTCACGTAATTCGTTGATGGTCGAGGTGTACTCGCTGTCATCTAAGGTCTGCGCGTAAGCAACATTAGCTACTCCAAAAAGTGAAATACTTAACACTATTGAGGTAACTAATGATATCGTTTTCTTATTTTTCATTTTATTCATTTTTCATTTTATTCATTTTTCATTTTATTCATTTTTGCACCTTTGCATAATGTTTGTGTAACCACCATTGGTTACACAAACATTATATATCGCTTATAGCGAAAAAAAACAACATTGTCATAAAGGGCAATAAAAACTGAAATTGAATGTGTTAGCATCACCTCTTCTCACGGCTTAACGCACCATAACGAAAAAGTAGGGGAGGTCTTATCATAGAGAGCAGCAACAATTGTTAGGTTGTGCTCTGGGAAAGTGCGTTCGTGCGCATTGATGCATAAGTTTGGAAAATGAATAAATGATGACGAATAAGTATCGGCACATAGCACAAGCACTCGGAGCAAAAAGAAAAGGTGATATGACAGAAAACACAATTATCGAAATCGCAGACTCACTCACTTCTACGAATTCGTTCCTCAATGAACATTCTGATGTTCTTCTTGATGAGCGTGTAGGCGAAGAAGCTGCGCAAGAAGTTCAAGGTCTCTTTGGCGAGCAGACATGGGAAGAGCGTGAAGGGCGAAATAAGCTTCGTCACGTGGAAGGTCTGGGCGAACTTCAGGACATTACTGAAGTTGAGTATCGTAAGGTTCGTCTGGAAAAAGTCGTCCTTGTGGGCGTGTGGTCAAGCAGGGAAACGACTCTTCAGCAGGCTGAAGAATCCTTGCGTGAACTTGCAGCATTGGCGAGAACTGCTGGTGCTGAAGTAATGGATGGAGTATTGCAGCATCGCATGCGTCCGGATAAAGCAACGTATATCGGCTCTGGTAAGGCTCAAGAAGTGGCAGGAATTGTCGCGGCAACTGAGTCCGATACTATTATCGTCGATGCAGATCTGCCTCCTAGCCAGCGTCGTGCGCTGGAAGATGTGACACGAGTGCACGTGGTTGATCGAACTGCGGTCATTCTTGATATTTTCGCTCAGCATGCGACCAGTCGTGAGGGTAAGGCTCAAGTTGAGCTTGCTCAAATGGAATACATGCTTCCTCGTTTGCGTGGTTGGGGTGGATCACTGTCTCGTCAGGCTGGCGGTCAGGCTGCTGGTCAGGCGGGTGGTATTGGTTCACGCGGTCCTGGTGAAACGAAAATTGAAATGGATCGTCGTGTCATTCGTACCCGAATGGCGAAATTACGCAAACAAATTGAGCAAATGGCACCTTCACGTGAAGTTAAGCGCGGATCTCGCCGTCGTCAAGGTTTGCCAACTGTTGCAGTCGTAGGATATACGAACGCGGGAAAGTCCTCGTTGATTAATCGTTTGACAGGCTCGGCAGAATTGGTCGAAAATGCATTATTTGCGACTTTGGATACTGCTGTGCGCGGAACGAAAACTGCTGAGGGGCGTAGTTTTACGTATGTTGATACTGTCGGATTCGTTCGCAAACTCCCAACTCAGCTCGTTGAAGCATTCAAATCGACGCTGGAAGAAGTGGCTCAATCTCATGTTATTGTCCATGTCGTTGATGCATCTTACCCAGATCCGTTCTCGCAAATTGATGCTGTGAATGAAGTTTTGGAAGATATTGATTCTATCCAAGGAATGCCAACGGTCATCGTCTTCAACAAGATTGATCGCATTGATGAATTGGCTCTTGATCGATTGAAAAATCTTGCTCCTGACGCGTTCTTCGTTTCGGCAGCTACGGGTGAAGGCATCAATGAATTAAATGCGTACGTTCAGTTACTTTTGCCAAAACCTGAAGTGCGAGTAGAGACTGTCGTCCCATACGTTAACGGTAATTTGATCTCTCAAGCGCGCGAATTTGGCACAATCGAAACCATTGATTACCGCGAAGACGGCGTGTATATCGTGTGCGAGGTCGATAGTGCGCTCGCTGCGGCACTCATTGCGGTTGGGAGTGGGGAGTCAGAAGCTGACGTAGTGGGGAAGTAACCCTTGGCATTTCTATTGTGATGGTGAGAATGGTATCGAGAATTATATGATCGATACCATTTTTATAAGAAGTGCAAAGCTGAATTTCGGCTCAGTCTATGTTGAACATATGAATGGAATGGCATGAGACCGTGGGTATCATGCTTCAAGCGAAGTTTACATTTTCGAATATTTCGAATAATATAAAAGTATTAAGTAAATGGACACAATGGAGCACACTATGGTTACTCGCGATCGGAGTCGTTCTACATATTTGCCTGGCGATGTGGCTGAGCGTCAGCAATTAGCTGATATTAAAGAACTGCTGATGAAGTCTGAGCAAGCAGCAGCTGATGAGCGATTTGATGAGATGATTTCTCATGGTGATTTTCCTCTTCCGGTGCTATCTGTACCTGGAGAGTCATCTCCAATTCCTCTCACTCCAGAGCTTGCTCGCGTTCTACTTGATGCAGCGACGCAATTGCTCAAGGGGCGGGGAGTGACAATAATTCCTCGCGATATGAAGATGACTACTCAAGAAGCTGCTGATCTTCTTGGAATGTCTCGGCCGACTTTTGTGAAAATTTTAGAAGCGGGTGAAATTGCTTATGAAAAGGTTGGGCGACATCGTCGAGTGCAGCTTGCTGATGTGCTTGCATATCAAGATGTCCAGCATGGCCGCGTGATGAGCGCGTTGGAATCACTTGCTGAAGATGAAGATCCTCTGGCCACTGTCGATAATCCACTTATACAATCCTAAGTAGGTGGATGAATGAGTCTTGGCGTTTTCTTTGATACGTGTGCACTCTATGGTGAAGTGGTGTGTTGCCTTACTCTTCGCCTAGCTGAAGCTCGTGTATTTGTGCCATATTGGTCTGAAGATGTCTTGCAGGAGCTGGAGAAGAATCTTGTGATTCGCATTGATAAGCAGAAAGCGCATAGACGTGTTGAGGTGATGCGTTCATTTTTTCCGGATTCGTTAGTGGAAGATTATGAGCATCTTGTAGGCGTCATGGAATGTGACGAAAAGGATAGGCATGTGTTGGCTGCTGCTTATCGGTCTCCAGCAGATACACTGGTGACTTTTAATGTGAAGGATTTTCCTGATAAAGCTTTACGGACGGTGGGTATAGAAGTCAAAACTCCTGATGAATTTATGCTGGATGTTACAGATTTATATCCATCGGTTATGGCTCGTGTATGTTATCAGGCCCTTGCCTCGTATAAAAGGAATCCACAAACTCCCATAGATTTAGCGACAATACTTACGAGGTCGGGGCTACCTCATTCCGCTTCGGAAATCTATCCGCTTGTGTCAACGTTATATGAGAATTTGGAGTGAGTGTTCAGTAGTAAATACTTCGTTGTGTTAGGTGTTTCTTCGCGTGACCTCTGTCACAATTCCTCTCTCATGCCTCGATTTCGTAGGGTGCTTTAGGTAATCTGGATATGTACAAATTTTCTCGGGGCAATTTTCCCCATTTCAAGAAAATCATTGGAAAGAAGGAATATACAATGGCAGTTTCGCCAGTAAAGCCAACTAAGCTTGCTATCGTCGGTGCAGGTGCTGTAGGTTCAACAATTGCTTTTGCTGCTGCACAGCGCGGTATCGCACGTGAAATCGTGCTCGAGGATATCAATATGAAGCGCGTTGACGCTGAAGTCCTCGATATGCAGCACGGTTCTAGCTTCTATCCAACTGTTTCTATCAGCGGTTCTGATGATCCAGAAATCTGCCGCGATGCTGATGTAGTTGTCATCACAGCAGGTGCTCGCCAGCAGCCAGGACAGACTCGTCTTGAGCTCGCAGGTGCAACTATTAACATTATGAAGTCCATCATTCCAAACTTGGTTAAGGTGGCTCCAAATGCTATTTACATTCTTATTACCAACCCAGTAGACGTTGTAACTCAGGTTGCTTTGAAGCTTTCGGGCTTGCCAGCAAACCAGATGTTCGGTTCTGGTACCAACCTCGATTCCGCACGTCTTCGTTTCCGTATCGCTGAGCAGACTGGTGTAAACGTTAAGAACGTTCACGCTTACATCGCTGGTGAACACGGTGACTCTGAAGTTGCTTTGTGGTCTTCCGCAACAATTGGTGGCGTTCCAATGCTCGAATGGAAGGAACTCGAAGGTCACGCACCTTTGACTGCTGAAGTTCGTGAACAGATCCACCAGGACGTCAAGAACGCAGCATACAAGATTATCGAAGGTAAGGGTGCAACTAACTACGCAATTGCTATGTCTGCAGTTGATATCGTAGAGTCCATCTTGAAGGATTCTAACCGTATCCTTCCTGTATCTTCTCTCTTGGATGACTTCCACGGAATTTCTGATGTCTGCATGTCTGTACCAAGCGTTCTCAACCGCGAAGGTGTTAACACTCGTTTGAACACTCCACTGAGTGCAGATGAGCTTGCAGCATTGACTCGCTCTGCAGAAACATTGCGTGCTTCTGCTGCAGAATTCGGTTTCTAAACTGAAAATATACATCTGCAGAGTACTTGGGCATTTTGTCTTCACGCGGCTTGTAGGCTTGTATGAGGGTGAGTGCTCAAGTACTGCAGGTGTTTAAATGCAATAAAATGAGGGAATGGCCAGTGGTCATTCCCTCATTGTGTATGTTCTTCGTTTAGGGTATACGTTAGCAAACGAAGAAGTCTTAAATTTTCCTCAAAACTGTGACCACTTTACCCATAATGGTGGCATAAGTGCCATCAATTGGGGAGTAGGCAGGATTATGCGGCATAAGCCACACGTGGCCATTCTCCTTGCGGAACGTCTTTACGGTCGCTTCGTCATCCAAGAGTGCGGCAACGATATCGCCGTTAGTAGCAGTAGATTGCTCGCGAATGACGACGAAATCGCCATCGCAAATAGCGGCATCAATCATCGAATCGCCATGAACTTCCAGCATGAAAAGATTACCTTCTCCGGTAAGGCGCTGAGGAAGACGCATAACGTCGTCGACGTGCTGCTCCGCGGTGATAGGAGTACCTGCGGCGATGCGTCCGACGAGTGGAATGTCGTGTGACTGAGCAATGGATTCGCTTACTTCACCGCTGTCCAAGTCGCTATCGACTTGCGAAGAAGGGAAGTAGTAGATGTCAGCTGGCTTGTGGGAGGATGATGAGCGTGAATTTGATGTGCGGTCGTCAGTATGAGCGCGAGAATGTGCGGAAGGCTCTGATGGTTCTTCGGCAGTAATTTCTGTCGTTTCAATGAGTTCAATTGCTCGACCCTTTCCTGCATTGACGCGTAAGAGTCCATGGTCTTGAAGACTTTGAATTTGATGCTTGACAGACGAGGGGCTCTTGAGGCCTACAAGATCTCCAATCTCGCGCAGAGTAGGGGCAAAACCATGCTCTGCAATGTGAGTGCGAATAGCCTCGTATACCTGATACTGGCGAGGTGACGTTAATCCAAGCTGTGCTGCTCGGTCTTTGTCAAAATCCTTGCGAGAATCCTGAATTGACGTAGTGCTCATAAGTGTCCTTCCATATGCTCTCTATCACTCTATCGTGAAAATTCCGTAAAAGCAAACAGATGTTCGAAAAACGAGTTGAATTAGTCGAACATATGTGCGATGATTAGAACAAATGTTCGAAAGAAAGTGACGGTAGGGAAATGGCTTACACAATGAATACCAATGCACGTACTTCTTCACGTAATAATCGTCGAGAAGAAACAGCTCCACGTGTGGCTCGTCGTCGCAAGATTGCGATCTGGGCAGCTCTTGTAGCTGTCGTGAGTGCAGGTGCTTTTATGTACATACCACAGGCAACTGCTCAGTCAGAAGTTATCAGCACTGTTAGCTACACGGTTCAGCCAAATGACACTTTGTGGGAGTATGCGATGCGAATCACTCCAGCAGGTGGGGATGTGTATGACACCATGGCTCAGATCAAGCGCATTAACCACATGGACTCGGATCAATTGACGGCAGGACAGACACTTCTTGTGCCAGAAGCATAGTATCTGTTATTGTGAGATGCATGCATTGTCCTTTTTGCCAAAGTGCTGATACAAAAGTTATAGATACCCGAGTAAGTGATGATGGGTACTCCATTCGACGCCGTCGTGAATGTACGGTGTGCTCGAAGCGGTTTACTACACAGGAATCAATGGTGCTTGTTGTGGTAAAGCGTGATGGAAGTGCTGAACCGTTCAATCGCGAAAAGGTTATCTCTGGTGTGCGTAAAGCATGCAAGGGACGTCCGATTGAGGAAGAATCACTTAAGCAGCTTGGAATTCAAGTCGAGCGTGACCTGCGTGCACGCGGTGTAGCAGAAGTGAAAGCGGAAGAGGTTGGTCTTGCCATCCTTGAGCCACTTCGACAGCTCGATGAAGTGGCATATATGCGCTTTGCGTCTGTGTATCAAAACTTCAGTACGCTGGATGATTACGCCACTGCAATTGAAGCGTTACGTGAGCCTCGAGATAACTAGGCGTCTGACTGAGACGTGCTTAGATCCGCATAAATCAACATAGATTTGCTCAGGTTCACCTGAGTCGCGACAATGAAATCGCGGTTGTTCGGTGATGGCAGCGATGCCATAGAAATGTGTGTGGGAGCTTAGCTCCAGAGTTTGTGACACATTTCACCTAGCATAAAACGATATAAAAAATGGGCGAGATGAATAATCTCGCCCATGCGTACATACGTACGTCACATGATTTTCTCAGCGCAATCGAGAAGTCATGTCATGCGACTTTCACGGTAGTATCACCATTACTCTGTCGCGCTGCTTACTTCTTTACTTCATGACGTGCACTCGAATAGTTCCTGGAATATTACGGACAGCATCAAGATCTTCGTCTGTAAGAGTTCCAGCGATATCTGTGACCACATAGCCCAAATCGTTTTCTGTAGACAATGCCTGAGAAACGATATTGAGATTCTTTGCAGAAAGGACATTATTCAGCTGTGCCAAAATACCCGGAAGATTCGTGTGCAAGTGCGAAATGCGAGTAATTGTTGGCTCGGCTTGACCGTCAAACCCATTCCCAGCAAGGGAATCAATATCAAGGCTACGCTTACGCTCGTTACGACCAGCCACATTCAAGTTAGGGAAGTTTACAGACAAGGAAGTATTTCCATCAGTCCAGTACTCATAAAGCTTGTGTGATACGAACTCACCGATAGCCTTTTGAGCTTCCAAGGTGGAACCGCCCACATGAGGGGTCAAAATAACATTCGCGATTTCAGTCAAAGGAGTAGAGAATTCATCGCCCACAGATTTAGGTTCAGTAGGGAAGACGTCTACTGCAGCACCGCTCAAGTGTCCAGATTTCAAGTGGTTATACAAGGCGTCAACATCGATGATAAAGCCACGAGACAAGTTCATGAAAACAGCATCCTGCTTCATCATACTGAAATACTTTTCGCCAAAGAGACCGGAGTTAGACTTGCGACCATCGACGTGCAAAGTAACAGCATCAGAGATGCGAAGCAGCTCTTCCATGGAATTCATACGAGTAGCGTTGCCTAAAGCAAGCTTCTCCTCGATGTCATAGAAGACGACGTTCATGCCCAAAGCCTCAGCAAGGATGGAAACCTGTGAGCCGATATTGCCATAACCGATAATGCCGAGTGTCTTGCCGCGCACTTCGTGAGACTTCTTCGCGGTTTTATCCCACGTATGCTCACGAATAGACAAGGTATGCTCAGGAACGCGACGCATAAGAGCGATAATGTCAGAAATGACAAGCTCCATAACCGAGCGCGTATTCGAGTAAGGAGCATTAAAAACAGCTACACCGTGACGAGCTGCATAGTCCAAATCCACTTGATTCGTGCCGATAGAGAAGCATCCCACAGTGCTTACCCATGGGCATGCTTCCAAAACGCGAGACGTTACATTCGTTTTCGAGCGAACGCCGAGCAAATCGACATCCTGCAAAGCTGCAATCAGCTCATCCTCATCAAGCGCACCCTGCGCAACTTCGACGTCAATTCCCTTGCTGCGCAAGAAATCAGCCGCAGTAGGGTGAATATTTTCTAAAAGAAGTGCCTTAACCATATCATCATTCTATAAAGAAATTCGCTGTTTATCTTCTTCTGTCTGAAGTATGACTAACTTTTGTGTAGGACGAGTCATCGCCACATACAAATCAGCAGCTCCAGAAAGACGAGAAGGACTGTTATAGGAAATCAATCCTGGCTCGCACAAGACCACAGCATCGAATTCCAAACCCTTGACATCTTGTGGTGAATACACCGCGACCTGCGCATCCCAAGAAGGCTGGGATGTTAGTCGTTCGAATTCATTCTCACTAATCTCGGTAGAATTTTTTAACGACAAACGAAGCTGCTTATCCAATGCATCGCGAATTTCATAGTCGCAAATCAGAGCTACACGACCAGAGCCGTCTTGAGAGACAAACTGCTGGGTCAATTCGATAGTGTGGAATACAGCAGAATTAATCAAAGAAGGAATATCTGACAGCGTTTTCTTCGTCACGCTATCTTCGAGAGTGCGCACAGCGGAAACAGTGGAGATATACAGACCTTCTGAAGCAGCGAATTGACCTGCGATATCCGATACTTCCTGAGGATTTCGATAATCAATGGTCAGCTCGTTCAGATCCCAGCCGTCTGTTCCAAAAATAGGGTCAAGCATGGTGTGCCAAGAATGAGTGCCGCCCAATGCAGACGTTTGAGCCACGTCGCCGACGATAGTGAAGGAGCGAGAAGGGCAGCGGCGAATCAGCATACGCCAGTCCATGGCTGTTAATTCTTGTGCTTCATCCACGACGATATGACCATATGTCCACTCACGGTCTGATCCCGCGCGCTCCGACAAAGTCATGTCACTTGAGTCATTCATATGCGACAAAATCGTGCGAGCGGAGACACCAGAACCCTTTAATCCCATGGATTCCATCATGTCATTGACATAACGCTCATCAGCCGATTCGCTGTTTTGGCGATTTTCGATGCGCTGCTGCTCACGAGGGTCTGGTCCAAGAAGTTCATATGCTTCATCAAGCAATGGAATATCTGACACAGTAAAAGGCGAGCCAGATTCGCGAGTAAGAGCCTTCACTTCGTCGTCGCGAAGCCATGGCGCAAACTGCTTAATGCGATGAGGCTTTGACAGCATGTCATTAATCATCCACTGAGCATCCATCGGAAGCCACGCAGTATTCAATGTGCGACGCAAGGTATCGCTCATCGTAATCGTGGTTCGAGCATTCTCGACTTCCGAATATTCAGGTTCGTAATCAAGCTGCTCCTTATATCGAGCAGTGAGCAGCGAAATCATCGACTTGACAAAAGTATTGCGCGCGATGTTATGCGGCTGATGTGTACGACGAGCGTTACCCTGAGCTTCTTCGATATCAGCGCGAGTAATTGGTACGCGAATTCCATTGACCTTCAAAACAGGAAGCTCAGATGGGATGCGAACGCGCGATGCGACTGCATTAGCGATAGCTCGTGCCATGCGAATATCGCCTTTAACGCGTGCGGCAAAAGGATCATCGGTAGCAGTAGCACGAATGCCAGGAATGATATTTCCCAAAGTACGCGAAATAACGCCTGTTTCGCCGAGGGATGGCAATACTTGATCAATGTAATGTAAGAATGCTGGCGAAGGGCCGACGACGAGAACACCTGAATGCTGCAAAGTTGCGCGGTGTGTATATAGCAAATATGCAGCGCGATGAAGAGCCACAGCTGTCTTGCCTGTACCGGGACCGCCCTGAACGACCAAAGGACGAGTCAAAGGGCTACGAATAATGCTGTCCTGCTCGCCTTGAATAGTAGCGACGATATCCGTCATCTTGCCTGTGCGGCGGCTAGATAAGGATGCTAGGAGAGCGCCTTCACCTGTCAAAGTTCCCGACTCGGACGCGTGTGTCACATGATCGGAATCGACATCTAAAACTTCGTCTTCAATCGATACGACGCCACGGAATTTCAATGTAATATGGCGGCGCATCGAAATATTGCCACGATTAAGAGGAGTAGCTTCATAGAACGGACGAGCTGCTTCTGCACGCCAGTCCACCACAATGGCCTCGTGATTCTCACTCTGTAAACCAATGCGTCCAATATGCAAACGCTGGTCGTCGTCAGTATCGATACGTCCAAAAACAAGACGATCTTCCACAGAACGTAATTGATAGAGACGGTCTTCGTACATGGTTGCAAACGAATCGCGCTCGGAACGCTGAGTTGGAGAGCCGTGAGCACCACGGCCACGGACTTCAGCAAGACGGTCTTTCGTAATCTGGCGTATCTCATCAAGGCGAGAATACGCAGTATCTACCATGGATTGTTCTTCACGAAGCTGGTCTGAATAATCGGACACTCGACTTTTACCTCTTCATTATCTCAAAAAACTGCCTTACTAATTTACTCGATATTTTTCACTTTTTCAACGGCGACAGTGGGGTTGCGCTCACAGAAAATTCTCGAAATTGAAAAAAGTTCCCTAAAATCCAAAAAATTTTCCGTTTCGTGGGGAAAAGTGGAGAGAAATGGGGTAAAGTGGGGAATGTTTGTAGTGCACGTTACCCGTAATGAGATGTGAGGGGAGGGAAGAATGGCTGGAAAATCAAGCGCTGACGGCGATTTTGAGCAGATTGATGCTTTACGCGATGCTGCACGCGATGCTGCACGCGATGCTGTAAACGGTCCTGCAGGCGATCTCACAGATGCCCAGTCCAGCAAGAATTTGCCTCTTCCTGATCTTCTGCTCGGTACGTACACTCCAAAAATCGATTCCAAAGGTCGAGTGGCCATTCCTGCAAAAATGCGTTCGCAGCTCGGAACGGGATGCGTGCTTGCTCGAGGTCAAGAACGATGCGTATACATTCTTCCTAACGACGAATTCCGTCGCATTGCACAACAAATTCAACGCACGTCCTTGAGCAACAAAGCAGCACGTAATTATTTGCGTGTGTTCTTGTCGGGTGCAGTAGATCTCGAGCCTGATAAGCAGGGGCGTGTCATGGTTCCTCAAATGCTGCGTTCTTACGCACATTTGGAAGACGACGTCGTTCTCATCGGCGTGGGTACACGTGCTGAATTATGGAATCGTGAGGATTGGGAAACCTACTTGCAAAGTCAAGAGGATGAATACAGCGATATGGCTGATGATGTACTTCCGGCGGGTGATTTTGCATGGTAGACGTAGATATTGCACGTATTAGTTCCATTCATAAGCCTGTGCTCTTCGATGAGTGCGTCGAGCTCGTGACGTCGCATGTGATGCAGTCCGCTCATGATGATGGGCGAGAATTCCCTGTAATTGTCGACTGCACTTTGGGACTTGCAGGTCACACCACTGGCTTTTTGGAAGCTGTTCCTGATGTGCGCGTCATTGGAATTGACCGCGACGAGGAAGCTCTCGCATTGGCAACTGCCCGTGTACACGAGCGCGGCTTTGGTGACAGATTCATCCCAGCTCATGCAGCTTTTGATGATTTCTCGAATGTCATAGCAGAAGCCGGTTTTGAGCATGTCGATGCAGTCTTTATGGATTTGGGTTTGTCGAGTCTGCAAATTGACGAAACTAAGCGTGGATTCTCCTACTCCCACGATGCGCCACTGGATATGCGTATGGACTCCACGCAGGCGTTGACTGCAGCTGAGATTTTGAAGACGTATGAATATGAGGATTTAGTTCGTATTTTTAAGGAATACGGCGAAGAAAGATTTAGCGGTCCTATCGCTCGCGAAATTATTCGTTTGCGTGACGCAGGGGAGTATATCGAACGCTCGAATCAATTGACAGAACTCGTCGACCGCATCGTGCCAAAAGTGAAGCGTCCAGCGGGCAATCCTGCAAAACGAGTTTTCCAAGCTCTTCGTATCGAAGTCAACGGTGAACTGGCAAAACTTGCGGACACTCTTCCTCAAGCGCTGCGAGCTCTTCCACAGGGCGGACGTTTAGTCGTCGAGTCATATCACTCACTCGAAGACAAATGCGTGAAGAAATTCTTTACCAGAGGGCTTGTGTCCAACGTTCCGCCAGGATTACCGGTCATTCCTGAGGATGCGAAACCGTACTTCAAGGATTTGACTCGTGGAGCGATGAAAGCAGATGACGAAGAAATTGCTCAAAACTCACGATCGGCATCTGTGCGATTGCGAGCAGTAGAAGTCACGAGAGAAGTACCGCAATCAGCATTCCACTCTTCTGAGCGAGAGCATGAAAAAGAATGTCGAACGCGAAGTTCCAAGAATTCGAGAAATTCTCGCTCACAAAAATCGCAGAAAAACTTAAGAAACACAACGAATACACATACTCATAACAATTCACACAGTAAGGGAAATCATGGCCGCCGCTGAAGCACGAAGCACTCGATCCGCACAATCATATAGCTCTTATAGCCCTATGATGCGTCACACAAATTCTGCCATGCGTTCGTCAAGGCCACAAAGCGCGTACACGAGCCGTACTGCAAGCCGTACAAGCACACGCTCGAACCCTCGCACGACGATTAACGAGCGTCCACAGCTTCGTGTGACATCCCGTGAAGATAGGCGCCGTCAGTTGGGCTTGATGGCACAAGTCCGAACGGTTGCAGACAATCGTCGCTTGTCTACTTTTGTGCTCGGTTCATCAGTGGTATTGCTTATCATGAGTTTAGGTCTTACATTAGTACTACGTACTCAAATGACTGAAAATGCGTATAGCATTACTGAAACTCAAACTACTGTGTCCCAATTAACTCAAGACGTTCAGCAAGATCGAGCAAAGCTCAATAGTTTGGAAGCTGAACTGCCAGAGCGTGCGACAAGCATGGGCATGCAGCAGGGCAGTGACAGTATGACAATTGATATGGGGAATGCTCAGTAATGGCACAAACGCCACAGCGTAAGAAATATGATTCTGCACACGCCCACACGATTCGACGACGTACACTTGCGATCGTCCTCGTGTGGGCATTAGTTCTTGGAATTTGCGTGTATAAGCTTGCTTATTTGCAGATTTTTAACGCGGCAAGCATTGCACAAGAAGCCGAGAGCTCACGTACTGTAACCGCTCGCGTTCAAGCAATGCGCGGTAGCATCGTCGACACAAATGGCGAAATCCTTGCTCAAAGTGTCGAAGCGTACAAGATTTACGTTGATCAAATTGGTGCAAAGAATTTCACTCCGACATCGTGCACGCCTAAGCGTACTCGTTCCATGACGGATGCTGAGTACGAAAGCCGTGTCGAAGATCTGAAAACGATGTGCCATAGCCTCAACGGTAAAGACGTTCCTGGCAAAGGCGCGTCTGCTGTAGCGCGTATTTTGGCACCTGTTTTGGGCCTGAACGTTCAGGAATTGGGCGCAAAAATTGCGGGCGATACGCGTTATGTCGTCGTCGCTAATGACGTCACTCCTGACGTGAAGCGCAAAATCGATAAGCTCCATTTGTCTGGTGTCGTGGGTGCAGAACTCGTCAGCCAGCGCGTGTACTCAAATCCTACGCTTATCGGTGCAATTCTCGGCGGTGTAGACGCTGATGGTAAGGGCGTTACGGGCATCGAGTCCATGGAAAATGCTTCTTTGCAGGGTGTCAACGGTGTTGAAACCTATGAGCAGACAAACCCAATTTACGGTACAGCTAAAATTCCTGGAACGGAAAAAGTACAGTCCGTGGCTACTCCTGGTGGAACGGTGAAGCTGACTATCGATTCGGACGTTCAGTGGTATCTGAATAAGGAATTGAAAGCTCGCGTAGAAAATCAGCACGCGGACTGGGGCATCGGCGTCGTTCAGGAAGTGAAGACCGGAAAGATTTTGGCAATTTCCGACTCGAGCCAGTATGCGGCGAATTCTGAAGATGCTCTCACCAAGGGTTCTCAGGCGATGCTTTCAACCTTCGATCCAGGTTCGACGGGTAAGCTCATCACGGCTGCAGGTGTTCTTCAGGAAGGCTTGCACAAGGCGACAGATCATTTCACCGTGCCTTATAGCTTGGAATACCAAGGCCAGACGTATCACGATGCATTGCCACATCCAGATGAAAAATTGACCTTAGCAGGCATTCTATATCATTCCTATAACACAGGAACGATTATGACTGCATACAATTATTCGACAGACAAGCGTTACCAGTATTTGACAGATTTCGGTATCGGTCAGCCTACAGGTATCAATTTCCCGGGTGAATCTCAAGGTTTGCTGGCAAAGGCAAATGATTGGGATACGCGTACTCGAGAAACGATTTTGTTTGGTCAGGGCTACACTGTTAATGCTTTGCAGATGACGAACGTTATCGCGACAATTGCGAACGGTGGTGTACGTTTGGGACAGCGCTTAATTGAGAGCTCGACAGACGCACAGGGCAAGGATACGACTCCTTCAGCCAATGAATCGAAGCGCATTATTTCTGAAGATACCGCTGCAACCATGATGAATATGATGGAAAACATCGGTGAAGAATACGCTCGTGTAGTGACGATTCCTGGCTACCGTATCGCAGGTAAATCTGGTACAGCAGAAGTTGCTGGTGATGGTGGTCGATTGACCGGTATCGTCGGTGATTATATCGTCGCTGTTCCAGCGGATAAGCCACAATTCGTTATTGCTGTCTTTATGAAGAATGCTCAGGCATATTATGGTGGCGCATCGGTTGGTCCAGTTGTGCAAAATGTCGGAAAATTCCTCATGCAAAAGTATCAGGTTCCTCAATCATCTCCACGTACAGATGCTATCCCAATCGAATGGTAAACAATTGGTAAACGACGAGAGGGTAGATGAGATGACGTACACGATAGCACATGAAGTAAACGATTAGTATGCGTCTGCTTATCAGATGGTAAACGTGGTAGAGCAAGTGATAATGTGTAAGAGATATGTCAAGTGTAAGTGAATCCATTTCTGAGCACACCACTATAGGGGATGTGCGTCGCCGCTATAGCATCAAAGCTGTGGGAACGCAGCATGATGCGGTAACGCTGACTTCTGTTGCTGATGCGCTGGAAGATATTACTCCAGGAGCGCTCTATATCAGTTCAACGAGCGAGTATGATCCTCGTATCGTGCATGCGGCGGCTCGTCGTGGGGCGTATGCCGTTATCTTCATGCTCGAAGATAAGGCGCAGTCGCAGGTGGCTCCTATTGATATGGAAATTCCTGTGCTCTTTGCAAATATGCGAAATGATGCTCGTGCGCGTATCGCTGCTGATTTAGCAGGTCAACCGTCGCGGGCGTTGGCTGTTTTTGCCATTCAGGGAAGCCAGCAGCGTAGTAATCAGGCAAGCAGTGAAAATTCGAGCACGGATAACAGTCAGTCTGAGGCATCTCGCTCCGATGAGGATTCTCAGGATTCGTACTCTTCCCAGCGTTCAGATATTCACGGAATTGACGATAGCTCTGAAGCAGAATTTACGGAAGAAATTGGGAAACATGTAAGCAGTAATCGCAATTCCGATGCTGATGCAGACATTGATCCCGTTGTTTCTGGGCTGTACGACTTACTCCATTACTTAGGAAATCCGCTTGGTGTCATTGACAAGCGTGGCGGAATTAGTCTTGAGCGTGAATTGCATTTGCATACACCATTGTCGCCAATTGACATTCAGCGCATGCTTTTCGTCATGGTAGAAGACGGAGCGACGTCGGTTATTATTCATATCGATGATTCGACTTTGGAAGCTTTGTCTTTGACTAAAGTCGACGTAGATGTATATACGAATACAGTTCAGGAAACTTTTAATGTTCCAGAGCTGGGTACACAACATTCTTTCCGTCCTCGTAAGACGAAGCATGATGAAGAGGAAGATTTGCGCCGTGTAGCACGTCAAAATGTGCAGCCATATGGTGCGACGATTCATGATCAAACCATGTGCGTCGAAACGACAGATGATGCCCGCGACCTTGTACGGGAAGCCTTAGGCGATGACGACAGCGATCGTTTTGAAAACTTGGCGACGGCCGTCTCCATGGTTCTCGCAGCCGGTGTGAAGCGTAATAGTGTGAAAAGTGCATTGCAACTTTCGCATGAGATGAAAGCAGATAAATCATGATTTCAACCCATATTAGTGAACTCGTTCAGGCTGGAATTGGCCAGCTGTATGTGCAGGGAAACGTGGTCGAAACCATCGATGCACACGATGACGCCGTTATCACATCGGTGACAACTGATTCTCGTCAAGCGGGAGTTGGCAGTGCATTTATCGCTATCGCTGGCGAGCACGTCGATGGGCATAATTTTGTCAGTGGACTTACTGATGGTGCCGTAGCAGTCGTCGACCATGTCATTGATGATGCCAGCATTCCTCAACTTGTCGTCGCTGATACAGTAAAAGCTCTCGGCGATATCGCTCGTATCAATATTTCCAAGCGTAAGGCATTTGCCGCTCGCGGAATGAACGAATTTACCATTATTGGTATTACGGGTTCTGTCGGCAAAACGACAACGAAAGATATGCTGAACCAAGTGCTGTCCAGCATCGCTCCAACCGTTGCTCCACAAGGATCGTTCAATAACGATATTGGTCTTCCTTTGACTGCATTAAAAGTCGATGAAAAGACTCGTTTCTTTGTTGCTGAAATGGGCGCATCTGCCAAAGGTGAGATTGCCTATCTGACGACCATCGCACCTCCTGATATTTCTATCGTCTTGAAGGTGGGCGTTGCTCACTTGGGCGGTTTTGGAAGCGTCGAAGGTATCCGCGATGCGAAGTCGGAAATTGTGCGCGCGCTGACAAGCTCGGGCGTAGCTGTTTTGAATGCTGACGATGCAAATGTGCAAACCATGGCAAGCATGACTAAAGCATCAAGCATTATCTGGTTTAGCCGCCACGATGATATCGACCAGCCAAAGCCTGCTGTTTCGGGAATGGCGTCATCCGTTATCGTGCGTGGAACGTGTACGACAGTAGATGAGATTAATCGTCCAAAGTTTACCGTCTCACTTCCTGATGGTTCGACTTTCGAACTGCGTTTGGGAATTAGTGGCGAGCATAATGTGTATAACGCTTTGGCAGTTCTGAGCGTTATTTATAGCTTGGATATCCCAGAGCATATCGCGGCAACTGTTTTGTCTCAGATGACGACAATTAGCCCACACCGTATGCGTGTGGCAACTGTGACCACAGATGATGCAAGCTTTACAGTAATTGATGATTCTTTCAACGCAAATCCAGATTCGATGCGTGCAGGCTTAAACGCGATTAAGTCATATGCAGCACACAATGGTGACGTCACACGAGTCGCCGTTGTGGGATCCATGCTGGAGCTTGGACCTACTGAGGAAGAAGCACATCGTGACATTGGTGCATATGCAACGCATTGTGCAGATGTCGTTATCGCTGTAGGTGTTGATTCTGACGAGAACCTCATGCGTTTGGCTCAGTGTATCGCCAACGGTGCGCGTGACGAAGTTGAGCGTGAGAGTGAAGGTGAGCGTGAGCGGTCTGATGAGATGTCGACATCGTCTCCAGCACAGGAACGTGTCTATCTTGCTCACAACATTGATGAGGCTCATGATATTGTAGATGCGATTGCGCGTGACCATAAAGCAATTGTTTTGCTGAAGGGATCTCATGCGTCGGGATTGAGCGAACTTGCTACTCGCTGGCTGGAACAGCCTGAGCATCATGACTATTCAGAGAAATAATTAGGGGAGTCATCAGTATGATTGCGGTACTTATTGGTCTTGCGGTGTCATTGGTGGTGACCTTTGTAGGCACTCCGATTATAACGAAGATTATTACGGATTTGCATTACGGACAGTACATTCGTCAGGATGGTCCGCAATCGCATATGGTGAAGCGTGGTACTCCGACGATGGGCGGTATTGTTATCAATATTGCTATCGTTCTGGGCTGGGCATCTTCTGCATTGTATCGAGGAATTGCTCTTCACCAGCCGCCTTCCTTGAACGCGATGCTCGTTCTTTTCGTGATGCTCTCTATGGGACTTCTCGGCTTCATTGATGATTTTGCAAAAGTGGCAAAAAAGCAAAATGAAGGCCTGAGCATTGGTGCAAAATTAACTGGTCAGATTGCTTTCGCGACGATTTATGCAATTTTGTCCATTACCTTGCAGTCTCCAGACGGCACATCTGCTGCTCATTCAGGTATCACTTTCATCGAGCAGCGTCTTTTAAGTTTCGATAGCTTCGGTGCTATCTTGTCGGCAATTTTGTTCATTGTGTGGGTGAATTTCCTTATCGCTGCATGGACAAATGCTATTAATCTGACTGACGGTTTGGACGGTTTGGCATCGGGAAGCTCTATGATTGCTTTCCTCGGCTTCGCTTTCATCGGAATGTGGCAAACGTATCATCGCATCCCTATGCCACAGTCATATAGCTATACGGTTCAAGATCCTCAAGATTTGACAATTATCGCGTTGTGCGCAGTTGCAGCATGCTTCGGATTCCTGTGGTATAACTCGAATCCTGCGACAATTTTTATGGGCGATACAGGATCTTTGGCACTCGGTGGACTTTTTGCAGCTCTGTCCATTGCAACGCATACAGAAGTTCTTGCTGTACTGCTCGGCGGTCTCTTCGTATGGGAGACAATGTCCGACGTTATCCAAATTTTCTCGTTCCGTATGTTCCATAAGCGCGTCTTTAAGATGGCGCCAATTCATCATCATTATGAACTACAAGGATGGTCCGAAAATAAAGTCGTTGTCCGTTTCTGGATGATTGAAATGGTCTGCGTCATTCTTGCGCTGGTTATTTTCTACTTTGACTGGATTGTGCGTTCTGGCATTTAGCATTGGGCTCACAAGAGCTGCTGTGCGAAGGAAAGCGAAGGCAATGAATAGCGAGCATTGCCGAAACCTAGCGAGAATCACGGCAAAGCATAAGTCATAACGGAAAAATTGTTCAATTTCGAGAAGGCATCATGGAAAAAGTATATCTGGTCGTTGGTCTGGGAGTTTCAGGTCGCAATGTAGTCGATGTACTGACGCAGCGAGGCGAACGCGTTCTTACTGCTGACGATAACAAACCAGCTGATTATACGATTGCACAGATCGGAAGTTCAGATTTCGACTACACCCGCATTCAGTATGTCGTGACATCCCCAGGCTTTAAGCCAACGACTGCCTTTGTAGAACGCGCACATGAAGCACAAGTGCCAGTTATCAGCGATGTCGAGCTTGCATGGTCTTTGCATAATGAAAGCGACGCTACTCGTCACCAGACGTGGATCGGAATTACCGGCACAAACGGCAAGACGACGACAACGGAAATGACGAATTCGATTATGCAGGCTGCTGGACGTGCGTCCCAAGCAGTGGGAAATATCGGAACGCCAATTACTCGCGCGGGTATTGATGCATCCTTGCGTACACTCGTCGTGGAACTGAGCTCTTTCCAGATGCACTACACGGATTCTTTGCAGCTGGATTGCGCTGCAATTACGAATCTTGCTGATGATCATTTGGACTGGCATGGCGGTTTCGACAATTATGCTGCCGATAAGGCAAAAGTGTATGCTCACGCACGCCGAGCAGTAGTGTACAACGCCGATGACGCTCGTGTAGTTGCATTGGCACACAAGGCTCAAGAAAACGCAGCCTTCGAGGACGATAACGCTCATCCTGTATATGTAGGCTTTACGTTGAATACGCCTCACGCAGGCGAGATCGGCGTCGATAATGGCTGGATCGTGGATCGAAGCGCTTTGAGTGACGAGCCAGGACGTCGCCTTGCACCGATTGCATCTTTTACTCACTTAACTGAGCCAGATGGTTCCGTGTATCCGCATTTGCTGGCAGATGCATTGTGCGCATTGTGTCTGACTCTCGGAGCAGGAGTAGCTCCTGAGACGGCAATTTCTGCATTGCAGGAATTTGCTCCAAGCGGTCACCGCATTCAGACGGTAGCGACGTGGACAACTGACAACGGCGACGTTCGTTTTGTCGATGATTCAAAGGCGACGAATGCTCACGCGGCTGCAGCATCATTGAGCAGTTATGCGGATAAGACAGTCGTATGGATTGCAGGTGGTCTTGCAAAAGGCGCTCAGTTTGGTGATTTGATTCGTTCGCAGAAATCGAAGATCAAGACGGCAATTGTTATCGGTGTCAATCAAAAGCCAATGCTCGATGCTTTGAGTGAGAATGCTCCAGAAATTCCTGTAGTTATTATCGACCCGCACAGTACGGATAATGACAGCGCTGATTATGATAGCGCTAATCACGTCAGTGCTGCGAATTCGGATAACGCTGCGAACGCGCCAATTATGAAGCAAGCAGTTGAGGCTGCTGCACAGCATGCGCAGGGCGGAGATGTCGTCCTTATGGCACCAGCATGTGCGTCCATGGATCAATTCGTATCGTATGCAGATCGTGGCAACCAGTTTGCCCAGTATGCTCAAGAATGGGTGAGTGCACATGGCGAGTAGGTCTTCGGGTCGAGGCGGTAATAACCGCGCTTCTTCAGGGGCAACGCAATCTTTCGAGAACTTTCACGATGATATGCGAAGCTCGCGCACTGTTCGAAGGCTCAGCGCGTGGTGGGATCGTGTCGTATCCTTTGTAACGCGTGGATCTCGTTTAGAACATTCAGAGCGAGCAGAACGCGATACTTATGCAGGCTGGCGCATTATTTTTAATCCTGTAGCAAGTTACTGGGGATTGGTATCTAGCGTCGTTGTGCTGACGATTCTCGGCTTGGTTATGGTCTTTTCCAGCTCCACCGCGAAACTTGCAGGAACGAATCAGTCCGTGTGGGGCACGCTCATTCGTCAAGGTGCATTTGCCGTGATGGGGGTCGCTGCATTAATTTTCGCTCAGTTCGTCAAGAGCAGTGTCATTCGTCGTTTCAGTACGATTTTTATGTATTTCGCCATGTTTATCCAGGCTCTGACTTTGACTCCTCTGGGCGACAGTGCGGGCGGTAATACGGGTTGGTTGGTCGTCGGACCTCTTCGTTTCCAGCCTGCGGAAATCTTGAAATTTGCGCTGTGCTTGTGGCTTCCTCAAGCCTTGATTTTAGCGAAACGCGAAGCGGATAAGCATCGCACGAGCAGACTTAATGTCATGCCATATATGCGTGCAATTGTTACCTTTGCTATTGCATTGGGATTTGTCGTCCTCGGTCGAGATTTGGGTACGGCAATTGTCGTCGCGTTTATCGGTGTTATCGCTTTGTTTATCGCAGGATTCCCAGTAACGTACTTGCTGGGATTTGGAGTTCCTGCAGCTCTTGCTGTGTTCTTCGTTTTGATTCGAGGAAGCGCGAACCGTTGGGCGCGTATCCAAGCAACGTATGGCGGTTGCTCCACTCGTGAAGCCGCGCAATCCATGGCTATCTGCTTCCAGTCGTTGCATGGCGATTATGCACTGGCAACGGGCGGATTGACGGGCGTAGGCCTTGGAAATTCTCGCGAAAAGTCGTATCTTCCAGCACAGGATAACGATTATATCTTTGCAATTATCGGCGAAGAACTGGGCTTCTTGGGAGCTCTCGTCGTTATTTTGTTTATCGTTATCATGGCATGGTCATTGATTAACTTGTCTTTGCGCCATCAAAATATTTACATGCAAATGGTACTCATGTGCTTCGGCTCATGGTTCGCTGCACAATCCTTTATCAATATTGCTGTCGTTTTGGGCTTGCTGCCAGTTATGGGTCTTCCTTTGCCATTTATTTCGGCGGGTGGTTCGGCTCTGGTCATGTGTCTGGCGGGAGCGGGCGTGTGTATACGTTTTGCACGAGAACAAGAAGATGTGAGCGCAAGCCGCGTACGTGGGTAGCGTGTTCGTGGGTAGAACGGTCGAGTCATAATATAAAGTATGAATCAATCAGAACCTCTTCATATTGTTCTTGCTGGTGGTGGCACCGCAGGGCATGTTAATCCATTATTAAGCATTGCGCAGCAGATCCGTGAGATGGAACCAACTGCTCAGATTTCTGTCATTGGTACAGCAGTGGGCCTTGAAGCGCGCTTAGTTCCTGAAGCAGGTTTTGAGCTGGATACTATCGACAAGGTACCTTTCCCACGTTCGTTAAAGCTGGAATCTTTCCTGTTTCCATCGCGTTTTATGAAGCAATTGAACTCGGTAAAGGAAATTTTGCAGAATCGACATGCTGATGTCGTCGTAGGAGTGGGCGGTTATGCTTCTGCTCCTGCATATGTTCAGGCGCGATCATTGCATATTCCCGTCATCGTGCATGAGCAAAATGCTCGTGCTGGAATGGCAAATAAACTGGGAGCTCGCTGGGCTCAATTCGTTGGCTTAACATACGATCATTGCGGAATTCACGCACATGGGAAGACTCGTGTAGAACGCGTAGGTTTGCCACTGCGTGCTGCCATCGCGGAACGTGCACAAAGTTTGGCTCTGAACCGTGCTGAGGCAAAGAGGGAAGCAGCATTAGAACTAGGACTGAATCCTGATAAGCCAATTATCGCCGTGACTGGCGGATCCTTAGGCGCTCTGAGCATCAATACGGCTGTATCTCAAGCAGCTGCAGACTTTAAGGATAATGCGCAAATTATTCATCTGACCGGACGAGGAAAAGCTGATTCTGTACGCGCTACAGTAGCTGATGCTATCGGTTCAGATGAGATTACAACTCTCGGCGAGTATGGGCGCGGAATGTATCACATCAGTGAGTACTGGGAAGGTATGGATGCTGTGATGGCAGCCGCTGACTTGGTAATATGCCGATCAGGTGCAGGAACTGTGGCAGAATTGACCGCTCTTGGCGTTCCAGCAGTGTATGTGCCGCTTCCAATCGGCAATGGTGAGCAAGTGTATAATGCTGAGCCAGTCGTGAATGCAAGCGGTGGAATTATCGTCGATGATGCGGAGTTTAGCGCAGAATGGATTCGTCATAATGTACTGCCATTGGTGAAGGATGCTGATTGTCTTGAATCCATGAGCCAAGCGGCGTGGAATTATGGTAAGCGTGATGCTGCACAGAAAATGGCGCGTATCGTTATCGAAGCGGCTCAGGCAGCTCGCAACTGACAGGGGGAAAACCTCTGAAGAGAGGGTCGCTCACTGCCATACCAGCAGAGTATATTTTTAATTAGCATGACTATTGCATACAAGCATTGCATAAAGGAAATGAGCAAGAAATGTCGGAACACATTATTTTGGATCCTACATACCAGCCAATTGACTACAGTACAGTAGACGTATCATCGTGGGAAAGCGTGCATTTTATCGGAATTGGCGGAGCGGGTATGAGCGTTCTTGCTGAGATGCTGCTCGAACAGGGCGTAACTGTGACAGGCTCGGATGCTCATCGCAATGCTAAGACAGAGCGTTTGGAATCTCTCGGTGCGACCATTTACGAGGGACAGCGAGCTGAGAACGTGGACGGAGCGTCCATCGTAGTGTATTCCTCGGCAATTAAGCCAGATAATCCAGAAATTGTCCGTGCAGTAGAGCAGGGAAGCCTGCTGATGCATCGCTCGGATATTTTGGCAGCACTTATGGCTCAGAAAGATTCAATTACCGTCGCGGGAGCTCACGGTAAGACGACAACGAGTGCCATGATTGCCCAAATTTTTACCAGTGCAGGGGAAGGCGATCTCGCTGACCCAAGCTTCGCAATTGGCGGTTCTATCCATACTCCTGAAGGACTCAAGGATGGCGGCCACGCGGGTAAAGGCAAGATTTTTGTAGCAGAAGCGGATGAATCCGACGGAAGCTTCATTAAGTATCATCCACAGATCGCAGTCATTACGAACGTCGAGCCAGATCATTTAGATCATTATGGTGATGCAGATGCGTTTATTCAGGCATTCGTTCGTCACGCACAAAATGCGACGGGACATGTCGTCGCATGTGGTGATGATGACGGGGCATTGCGCGTTATTCGCTCGCTCAATGATGAAGAGCGTAAGCAAGCTATCGTCTATACGACAAATCCTGATTTGCGTATGAAGTTTGCTCAAGTCGTGTATATTCAAACGGATAATCAGGCAACTCTTGATGGGGGACAGGACTTTTCCATCCAGTGGATTGAGCGTTTCGGTACCGATATGATGCACACGCATATCCGCGTTCCTGGTATCCATAATGTACGCAATGCGACAGCAGCATTAATTTCCGCTTTGCTGATGGGTGTACAGCCGGAAGCTGCTTTGAAGGCATTGGATGATTTCCGCGGAGCTGCTCGTCGTTTTGATATCCGAGGCGTCGTAGATGGCGTCACCGTGGTGGACGATTATGCTCATCATCCAACGGAAGTAGCAGCATTAATGAATGCTGCACGAGTGCGTTATCCTCAGGATCGCATTCGCGTTCTTTTCCAACCGCATCTTTTCTCGCGTACACATTTCTTTGCGCGTGAATTTGCTCAGGCATTATCGTTGGCAGATGAAGCAATCGTGACGGGAATTTATCCTGCGCGTGAATTCCAAAAGGATTGGCCAGATATTACGTCTGAGACCATCCCGCAAACCGCTGCTGACAATGCTATTGAAGGAAATATTCGCGCTATCGATGACATGCGTGAGGCTGCAGAATACCTTGCGGATACTGCTCATGAAGGTGATGTTATCTTTACTGTGGGTGCCGGGTCTATCACCGCAATGGGTGAGGTCATTATCGAGCGGTTGAAGAATCGCGCGTAACGGTATGGTGGTCTCTGAACTGTTTGGTAGTAATGATGACCGCTGCTCATGGGAACTGCTAATTGAGTACTGCTGACGAGGTATGAGGAGTAGAAGATTCATGACACAACACAATGATTCGCGTTCTGGACGCACTGCACGATCTGAAAAATCTGAGCGTACAGCACGTTCTGCGCGATCTGCTGCATCGTCACGTTCTCATTCGAATCGCGACAATTCGCGCGAGAATCTCTCTGCTCAGCAGCCAACAACTAAGCGCAATCCTCGTATCGTGAGTGCGTCGAGCCTTGCTGAGAATTTCGTTGATCCTTCTGAACTCACGCCGTCCGATGAATTACATGGCACGATTCGTGATGAGCTTCGCGCTCGTCCGCGCTCAAAAGTTATCGATTTTGAGAAGCGTAAAAAAGAGCAAAAAATAGCGCGTCGACGTTTTTGGGCAATTCGCATTATCATCGGTGTCCTCGTGGCAGCTATTGTGTCTTTTGCAGTGTGGGCTCTTATTTTTTCGCCCTGGCTGAAGGTCGAATCTCAGGAAATTCATATTTCCGGAGTGCAGACGTGGGTTAAAACTGAGCAAATTCAGCAATACACCAATAGCACAATCGATAAGTCACTTATCGTCGTTTCTCAGTCTCAATTGGAAAGCCAAATCGACAGCATTCCAGGAGTAGGAAAGGTCGAAGTTACTAAAAAATTTCCGCACGGACTCAATGTAACAATTTCCGAGGAAACCCCAACGGCATTGCTGTATGCACAGGATAAGAAAAATTATGTCGCTGTGGATGCAAAGGCTCAGCAAGTGGCGACCGTGAAAGAAGCCGTTTCAGGAATTCCAGTTATTAACGTGCCAACGGTGAAGAGCGGTCTTCGCAATGAGACAGTTTTGCAAAGTATCGCTGTTCTTGCGCAATTAGATGCGGGAATGCGCTCACAAGTGGTGTCTACGACCGCGAATACGCAAGATTCCATTACCACCGCGCTCAATACGGGGTATACCATTGTGTGGGGTAACTCGACTGCCATGGAATCGAAGCAAAAAATCGTGGTGAAGATTATCGAGCAGCTCCAAGCAGAAGGCTCGACCCAGACGACAATTGATGTGTCTGCTCCTGCACGTCCGATTATTCGGTAGGAATGGGGAAGTGGGGTTGAGAGGGGTTGAGAGGGGTTGATATAAGGAAGTCCGTTTTATCAACCACCCAAGCAATCCCCTTCAGAAGTGTCTGAAAAGGATTACAATGGTCTACTTTGATTTTTCCCAATCACGTAAGCACCTCTCGCTATGCCTTTATTTGCAGGCTTCAGGCAAAAATAAAGGGTTCCAAGCCAGTGGCTTGAAACCCTGATAGTGGAGCCGCCGGGAATTGAACCCGGGTCCGATGACCGTACCCATAGCCTTCTACGTGTGTAGTTTGCTGGCCAGTTGGCGATTTTTCTTCCTCAAACATCGTCGCAAACCACGGTTTGCAGGAATAGTTGCAGTAAGAGTCCCTTAGATTCCCTGAAACTCAGAACCTAAGGCAAGTCTTTTAAACGACGCTCAGCTTCTCCCCAAAGACATGAGAGAGTGAACGGAGTTGAAAACTCAGCTGGTTAATCCTAGCGCGAAGCTTAGGCAGCGAGTGCAAACTCAGTGCGATTAGATTTAGCACTTATTTTTTTACGGGTGGTACGTTTACGAGTGGACCCCCGCGTTCTCGACACGCTTCTCTACAGCGAACAGATCACCGTCGAAACCAATCGACCCCTTATGTGGTTATATTACCTCATGCGCATAAAGCGCTCTCTATAGTATACACACAATTATTCATTGCGCACACAGCGAAACACCGGAATGGCAAGTGCGAATGGTGAGTCTATATTTCGTTTGAAGATGGAACAGGATAGGTTTGCACAAAACTTCTAGTGTTCGCAGAAAGCTTTAGGATAGACGCGCAAAGACACCACGATTCTGCTTCCGTGATAACTTACAAAACAAATTGAGAAATGGTCGCGCAAATTGCTGCAATATTGACGTGAGATTTGAAATCGAACTGCAAATGCGTACCATCGCTGAACGAGAGGATAAGCTCACTATCGATATCCAGCAACCACGCAGTTTCTACGCCAAAATATTCAACTTTTGAATATGGATATGAGAAGTATGATACTTTTGTCCCCGTAATTCCTTGTACGTTTACTGCGAGTACACGTTTATTGGTAAAAATTACTTGATCGCGTACAGTTTGGAAGGCTTGAATAACTGTTTCGTTCGGAACCATAAAGGTCCATACTTCTGGACGAACACCTTGGATAGCTATTTCCTTCAAATTCATCAGGTTTGCGTCGCCGATGATTCCCGAAGATATAGTAGCCATACTGTTTTCCTTTATCTTTCAGTTGCTATATTTTCGCTCAGTATGCATCATAAAACAGTGACGGGATGCACATGGACATCACCCATATGCATCCCGACGATTTTAGGTTAGCGCATAACTACTGTCACGCTACTCACACGCCACGCCATCATGATCACGGTCAAGCTTAGGTGAATACCCCGGCTGTCCTTGATAGAGCGGAGCTTTACCCTGTGCACGCACGGCAGCACAATTAGGGTAGTAGACATTTCCGCTATCCTGTTGTGGCTGTGGTGCAGGCTGTTGTTGAGGTTGTGGAGCAGGTTGCTGCTGTGGTGCTGGCTGAGGAGCAGGAGCTGGCTGAGGTTGTTCCTTTGTCTTCTTCTCCTCTTCGATACGCTTTTGAATCTCAGAAACATTGAGACCATTATCCTGCGGAACGATTTGAGTAGGGCACGAGTCAAGAACCTTCACCATAGCATCGTGCTCTGCTTGCGTAACCCACAAACTGTACTTAGCCTTGACACCAATTTGGCGAGCTACATACTCGCAACGGTAGTTCTTGTTTGATGGCAGCCATGTCGCAGCATCGCCATCAGATTTTTGCATATTAGTCTTACCGCTGACTGCAAGCAGATTGTACGGGTCGTTTGCAAATACCTCTCGAGCAGTATCGTCAAGTTGCTGAGCACCCTATTGCCATGCGTCGCTCAGTGCTACGACATGGTCAATCTGGACATCAGAGCTGGAATCCTTTCCACGTGTAAAAGCAATCTTTGTCCCGGTATAAGGATCGTTGAGCTCTCCTGATAACACCTTGCAATTGTTAGAATTCGCATCGATGTTCGGATTGGTCAGATCGCGGTGCAAAATATCATTGCGCGTATCGCATCCATTACGATCCATGTCTTTCCAAGGCGAGCCGAACTTATCTCGTGCATAGCCCGTCTTCGGCGCACGACCCTTGATAGGCAAAGTTGCTAAAATGCTCAGCGCTGTTCCTTGCTGATGAGTCGCATTTTCGACAGCTTGCTTGCGGGCTTCCTCTTCCTTTTTACGCGCTTCACGCTCTTCGCGTTCTTTTTTCCTGCTCTTTCTTTTCGCGACGCTCTTTCGCTAATTCTTCCGCGGATTTCTGGGAAGTAGTAGTAGCTGGAACGTTGTCAGAAGGTGCGTTATGAGAATTTGACGAGTATGTAGCAAAATTGATTGGCGAGATAACGGCTGCCACCAATGCTGCAATGGCAAATTTTTCTGCGCCAATTTTGAATTTTCCAAATGAAAGAACATCTGCAGGCTTGCCTTGCCCCTTGTGATACTTATCGAAAAGAAATTGGACGAGGCACTAGCCGAACGTCACAAGTGCAAGGATAAATCCAAACGGTGATGCAGGTCCAATTAAGCTCACTACTAAGCTAAGGATAGTAAATGTGTAAATGGTGGCGATGAGTTTTCCTTGCGTTTTTGGGCGTGGTGTAACTGGTGTAACTTGAGGCGGAAGTGGAGTATTCCGATTCATGATCTCTCTTTTTCTCTTATCTTTCTTCGTTGAACGATGAACGGCATACTTTATGCCGAATACTTTCCAGTATAGGCAAGTTTTGAGCAGAATTGACCTTTTACGAAATTTCGGCAGGATAATTATCCTGCCGAAAGTCTTCGAGTAACAGTGTGGAATCGCGCTCTTTACACCGACTTCATCACATGCTGCAAAACGTTGATAGCTTCACCGAGCATAACGATATTTTCCCCGAATTCGCATCGACGCACTCGTATCGGACGTGGCTGAACGGCTGACTGTGTACTCGCATTAATCACATCAGACATGCTCTGCAAAAGCGTTTCGTTGACGACATCTGCAGGGCCGTAAATAGCGATATCCGTCACGTCAAGCAGGCTTACAGGCAAAGCGAGGACTTGTCCAAGTTCTTCGCCAGCTGCTCGCAAAATAGATGCACGTCCCTCGAAATCTTGATGAGCCAAACTCGCAAATTGCTGGTGTAATGACGGCACGCTCACCATGGTTTCCAAGCATCCGCGCTTACCGCACACGCGCGGCTCGCCATTGCGGTCAATTACCGTATGGCCGATTTCTCCAGCTGCATTATTGGTGCCAGCAACGAGAGACCCCGTCGATCATGACAGCGGCGCCGATACCCATGGAAATTTGGATAACGATTAAATTCGCCTCGCCTTCTCCAAAGAAACGCTCAGCGAGAAGAGCGCAGTTTGCATCATTTTCCACAGCGCATGGAAGCGAGGATTTTCCTGATGGAATTTTCCATGCGAATCCACAGTATTTCGCGATTAAGCAAGAGCCAATTGGCCTTATCGAGGCACAAGGTCTATTTATCCTTCCGGGGCGTCTTGTCGAGCAGTTACAGCGACTTGAAGATGCGCTGTTTGAGGGAGAAGAATTACCTGAGGATTTGTCCGAATTCGCTCCACAATGGGCTGAGTTGCTAGAAAAGTGCGAAGCTTTGAGTGAGCGTACTCGTGAGAACATTCATGCAGTTATGGAAGATGAAGTAGGAAGTGTATGCTATCGCATTTTGGAAAATACAGCAGTATTTCCTACTCGAGAAAGCTTAAGGGAATTCCTTAAGGAGATAGAGGAGCTTGAACTCCAATAATGGCCTTCCTTGGGGTGCAAGTGAAGCGGGTGTGGCAGAAGGGCGGATTCTGCCACACCCTTTGCATATCAGCTAACAGTGCCTTCAGCTAACTGTGGCTTCAGCCATAAGTGGTTACATTAGTTTTCGTGCGGAAGCTTCTTATGTAAGTTTTACGCATGCCGTGGCGTACGCATAATGGAACTATCCACCATAATGGTGACAGGACCGTCATTGGTCAGCTGAACGTTCATATGCGTGCCAAAAAGTCCCGTTGTAACCTCAAGGCCGCATTCGTCATGCAGAATTGTATTAAATTTTTCCCACATGTGGCGTGCAAAATCAGGCTTTCCAGCATCGACAAAGCTTGGACGATTTCCTTTGCGAATGTTGGCGTAGAGAGTAAATTGTGAGACAGAAAGAATGCTGCCGCCGACGTCGAGGATACTCAGATTCATTTTTCCTTCTGAATCCTCAAAGATGCGCATTTTCGCAATTTTTTGAGCTGCCCACGTCAGATCAGCATCTGTATCAGCATCTTCAATTCCGACCAAGAGGACAAAGCCGCGACCGATAGTACGCTCGGACTCAGGGCGATTATTAAAATCGAGAGATTCAGGAACTGCAGAATCCAGCTCGATACTGATACTTGCTTGGCTTACTTTTTGAAGAAGAATACGCATGCTTCCAGCTTAGCGTGTTGAGTAAGGTTTTCATACATGCTGACGTAATATATTCTTATGAATCGTCAGAAGCTGTGGTTCTTGATTGAACCTGACGCAGACCAGGATGTCTCGGTATATGACAAGACTATGTTGGGCATTATCGCCGCAAGTCTCATACCGTTGATGGCTGGTACTCAAATCCCTGAGTGGATGCATTGGCTCGATATCGCTGCCACCATTATTTTCCTGATAGATTATATCCTTCATTGGATTTGCGCGGATTTATCAGAACCGCGAGAAGATGTTCGTAAACATCGCTATTTGAGCTTCATTCTTTATCCGTTACGACCGATTGCAATTATTGATTTATTGTCGATTTTGCCGGGATTTTTCCCGCTCAATCATGGATTGCGCATTTTCCGACTCGTCCGATTATTCCGAATCGTGCGAGGATTGATGATTTTCCGTAATATTCGTCGTCGCCGATCTGTGGACTTAATTGTGACTGCTTTGAAGAAGCAGCGAGAGTCGCTCACCATTATTTTCTGTATCGCAATCGGGTATATTTTCGTATCGGCGCTCATTGTTTTTAACGTCGAACCACAGACTTTCAAGTCATTCTTCGATGCGCTGTACTGGTCTACTGTCTCTCTCACGACAGTGGGATATGGGGATATTTACCCTGTGACCGCTATCGGGCGTCTCTTTACAATGCTGTCGTCTATACTCGGTATAGCAGTGATTGCACTGCCGTCCTCTATTCTTACCGCTGATTTGATGATTATTTTGAATGACAGCGATGACGACGATAACAACGATGTGAGCACGCCGTCCACGCATTCGGCGCATATGGCGATGACTCATATCAATATGAAAGAAAAAATTATCTCAAAAATTCAAGAAATTGGAGACGATAATTCTTCTGAAAGCGTTTCTCGTAACGACGACCATGGGCAATTACATGAAGATGGCGTCGAGACACACAAGAATGACGAGGGCAAGCGCGACGGGGAAAAGAATAACGAAGAAAAGAATAACGAGGAGAGTGAAGTTTTATGAGTTTTGATGCTCGCACATTTGATGGGTTGCATAATATTAACTGAACAGGAGTGATATATAGACACGAGAAAAGGAGGATATTGCCATGATAGAATATCATAACAAAATCACAGCACTATACTCCCGCCTTTCAGTTGGTGATGAAGATAGAGACGGTGGCGAGAGTAATAGTATTGTCAATCAAAAAGCCTTTTTAGAAAGGTATGCAAGAGATAAAAAGCTGATAAACATTCGCCACTATATCGATGATGACGAAAGCGGTAGGTTCTTTGACCGCTCAGCCTACACACAGATGATAAGCGATGTAGAACAAGGCAAAATCGGAATTGTCATCATGAAAGATATGACAAGATGGGGAAGAGATTATCTTCAAGTCGGAAACGCTATGGAGATATTTAGAAGAAACAATGTACGCTTTATTGCCATCAATAACGGTATAGACAGTATTGACCAAAATACATTGGAATTTGCTCCCTTTATCAATATTATGTCAGAGTGGTATGCAAGAGACATCAGCAAGAAAGTAAAAACAGGAATTAAGACCAAAGGAGCAAGCGGAAAGCCCGTAGCAACAGAAGCCCCATACGGCTATATAAAAGACCCTAACAACAAAGATTTTTGGATAGTCGATAAAGAAGCTGCCGAAGTCGTAAAACTCATTTTTAGACTGTTTATGGATGGGAAAAACAGAAATCAGATAGCCGTTTATCTGAAAGAAAAAGAAATACTAACCCCGACCTTTTATATGAAACAGCAAGACAGAGGAACGGCGAAAAACAGAAAGCTGAATGAAGAAAATCGCTATAACTGGAACAAAGCAACCTTAACACGCATACTGAAAAGACAGGAGTATTGTGGCGATGTAGTCAACTTCAAAACCGAAAAGCATTATAGAGATAAAAGAAACCACTATGTCGATAAAGATAAGTGGCAAATCACTCCCGATGTGCATGAGCCAATTATCGACCGATCCACCTATGAAAATGTACATCGGATATTAAAAAACGCACCTGTCAAAAGACCGAACGGAGATGGAGAAATTCACCCATTATCGGGATTGATGTACTGCAAAGCTTGCGGTACAAAAATGCACATACGCACCATACACAAAAGCGGAAAAGTACAGCATGTAACCTATTGTAGTGAATACGCTAAAGGCAAAGCCAAAAACCCGAAATGTAATTCTCCCCACCGTATTGATGTCGATGATGTGATGGAAAATCTCACAGAGGTCTTGCGAAAGATAGCACAGTATTCATTAGCAAATAAAGAAGAATTTGAGGTATTGGTAAAAAGCAGTCTTGCCAAAGAACAGACAGAAGAAATCAAAAAACAGAAAACGCGTATCCCCCAAATCACAGACAGAATGGAACAGATAGAAAGAGTTATGAATAAGCTGTATGAGGACAATGCACTGGGCAATATCGAACCGAAACGCTATGAGCAGTTATCAAGAAAGTATGCAGAAGAATACTATACCTTAAAAGCAGAAAAAGAAGAAATCAAAGAACGCTTATCCGAATGTGAAAATGCAAGCCAAAGGGCAAAGAAATTTATCAGACTTGCAGAAAGTTATTCCAACTTTGAAGAACTTACTCCTACCATTATCAATGAGTTTATCAGTAAAATCGTTGTGCATGAAAGAGATGTAAAAAGAGCAAAATATGTTGTTCAGCGAATAGAGGTTTATTTTAACTATATCGGAAAATTTGAAAATGAACTCACAAAACAGATAGAGCCGACAGAACAGGAAATGCTACAGATGAGGGAAGAAATCGAAGAAGAAAAGAGAGAAAAATCAAGAGCCTATCATAGAGAGTATTCTAAAAAATACCGAGCTAAAAATCTTGAAAAGTGCAGAGAGTATGAAAAATTAAAAGCAAGAGAATACAGAGCAAAAAAGAAACTACAAGCAATGACTTAAAACTAAATATCAACCAAGACGAAAAGAGGCTTCCTAAATCACAGGAAATCTTTTTTTGTGCAAGTAAAAAGGAGGAATTGAATGACTGAAAAGGAAAAAACAGATACCAAAGAGATAAAGCCAAAGGAACAACCACAAGAAAAGCCTGACGGCATACTAACAAAAAAGATAAATGGAAAGACCTTTGTAACCGAGATATATTTTGATAAAAAAGCAAGAATACTTTTCAAGATAAGCTGTTTAAGGTAATAAACTCTAAGAGAAATAGTAGTGAGTGAGGAAATCCGATAGTAGAAAAGACGCATTAAAAATGTTATAATATTCTCCAGTATAGGCAACAAGTTTAATGAGGAAAGATTATGGATTATAAAGAAATAAAGCTTAATGTTTCAAATAATAAAATTAAAGAATATAAGCAATTTGAGGGCTTAAAATTATATTCTGATATTTTTAAATCTGAAGATGAAAAGGTATTGATTAACAAAAGAATATATGTTACAAAAAAACAGAATTATGTCTATTACGAAAGAACAGATGTAAATTGGAATTATTGGTCAAGCGAAAGAAATTATAATTCAACATTTAATCCGGAGAATGATAGTAAACACAACATTATATTTGAAGTTTCATCAGAATTAAGCGATTTTATTAAATATTTGGGAGAAGAAATAATTCGGAAGATTGAATTAAAACAGCACAATGGAGAAATTGTTGAGATATTAGATATTTGATTGTGTTATGAAGAATGAAGCATTGACTAAAAATATAATATCTACTCAAGCACGTAAAATTCCTATTTTTAGTAATATCAATTAAATAAAAAATAGTATAAAAACAGTAAATCAAAAAAAGGTTTACTGTTTTTTCTTTGCTAAAAAATAGAAAGAGAGGAAACGAGAAAATGAAAAATATAGAAGAAAAAATCTTAATGGCAGATGAAGAAATTAAGCAGTTACAAAACAAAAGAAAAAAACTCATCAGTCAGCAGAAACAGGAAAAAAGAAAAAAGAAGAGACAAAAGGATATATGAAAAAGGAGCAGTCTTTGAAAGTATCTTTACTGAAAGCAAAAATCTAACCAAAGATGAATTTTATCAGCTCGTCACATCTCTAATTCGTAAAGAAGAAGCCAATATCAAAATACTAAAAATCATAGAAAGTAGAGAAGAAACAGAAGTAGAAAATACAGAAAAAGAAGATGAGGAAACAGAGATAGAGGAATAGTCCCTTGTTTACAAGGGCGCACATATACACCTTAACAGGTGCGTGCGTTCTCCGAAGGCTCTTAGCAGAGGGCATATCAGCTAACGCTGATACAGGGGAGCTACACTCCCCTACGGAAATAAATTTCCTACCCCTTGTGTACTTCCCAAAAGAAATCGGATAAAAAGCAATCCGATTTTTTTAGGAAGTCTTATCTATCGCCACATCAAAGTATCAGAAAAACGAAAGGAGGTTTTCTCTTATGGCGATATATCATCTTTGCATAAAGATTATTTCAAGAGGCAAGGGCAAAAGTGCAGTAGCAGCTTCTGCCTATCGAAGTGGCGAAAAGATAAAAAACGAATATGACGGTATAGTCCATGATTTTACAAGAAAAGGAGGAATAGCCCATACAGAAATTCTTTTACCACAAAATGCACCACAGAAATTTGTAAACCGTTCTGTTTTATGGAATAGTGTTGAGGAAATAGAAAAAAGTAAAAACTCACAGCTTGCAAGAGAAATTGAAGTTGCCCTACCTAAAGAATTAGACCGAGAAAAACAAATAAATCTTGTAAGAGATTATGTAAAAGAAAATTTTGTAAAAGTCGGTATGTGTGCCGATATTGCTCTGCACGATAAAGGAGATGGAAACCCACACGCACATATTCTACTTACCATGCGACCGTTAAACGAAGATAAAACATGGGGAGCAAAATCAAAAAAGGAATATATCCTTGATGAAAACGGAGAAAAAGTAAAACTAAAAAATGGCAATTACAAAACAAGAAAAATAAATACAACGGATTGGAACGAGCAAGACAAAGCAGAAGAATGGCGAAAATCATGGGCAGACATTACAAACAAATATCTTGAAGAAAACAGCATACAGGAGAAAGTGGATCACCGCTCTTATCAAAGACAAGGTATAGAACAAATACCAACTATTCATTTAGGAGTATCAGCAACCCAAATGGAGAAGAAAGGCATAGCGACGGACAGAGGAAATATCAACCGAGAAATCAAACATCAAAATGCGATTTTAAGAGAAATCTCAAGAAGAATAAAAGCTTTATTAAATTGGATAAGAGGAATAGGAAAAGAAGAAAAAGTAGAAAATGAAAATATAAAGTCCACCCTCCCATCAAAAGAAAATCTGCTTGAAATCTTTGAAAATCTTATCCGTAAAAATGCAGATAAGAATAATGCAGACTTAGAAAAATATATTGAAAGTTATCAGTTACTTAAAGAGAAAAACATTACAAGTATCAATCAATTAAAAGAAAGCATTACTAATTTACGAGATAAGAATTACAAGACCACAAGAGTCTTAAAAGATACCGAAAAGAAGATTGATAAAAAAACACAACTCATCGACCAATCAGAAAAATATTTGAAGTACAAGGACACCTATAAAGCCTATACCAAGACAAAGAGAAGCAGACAGGAAGATTTTTATAACGAGCATAACGCAGAACTCATTTTATTTGAAAGTGCCAAGAAATATCTCAAAGAACATTTAGGAGAAAGTAAGACCTTAGCCATCAGTAAATGGAAATCAGAACTTGCCACTATGAAGAAAGAGAAAAAGAGCCTTTACAATCAAATATCAGAGATAAGAGAAGAAGTAGAACAGGCAGAAAAAGTTAAGACCTGTATAGAGCAGTTACAGGAACAAAAAAAGCAACTATTACAGGTAAAGCAGAACGAGTTAGACCTATAAAACTAAGCGAAAAAATGGTATAATTATAAATAATTATTTGATTTTGGAGGAGCTTAAATTTATGAATGAAAGAGAGAAAATCATTCGTTTATGGTTTGATATGTGGCTTACACAACAAGACTTAGGGATAGATGAAATTTTTTCTGATGATGTAATTTATATTGAGAGTTGGTGTCCTAAGTATGAAAACCGTCAAACAGTAAAGCACTGGTTTAACGAGTGGAATACAAGAGGAATAGTGCTTGCGTGGGATATAAAGCAATTTTTTCATAAGGATAATCAAACTATTGTAGAAT
>CAUTYZ010000010.1:0-78304 GCA_963543015.1 uncultured Alloscardovia sp.
TTCAAGGAAGAAACTGAAACCGATCTCTTCGGTGAGCAGAATGTTCTCATGGGTGGCGTAAACAAGCTCGTAGAAATGGGCTTTGAAGTTCTTACCGATGCTGGCTACCAGCCAGAAATCGCATACTTCGAGGTATGCCACGAGCTCAAGATGCTCGTTGACCTCATGAACGAAGGTGGCTTGAACAAGGCTCGCTGGTCTTGCTCTGACACCGCACAGTACGGTGACTACACCAACACTGTTATCGACGAATCCTGCCGTGAGCGCATGGAATACCACTTGAAGCGCATTCAGGATGGCTCCTTCGCTAAGGAATTCATCGATGATCAGGATGCAGGCGCACCACACTTCAAGGAGCTTCAGGAGAAGTACTCCAACGTTCGCATCGAAACCGTTGGTCCAAAGCTTCGCGCAATGTTCTCTTGGAACAATGAAGGCGTAGCTGACGCTGATGAAGGTCAGTCCTTCAACGGTAAGATTGCTCGTACTCAGGTACAGGAGTAATCGCAGCTAAATAATTGCTGACTGTATAGATTGAGGGAGCTGTCTCGTGTGAGGCAGCTCCCTCTTATATTTCTTATATTTATAGTGCTTGCAGTGCGTTTCCGTGATGTCGTGCTTTCGCAGAAGTACGGGCACTTTTGCACAATTACAGAATAGTTTCCATCACCGTTTCTTGTGGTTTCAACCCAACCGCTTCATAGAAAGCGCGTGCGCCAGGATTGCATTCCCACACACCCAAAGTGATGTTATAGAAATCGCGCTCGCGAGCCCAATTTTGCACAAATTCAAGCATCTTACGTCCGACACCCAAACCGCGAGTTGAGCTGTCGATACACAAATCATCAATGAACAGAGTTTTATGATCGGTAAACAATCGACCAGCTCGATAGTCCTGCGTATTGCAGAAGCAGTGCCCGACGATGCGTTCAGAACCGTCATCCTTCGTCGCCACAGCTACGAAAACAGGATTATCCAGTTCTTGTACGCGGCTGTGCAGCTGCTCTTGCGTGTATTTCGTCACCTTATTAAACAAATCCGGGCGACCCTCATAATGGACAAGATTAACTTGTCGCAAAAGTTCCATCAATCCGGGAATATCGTCAATGCGTGCGCGGCGAAAACTAATTTCAGTCATGCGCCCAGTATAACAAGTCGACATAGCAAGTCGACAAAAGCAAAGCTGCATAGCAAGGCATCCATGAAAGCCCATCCATGAAAGCCCATCCATGAAAGCCCATCCATTGCTAGGAAAAGTCACGTCCGAGCCTCTCCAGCCGCCAAGCATTATCTAAGCCCATCTCGTTCTCGTAGCCTAATGTTTACATGCATGAGATATGATGTAGCTCTACGAGATTATGGGAATAGAAGGATTATATGACTGACCCCACGCACAATACGTCGTCGGCAGCTTCAGAAGCTTCACACAATGCTCAAGCTACTGCTACAACGACGGGAAAATTAAAAGCCGTCGATCATCTTGATAAAAACAATGAGATGGAACGCGGATTGAAAAACCGACATATCCAGTTCATCGCAATTGGCGGAACCATTGGAACGGGCCTATTCCTTGGCTCTGGCGAATCCATCGCGCTGACTGGTCCATCGATTATTTTCGTGTATATCGCTGTCGGTCTGTTCATGTTTATCCTCATGCGTGCAATCGGCGAGCTTATGTATCGCGACCCGAGCCAGCACACATTCATTAATTTTATCGGCAAGTATGTCAGCCCTGCATGGGGACGTTTTGCGGGATGGTCGTACTGGATTGTGCTCATCCTGATTGGCATGACCGAAATTACGGCTGTATCAACGTACTGTGTGAGCTTCTTTGGAACGTTTGGGATTGACATTTCGACGTATCGTTGGCTTATCGAACTGGTCTTCCTGGTCATTTTGACCACGGTTAATCTCATCGCGGTGAAGGTCTTCGGAGAAGCGGAATTCTGGTTCTCTATGATTAAGATTGCGCTCATCGTGGGTTTGATTCTTACCGCAGCAGTGATGGTGATTATTCAGTTCCACTACCCAGAGCAGACAATTAGCGGTGTTACGATTCCTGCTGGTCATACCAGCATCGGCAATATTCTTGATAATTTCCAGCTCGCACCAAACGGTTGGATGAATTTCTTCATGGCATTCCCGATGGTGTTCTTTGCGTACGAATTGATCGAATTCGTCGGCGTTACCGTATCGGAAACAGAGAATCCTCGCAAGATTTTGCCAAAGGCTGTCAATCAGCTCATCTACCGTATTCTCATCTTCTACGTGGGTGCGTTGAGCGCAATTATGTGTATCGTTCCATGGCGTAGCTTCGTGCCGGATGGTCAGGGAAATATCGCATCGCCGTTCATTATGGTATTCCGTTATGCGGGAATTGACTGGGCGGCAGCGCTCGTATTCTTCGTGGTTATAACCGCGGCAAGCTCAGCGTTAAATTCTCTGCTGTATTCCGCGGGACGTCATTTGTATCAGCTGGCACAAGATTCCTCTGACTCGAGCGTATTGTCTCGTCTCAAGCTTGACGACATTTCTAAGAACAAGGTTCCTGCGCGTGCAATTATCGCATCGGCAGTATTGATTGTTTTGTCGCCAATTGTCAGCCTTATCCCTGCAGTTCAGTCGGCGTTTACGTTGTTCTCGTCGGCTTCTAGCGCTGTGATTATCTTCATTTATGTGCTGACAGTTATCGCGCATTACAACTACCGCAAGAGTCCAAGTTTTACCAAGGATGGCTTCTTGCTGCGCGGGTATAAATTTTTCGACGTCATTGGTATCGCGTTCTTCATCATGATTTACGTATCGCTGTTTATGTCGCCAACGCGCGTTGTGCCGGCAATTGCTGGCTTATGCTGGCTCGTCGGTTTTGGAATTTACTGCCATATCAAAGAAAAGAAAAACGCGGAAGTAAGCGCGTAAAATCGTTCAACGTACTCACATAGTACTCACATAGTACTCACGCAGATGTAAAGAAAGTGCCTGGCCAATCGACAGATTGCTGGGCACTTGCGTTTTCCATAACGCGTGCACAACGGAAATCAGGAATGAGAGGGAACTTGTAGAGGCTTTCCGGATCACTCATAAAAAGTGCGGTGGATAATGCATCCGCCCATGCTGTAGGGTGCGCGAGAGAGGTTGTGTCAGCAGGTGCACATGCCGATTGTGGTATCACAACCCACGTCGCTTCAACGTCATGAGTATTATCTCCTGTAAGTCCATCGACGATGTGGTGCACTTCTCGGGATGTGTGGAGAGGTGTCCAATGCCTGCGCGACGGAGCAGAAGCACAGAGTGCATCTCCTGGCTGAAGGTCTACTGTACCCACAACTTGGCTAAAATTCCATGGGTTCTCAAGGCCGATAGTTAGATGCTCGGTCGTAAAAATATCACCGCCCGCATTAATGGTGAAATCATGAACGCCAAAATTCATCAGAGCGTGGGCAATCAGATCGACAAGAAAGCCTTTCCCTGCAGCGCCGAAATCGAGACGTACAGGCTGTGCGTAGTGGAGGGCATGTGGCTCATCTGCCGTACGCCACACATTATGCCCCCATTGAGCTCGGGTAGGGTGAGTACCGTTTGTACTCTCAAGAGCAGAACCCCAATTAGGTCCGTATCCCCACCGCACTAAATTATCAGCAACCGCGGGAGTAAAACGACCGTCAGTTGCCTCGACCATCGCATCATAAATGTCAAAAAGCGCGCTCGCGTATTCGGGAAATTCTGCAAAATTCTGCCCATTCGAAGAAGTGCGGTTGCCCCCAGCAATTGCCGCTACGATGCTGTCCTCTCGAAAACGTGAGAAAGCATGGTCGAAAGTTTCGATGATGTCCGAAAGCTGAGCATGAATCTCGTTGAGATGAGTGTGATAGGGGAACGCGTTGACTGCTTTACTCGACACGATAATTCCCGTGCCCAATGCATGAGGAAAATTACATAAAACAGTCATACTGCTACCTTACACGAGTACCTTATACGAGAGGTAGGTATGCCGGCAATTGCCGACGAGGAATCCCACAAGGTAGGCAATGTTCCACGTGAAACATTGTGCTCTGCCGTGTGTGAGCTGTGCGTAGGCTTCTCAGGCAGATATTCCGCTTGCTCATAGTCGTACGACATCGCCAAAGAATTTTATGAGATTTTTCGAAAAAACTCTTTACTTTTGTGCAAAATCCCTTTATCTTGATTTTTGAGGGCTTAGAAGGAAAGACTAGATTGAGGGGATGGACGTGAAATCCAATCGCGAAACCTCTGGGTACACCATGCGGTCATGGGCTATGCGCGTTGTATTAGCAATGGCTGCAGTCGTTATTTTGATTATCACAATGTTCTCTCATTTTGGGCTTTCTCCATTTGCGCCGACGGAAAGTTTTGCAGCAACGACCGCTGCTTCACAGAAATCCTCGAAGAATTCTTCACAGCAGTCATCCATTGCTGAAGCTGCAAATGTTGATTCTTGGGCACAAGTTGCTTCGAATATTTCTGATGATCTCAGCTCGGGCGTTCAGTCCATACATAATGGCGATACAACGACAGCTGCTTCCGCTTTCCAGCGCGCGTACAATGTGGATTTTGTAGCATCGAATCTTATCGTTGTACTTCAGCAGTATGCTTCGGCACAGTCTGCACAAAATCCTGCTATCGCTCAGACTGCTCAGACAATTCAATCGGAATTGATGTCACTGACGACTGATGTCTTCGTATCATCTAAGCTTGAGTCCATCCCAAGTCGTGTGGACACACTCAAGGGTGAATTGACAAGCATTGCCGCTCAGCTTGACTCGGATCAGAGCATCAAGAATCCTCGTGAATTTGCTCAAGAACGTGCTCAGAAAACTGCACAGGAGCGCGAAAAACTGGATGCAGCAAAGACTCGTAAGAATGCTGGACGTGGAACGCGTACATGGTCTGAAGTTGCTGATGAAATGACAGCAATTTTGGATAAGGCTCAAAAGGCTGCGACCACAGGTAATAACGACCGTCAGGGTTCTGATTTGGTCAATGAAGCATACTACCAGTACTACGAAAAGCTCGGTTTTGAAAAGACTGTAATGAGCGCTATTTCTGGCGCGCGCGTATCGGAAGTAGAAAACCAATTCAAGGAAACTCGTAAGTCCATGGTTGGCGGAAAGTCCGATGCTGAAGTCACCAAGAATGTACAGACTCTCAAGTCTATGCTGGTCGAAGATGCAAAAAAGTTGGATGAAGGTGCAGCCGCTCAGGTGAATCCATTCGTCTCGTTTGTCACGTCATCCTTCGGTCAGGCATTCGTTATCTTGCTGCGTGAAGGTCTGGAAGCAATTCTTGTTATTGCGGCAATTATTTCCTACCTTGCGAAGGAAGGTCAGCGCAAGTCCATTAAGTATATTTACGGTGGATCCGCGCTGGGTATCGTCGCATCGGGAATTATGGCTGCACTGCTTATCTTGGTCTTCCAAGCTGCGGGCTCGCATCAGGAAGTCTTCGAAGGCGCTACAGCATTGATTGCAATGGTCATGCTTTTGTACACGAGCAATTGGATGCTCAGCAAGTCGTCACGTGAATCGTGGACATCCTTCGTGGATGAAAAGACGAAACGCAGCATTTCCAATGGAAGCGTATTCTCTTTGGCATTCTTGGCATTCCTCGCGGTATTCCGTGAAGGCGCTGAAACGGTTATCTTCTACCAGGCACTTGCTGCAATGAATTCTGACGGTGACTATATGCCACTCGTCTGGGGTGCTTTGGCAGCAGTTGTCGCTCTGATTGCTATCTTCTTGCTCTTTAGATTTACGACCGTTCGTATTCCGTACAAGCAGTTCTTTGCAGTTATGTCCATCATCATGTCGATTATGGTCGTCATTTTCGCGGGCTCTGGTCTGCACGAATTGATCGAAGCGGATGTATTCGACGGAACGTATATGGCGAGCTGGCCAACCAACGACTTCCTGGGAATTTATCCATACGTTCAAACGGTTGCTTTGCAGGTCATTATGGCTGTCATCGTTATTGCCCTGTATGTCGTGTCGAGTATTCGACGTCGTCAATTGGCACAGCAATTTGCGAGCGAAAAGGCAGCAGAAGCAGCTGACGAGACGGCTTCCGAAAAAGTTTCCGAGCATGCAGAAAGCGCAGACGCGTCTGACGTAGATACAGATTCGACGAAGTAATTCAACGAGTCTCGCGCCCCTCACCACACCACAATTTTTACTCAATTTACTCACCATTTCGAAGAGAAAAGGAAGAAAATGAAGAAGACAACACTGGCTGCTGCACTCGCAGTAATCCTCGCGGGTTCTTTGACTCTCGCAGCTTGCGGTAACAACAGCGGATCTAACTCTGCTCAGTCCAGCAACACCTCATCCTCCAAGACCGAAAACAAGTCCGAGTCCACCAGCGACGGTAACGGCTTCGAAGAGTTCCCAATTGGCGATGACAAGGAAGTTGGCCCATTGAACGTTGGTATGGTGTACTTCCAGCCAGTGGACATGGAGCCACAGGGCATGGGTCTTTCCGCAGCAGAATCGAGCTTCCACCTCGAAGCTGACATCCACGCTCTTGCAAACAACAACCTCGGCTATGCAAAGGGCGAGTTCGTTCCAGATTTGACTGTTACTTACGAAATCATCAACAAGTCCAACGGTGAGACCGCAGCTTCCGGTACCTTCATGCAGATGAACGCTGATGACGGCCCACACTACGGTGGAAACGTGAAGCTCGATCAGGCAGGTTCTTACACTGTCAAGCTCACCATTGCTTCTCCTGCAGAGCGCGGTTGGGCATTGCACGTCGATAAGGAAACCGGTGTTAAGGGCAAGTTCTGGACCACTCCACTCGAAGTTTCTTACGATTGGGATTACACCCCAATGCAGTGGTAATTGTGCGGGGATTCTTCAAGGATTTCTCGAGAATTCGTGTACTGCTGACAGCAGTAGAGCAGATGAGGAATTCCCCCTCTTTACCTCTTATTTTGCGTAGTCTGAAGGTGGATGTGCGCTAGAGAATATGCCACGCGATGAGTCGCCCGAGCAGCTCTCGCTGGTCTGTAGATTTTTTCTCTAGCATTTCTAAATATCTCGCGATATTCTAAATACGGACCTTCAGACTACATAATTTTTTATGACCGTTAGGTTGTGTAATGCTTGAACAATTTGTAAATGCATTGCTCGGCTCGCTCGCTCCTATTCTTCTCACCATGGTTGTGGGAGCAGTATGCAAGCCAGCAGAAGTGAAATACCACCGTGGAAGCCGTTTTGCGCGACTCGGTGGCATTATTGTAGGTATCATCGCAGCGATAATTTTTGCAACTTTGCGCGCGTCCGGTACGATAACTCAGCGTACAATTGTCAATCTTCCTACGTTGGTTGCGTGCGTTATCGCTGATATCGCGGCAATTATTGTTCTTGCACTGCACATCGTGAAGGCACAAGAATCTGAAAGCCAACAATCTGAAAGCTCTGAAGGATCACAGTCAGCTTCTTCAGGCACTTTTGCCCAGAAATTAAGCACTCCATTTTTTGCAGACTGTGACAACGTCATTTTTGCGATTGCACTCGCGTTGACATATTTCCGTGCGTTCCCAGACGTAATTCTGCGTGTGACGAATTTTGTAGAAACGGGCGAATCCTTCTTCACATCCGACATGCTTCTTCGAGCACTCGGCTTTGTGCTGGGAATCGGTATGAGCATTATCATTGCTGCTATTTTCTCCTCTATGCGCAGCAGCATCTCGTCGAAAATTTTTGCAGGAACGGGCATTCTTCTTACCGTTCTCATCGGTGCTCAGCACAGTATCGATCTGCTTCAAATTCTCTTTAGCACGCGAACAATTCGTCTCAATCCTGTTCTTTTTAAGGCACTTGCGTGGGGGCTGAATAACGGTCTGCTCATTGTTATCTCGCAAGTAGCCATTTTTATCATTCCTATTATCGCGACAGTTATCGTCGGCTGGAATACTGTGCTTGAAGGTGAAACTATTGCTATCGTCCGCCACCAGCGCAAGATGAAGCGTCATGCTTTTGCAGCTGTAGCTTTCAGCTTGCTTGCTGTCCTTGCTGCAGGCGCTGCGCTGACCTATGGCGAAGCGGCAACTCATGTAGAAATCAAGCTGAGTGATCCAGAAAAGTACAGCTTGTCTGAAGGCGTCGCGCAGATTAAGGTGTCCCAAGTTTCTGACGGTCACTTGCATCGCTTTGAATACCATGCAAAAGACGGTACAACCATGCGTTTCCTTGCTATTAAGAAGGGAAGTGGCGGCGTCGTCGTCGTTTTGGATGCATGCGAAAACTGTGGCGATGCGGGTTATTACGAAAAAGACGGCAAAGTCATTTGCAAGAAATGCGATGTTGCTATGAACATTGCGACGATTGGTTTCAAGGGTGGATGTAATCCTATACCAATTGACTTCACGAATGATGGAACGACGATTAGTGTCCAAACGTCCGTTCTCGATGCAAATTCATCGTATTTCAGGCGATAGGGAGTCGGTAGTATGTTCTTTCTTCGCATGATTCGCAGATCGCTTACTCAGGAATTTCGTAAGCGCTTACTTATGGGTTTAACGGTCCTGCTCGCTGCTACTGTATCGACGGCAATGCTGGGCGTTGTCTTCGATGTCGGCGATAAATTGACTGACGAACTGTCAGCGTACGGTGCAAATATTACCGTACGCCCAAAGTCTGATGCTGTTATTTCTGACTTGTACGCGTCCAGCTCGACATCCACACCGAGCTCGTCGCGCACAGATCCGACCCAATTCATTCATGAGTCCGATCTACAAAAAATGAAAACAATTTTCTGGGCGTACAATATTTTGAATTTTGCGCCACAGTTGAATGAACATCTCACGGTCACTTCTGCAAAGAATCAAAAAGTTGACGACGTTCCTGTAGCGGGCACGTGGTTTAACAAGCAGCTTAAGCTCAACACAGGCGAAGAGACAATCGTGGGTCTGCGTGGCATGCGCTCGTGGTGGAAGATTGACGGTGCGTGGGCTCAGGACTCTGGAAACGAAGCCATGGTCGGCCATACTTTTGCTCAAGAGCATGGCGTTTCTGTCGGCGATAAGCTTACGCTCAGTCGCGATGGTCGTGAGCAGACGGTGACTGTGACTGGTATCTTCACGTCGGGTGATGACGATGATAAAGCTATTTTCACCTCGACAAGTGTCGTTCAAGATGTGACAAATCTTCCTGACTCGGTCAATTATGTCGAAGTGCGTGCGCTGACCACTCCTGAAAATGATTTGGCTCGCAAGGTGGAGAAATCCCCTGAAGCGGTGTCGAAGACGGAATGGGAGACATGGTACTGCACGGCATACGTGAGCTCTATCGCGTATCAGATTGAGGAAGTCATCCCTGGTGCTGTGGCTAAGCAGGTCCGCCAAGTGGCAGCACTTCAAGGAAATGTATTGCGCAAGACTCAGGCAGTCATGATCGTGATGACCGCGCTGACATTGATAGCAGCGGCAATTGCTGTAGCAAATCTGATGGCAGCAGCCACAGCAGAACGTTCCAGCGAGATCGCGCTACGCAAGGCAATTGGTGCAAAGAACAGCGAGGTAATGCGTTTTATCCTTGCCGAGACAGCGTCAATTTGCGCAGTGGGAGCAATTATCGGTGCGCTCTTGGGAACGGCTGTAGCGCAAGGAATCGGGCATATCGTCTTTAATGCGGGAATTGCCATGCGACCAATGGTCTTCGTCTTGGTCATCGTTCTTCTTGCGATTACTATCCTTGCCGCATCGCTGTCTGCATTGCGTGCAATTTTGAATCTGAAACCAGCTGAGGTGCTTCATGGTAGATAATGCAAAAAATTCCAGCTCGAGTGCTGTGCCTTCCTCAGCTTCTGAGCAGGGTGAGCCACAGAACACTCAGCAGCGACTGTACACTGCTGACGATGTGAAACGTCAAGAGCGCGCTAACCGCGCGATGTTCTGGACGATGATTCGCGGAGCTGTTATTCGCCGTCGTTCACGAGCAATTATGGCAGTCGTCGCGTCGCTCGTCGGAGCGGCTACGCTTTTCGTACTTGTCATGGTATGCCTTGTCGTACCAGCTCAAATGACGGAAGAAATGCGCGCTTACGGTGCGAATCTTGTGGTCACGAGTAATCAAACGGGTGTGACAGAAAACGGTATCCAACCAGATATGGTGGAGCACACCACGGAAATGATGCGCGCTACGGGATTCGGCGAAAAGCATGCGACCTACCGTTACGATACTGTTCGCATCAATTCAGCGTCCTATCAGATGGCAGGAATTGACCCTCAAGAAGTCAAATCCATGAATCAGTTCTGGGATGTCACCGGAAATTGGCCGACAAAGAAAAACCAAGTGATGATTGGAACGGATATCGCAGACCGATTAAGCGTCAAAGTGGGGCAAAGCATTACCGTCGGTTATGTCGATGACAACTCGACGAACACCATTCTCGATACTCAGGGCACGCGCATGCAAGTCGTCGGAATTGTCAGCACAGGCGGAAATGAAGACACTATGCTGTATGCGACGAATGAGACTGTTAACGATTTGATTGGAGAAAAGCACGGCGTCGATGTGATTGAATACTCCTCAGAAGCCAGCGGTGCTGACCTGACCAGACTCGTCGATAACATCAACGAGATGAAGTCTATGAACGTAACCGCGCAGTCTGTGAGTAAGATTTCTACAGCAAACGCCAGCATTATCACGATGCTGACCACTCTGTTTTGGATTATTTCCGTGGTTATCGTTGCATTGACCTTGGTAGGCGTATCGACGACCATGACCTCCATCGTGTCTCAGCGTCGCAATGAAATCGGTTTGCGTAAAGCACTAGGCGCGTCGAATCGCTCTATCGCTACGGAATTCTACGTAGAGTCCGCGCTGTACGGAATCGTCGGCGGCGTCCTAGGTGTCATCGCGGGAATCGGTGTCGCGGAAATTCTGATTCGCACAGTGTTTGACCGAGTCGTCACACTGAATGTAGGGATTATGATTGCGTGCGTTGCTATTGCATCGCTGATTGCAGTTATCGCTTCCATTATTCCAGTGCGTAAAGCATCCCAAATTAACCCAGCAATTGTGCTACGAGAAGAGTAAAACATGAACGAAGTTCTTTTGCATTTAGACCATGTATCAAAAATTTATGGCGACTTGCACGCATTGGACGATGTGAGTTTGACTGTTCCTCGCGGGCAGTGGCTGTCCATCGTCGGATCATCAGGTTCTGGAAAAACGACACTGATGAACATCATCGGCTGCCTGGACTCTCCAAGCAAGGGTGAAGTGACGCTCCAAGGCCGCAGTTTGGAACATTTGCGCGAACGTGAACTTGCGGATGTGCGTAAGAATGTGGTGGGACTCGTCTTCCAGAAGTTCTACCTCGTTCAGCATCTGACTGCTGTCGAAAACGTGATGGCTGCACAGTACTACCATTCGGTAGTCGACGAAAAGCAGGCAATGGATGCGTTACGTCAAGTCGGTTTGGAAGATCGTGCGCATCATTTGCCAAGCCAACTTTCGGGCGGCGAGCAGCAGCGCGTTTGCATCGCACGTGCACTAATTAACTGCCCAGAAATTATCCTTGCCGACGAGCCAACAGGTAATTTGGATGAAGCAAACGAACAGATCGTGCTGGATTTGTTTAAGAATCTGCATGAGCAGGGAACGACAATTATCGTCGTAACACACGATTCGACGGTAGCAGGTCAGGCACAGCGCGAAATTATGCTCAATCACGGAAAACTCGTGGGGGAGAAGTGGAATGATCCGACCGCGAAGTCTGAATTTGAGGCACTGGCAGCATCAGATAGTCGTGTAGCAGTGTCCGACACAGATGAATCCGAATTCGTCAATCCGACCAAATCTGCAAAAGATACGATTTCTCGCGACAATTTCGAGCAGAAAGACTAGTCTGAAAGTATGGCACAAGAAATTCAGAAGAAAGCGCTCGCGGTTACTGCTTTAGGCGTGCTGGCGACATCGGTCGCGCTCGCCGGATGCGGAGCGCAGTCTCCAGCTCCAGGAGATAATGCGGATACACAGAGTCAGTCGAGCCAATCGAGCAATTCGTCGAAGGGTAATTCTTCCTCCGACAGTCAAGAGACTTTGACTAATGAGATGAATTTCCCTACTGCTGCAACGGATACGGGAAATTATGCAGATGGAACGTACGATATCAGCGGAACGTACGGTGAGCATAGTGCGAGCACGTTGAAAGTATCGGCGACTCTGAGCCAAGGAAAGATTTCTGCGCTGACAGTTACCCCACAGACAACGAATGCTATCTCGAAAAAGTACGGTGACAGCTTCGTACAGAGTATCCAAGGACAGGTCGTAGGGAAAGATATTAAGGATTTGAAGCTGGATACAGTCGCGGGAGCAAGCTGGACGACGGAAGCGTTTAATGCAGCTTTGACCAATATTCGCGGTGAGGCATCGCAAGCGGCGGCGCAGTAAAGCAGTAAAAATAGGCAAAGAAATACGCGATTAAACATCAAGCGCTCATCATACGAGGGTGTGGCTGATAGAAAAGTACTGACGGTGAAATGTTGACGGGAGGTACTTAGATTATCAGTCGCCCCTTTTTGTTTTGGGAGATGAACATCTTTGTGAGTCGATGTCCTTCTACTGTAAGTACTTGGCCTTGCCTAGTTAGTCCTCAACCTTGACTGGAGATGACTGAATCGTGAGCATCTGCTCTTCTAAGTGTTCATAATTCATGGTAGTTGCATGCCGTATACCCTTTGCGGCGGTGTGGAGCCTATATATGTATGTCACCAATCCGATGACATCCCATTGGGACGGCTGAGCATCTCTTTCGAGGGAAAGCAACTGCTTGTCGATGCTTACAGATGCGATATCTCGGCAGGATGTTTGCTCTAGGGTGCAGATACGGTGCTGCTGGGCGTTCATGTCGTACACGATCTCGGTAGATACATACCATGAAGCTTTGCTGCCCGTGTACTCGTCAAGTGCCTTATCGACAAGGAAGGATAGCCCGAAAAGCCGAGCAGAGAGACGAGCAGAGCGAAGAATGTAAAAGCCAAAAGTGGAGCAATGACTGCACATTTTTTAACTGGTACAGCAGGAGGAGTGGGAAAGGAAAAAAAGTTTGCGATTCATGCGAATATCCTCGACGATGAGAATGGGGAAGTAACGGTAGGAATGACAAGTGACAATGTCATAACAGCACATGACATGAGTGCTATCAGAAGATATAAGGTCGCCATAATGCGCTCAAGCTTTATGACGACCTTATATGTATGAATACGTGGACTTACTTATTATCTGCCGTAGTATTCGCCTTCTGAGAATTGGAAGGCGTCTTCTTGACGCGCTCGATAATTTCGTACGCGGCGATCAGCACAACTACCCACAGTGGTCCAAGCCATGCAGCTACGCGGTAGCTAGGGGATAGCCACATAAGCGCATAGATTGCAGCCATTGCCACGAGGATGATCCACGGAGTGACCTTAGCGAATGGAAGCTTAAAGGTAAGCTCCTTTTCGCCATCCTTGCCGATGAATTTACGGAACTTCATCTGGGTGATAGCAATCATCGACCAGTTGAAGATACCCGCGAATGTAGCGATAGACATCAAGTAATTGAATGCGAAATCAGGCCACATGAAGACGACGACCACAGCGATAACGGTAATTGCTGCAGAAGTGAGCACACCCCACGCTGGAACGCCGCGCTTGTTTGTCTTGCTCAAATATGCAGGAGCGTTACCCTGCATCGCAAGAGAGTACAGCATACGCGAATTTGAATACAATGCGGAATTGTATACGCTGATAACTGCAGTCAGGCAGACGAAGTTCAGCAAACCAGCTGCGAAATGAATTCCCACAGAATCAAAAATCTGAACGAATGGGCTGACGACAACGCCGTTTGCATTTGGAACGCCAATCTTATCCCATGGGACAACGCACATGATGACAGCGAGAGCTGCGACGTAGAAGATAAGAATACGCCATACAACTTCATTAGTTGCCTTAGGAATGGACTTCTTTGGATCTTCTGCCTCGCCAGCGGTGATACCAATCAATTCGGTACCGCCGAAGCTAAACATAACGACGACAAGAGCCATCAAAATTCCAGAATATGCCACGCCTCCAGCAGCTCCGGATGCGTTGGATTGGACGGAGAAGAATCCATGTGGTGCGAAGTTTGCAAGATTATGCAAGCCTGGGATGACACCATCCGCGCCAGGAATTGCTATAATGATAACAACTACGCCCAAAACAATCATGGCGATAACAGCCACAATCTTGATGATAGCGAACCAGAACTCGAATTCGCCAAATGCCTTCACACCGAGCATATTTGCTGCGGTAATTAAGACCATGAAAACAACAGCACTTACCCATGCAGGAATGCTTGGGAACCAGTACTGCACAAAACGGCCAACGACTGCAAGCTCCACCATGGAGACGAGCACGTAGTTAGCCCAATAATTCCAGCCGCTGACGAAGCCAGCACGCTTGCTCCAGTAATGGCTTGCGTAATAGCTAAAAGCGCCAGCCTTTGGATCATATGTACTCATCTCGCCAAGAGCGCGAACGATGAGGAAGATGAGCGCACCACCCAGAAGGTAAGTCAGCAAAATAGCTGGACCAGCAAGCTGAATAGATTCAGCTGAACCGTAGAAAAGGCCAGTACCGATAGCGCCGCCCAATGCGATTAACTGGATGTGGCGATTCTGGAGGCCTTTCTTCAGCGTTTCCTGCTGAGGCTTGTCAGCCGAAGCGGGTTGCTCGGATTGTTGATTAGCGTGTGCTGCTTGCCGAGAAGCAGCATCAGGAGACTCGGAAAGTCCCGCGGAGTTCTCTGTCATAGAGTAGACCCTCACCTATCTCGTGTTTTTCTTTGTGTCGTCGGATATTACGCGAAACTGTTCACGACATATGAGAGCCTTCCCCGCCTGTGTCCATGTGGCGTTAACGGCTACCTGCTGCGCATAATACCGTGCGATATGGTTGCCTGGTGAACGCAGAAAAGACGAAGGTGTCTTCACACGACAATTGCGTATGAAGACACCCTTGCACCGTTAAGTCGGACACGTACCGTCACATTGCTGCCACGTTACTGTGTGCGACGGGTTATATGGAATGTCACGTTATTGTCGTGTATAACTTTGCCCACCGAGTTCCATAGTAACCTGTCCACCCCTATTCGAAACGCGGGCGTTCGAATTTTGACACGCTCCATCGCCCGAGCAGACCACAGACCAGCCTACTTCGTTTGGATTGTCCTCGTCATCGACTGTCGCGCATGAACCTGTCGAGCCATCGGAGAATGTACACGTCGATGGGGTTCCGATGGAGTTATCGCTATAACGCAAAGTGCAGTCTCCACGCAGAGTAACTTGCGACGAACCGTTGGAATACGTGCCCGCAAATGGTGCGCACACGCCAGCAACGTTCGCGTCCTTTGTCTTTTCGGATTCCTCGTATGCCTTCATAGAATTTTGAACAGCAGTCATCGTATTGTTCAGAGTGTCAATTGCCGACGAATACTGGCTTGATGTGACGTTTTTGATATTTTGAGCAATCAAAGAATCTGCATCGTCAATTGCCTTCTTCAAATTTGTACGCGTCGTCTCATCTGTGACCTTGCCGTTTGACTGGTCATACAAAGTCTGAGCTTCTTGACGCTTTGTGCTCAAATTATTCTTCGCGTTTGACTGAGTCTTGGTAGCCTTAGAATTTTCAACGGCTGTCTTCGTCTTGTTGATAGTCAAAGTGTACTGTGTCTGATTTGACACAATAGTATCCGCCTGATTAGTAAGAGCACGCAACTGAGCATCGCTCATCGTAGCCTTGCACTCATCCAATGCCTTCTCGCTCGCGAGAGATACATTTGCCTGCTCGAGAGCATTCTTCGCCTTCGTCAACGTAGCAGTATCTTCAACATCGCTGGACTGTGTAGCTGCTGTAGCCGTTGCATCGTTGACAACTTTTTGCAAAGACTCAGATGACTTCTGAGCAGACTGACGACTTGACGTACATGCTGCAAGAATTTGCTCGTGAGTTTGAGCATTTGCCATATTGCGGAAGAAAATAGTCAAACCAACAATGACGACGATGGCAAGAACTGCTGCAATTCCCCAGATGAGCATACGGCGTGTGGAACGCTCGGAAGTCTCCTGATCGGAAAGCTGCTTTGCATGAGAACCGCGGTGAGACTGTGGAGTCGAGGACAATGCGGCAACCACAGGGTCTTGAGGCTGGTACGTTCTGGTAGGAGCATCGTCGCTATCGTCGTCATCTTCGGCAAAATCCGCAAAAGAAGTCAGCGTGGTTTCAGCTGGACTTGCATCAGCTGTGCTTGTCTCGTATGTGCTTGCTCCATCTGTGCGATCTTCGGCGGAATTCAGCGGAAGCGTTGCGGTCTCAGAAGGGGTGGAAGTTGAGTCAGCGGTTGAGCCAGCAGTCGAGTTAGAAGTCTCAGAAGGTGTGGATGTGCGTGCTGCTGGTGTGGTCGCAGCTGCTGGAGATCCGAGAACGACAGTTTCTGTAGAATGAACGTCGGATGATGGTTCAGACTGCTGTGCAGGGCTCTCGGTTGCAGGCAACATCTGCGCATCCTCAGCAAGAGGGTCGAAGGAAGCCGTTGCTTCAGGATCTTGAGTGTCCGAAGCGCGCTGTTCTGACTGTGCTGCATTATTCTGTGCAGCATTATTCGACGAATTCAGAGCATTCTGCGCATTAATTGCGCGCAAAGCTGTCGATGTACTCTCGGAAAGCTGCGTCAAAGATTGAGTATTTGCAATCGTCTGCTCTTCTGTCAAATCAAAATCGAAACCATTAAGATTTGGAATATCCCAGCGCTCTTCATTGAGTGGGTTATCGTCAGTATTATGGTTCGAATCTGGATTGAAATTCCCCATGGATGGAATTCCGTTGGTATCGGTCATTAGTCTAACTTCCCTGTTCAGTCTCGAATATTTCGATACTTTCGTACTTTACTCTGTGGGATAGTTTAGCGTATACCGAGTATGCAATGCCATCAACTCATTATTATCCACAATATTTTCAGCAATTGCGCGTTTCGGGTAACCAAGAACCAACAGAAATCCGACAGATTGACACCATATATATAGTGTGCGTATGGCACGAACCTACAACCGACACCTCTCAATTCTTAAATTTTGCACAACATACCGTAGAATAAACAGAACACGTATGAATACGGGCTGGTTCAAGGTTGAAAAATGTGTGAAACAAGCCCGATTTCGCAAGAATCCATAAATAGGTCTATATTTAATAGACATATGTGTGAAATTGGCATGCCTAGGGAGGTGTGATGCTTAAGTACTTGGCTAAGAGAATAGCGAACTACTGCGTAATGCTGTTCGTCGCTATTTCGATGACGTATTTCCTTGCCAGTGCGTTTATGGATCCGCGTTCGAACTATATGACTCGAAATCCGCGACCTCCAATGGTTTCCATTAACCGTGCATTAGATAATGCAAATATTAACGACCAAACTCCAGTCATCACACGCTACTGGCGTTGGCTCACAGGTGTAGTAACCCGCTGGGATTGGGGTAAGGCTCCAGACCAGTCGTCCGTCGGCGACGCAATTGTGGCACGTATGGGCGCTTCGTTGCAGCTTGTTACTTTGGCAACTATTTTGAGTATCGTCATCGGTGTATCCATCGGTGTATACACTGCTATCCGCCAGTACAAGTGGCAAGATCGTATCTTGAATTCCTTTGCTACATTTATCTTCGTTATTCCAGCAGCAGTTCTTGCTGTAGGCGTTGTATTCTTCGCAATTGAAATTAACACTGCTGTAGGTGACCGTATCTTCTACGTGACGGGACTTCACTCATATCAAGGCGATAACTTTGGGCTGTGGTTTATAGACTTCTTGCAGCATCTTATCTTGCCTACTATTTCTATGACTTTGGGTGGAGCTGTAGGCTACCACTTGACGCAGCGTACATACTTGCTTGACGAGATGAACGCTGATTACGTGCGTACAGCACGTGCGAAGGGCTTGACTTTGAACAAGGCAATTCGCCGTCACGCATTGCGTAATTCTTTGATTCCTACTGCACAGTCTGTGGCATTCTCTATCGCAGGTGTCTTTACTGGTGCGACGATTACGGAATCTGTTTTTGCTATTAATGGTTTGGGTCGCTACTTTGTGACGACAATTGGGCAAAACGATATCAATGGAACCGTTGCTATTGCTGCTTTCGCAGGTGTGTGTACACTTGCGGGTGCATTGCTTGCAGATATCTTCGCAGCATGGCTTGATCCTCGAATTCGTTTGAGCTAGGAGAAATTGAGCATGACAGAATCTCATTTAGAATCTCAGGAGCCTCGCGGCGAGTTTGATGAGCTTGATAAACCAGTCGAGCGCGTCGAATTCGTAGAAGCTGACGTAGATCAGCGTGGTGAGACGGCATCTAACTCCGTAGCTTCATCCCCAGCAGCTGAATCTTCTGACAAGTCATTGGATAAGGACGAGGAGAGCGTAGGCTCTATTCATCGCACTGGTCGTATGTCATTGTATGCACGTCGTTTCGTGCGTCGACCATCCGCAGTCGTCGGTCTTGTTCTTTTGCTGTTGCTTGTGTTGTGGGCAATTTTTGGTGGTTTCCTCACACACTATAACTATGTCGACCTTGACTTCGCAGCATTGGGCGTAGCCCCAGGCGGCGATCACTACTTTGGTACTACCGATGGTGGTGGCGACTTGTATGCCATGATTGTACATGGTTTGGGTCGCTCCTTGATGATCGCATTCTTGAGCTCTATCGTCAGCACAATTATCGCTGCAATCTACGGCGTGGGTATCGCATATTTTGAAGGCGCTATCGAAAAAATCGGTATGTGGATCCTCGATATGCTTCTCGTCGTTCCTTCCACTTTGCTCATCGCTATCTTGGTTCGTACCGCAGGTGGTACATCGGGTTGGGTCTGGTTGACTATTGGTTTGACCATCTTCGGTTGGGTCGGACTTGCTCGTGTGCTTCGCACTATTACGATGAGTATTCGTGAACGTGACTACGTACGTGCAGCAAAGTTCATGGGTGTTAATCCATTTACTGTCATCGTACGCCACTTGATTCCAAATCTTGGCTCTGTACTCGTTATCAATACCGTTCTCGGCGTTGTATCAACCGTTTCTGCAGAAACTACTTTGTCCTTCCTTGGACTGGGTATTAAAGCTCCAGATACGTCTCTCGGTACGATTTTGAACGAAGGTCAGGGCACTATCGTGACACAACCTTGGGTTCTTATCGCTCCTGCAACAGTATTGATTATCCTTGCATTCTCCGTGCAGCTCATCGGTGACGGTTTGCGCGATGCAATTGACCCTTACTCCCGTTCCGGCGGTAAAGCCGCATAACGTGGCATATTCTCATAAAGGACTTTAATAATGGACGGCTTTAGAAAAACAGTTGACTCTTCAGAAACTGTTCTGAAGGTAGAGGATTTGCGCGTTAATTTCGCTTCAGAAGCGGGAACTGTTCATGCAGTGCGCGGTATCAATTTCGAGCTTAAGCGCGGAAAGACTCTCGGTATCGTAGGTGAGTCCGGCTCGGGTAAGTCGGTAACTTCCATGGCCATCATGGGTCTTCTCGATAAGAACGCGAAGGTCGAAGGCTCTATCATCTTCGAGGGGGAAAATCTTCTCGATAAGTCAGATACTCAAATGAGTGAATTGCGCGGTAAGCGCATCGCGATGATTTTCCAGGATCCATTGTCTGCATTGACTCCTGTGTATACCATTGGCGATCAGCTGCGTGAAGCGCTTGTCACTCATAATCCAGATATGACAAATGAGGAGATTCATAAGCGCTCTGTAGAATTGCTCGAAACCGTCGGCATTCCAAACGCTGAGCAGCGTCTTTCTGCATTCCCTCATCACTTCTCTGGTGGTATGCGTCAGCGCGTGGTCATTGCTATGGCAATTGCAAACGATCCTGACGTTATCATCGCTGATGAGCCTACAACCGCTTTGGATGTAACTATTCAGGCTCAGATTCTTGACGTGCTTCGCAAGGCTCAGAAGGAAACTGGTGCAGCTCTTATCTTCATTACCCACGATTTGGGTGTCGTAGCATCCATTGCTGATGACATTATCGTTATGTATGCAGGACGTCCTGTCGAGCAGGCTCCAGTAGACGATATCTTCTACCGTCCTGTCATGCCATATACTATGGGTCTTTTGGGAGCAGTTCCTCGCCCTGACCAGGCGAAGTCCTCGCGACTCGTTCCAATTCCTGGTTCTCCTACAAACTTGGTCAATCTTCCACAGGGCTGCTCATTTGCTGAACGCTGCCCAATTGCTACTGACCTGTGCCGCCAGGCTGAACCAGATCTCGTCACCGTTCCTGGTCGCGACGAGCAGCGTTCTGCGTGCCATCGCACTCAGGAAATCGTCGATAAGAACTTGACATACCGTGAAGTATACGGTGTGGAAGAATCTGTACCATCCATTTTCGATGGCGTTCCTCGTGAAGAACGTCAGATGGTTCTTTCTGCCGAAAACATCACGAAGACCTTTACCGTGAGCTCGAGTGGCTTCCTTCGTCGTAAGGTCGGTAAGGTATACGCAGTTAATGATGTCACCATCCATATTCGTGAAGGTGAAACCATTGCTCTCGTAGGTGAGTCTGGCTCTGGTAAGTCGACCACTTTGCTGCAAATTATGAACTTGCAAGCTCCAGAAACTGGAAAGATTGAGCTCTTTGGCGAGGATGTCGCTGGAAAGCTCAGCCGCAAGGAACGTCAATTGCTCCACGAAAAGGTACAGTACGTCTTCCAGGATCCTATGAGCTCGCTGGATCCTCGTCTGCCAATTTACGATATTTTGGCAGAGCCTTTGAAGGTCATCGGTATGAGCAAGGAAGATATCAATAAGCGTATCGCCGAGCTCATGGAATTGGTTGGTTTGAAGCCTGATCAGGTTGATCGTTTCCCTAACCAGTTCTCCGGTGGTCAGCGTCAGCGTATCGCAATTGCGCGCGCTCTCGCCGTTAATCCACGTTTGATTTTGCTAGATGAACCAGTGTCTGCATTGGACGTATCCATTCAGGCAGGTGTTTTGAACTTGCTTGAAGATTTGCAGAATAATTTGGGCGTTGCATACCTCTTCGTAGCGCACAACTTGTCTGTCGTACGTCACTTGGCTTCCCGTGTGGCAGTTATGTATCTCGGACACATCGTCGAGTCAGGCGAAATTAGCGAAGTATTTGATAATCCTTTGCATCCTTATACCAAGGCATTGCTGAGTGCTGTGCCAGTTCCAGATCCTCAGTATGAGCGCAATCGCGAACGTATCATTCTTGATGGTGATTTGCCTAGCCCAACTGAAGAGATCAAGGGATGTGCTTTTGCTTCTCGCTGCCCACTGTATAAGCAGTTGAGCCCAGAGCAGCAAAAGAACTGCGACACAGTACGTCCTGTATCCATTAAGCGAGACGGTGACCATACTGTGGCTTGCCATTGGGCTACCATGGCTTAATAAGAGTACGAATGAGTGCATTGTTGAAAGACATGCACTCGTGCGTATGTGAGAAGAGTTTATTTCCAATTCATTGAAGGAGAGAAATGAAAGTAAAGGGAATGAAGAAGTTTGCAACAGTGACTGCAGCTGTAGCAGCTTTGGCATTGGCTCTTGCTGGCTGCGGCGCTGGTTCCGGTAACCAGGCTGTAGGTGCAGCAGAACCAGCTGATGGTTTCGCATCAGACTACAAGGGTTCTTACCCAATGCCTGCTAAGGATAAGGCATATGATAACAGCCAGGATCGTGACAAGATCAAGGATGGCGGTACCTTCACTTTGGCTACCACCTACACTCCAAACTGGAACAGCTTCTCTGTGGAAGGCAACACCGGTTACATGAGCGAATTGTGGTCTTGGTACATGCCACAGTTGGCTACCTTCGACATTAAGGGTAACCACTCTTGGAACAAAGATTACATCACCAAGGCTGAAGTAACCAACGAAAACCCATTGACCGTTACTTACACCATTAACGACAAGGCAAAGTGGAACGACGGCAAGGACATCGACTGGACTGCTTTCGAATCCACATGGCGCGTTCTCAATGGTAAGGACGAGAGCTACACCCCAGCAAGCACCGAAGGTTACGACAAGATTGCTTCTGTAACTCAGGGTTCTACCGCTAAGGAAGCTGTCGTTACATTCTCCGAGCCATTCTACCCATGGCAGAGCTTGTTCACCTCTTTGTACCCACCACAGGCTTTGGATGCAAACGTCTACACCTCCGGCTGGGTTGACAATCCACACTCCGAGTGGGGCGCAGGTCCATTCAAGGTACAGTCTGCAGATCAGGATTCTGTAACCTTCGTACGTAACGAAAACTGGTGGGGCGATACTGCAAAGCTCGAAAAGATTACATATCGTTACATGGAGGCAACTGCTGAGCTTAACGCTTTCAAGAACGGTGAGCTTGATCAGGTAAAGTTCGCTTCTAACAACTCTTTGCAGAACATCAAGACCCGCAAGGATATCCAGATTCGTTTGGGCTACAGCGCAGGTACTAACGTTTTGACCTTCAACGCTAAGAGCGATGCTCTTAAGGATGAGAACGTACGTAAGGCTGTCGTTCAGGCATTCGACCGCGACACCTTCCAGAAGGTTCACTTCCAGGGCTTGAACTGGACTCCAGAAACTCCAGGTTCTGAAGTATTCCCTGTATACCAGCAGGGTTATGAGAACAACCTCCCAGAAGAGGCTAAGAAGACTGACGTTGCAGGTGCTAAGAAGACCCTCGAAGCTGCTGGCTACAAGATGGGCTCCGATGGCTACTATGCAAAGGATGGCAAGACTCTCGAGATTCGCTACACCTACTTCGGTGACACCGCTCTCGGTAACAACATGGCTAAGGCTATCGCTCAGATGATGAAGGCAGCTGGTATCAAGATCAACCTTGATAACCGCGACTCCTCTAAGTTCGCTGACACCATGAACAGCCACGACTATGAGATCGTTCCAATGGCTTGGAGCTCCACCACACCATTCAGCCAGAACAACATCTACCAGCTCTATGGCTCTGACTCTGACAGCAACTACACCTTCACTGGAAGCAAGGAAGTTGACGAGTTGTCTCACATTCCAGGAACCATCTCCAACCAGCTCGAAGCTGTAAAGGCAGCAAACAAGGCTGAAAAGGCAGCTCTTGCTCTCTTCGGTTCTTTGCCAATGGATATTTCTCCAAGCTTCGTTGCTGTAAAGACCGGCTTGGCTAACTGGGGTCCTGCAGGCTTCAAGTCTGTACTCCCAGAGAACGTTGGTTGGCAGAAGTAGTGAATGCTAGAAATGGCTTGATGCTAAGGCTTAGTGCTCAGCACTCCTGTCTAGCAGTCAAGCTCTAGCTACACTCTCAAGCTCAGATGCGTGCGGTTTTATGCCGCACGTATTTTTTATGCTCGCAGGAGCTGGGAGAGCTGGGGAAAGATCCCTGGAAGGTGCTAAGGAAAGGACTTGGAAAAAGAGTTTGGTGAAAATTGCGATGGAGGGGTAGATGAAAGAGGTCAGCAAATATGCTGAGCCTCAATAAGAAAAGTTTTATGCATCTGCGGAACATTTTTGGTTAATCCTAGCTGGGTAATTGTGGAATTTTGTTCCATGGATGCACAAAACACCATCTCGCAGTTACTTCGTACAAACACGTCTCCTGGGCATCGGCAAAACGTACGAATGAAGCGGAAATCAGCGGCGATTTCTCACAGAAAATTCATGCAAAAGACAAGCATTCGACGGCTATCCCCAGTGCAGATTTTGCAAAAATGAGATATTAGTTAAACGAATTAACAAATCAGTGGTACACTTAATTTTGTTAAAGGAGAATACTACATTTCAGTCTATGCAGTTAGCCGTGTAGCCAGAATGTGAACGTTCACCAAAACACAACACTCATAGCTAAAGTTAATGGAGACACTCATCAAAGGAGATTTATATGAGTGACGAAACTACAGTAGCAGCACCAGCACAGCTCTCGACTGTGGAGCGATGGCGTTACTATATCGCATTTTTGGTATTTGCATTGCTGTGGATGGGCGGTCTTGCGATTGTCGCAGCTGTTTTGCTCCCACAGTATTTGAAGGACGTTATGGGCGATCCGAAGGCAGCAACAGGTGTGTACACTGTGCTGAGCTCGGTCACAGCACTTGCATCGCTCGTGTCCAATCTTTTGTTTGGAAACCTTTCTGACCGTACGCGTTCCCGTTTTGGCCGTCGTACCCCATGGATTTTGGGTGGTGGAATTGTCGGCGGTGTCGCACTCTTCCTCACAGGAGCATTCTCTGATCCATGGCTTATCGGATTCTGGTACTGCGTCTGCATGTTTGGCTTGAACGCAATGATTGCGCCAATTATTGCCGCATTGTCTGACCGCGTTCCAGAAGATATGCGTGCATCAATGTCTGCATTCATGTCTCTCGGCACAACAGTTGGTACATCTATCGGTACGATTATCGGTGCTAACTTCATCCAGAACACCTTCCCGGGATTCTTGGTAGCAGGTATCCTCATGGGAGTTTCTGGTCTCGCGGCAATTCTCGTATGGCCTACCGAAAAGTCCTCGAAGGACCTTCCTCCAGTAAAGGGCGGTATGAAGGATCTTCTTCTTTCCTTTGTTCCACCAATTAAGGGCGCACGCGACTTCTGGCTCGCATTCCTCGGCCGTACATTCCTCATCTTCGGTTACTACATGATTCTCAATTACCAGCTCTTCATTTTGCAGGATTATATGGGAATGGATAAGAGCTCGTCAGGTCGTACCATCAGTATCATGTCGACTGTCATTATGGTGGCAGGTTTGATTGGGTCGCTCGGTTCTGGCTTCTTGTCGGATAAGATCGGCCGCCGTAAGCTTCCTGTAGCAGCAGCATCTATCTGCATGGCAGTGGGCTACTTGCTCCCATGGATTTTCAAGACTGAATGGTCCATGCTTGGCTTTGCAGCTCTTGCAGGCTTCGGCTATGCAGTGTATGGCGCTGTCGATCAGGCATTGAATATCGATGTCCTTCCAAATATCGAAGAAGCAGGCAAGGATCTCGGTATTTTGAACATCGCAACTACTTTGGGACAGATGGTCGGACCTATCTTCACCGGTATCATTGTGGTGAACGTAGGCTACAGCCTCGTCTTCCCAGTTGCTATCGCATTCTCTGTCCTCGCAGTTATCTTCTTCTACATGATTCGTTCTACAAAGTAGTACGTGCGGAGAACTGCAGAACGCACAGATCGGGCGTGCGCTTGGTTCGATTAATGTACTGAGACGTACGCCCATGCATAATTGAGATTTTCAGATTTTAAGATGAGGTAAAAATGACTACATGGATTTCCACCACAGAAGATGAGAAATTTGTAGAAAATTCTGTGGATACAACGACCGTTCGTGAATCTGCTGATTTCGAATTAACGGGAGAAAAATTCCAGGCAATTCGTGGCTTTGGTGGATGCTTCAACGAGCTTGGATACCAGACATTGACGGAAATTGCCAGCGAAGATGATGCTGAGCAAATTTTCAAGGAATTGTTTGATCCATCAGAAATGAATTTCGTCTTCAACCGTGCACCAGTGGGCGCAAACGATTTTTCGCTTAATTGGTATAGCTATGATGAAACTGATGGTGACCTTGAGCTCAAGGACTTCAGTGTCGAACGCGACGAGAAGACGCTTATCCCTTACATTAAGCGCGCGCAGAAGTATCAGCCAGATTTGAAGCTGTTCTCCAGCCCATGGTCTCCTCCAACGTGGATGAAGTTCCCTAAGGTCTATAATTTCGGTCGTCTGGTGATGGAACCAGAAAATTTGCAAGCGTACGCAAACTACTTCGTCAAGTACGTTCGCGCATACGAAGCACACGGAATTAAGGTAACGCATCTCTTCCCACAAAACGAGGTCTTCGCAGATCAAAAGTTCCCAAGCTGCCTGTATACAAGCGAGGATATGAAGATCTTCATTCGCGATTATCTCGGACCAACTTTCGAGCGTGAAGGATTGGATACCCACATCTGCCTCGGTACATTGAACGGTCCAGAAGATATGGCATTCACAGGCGTAGGCTACGGCATGCGTATGGATAATTACAACCGTTGGGTAGATGGAATTCTCTTCGATGAGGATGCTCGTCGATTCATCAAGGGTATCGGATATCAGTGGGCAGGCCGTGCGGCTGTACAGCGTACCCACGAATCCTGGCCTGAGATGGAAATCTTCCAGACAGAGTCTGAGTGCGGTAACGGCGAAAATGCGTGGGATTATGCAGAATACATCTTCCACCTCATTAACCATTACTTCACGAACGGTGCAACGACATATACCTACTGGAATATGGTCTTGACCGAGGTCGTGTCGACATGGGGTTGGATGCAAAATTCGCTCTACAGCATTGATTCGAAGACGGGTGCTGTTACGCGCAATCCTGAGTACTATGTGATGAAGCATTTCGCGAAGTACGTAAAGCCATGCGCTCGCGTGTTGGGTACAAAGGGTCATTTCAATTCGATGGCAATTGCTTTCGAAAATACGGATGGCACAGTTGTGGTTGTGGCACAAAATGCCCTCAATCAGGACATGCCATTTACCTTTGCAAATCCAAACGACCCTGAGAAGGGATTAAATGTCACACTGAAGGCACGTTCGTTCAATACTTTCGTGTTGGACTAGGCAAGGTGCGGGCTGCTAGCTAGCTGGGCAGTCAGACCGTCAGTTAGGACGGGGGCTATCGGTTAGATTGCCGGTTAGCAGCCAGCCAGACGAGATCAGTAGGACTCACGGGCAGGGAGGATAGACACGATTTTCTGCGCGTTTGCGGACGGAGTAAGGCAATGCCTAACGCCTCATGCTTATAGACATGACGTTATTTTGCTATCGTTCGTTATCACTCAGAAAATTCGCACTGCCTCCCTCAGTTGCTGTACGTACTGATTACAATACTTTTCGAGAGATCAATTTTCCTTACACTGTGTCAGTCTGTGTAAGTAAGAAGTTATGTAAGGCATCATCATGGCAAAGACGCATGTAGACCGTTTCCTTTTCGGAGCGGCATATTACGACGAATATATCCTTCCGCACGACATTGATCGCATTGATACGGACTTCCAAATGATGCGCGATGCGGGCATGAACGTTATCCGAATTGCAGAATTTACGTGGAGTACTGAAGAACCTGAACCTGGGGTTTTCAACTTTGCTCATGTCGATCGAGCGCTGGATGCGGCAAGCAAGTATGGAATTGACGTCATTATCGGCACTCCGACTGCAGCTGTTCCAAGCTGGCTTGTCGAGCTCGATCCGCATGTGCTCGCTGTTCAGGATAATTCTGGTCAGGCAAAGTATGGCGTTCGCCAGAATATGGACATCGTTAATGGGACATATCGTTTTTACGCAGAACGAATTATCCGAAAGCTCGTTGAGCATACGGCATCGCATCCGCAGGTTATCGGATTCCAAGTCGACAACGAAACGAAATATTATGATTCATGCAGTCCTGATCTGCAAAAATTATTCGTGCAGTCGTTGAGAAAGCGCTTCCATAATTCAACTGATGAGATGAACAAGGCGTTTGGTTTGGATTACTGGTCGAACCGTATTGACGCGTGGGAGAATTTCCCTGACGTGTCAGGCTCGATTAACCAGTCGTTGCGCGGCGCTTTTGATGAATTTAGGCGTGCGGTGGTCGCGGAATTCTTAGCATGGCAGGCGGCAATTGTGCGCGAATATGCGCGAGATGATCAGTTTGTTACGCAGAATTTCGATTACGAATGGCGTGGGTATTCGTATGGTGTGCAGCCTGCTGTTAATCATTTCGAAGCGGGCAAGGCGCTGGATATCTCGGGCGTGGATATTTACCATCCGACTGAGGAACATTTGACTGGTAAGGAAATTGGCTTCGGCGGTGATGTAGCACGTTCGGTTAAAGATGGTCGCAACTTCATCGTTTTGGAAACTCAAGCTCAGGGGCAAAATGGCTGGCTTCCATACCCAGGGCAGCTTCGACTTCAGGCGTATTCCCATGTGGCAAATGGTGCTGATGGTGTGATGTACTGGCATTGGCATTCCATCCATAACTCGTTTGAAACGTACTGGAAGGGCGTGCTTTCTCACGATTTTGCAAAAAATCTTACATATGAAGAAGCGGGAATTTTCGGTCGAGAAATGGAAAATGATGCCATCGGTGGACGACTTCTTCATTCGCAGAAAAACAACCGCGTAGCCATTATGGTGTCGAACGAAGCGCTGACTGCTCTGAACTGGTTTAATCTCGAATCGGGATTCCCATTTGGAGGAAGTCTTGCGTATAACGACATTGTTCGTAGATACTATGATGCTTTGTTTGAATTGAACGTCGAAGTCGATATCATTCCGGTGAATGCGGATGCGGAAAGACTGCGGCGCTACGACATGATCGTTACGCCTGCGCTGTATGTGGCCGCTCAAGAAACGATTGATCGTTTGCGTGAGTATGTGCGAGATGGTGGTCATCTTGTGTCGGGCATGCGTTCATTTGTGACGGACAACGATACGACCGTGTGGCAAGACGCTGCTCCGCATGATTTAACGGATGTGTTTGGTATGACGTATAACCAATTCACACGTCCAGATGGTGCCGTGACTGTATCGGGTGATGGCGAGCTGGAAAATGTAGTGAATGCAAGCATGGCAGAAGGTTTGATCGAGCTGCTGAAATTGACGGCAACTGATACGGAAGTTTTGGCATCGTACGATCATTATGCGTGGGATTCCTATGCGGCAATTACACGGCATGCGTATGGTAAGGGATCAGCTGAGTATATTGGCACGCTACTTTCCGCGGATACATTGCGGGCAGTGTTGCGCGAGGCTGTGGAATACGCGGGTGTGAAACCGGTAGGAATGGATTTGTCAGGTGTCGTGACTGTGCGTCAAACGATTACACCAGATGGAAAAACGGCTACATACTTGCTGAACTATTCTGCAGATTCGGTCACTTTTAAGTCGCCTGTGGGTGGGGAAGTGATAGTCGCACCGGAAATTATCGGTCAGGATGGAAAAATTGCTCACAATGCGACACCTCTGCCAGCGGGCACTCGCGTGGCTGTGGGAGATGACGTGACAATTGGGCGATGGAATCTTGCGGTCATTCTGGGATAAAAGCTTGTAGTGGAAGTGCCCCGCGGGTGATACGGCAAGTGGTTAGTCTTGCAAAAAATCATTCGCGGGGGCATCGTCTCGGAAATTTTGCAAGAGAAATCATTCGCGGGTACGCATAGAATAAAAGATGATGTTAGCGTTCACATACGCGTAAAACGTCATAGTAATGGGAGAACTCAATGGTGAATGTACACGATTTAACAGTAGAAGAAAAGGCATCGCTCACATCGGGCGGCGACGCATGGCACTTCCAGCCAATTGAACGTCTGGGAGTTCCGGGCTATATGCTTACGGATGGTCCTCACGGTCTGCGTAAGGAAAATAACGAGACAGCAGCTCTCGATATGAAAAATACCATTCCTTCGACATGCTTCCCTCCAGCAGCTGGTATGTCCAGCTCGTGGAATCCAAAACTCGTGCATGAAGTGGGCGTCGCGATGGGTGAAGAGTGCATTCAGGAAAATGTAGCTGTCATCCTCGGACCTGGCGTGAATATCAAGCGCAATCCATTGGGTGGACGCTCTTTCGAATACTGGTCAGAAGATCCATACTTGGCAGGTCACGAAGCAATTGGCATCGTAGAAGGTGTACAGTCCCAAGGTGTGGGTACATCCCTGAAGCATTTTGCTGCGAACAATCAGGAAACTGACCGCTTGCGTATCAATGCGCGCATTACTGAGCGAACATTGCGCGAAATTTATTTGCCAGCATTTGAGCACATCGTGAAAACTGCTCAGCCATGGACGATTATGTGCGCGTATAACCAGCTCAACGGCGTCTTTGGCTCGGAAAATCATTGGCTTTTGACGGAAGTTTTGCGCGATGAGTGGGGATTTGAAGGCATCGTTATGAGTGACTGGGGTGCTGTGCATGATCGCGTAGCATCTTTGAACGCTGGACTGAATCTCGAAATGCCTCCAAGCTACACGGATAATGAAGTCGTCGTCGCTGTTAAAGATGGTCGAATTTCTGAAGAGCAGCTCGACCGCATGGCTCAGGGTATGCTGGATTTGGTGGAGAAGGCTCAGGAAGCAATGTTGCGCGAAGGCTTCACCTATAAGATTCCAGCTCATCATGTCATCGCACGTCGCGCGGCTCAAGAATCCATCGTTATGCTGAAGAATGAGGGTGGGCTTTTGCCATTGGATCCTCAAACACGCGTGGCTGTTATCGGCGAATTTGCGCGCACGCCACGTTATCAGGGCGGCGGTTCTTCGCATCTGAACCCAACGCGTATGGATTCTATCCTCGATGCTTTGGATGAAACAGGTGCTCATTTCGTCTTCGCGCCTGGTTTTACCTTGGATCGTTCCGAGCAGACAGACGAATTGACTGAAGAGGCATTGGCAGCTGCACGCGATGCCCAGGCTGTTATCTTCACTATGGGTCTTCCAGAAGAGGAAGAATCCGAAGGTTTCGATCGTACAACGCTCGATATGCCAGCAAAGCAGATTGAACTTTTGTCCGCTGTCAGCAAGGTCAATCCGAATGTAATCGTCGTTCTCTCCAACGGATCTGCAGTGCAGATGGACCCATGGCAGGACGATGCTAAGGCAGTTCTTGAAACATGGTTGCTCGGTCAGGCGGGTGGTTTGGCTGTATCTGATATCGTCTTCGGTGATGCAAATCCATCGGGTAAGCTGGCTCAGACTCTTCCATTGGATATCAAGGATGATCCTTCTATGGTCAATTGGCCTGGCGGTGATCGCGTGGTCGACTATGGCGAGGGTGTTTTTGTGGGCTATCGCTACTACGATACTTTCGATGTCGACGTAGCATATCCATTCGGATTCGGTTTGAGCTACTCGACCTTCGATATTTCCAATATTCGCGTGGAAGTTAAGGGCGATATGGCCGTACGCGTCCATGCGACGGTGACAAACACATCGGATGTCGATGGTGCTGAGGTCGTTCAGGTATATGTCAATCCTGCAGAAAATAGTCCAGTGGAGCGTCCAGTGCATGAGCTGAAGGGCTTTGCTAAGGTCTTCGTTCCTGCGGGCAAGTCGGAAGACGTGGTCTTTGACCTTGATGATCGCGCATTCGCATACTGGTCTGAGAAGGATCATCGTTGGCGCGTAGTAGAGGGCAAGTACGGCATCGAAATCGCAACGTCTTCGCGCGACATTGTTTCACGTGAAACTGTGAAGTTGATGGGTGATGACTTCTATGAGGAGCTCGATGAGTGGTCAAACTTCGGCGAATTTAAGGCTGATTCATTCGGTGCGCTCGCAGTTTCTCACATGATTGAGAAGGGCAAGACTGGCGAACTTCCTGCAATTCCTGAGGATAACGTGGGTGTTCAGCTCTTCTTAGAGACTATGCCAATTAACTCGATGCCTGTGCTCTTCGGCAAGGATGGACGTCGATTGACACAGTTCTTGCTCGACGACTATAAGGCTGAGCGAGCAAAGCTTGGTAAGTAAGCCGAGCTGACAACTCCGACTGCATTCTTTCTCATTTCTCTCTCCATCGATAGAAAAATAGATAGAAAATAGAAGATAGAAAAACTGGGCGGTACTTCGAAAGAGGTACCGCCTTTGTTGGCGAGGAATTCAGACGTTCTGTATGGCTGTGTGGTGCGTCAATTTTTCCGGTCGCGTTACATGGCGTATTACATAGTGGACACATAGCCGACAATTAGGCGACAAAATATCAGGGCATGCGCTACACTGAACGAAACAATTGATACGAACTATTTCGAAGGAGGTCTCATGGCAGCACAGCGTATGCTTACCAGCATCAGCCGATCTGAAACTCAGGTTTCGATGAATCACGAGGCTTCCCGACATCATCTCCATCGCCATTAAGCGATTCTTGTGTGTCGTATTCGGCATATCGATGTGAGTGTCGACACGATTGAGTACAGATAATTCATAATTCGGTACACATACTGTCACACATCCAGTAATTTTAATTTTCACATTTTTGAAGCACAATAAATTCCAAGGGCGTAGTGTACGCGGGGTAATTATGCGTACTCGTACACGCGTCGGAGATGAAAGAGAACTTTTATGAATGACGTAAACTCGACAGCAAATCAGGATGGTCAGCCTATGGATGCGCAAGTTCAGGATGTGCAGGGTGGCGCGCAAGCTCAGGACGGCCAAAACGTTCAAACTGCAGTACAAACCGCAGCACAAACTGCTCAAGCGGGCAATCCTCAATTCGACCCAGAGCTCGATTCGCAATACGGCGGTTTGAAGCGACGTATGTCCTCTCGCCACTTGACCATGATCTCGCTCGGTGGTGTGATTGGAACTGGTCTGTTCGTCAGCTCGGGCGAAACGATTAAGGCAGCGGGTCCTCTCGGCGCAATTCTCGCGTACGCAGCTGGATCGCTCCTCGTCTACTGTGTGATGCTGTGCTTGGGCGAATTATCCGTCGCAATGCCTTACGCGGGTAGCTTCCACTTGTATGCCAAGCGCTTTATCGGACCAGGTACGGGCTTTGCAGTAGCAATTTTGTATTGGCTTAACTGGGCGGTCGCGCTCGCATCAGAATTTACAGCGGCGGGAATGCTCATGAGATACTGGTTCCCGAATTCGCCAGAATGGATATGGTCCGCGCTCTTTATGGCAGCAGTTCTCGCGCTGAACTTGATGAGCGTACGCACATACGGTGAGTCAGAATTCTGGTTCTCCAGCATTAAGGTGGCGGCAATCGTCGCGTTCATTATCATCGGTGCAGCGGCAATTGTCGGAATCGTCCCAATGGCTTCCTCAGTAACAGGCACACAAGGCGCTCCATGGTTTAGCAATTTCTACATCGATGGATGGTTCCCAACAGGAATTTTGCCAGTATTCTCGACATTGCTGACAGTTATCTTCGCATTCTCAGGAACTGAAGTCGTCGGCGTAGCAGCAGGCGAAACCAAGGATCCACAGACCGCAATCCCACGCGCTGTACGCACAACCGTCTTCCGCCTCGTCATCTTCTTCATCGGATCTATCGGCGTGATGGCAGCACTTATCCCATGGCACAAGTCGGGTGTAAGCACCTCGCCATTCGTCATGGTATTCCAGGCAATTGGCCTTCCATATGCGGCTGACGTGATGAACTTCGTCGTCCTGACAGCAGTCCTTTCTGCAGCAAACTCGGGAATGTACGTGTGCGCTCGCATGGTGTGGTCGCTCGGCAAGGAAGACATGCTGTCTCCAAAGCTTGCAAAGACAACGAAGCGTGGTGTGCCAGTGTACGCAGTGCTCGTCTCCATGGCGGGAAGCATGGTGTGCTTGCTGTCGTCCGTATTTGCGGCAGACACCGTGTACTTGGCGCTTGTGGCGATTTCCGGCTTGGCAACTCTGGTCGTCTGGGGATCCATCGTTGCGTGCCAAATCCTCTTCAGGCGTTCATTGGATAAGGAAGGAAAGAGCGCGGATTCGCTGCCATACAAGGTGAAGCTCTATCCGTTCATCCCAATTTTGGCAATCGTTATGACCATCGTCGTAGCAATCCTCATCCTCTTCGATGAGTCGCAACGCACGACCCTGCTCTACATGATTCCGTTTACTGTGCTGTGTTATGTGTACTACTACGCAAGGCAGTGGTGGAAGAAGCGCGTGGGGAAGGGCGCTGCGGACGACGTAGCTACAGAGGTTGAGTAAAACGCATAGTCTTCTTATGCAATAATCACGAGATAGTTGAGGAGCGGAGAATTTTATTCTTCGCTCCTTTTGCTATAGGAGAGGATAGCTGGTTATAAGATTCTTAGAATGAGTAGAATATAAGTATGACTGATGAAAATATGAGTGAAATCGAGGCAGAAGATATGCCTATTCTTGCCATCTGCTACGACTTTGACAAGACACTTTCGCCCGATGATATGCAGGCTCAAGGCTTCATTCAGTCTACATACGGTGATGATCCAGATAGCGTTCGTAACTTTTGGGATGAATCAAACAAACTCGCCAAGGATAATGATATGGATCAAAACTTGGCTTGGATGTATAAAATGACCCAATACGCTCGGGGAAAAGAAATTTTTAATCGTCAAACGTTAGAAGAATACGGTAGTAAAGTCCAGCTTTTCAAAGGCGTCGAGACATGGTTTGAACGTATCGATGAGTATGGTAAAAATCATGGCGTCGAGGTGGAGCATTACATCATCTCATCGGGGCTTAAGGAAATGATTGCTGGAACAGCAATCGCGAAAAAATTTAAACAAATCTATGCTAGTTCATTCTTTTATGATAAAGATGGAATAGCAGTATGGCCTGCTCGTGCTATCAACTACACTGATAAAACGCAGTATCTTTTTCGCATTGAAAAAGGTGTGCTTGATTCCGACTCGCAAGAGGTGAATAATTACTATAAGCCTGATGAAATGCGGGTACCGTTTAGAAATATCGTATACATTGGTGATAGTGCGACGGATATTCCTTGCATGAAGCTTGTTACTGTCAACGGTGGTCATGCGATTGGTGTTTATAATCCAGAAACGAATGATAAAACTAAAGTATATCGTATGCTCGAAGAAAATCGCATTAAATATTTTACCGAGGCTGATTATACAAAGAACTCCAATCTTGAAAAACTTGTTAAAAGAATAATTGACCGTACTAGGGCAAATGAAATTGTGGAAAAAATGCATTATTCTGCTGTCGCTGAAGTAGATGAGATAAGGCTTAAACAGACAGAGCATGAACGTGACAAGGAAAAGCTAATAGATAGATTAGAAGAGAGCGATAGTTTTAGGAATACACGTAATGTTGTTAAAGACCTCATTACAATCCACGATTGGACATATGAAGAAGCTACGGAGTTACTCAAGATAGCAGTGACGAACACCCAGGTGAAGTGGGTTCTTCACTCGGATGACGTGAAAGAGTTCTATACTCGTCTGATTGAAGACCATAAAGACCGTATCGATGACGATGGCTTAATAGCAGAAGTCAAGAAACTTATGAGTATGTCTCTTGACGAGAAAATCGCGGAAACCAACGCGGCATAAGAAATCAAAAAATCAGAATAATGCTTAGTGTGCGGATACAGTGTATTTGACCGTTCTACGACTACTTCATGCGATACCATAGTAAGGCGCGGGATATTGGAAGTAGCGATGGCAAAATCGCAACTCAGCAAGCTAACATTACCGAGATAGCATTAGCGAGATGTCATCAGCAAGATATCATCAGCAAGATGATATCAGTGATGTGTCCTCTGTGGAATGTCATGAGAGTTGAGCATGATGAGTGATTCCTGTTCCGCTGAGACGCTGAGAATCAGACAGCAGAAGAAGGAGCTGAGATGAAGAGCAGTACCACGATGAATCGTGCGAGTGATGCCCCTGATGCGAACGCGGTGAACGTAGGTAATTCAGCGAGCGCAAACCGTTCCGCAGATGCCGTGAACGCAGCAAGCACCGCAAGTGCATCAAGCACCTCACACACATGGCTAACGTGGCTCAAGTGGTTCATGCCGTTGGCAATTATCCTTCTGCTTGAGGCGACTATTTTTAATGCGCCATTCTGGTCTACTCTGCAAAATTCTCCTCAGCAGGTGACTCTTTCTGCCATTTCTGGCGTGGAAAAGAGCGGCGATGCGTGGAAGGTTCAAGACTCCAATAGTGTCATTCTTGAAGCGAAGCTTCCTCAGAAGTCTCTCGCGATAAATACGCTGAACATTTCTCCGACTTCTGCAGGATCCTCAAACGACGCCACCACTGGGCGCAGCTCCCTGTCTGCTGGAAACAATTACTCCGTATCTGTCTTCGTGAAAGATGCTGCGAATTCCACAGAATTCCTGCCACTTGGTAAGAAAACAATTACTGAGGGACTCCAAGCGACGCATTATGTCACCATTCATCCTTCTGGGGATGTATCGACTCTTCGTTTGCAGATGAACGATATGTCAAATGGCTCTGAATTCGTCCTGAATAGTATCGTTATCAACCCTCGTACTCCGTTTAATTTCTCGATTTTACGTGTCGCACTTCTTATCTTCCTGATTTACGGAATGATGCTCTTTGCTCCTTCCCGTGCTATGTATCGTTGGAAGCTTGACCTTAAGGAAACGAAGCAGAAAGTTATCCTTGGAATTTTCATCGTTGCGACGATTATCGCGCTTTTCGGTATCAGCCGTTTAATGCTTCCAGGTCGCACATTTGGACAGCATTTTGCTCTGGATGGGGCAATTATTCACGACGATAATCAAGCGAACTATATGGCAAACGCTCTGATTAACGGTCATGCTTATCTCGATATTGATGCGCCTAACTGGATGAAGGACCTCGCTAATCCATACGATGCGTGGGCTCGTGCACACATGTCTCAGCAGACTGGACAGCCTACCTACTGGGATTACGCATACTATAACGGTCATTACTACAGCTATTTCGGTGTGCTTCCTATTATCGCTATTTTCGTACCATTTAAGCTCATTACAGGGCATGATTTGCGTACGGATTACGCGGTCGTTCTTTTGGCAGCACTGTTCGTGTGCGCAGCCGTATTCTTCCTCTATCGTCTTTTGAAGAAGTATTTTGCACAATCGACCTTTGGTCAGTATCTCCTCTACAGCCTCTTCTTCATTGTCAGCAGTAGCGTCATTACGCAGGTCTACTATGCAAAAATTTATTCGCTTCCAATTCTTACATCGCTTGTCGTAACTATGGCTGGTTTGGGATGCTGGCTTGGTGCAGCACGCGTATCTGGCGGTGAAATGGCTGAGAAGGTCGAAGGTGCTGAAAAGTCCGGACAGTCTACGGCCCAAACGATCAAAACGACCCAAACGACAAAAATTAGCAAGCTTCAGCTCATTCTCGGAGCTGCTCTGCTGACGCTGAACTTGGGCGGTCGTCCATTCTTCGTCCTTGCGGTTTTGCTCGCATTGCCTATCTTCTGGCCAGAAATTAAGCAGCGTCTCTTCTTCTCCGTGAAGGGCTTGGGAAATACCCTGTGCGTTATCGTCCCAGTACTCATTATCGGCGCGCTTGCTATGGTGTGGAATTATATTCGCTTCGGCTCCTTCACAAACTTTGGTGCGACATATAACCTCACTGGCTTCGATATGGTTCACCGATCGTACGCATGGCAGCGATTGCCTATCGGATTGCTCGAATACTTGGCACAGCCATTGAATATCCAACCAAACTTCCCATATATTTTCCAAATTGATCATCCAAATGGATTCATGGGGCAAATCATTATGGAACCATACTTTGGTGGTTTCTTCGCATTCGCTCCAGCTGCGCTGCTTGCCTTTGCACTGATTCCTATGTGGAAGAAGAAGTCTATTGCGGGCGCTCGCGGTTTCCTCGCTACAAACGCAGGATTTGCTGTACTTCTTATTATGATGGATGCGTTAATTGTCGGTATCAATAATCGTTATCACGGTGATTTTGCTTGGCTTATCTGCATTATCGCCATTGTGATGAATTCTGCAATTGTCGCTGAATTCGCTGATGAAAAGCTGGGCATGGTAACGCAGAAGATCTTCTACGCGCTCGTTATCGTCGGCGTCATCGTAACTTTGTGGAATCTTGTGTCGACAGAACGATATGGAGCTTTAATTAGTAATAATGCGACGCTCTATCGCATGATTGAGTCCATGTTCTTACCATTCAGCTAGCTTCGCATGCTCATATGCGCACGTGCTCGCATGCGCAGAGCATGAATGAAATTGAACGACAATTAACGGAACTGATATAACCTAAACAAGAGGTGACAAGAAGAATGTCTGAGAACGGATTGCAGACCGTTTCCCCTACACGTGCATCGCGTGACGTTCGCGTCGAATTGCTTCGCATTATTGCGATGCTGTTTATCGTGGCATGTCATGCAACGCTGCACTTAACATGGTTGCTGCATGTCGAGCAAGGATTGACGCCAACTCTTGGATGGAAGACCGCGATACTCTTCGCCATCGTGCAGTTTGGCCAAGTAGGCGTGAGTATTTTCTTTGCAATTTCCGGCTACTTCCTCGTGGGCAAGAAATTCACGTGGACGCGACTCTTTAAGCCATGGTTCCAAGTTATCTGCTACACAGTTCTCGCTTTTATCGTTACCGAATTGGCTTATCTGACTCACCACATGTCTGCAAATATCGCATGGCCAACTACGACTCTCGAGAAGACATTCCTTGTCGCGCGTGCTTTTATGCCAATTACTTTTAATGCATACTGGTTCATGACGGCTTACATGATTATGATCTGCTTGTCGCCATTCATTTCTCTTATTTTTGAGTATGCAACGAAGAAGCAAGTCACTCTTTTGATGACTCTTATGGCAGTTATCGGTTTGTGGGTACTTCTGGGCGGTCGCGTAGCTGAGTGGAATAACATCATTTACGCTTGCCTTGGTTTTATGATCGGCGGATGGATTCGTCGATACGCTCCAGCATCGTTGACAAGCCGACAGCGCGGGGCGGCGGTACTAGGAATCGTAGCAATTGCTGCTGCTATGCTCGTATTTAATTTTGTGGGATCGCTGAACATTCATGCTGTGACTGTGCTGGGGTGGAGCTCAAGTTTGCATAACGGCATCGTGAGCCCTCCAATGGACGTGGCAGCGCTTGCAATTGCTGGTCTCTTCTTGCTCCTCTTCACACGTGAGCGTGCTCAGCGTTCTGTAGCGCAGCCGGCAAACGAGTCTGGAAATTCTCTCTGGCATCGCATCATTCCTACCATCGCTGGTACTACTTTCGGTATCTATTTGATTCACGAGAATCAGTTTGGCTTCCATATCGTGTGGGGCTTGTGGGAACGAGTGTGGCCTGCTCCAACTGGCGCGATGAAAATAGTAGCGTTAATCGTCATCGTGCTGGTAACTTTTGTCGTTCTTGGTATCGTGGCGTGGGTCGTGGATACGGTATTAGTTCATCCGTTGCAAAAGGCAATTATTTCTCGCGTTAATTCGCGTAAGCAGAAGTAAGAGATAGTACTACGGTATAAGGAAACGCTAGGGCATTGCACCATGCTCTAGCGTTTTACTATATGCGCATAAGCCCTCTGAACTCTCGCGTGGAGGCTTTCTCGTGTGCGGCTTCACATAACAAAAAAGGTTTCTGGAAAACCAGAAACCTTGATGGCGGAGAATACGAGATTCGAACTCGTGAGGGCGTGAACCCAACACGCTTTCCAAGCGTGCGCCATAGACCACTAGGCGAATTCTCCATTGTGCTGTCAAAGACAACTTATGTAGTATAACACGAAACGGGGGACTTTAGGAAGTCCCCCGAAAAGGTGTGTCTATACTACCGACAATGACGACGGAAATTATGGCCCAATGAGGCGGACTTTACTGCCAGGGTTACTGCCACGTATCAGGTTCGATACCCTGAGCGCCAATGTATTCGCCGTTAGGCACATATGATGGTGTGCCGTCGTCAGTGAGATACGCGTCGCCATAGCAGTGTGTATCGCGACCGAAGGTCCAGTCACCCTCAATTGTCACGCTTGCCGCTGCTGCCAGAGATGGTACGCCGTATGGGAAGCGCTCGTTAAAGTCATGAATATTCTTGTAGTAGCGCTGATCCAACGAAATATTTGGGAAGATGTAATTGCCATCTTCCATTTCGTACGAATCCGTAAGATGGAAACGGTCAGAACGCAAAATAAACAAATCTTCCGTTGTTTTCACCGGCAAGAAGCGTGCGCGCGTTACCTCAATGCATGTAGCATTATCGAACAAAGAAATTGCCGCACCCATAGCAGTTTCCAGCTGAACGACACGTGTCGTTGCTGAATCTGTCGGGTCGACAGTCTTATTGTTACGGATAACCGGCAGAGGAAGAATGCCGTTATACTGCTTGAGCACTTTCCTCAAAGCGCTGATACGAATCCAAATATTATTCGTATTGAAGTATGGGTGTACATGCTCATCCATTGCGATGCTGCGATCATCAGGATGAACCTGGCTCATCTCGCGCAAAGTCAACCGGCCAGTTTCATTATCGACAACGAAATGACCGCCCTTACGATCGGCAGGAGTTTTGCGTGATACTTCGACCATGAAATCGCAGCCGGATTGTGCAAAATATCCCGCGATAATGCTCGATGGGCGAGCACCAAGGTTGTCGGAATTCGAAATGAAAATATATTCAATTCCGTGCTCTTGCAAGTCGTCAAGAATTCCCGACTCCCACAGAGTGGAATACACATCGCCATGTCCTGGTGGGCACCATTCGAGATCAGGATTTTCTGGATAGGAAATTGGGCGACCGCTATGAGGAACAATTTTTGGTTCGCGATGCTGGATAATTTCCAATGGAATATCATCCTGATGGAAGCGGCGATTGCGATGAACTGCATTCAGCGAATCTTTCGACGTGCGGAAAGAATTCATCAAAACAAGTGGGAGATTGACCTTATGCTGATCGCGCATTCTAACCACTTGGCCAAGAATAATATCCAAGAATCGCATCTGACGAGCCTTATGGCGGCGTACAGGAAGCAATGACTTAGGGCCATCGAGACCCATGGATGTACCAAGACCGCCGTTGAGCTTCAAGATAGCCGTCTTCGACAATGCGGTACGGGCGGTACGGGCTGGCATTGTGTCATGGAAATCTGCCACTGATGGAATGTCAGTTAACGGAGTGACGTCTGCTTCATGCATCCAACCCACTTCGTCGCCTTCCCAGACTTCGTACATGCGCTGGAACTGTGCAATAGCGGTATCGCTCATACCCTCTTCGCGCATTTTTTCAATGCATAAGTTCAAGCCGTCTGCCATAAGAACCTCCGTAATGTGAACATAGTGAATGTTCAGAATTGAATGTTCACTAAGGCTAAGTTTAGCGCAATGCATGAAAAGAGACCGAAAAGAAGACGAAAAGGAGCTGAAAAGACAGTAAAAAGAAAGTGAAAATGCTGTGCTCTATACCGCTCTATACTGCTCTATACTCGGCATGAGCCTAGAGAGTGTAAGTCGCGCGTAGATTGGTCACGCTGTTCCTCATGATGCCGCTCACGATAGTACTCAAGGATTACTCAAGGATTGCTCAAGGCGCTGATAAAGATACTACTGACGACCTTGCTTAAGACACTGCTCGCGAGGTCGGTGACGGTGGTCTTGATAGACTAGCACTATTACGATTTTAGGAAAGTTGGGTGTGCTCATGGGCTTTTTGCAAAGGTGAAGGCACTGCTGCCTGTATCATCTCGCTCATTCCATCATCATGCGGATACGACCGTCCGTGAAGTCGAAGAGCTTCATCAGCATATCCATGAGCTCCAAGCTCATATCGATGTACTGTCTGGCGAGATCCATCAGCATATCGACGATCGTGCTAATCCTCTCGAAAAGCAAAATCGCTATATCATCAGCGAAGCACGCGCTTTTGCAGCAAAAGAAGATGTTCGATTTTGGGGACTATACGGTGATGGTACAGGCTCTGAAGATCAAAAGCGTCAATTCTTCCGCAGTCTTCCTCACGCAACGGGTAGTATGCGTTTGCTTCAATTAGCGCTCAGCAAGCTTTTGTCAGAATTTGCGCAGTTCTGTGCGGATAATGGCGTAGATAATTGGTGGCTTATCGGTGGAACACTGCTGGGTGCTGATCGCCATGAAGGATTTATCCCATGGGATGACGATCTTGATGTCGGAATTATGCGAGACAGTTTAGAAAAGCTGTATTCGCTGATTGAAAAGCAGCATGTACCGGGCAGTGAGAAATTCCATATCACGCTGGTCTGGGACCGATATGTTGATTCTTTGCAAGTTCGACTGCACAGCACTGTAGATAATGTGCCAGGCTTTATTGATTTGTTTATCTTTGATTGGTGCACTGCATCAGATGACGTGCTTGTCAAGAAAAATAATGCTGCTCGTGCACGAGTTCGCGCACGTTTGCGTGAGCTTGAAATTTCTCAGCCTGAACTTGCTCAGTGGAAGCCTGAAGGTGAAGCAGGATACGTGGCACAGGATAGTCCTGCAGGTCGCATTATTGAGAGCGTCTTTAATGAGCAGATTCAGCATTTACGAGGCGATGGCGTCATTTGTGACAGGGATAATGCGAAAGCAATTATTCGTTCTATTGATAATTTGGATGCGCCGCGTGACTTCCACTGGAATGTTCCTCTCGCAGAAATGTTTTCTGCTGAGCACCTGACTTTCGAGGGCGTACAGTATCCAGTTCCGCGAAATTACGTGTATTTTAATAAGAAGTCATACCGCAATCCATACGAACTGCCAGATGACATCGGTCAGCACTACGAGCACGTGTCCCGTGATTTTATCGAGGATGAGACTATCGTAGAAGCTATTAACGCGTACATTGAGCACTAAGAAGCATTAAGAGAGGACGCCTCATGGCACATATCGCATTAATTATTGCGGGCGGACGAGGAAACCGCATGGGGCAGGATTTGCCTAAGCAATTCCTGAGCGTGGATGATAAGCCAATTATTATGTACACGTGCGAGGCGTTCCAGAAACATCCGGAAATTGATGCCATTGCTATTGTGTGCATCGACGGATGGCAGACAGCGCTCGAAGCCTATGCTCATCAGTTCAATATCACGAAGCTGTGCGCAATTATTCCTGGCGGAAGCAATGGTCAGGAGCCTATTCGTAACGGTATCACTGCACTTGCTGAGCAATTCTCAGATGAGGATATCGTTCTCGTTCATGATGCGATTCGACCTATGGTGTCCGATGACATTATTTCACGATGCATTGCGGATGCACAGACTTTCGGATCGTCTATTGTGTCTATCCCATGCGCGGAGGCAATGCTCGAAATTGACGATTCCGGTGAAAATTCGCATAATCTCGTCAATCGTGACAGTTTGAAGCGTACGCAAACACCACAAGGTTTTGCTTTGAAGACTTTGCTTGATATGCATCACGAAGCGCAGGAGCGAGGAATTACGAACTCTGTGGCATCGTGCACTCTCGCCATCGAATTGGGCCGAAGTGTTCATTTCACAGCGGGCTCAGAGAAAAATATTAAACTGACAACTGTCGATGACATTGACATCTTTAAGGCATTGCTGAATGCAAAGCGTGCGGCATGGCTGAAGGCATAGCAGCCGCGATATCAGATATGAGCAAAAGATTCGACGATAATGAGGATAACGACATGAGCGAGTCTTACTCGGGCCATCTCAACGGTGCTTCTCGAAACAGTGTTTCCCGAGACAGTTCTTCTCGAAATGACGACTCTATCTGGCTGCTCGATGCGCGTCTTGCAGCTCAGTCAGTCGTTCATCCTGAATATTTTGCAGGGAAGACCGTAGCTGTATTAGGAGCTACAGGTTTTATCGGTAGTGTCGCCTCATGGACTTTGCGCGTGCTCGGCGCGCATGTCATCGCATGTGGTCGTAACGAGGCTCGATTGCAGGCACTTTTTGGGGAGAGGGAAGAATCTGGCATTTCCACCCACGTTATGGATGTGACTGAAGCCATTAATTTTGCGGATGTTCCTGACGTCATCATTAATGCAGCATCTCCAGCAGATCCTGCTTCTTTTGCACACAGTCCCGTTCAGACCATGCTGTCCAATTTTGCGGGAACTCAGAACGTGCTTGATTATGCGCGACTCCATGATGGTGTACGAATCTTGTATGTGTCGAGCGGTGAAATTTACGGCTATTTCGAGAACGATCATCAAGTCAGCGAAAACGAAATGGGCTCTCTCGATATAGTGTCGTCTCGTTCATGCTACCCGCAATCGAAGCGAGCTGCAGAAACTTTGTGCGCAAGTTACGTAGCTCAGTATGGCGTAGACGTTCGTATCGCGCGTCCGTCGCATATTTTAGGCCCTCAATTTTCGGATACAGATAGCCGAGCAAGCGCTCAATTCTTCCGAGATGCGTTGGGCGGGCGAGCAATTGAGCTGATGTCTACGGGCGAGCAAATTCGTACATTTGCGTATATCAGTGACTGCGTGGCGGGTTTGCTGTCTATCGTGTCCGCTGGCGCAACGGGTGAAGCATACAATGTGACGAATTCATCCACGCCTACGAGTTTTGCAGATTTTGCCCGATTTGTAGGAGAGGCAGGAAAAGTTCCTGTGCGTATCCCCGCGAAGAACGAGACTGCTGACAATGAGCCTGCTCGTCCAGCGTTGTATCGCGTCGCTCAGCTGAGTAACGCGAAGCTGGAAGCACTTGGCTGGCAGCCTCGATTTACTGCTCGTGAAGCAGTCGACCGTACATATACTCTTCTTCAGCTGATACGATAATGGACATGAGCTCTTCACCACTTTCGATTGCTGCAGTTGTCGTCTCCTATAACCGCGAAGTTCTTTTGCAAGAATGCCTCGACGGTCTTGCTGCGCAGACATACTCTCTCGCACGAACAATTATCGTCGATAATGCGAGTACGGATAATGCAGTGAGCGTCATCGAAAATCATCCTTCGCATCCAGAATTGATCAAGCTTTCTGAAAATGTCGGGGGAGCTGGAGGCTTCGCAGCGGGAATTGCTGCTGCAGCGAGTGATGAGAATATCGACTATGTATGGATTATGGATGATGACACGATTCCTACTCCGACAGCTCTTGAAAAATTGGTTGATGCGATTGAAGAAGCAGAAAAACTTAATGGGGAACGTCCGACAATTGTCGGCTCCAAGGCTGTATGGATTGATGGTCGCGAGCATTTGATGAACAAGCCTCGCACACGAGCATGGATTCACCATGGTCGTCCTGAACTTGTAGAGTCTGCAGGCGCATATCAAGCACGTACTTTCTCTTTCGTATCGTGCTGCATGGATGCTCAGCAAATTCGCGCTCGCAAGGCTTTGCCAATTGCGGCTTACTTCTTGTGGAATGACGATTTTGAGTACACAACTCGTTTGCTGAAGGAACGAACAGGTTATTACGTTCCGAGTAGTGTCGTCGAGCATAAGACGAAAGTATTTGGATCGTCTAATGCTGATCCGGGAGCACGTTTCCGATTCGAAGTGCGAAATAAGCGTTGGCTTTTTGCCTATTCGCGTCAGAATTTCACAGGTAAAGAATTAGCCTACTATCGTCTGGGAACTGCCAAGCGTTGGGTTGAAGCAATGCTGCGTTCGCATTCGAAGAAAGCGTTAATGAATTACGCGCGTACAGGGTGGAAAGAAGCGGGTGCTGGACGCCCGCCGCTGAATTCCGAAGTGCTTGCTGCAAGCCCTCAAGCTGCCCACATTGTGGCAGAGTTTGAGCGTTAGGGCACAGATGCTACACGCAGTATGACCTCTCGTCCTCGTTAAGAACGCAATTTTGCATTTTTGACCGCTGTACGTAAACGGTACAGCGGTTTCTTTATATTCGTCGGAATGAGACGGTACAAACCGCGGATAACGATGTTGCGCAGATATTGGAATCGTGTAGTGAAACCATCACGCGCAAATGTTCGCTGAAGTTCAAGTTCGTCAGTAAACATCGTGAACCCCCCACGGCGGTTATAAGCTCCTGCATCCACACGATAACCAAGAAGAACTTCGGGCAGATTTGCAAAAAGTGAACCGTCAAGAAGCATGCGTTCCCACAAAAGATAATCCTCGAAACGACCTGCATCCGTTGGATACGATCCTGCATGAACGACGCGAGACGTGCGCATCATAACTGTCGGATGATGGACGGGGGACTGGAAACGTGCATACTGTGAGAGCTCGTCTGATTCGGTAGGAAGGATACGCTTCGTGCCCCACGAGATAGTTTCTGCCTTATCGGGCGTTGTATCGGAGGGTGGATTTGTCGACAAAGAAGTCGATTCAGAAAATTCTTGCAAAGCTGTACCGAGAACGTCGATCTGAGGGTGCTCAGTCAAGTAGTTCACTTGCTTTTCAAATCGGTCAGGAAGGCTGATATCGTCAGCATCCATACGTGCAATCCATTCGGTACGCGTTTCTTGAATTCCCTTATTGAGAGCGCGTGCGAGACCTATATTTTCAGGCAAACGAATAATGCTGAAAGTGGGAGAGCTGCCATTATGGGCGGAATTTTCCAGCGATGCGAGATATCTTTCAATGTCGTGAGAAACAGGGCCGTTTTGGATGATAATAACTTCAGCAGGCATGACAGTTTGCTCGGTTGTACATGACTCCACCGCTTTTTTAAACTGAGCAATTGTATCCCCTGCATACACACACATGAGTACGCTGAAATCCATTATTCCTCACCACGCATTTCCGATTATCTGCATATATCTACGTCTAGCGTATCTGAATATCGTTACGAATACACAGTTTATGCATAATTTCCCGTATTTAGTAAAGAACTTGTGTGGGTATGAGCGTGAAAAGGGGAGCATTTCAATTCTTTCACAGCCCGTTTTTTATGATGTGAAAAGAGAATTTATATCTATTGTGGGGACATGATGAAGAAGAGATTTGTCACAAGTACAGTTGCGGCGACAACCGCAGTGTTGACTTTAGCGTTGGGAATTCCGACGACTGCTATCGCGCAGAATACAGGCGATGTCGTATCGGAATCTGATACGACCAACGTCACTTCAGCGAACGCAATTCCAGAAAATCCAACTCAGGAATTGCCAGATAAAGTAGCTGACAGCATTCCAGAGGATTCGACTTTGGTTTCGCAAGATCTTGCTACTGACGATAAGGGCAACGTTTACAACGTGGAAACCGGTGAGAAAGTCGCTGATCCAAAACGCGTCGGTACAAAAGATGAGCCTGCTGATCCATTGGCAAAGACTGATGGCGAAAGCTTCATTCCGGTAGATCTTTCTGATGTGAAAGACAAGATTGAGGATAGTAATTCCTCATCATCTGATTCAGCACAATCCTCAGAATCAGCACAGACTTCTACGCAGGCTTCCGCTCGCACATCGAGCACTGGTACCAGTGGTTTCCGCTCTCGTTCCGCGGGAACGACAACCGCAGCTGCGAAGACAGAATCTCAGACAGAATCTCAGGCCTCTGCTACCACAGCCGAGCAGACTGAGAAAAAGCAGAGCACCCAATCCGATGCAAGCAGCACAGATACTGTTGATCCAAACTCTGCAGTAACGAATATTTACTTGCCAAATAACGAATACGGCGCTTATTGGGGTACGCATAACGGCACTCGCGCATTCTTCCAGAGCAATGGACAGCTTTTTGTTCAGCAAGCACAGGGCGTTATCGACGTATCTCAGTGGCAGGGCGATATCAATTGGAACGCTGTTAAAGCAAGCGGAAACGTCCAGGGCGCAATTATCCGTATCGGATATGGCTCGGGAAATCGACTCGATCTTAAGGCAGCTCGCAATATTAGCGAAGTTAAGCGTTTGGGTATTCCTTTTGGTGTGTATTGGTATTCCTACTCTGACGGAGCTTCTGCATCAGTTCAGGAAGCAAAGAGCACAGTAGCAGCGTTGCGACAGCTGGGAATTAGCCCATCTGATTTAAGCTATCCAGTGTATTACGATATGGAACGCTGGACGTGGGGAGGTCATACTCCTCCGACAGATCCTAATGTCAATGCTGCAGCAATGCGTGCATATCTGAACGAGCTTAATTCTTCCGGTTATACGAAGAATGCAGTGTACTCATACACGAGCTATCTCAATTCTTCTTTGCGCCATAATGATATCTGGTCACGCACGACGTGGGTCGCACAGTACGGCGCTCGCATGGGCTTTACCGCATGGAATACGAACTTCCGCGGATGGCAGTATTCATCAAGCGGCACGGTGAGCGGTATTTCTGGACACGTGGATATTAATGCTTTCGGCAATTACGAGTATCGTGCAGACTTTGATATCCGTTCATATCCTCTTGTCAATATTCCGAACGGTGACTACTACATCAACCCTCGTTTGAGTGAAAATGTATCCATGGATGTTCCAGGAGCATCACGTGGCAATGGTGCTCTTATGCAGGTGTACGGATATAACAAGTCAACCGCACAACGTTTCCGCTTCACACGTAACAGTGACGGAAGCTACAGCATTGTGAATGTCAATTCTGGCAAAGCATTGGATATTAGTGCAGGCAATGCGCACAATTATGCACGCATTCAGCAGTATGATTCCAACGGTTCTACAGCACAGCGCTGGTACATTCGCAATATGGGTAATGGATACGCTGTTCAGTCTGCGTTGGGCAATTGGGTACTCGACTTAAACGGCGCATCCACGGCAAATGGCAATGCTATTCAGCTGTACACGCCAAACGGAAGCGATGCACAGAAGTTCTTCCTCGCATCGTCAGAAAATCTTGCAACGAATACGGATATGCGTATCGCGACCGCGTTGAATTCCTCAAAGGTATTGGACATCGCATCCGCGTCCACTCAAAATTCTGTGCCAATCCAGGTGTGGGATTGGAATGGTACCGCGGCTCAGACGTATCAATTCCGTGAGGTTGGAAATGGTACTTACACCATTGTGAATAAGAATTCCAACAAGGTTATCGATGTAGCAGGAAACTCTGGATCTGATGGCGCTCGCGTCGATCAGTATGATTCCAATGGTTCTGCTGCTCAGCAGTGGATTTTGCACAAGAATTCTGACGGAACATATTCCTTCCAAGGACGTGGCTCTGGAAAGTTTGCAGAGCTTCCAGGCGGACGTTCTGCAGCGGGAACTCAGATGACTATTTATACCGGCAATGGTACGACTGGTCAGCGCTGGCATGTCAATGCTGTAACGAGCCAAGATTTGTCTGATTTGCGTTTCGCTCAGCAGCATAAGAACGACTTGGTGAACGATACCTATACCTTCAATCGACCAAACGATAAGAAGAAGGTTATGGAAGTTCCTGGTGCATCGCATGACAATTTTGCAAAAATTAAGATTTACGATGCTAACGGTTCGAAGGCTCAAGAGTGGAAGATTACTCGTGATTCCAACGGATACGCAATTATCACCAACGTGGAATCAGGTAAGGTACTGAACGTCGATCGCGGAATTGCGCAAAACTGGCAGAGCATTGGCCAGTATACGTACAACGATACGGATGCTCAGAAGTGGATTGCTGTCAAGAATTCGAACGGCACATATACCTTCTACTCCAAGCTCAATCCACGATTTGCACTTGACGTGGATTCCAACAGCACGGCTAACGGCACAAATCTGGAGCTTTTCCAGGCAAATGGTACTACTGGTCAGCAGTGGAACTTGGAGACGACGAGCTTTGTGGGTAAGCATCGCAATGATTTGCCAGACGGCACCTTTGAGATGATACGTCCAAATGCAAAGCGTATGGTTATGGATTTGGCAGGCTCATCTGCAGCTAATGGCACGAATGTTCAGCTCTATACTGTCAACCATTCTGATGCACAAATGTGGCTCTTCGCACATGATGAAGAAGGCTACGTAATGATTCGAAATCGAGCAACTGGAAAGTCTTTGGATTTGCCAGGCGGTCGTATCTTCAACGGTCAAAATGTGCAGCAGTATCACTGGAATAGGTCGGATGCTCAGAAGTGGATTGCTGTCAAGAATTCTGACGGTACATACACCTTCTACTCCAAGCTCAACCCAGAGTATGCTCTCGACGTGTCTGGTAACGGCACATGGAACTATACGAATGTGCAGGTCTACAAGGCGAACGGTTCGATGGGCCAGAAGTGGGAAATCAACTCGATTATCTCGTATGAAGGATTGCACAAGTACGATATCGATGATGGAACATATACCTTCATGCGTCCTCAAAATAATCGTGCAGTTCTTGACTTGGCTGGAGCATCGCATGCTAACTACGCGAATGTGCGCATCTACCAGAGCAATGGCACTGCTGCACAAAAGTGGGTTATCAAGCATGTGAAGGATAACTATGTGGCGATTTACAATGCTGCAAGCGGTAAGGTTTTGGATGTCGATTCGGGAATTGCGCGCAATTACCAAGGCGTTCAGCAGTATCAGTGGAACGGAACCTACTCACAATTGTGGGTTGCGGTGCTGAATGCGAATGGCACATACACCTTCCGCTCAGCTCTGGATACGTCATATGCCTTGGATGTAAATGGCGATGCTACATGGAATGGTGCACGAATTCAGATCTACAAGGCGAACAATTCCAACGGCCAGCAGTGGAAGATTCAGCGGTAAAGGCTATACTAACGAATATGAGTGAAACACAGCCAAAAATTGCCGTTCTTATTCCTTGCTATAACGAGGAAGTGACGATTGGAAAGGTCGTTCAGGACTTCCAAAAGTCACTTCCACAGGCGGATATCTATGTCTATGACAATAATTCGTCTGATCGTACAGCAGAGATTGCAAGCTCTCTGGGGGCAATTGTTCGTAAAGAGCCTCGCCAAGGCAAGGGAAATGTCATTCGCGCGATGTTTAACGACATCGATGCAGACGCATATGTCATGGTGGATGGCGATGACACATATCCTGCAGAAGCTGCACCTGAAATGGTGTCAAAGATCTTTGAAGGATATGACATGGTTATCGGCGACCGCTTGAGCTCGACCTATTTCCAGGAAAATAAGCGTCCATTCCACAATTTTGGCAATTCGATTGTGCGAGACTCGATTAACTTCCTTTTCCAGTCTGACGTCAAGGACATTATGACCGGATATCGCGCATTCTCGTTTGGTTTTGTCAAGAGCTACCCAATCTTGTCGAAGGGCTTTGAGGTCGAAACAGAAATGACTATTCATAGCCTTGATAAGAATATGAAGCTCTATGAAATGCCAATTCAGTATCGCGATCGTCCAGAAGGCTCTGTGTCTAAGCTCAATACTGTGGGTGATGGTATCCGCGTTATTTCTACGATCTTCCGTATGATTCGCGAATATAAGCCAATGCCTTTCTTTAGCACGTTGGGCGGTTTGTTGGGTCTTCTTGGTGTAGGGCTGATGATTCCAATCTTCATTAAGTTCTGGCAGACAGGACAGGTTTTGCAGTTCCCGACATTGTTCGGCTGCTTCTTCCTCATTTTGGCTGGAATTCTCTTCGTCGTCACCGGAATTATCTTGGACGTTATTGCGAAGAACGGTCGTAAAGAGTTCGTTTCGACTATGAATATCTTGGAATATATGAGGCGACATTAAAATCTCATGACGGCCTCATAAAGATTTCGTTCGAAGGCTGTTATCTCAGTACTATATACTCGCTGGGATAGCAGCTTTCTTTATTTTCTATTTTCTCCATTGCGCACTTATGGCGATTTCTAAATTACAGTACGCGTGTATTATTGAGTGTGATTTGAAGGGTTGTACGTAGGAAGAGGATAAATTTATGGTTCATCACAGTATGGCATCACGTTTGTCTGATATGCGCGATTGTGAACATGAAATAAAGAAATTCGTTAAGCCAGGCGTTTTCGATACCATCTTGTCTCTTGTGCTTGCAGGATTTTTTGCATCGTCAGCAGATTTTATCAAGACAGGCACATGTCATTTTGATCTCGCATTTGTGTACAGCTTCGTATGCATTTTTGTACTTTTTATGATTGCGACGACCGTTGTACGCCGCATAATTGTGCGCGTATCTGTACATTCAGCTGTGCATTCATCGTCATCTGTGACAGGTGACACTAGCCGGCGTGATACTCACAGCCGTCATCGCCCGCATGCCTATTTCACACGTTTCAGCGAATTCATGGCTCGGCAGCTGCGTTCAGGATGGGGAGTTATCCTTGTCGGTCTGTTCATTTTCGTACTGTGGCTTCCTTATCTCATCGTGCTCTATCCTGGAACATTAGTCAACGATATCTGGGGACAGCTTCAGCAAATAATCTCTGCGACTGAAAACGGTGGATTTGATACGAGTCACTTGTGGGATCATCATCCAATTTTTAGTACTTTGCTGTATGGATACACGATTCTTCCTATGGCTAGGGCATGGGGAAATTGGCATCTCGCCATTTTTGTATTCGTCCTTGTACAGTCGGTACTCACGGCATTAACTTTTGCATACACGGCACGGTACGCCGTAACGAAGCTGAATCTTTCTGCACGCATTGTTACCACGTACGTCTTGGTTATTGCGCTGATGCCGATGTTTCCACTGAGCACACAAACAGTGACAAAAGACTCTATTTTTGCGCCAATCTACGTCATCTTCTTTGTGCTGTTTATCGAAGTCGTGCGCTCGAAGGGTTCCTCTCTTCAGTCATGGCGTTTTGTACTTGCTGTAGCCCTGACATCTGTCTTCATGAGTATCACCAAACGTGGTGGAATCTACGTCGTGCTGCTGTCCTATATCGTTGCTCTGCTCGTTGTGAAAGCAAAGAAAGTCATGGCAATCATTATCGCTCTTATCGTGGCAATGGGGGCGTTTATGTTTGTGGGATATCCAGCGGCGATTCGTGCAGCAGGAGTTTCAGAAGGCTCTCGTCAAGATGCGTATGCATTTATGTTCCAGCAAACCGCACGCACGATTAAAACTCACGGTACAGCCGGCTTGACTCAGGATGACATCAATGCGCTGAATAAGGTCATCGGTGGAGCTGACGGAATCAATGGACTAGGCGATAAGTATCGCGTTACGAATGCAGATCCATTGAAGGAATACGAAGACCATGGACGCACGTCCGCGGATTACAACGCATACGTGCGCGTGTGGATTAAGATGGGACTTCAACATCCAAAGACGTACATCATGGCGGCAATCGGACAAGTGAGCGGATGGTTCTCATGGTCGGAATACGTTCCATTAACTACTATGGACTGGCATGATCAGCTGAACCCTGAGAAAATTCCGCAGGAAGTTCCTAACCGTGGAATTACGAAAAATCCTGCTACTCAGCTCAAGCATTCTCTGGATAATCTCTATGAGACTCCAGGAATTCGCATCCTTGTGACGTATGGATTATTTGCATCGCTTTTGCCAGCATTCCTTGTAGGAAGCCTAATGCGCACAAAGAGGCTGCTGCGAGGAAAGTACTATATCGCTATGGCTCCTCTCTTGGTCAATCTTTTGACTGGATGCTATCTCGCTCCTGTGTCGACGGGGTTGGAAACCATGCGTTATCTGTATCCAGTTACTTTCACACTGCCGCTATGCATTGTGTGGATGATGTTTGCTCTTCGCGAGGAAATGAGCACGACGGAAGTTATCGCGGATGCTGGTGAGGAAACATCTGCCGAGGAAACCTCTAATAAGGAAACATCTGGTAAAGAAATTCCCGCTCAGGAAACGACAGAACAGGCAGATTTCCACGAGTAGATGACACGTCGATAAAGTCTGAAAGTCTGGCTGAGTAAGTCTAACTGAGGAAAATTCTCAAGTCTTCAGACATGCAATGGCTATTGTTTCGTAAAGAACTTACGCAAACAATAGCCATTTTTCGTCGTCTATAGAGTGATTTTGTTAGTATGGAATTATGCATTTTTATGAGCTTGATTCTACTGAAACTCAAGAAAAGATTGAGAAATTAAGTACACGTCAGCAGCGGTTGATTGAATCGGCAGTGAATTACCATTCTTTAATTCAGCCTGGGCGTACTTTGTGCTACAAGATTTACATGGGTGAAAAGTGGCAGTATCCACGTTTGACAGACACGTCGACCCTGAACGGTGTCTTGACGGAAGGTGCGGATTTAACTCCTTTCCTCGAGTTTGATGCTACGTCGACTGTGGAACCTCATTCCGTTTTCTCACCTCACTACTTTGCAGGCGATGACCAGATTCTTGATCGTAATATCCGCTTTATCTTGCTGACGCCAGATGATGCAATGGATACCGATGTAGAAGCCAATAGCCCACGACGAAAGCTCAGCCGTATTTACAGCAAGGTGGAAGTCCATGCACCAGTTTTGCTGGACACTTTGCGTGAGCTTCGTCGCAAGCAGGGAGAAGCTCAAGGTCGCAAGCAAAAGCCACACGAAGAGGCTCCAACTGTTGAGTATGTCAACCAGCAAGGCGATGTGCAGCATCCATGGGTTGAGGTTAAGCCTGGTCAGCCGCATGCAGATGCTCCTCAAGCTATCGTTATCGCTATGCATTGGTTGCAAGGCGGAGGCGCGGAACGCTGGGCTTTGGAAACGGTGGATCTCGTCACACGTGCAGGATTTATTCCTGTAATTTTGACTGACCGTGACAGCCATCAGCCATGGATTACACGTCCAGAATTTGACAATGCAGTTGTCCTCAACTTGACCACTCCGCTCCAAGAGCGTGTCGGTGATGCTCCAATTCTTCGTGCAATTTTCGAGCAGTTCAACGTTCGTGGTGTGTTAATTCACCACTGCCAGTGGATGTACGACCATGTGTGGTGGATTAAGCAGTACTTCCCACAGACTCCTGTGATGGATTCTTTGCATATCGTTGAATACAAGTTCGGCGGCGGATATCCTCGTGAGTCTGTACAGCGAGATCAGTGGATTGACATTCATCATGTTATTTCCCCACAGCTCGTCGACTGGCTGACTCTTTCTCAGGGAATTGATGAATCCAAGGTTGTGGATGCGCCTCTCGTAGATTTGACCGTCGATGGTGAGCCTGCTCATTATCAAGCTCGTCAGAACCCACATACGTTAACCGTTGCATTCGTAGGACGTCTTGCACGTCAAAAGCGCGTAGAAGCCTTCTTGCTTCTTGCTGCTCGTATGGAAAAGCTTCATCCAGGTTCATTCAACTTCATCATGCACGGTAGCGGTTCTATGGATATCGTTCGCGATGCATTGGTAGAGCGCCTTGGTTTGCATGATGTCGTAGAATTCCGTGACAATACGACTCCTGTATCGAAGACGTATGCTGATTCGGATGTCCTCGTTATTTCCTCCATTAATGAAGGAATTACCTTGACAACTATGGAAGCTCTCCGAGCAGGTGTGCCTGTTATTTCCGCAAATGTAGGTTCCCAGTACACATTGATTCCTCCTCAGGGATTGAGTGGCCGTTCTACGCGTGAATTCGTCCGCGATACAGCGCGCTCGCTGGAACACATCTGGGAAGATGAATCATTGCGTGAAAGCTTGTGGACTGTGGAGAACGCTCGCCTGAACGAATTCTCACAGCTGGAAGACGCAAATACATTCCTTACTCGAATTTTGGCAGAATGGAAGAAGAATGACTAATACTACAGAAACAACGAAGACTGCAGAAGAGCAAACAGTAGCTGCTGTCATCGTCACTTTTAATCGTTTGGAAAAGCTCAAGACAGTTCTCAAGTCTCTGGAAGCTCAAACCAAGCTGCCAAATCAGTTTATTATCGTAAATAACGCATCCACAGATGGAACGGATGAATTCCTTGAGGAGTACAAGCGCAACTTCACTCTGGAAGGTGTACAGCTTGAAATCATCCATCTTCCAGAAAACGTCGGCGGTGCAGGTGGCTTCTCCGCAGGTATGCGACGCGGATATGAAATGGGTGCTGACTTCGTATGGATTTTCGACGATGACGGCTATCCAGAGCCAGATGCTTTGGCAAAGCTTGTGGATGGTTTTAACACCGCTGTACAGGAACTCGGTCCAGATGTGCCTTACGCATGCTCGATGGTTAAGTTCATTGATGGTACGATTTGCGAAATGAATAATCCAGTGCCTACATGGGATTGGGGCCGTTTGCAGGCTCTTGGACATAACAATCTTGTTATGGTTACTTCCGCATCCTTCGTATCCGTGCTCGTACCACGCTGGATTATGGAAGCATACGGATTGCCATATAAGGAATACTTCATTTGGTTCGATGATGCAGAATACACTTTGCGCATCACTAAGGTATGCCCTGGCGTAGAAGTACTTGACTCTGTCGTCATGCACGATATGGGTGCAAATAAGGGCGTGAACTTCTCCATGATCGATGAGAAGAACGCATGGAAGTTCGCATACGGTGTACGTAATCAAGGTTCGTACCGTTTGCATCATGAGGGCAAGGCTAAGTTCCTTCTCTTCTGCGCAAACGTAGCTATCCAGATGCGTCGCGGTCGAGTAGCTCGTAAGCTTCGCCGTCAGATGTATGGAAAGATGCTCGAAGCGATTCGTTTCAATCCAAAGGTTGATTATCCACAAGAGCCAATTCAGGCATAAGGATGAGCATATCGTACGAGCGATAGAGACGACATAATGCTGTGATGCCAACGCGAGCAAACACGAGAACGATGGTGTCGCAGCAATTGTTCGCTCATCGTAACAGTGTGAGCGTAACAGTGTGAAGTTGTATAAGATTAATTCTTGCAACTAAAGAAATGGGACAGAATTAATGAACACGATTAAGAGATTACGAGAGAAGTATCATTACTCCTTCGTTGTTTTGCGTGAATTGGTGAAAACTGATTTTAAGTTGCGTTACCAAGGCTCATTGCTGGGTATCGCATGGTCAGTAGTGAAGCCATTGATGCTGTTCGCGGTAATGTATACCGTGTTTGTGCGCTTCTTGAAGTTTACTGATGGTACGCCAACCTTCCCGGTCGTGCTGCTTTTGGGAAACTGCTTGTGGTCATTCTTTGCTGAAGCGACTAATGTCGGTCTGCGTTCGATTGTCGATCGCGGAGATTTGCTGAGGAAAATTCACTTCCCGAATTACATCGTCGTGGTCTCGGCTACTATCGGTGCGTTGATTAGCTTGCTGATTAACTTCGTTGTAGTCTTTATCTTCTGCCTGTTCTCGCCTGTGACATTCACATGGCAGGTTTTGCTGACTCCACTTTTCGTTATCGAGCTTGTCATGCTGGCTGTGGGCGTATCTCTGATTTTGGCAGCACTGTACGTGCATTTCCGCGATATCGCACATATTTGGGAAGTTATTCTTCAAGTGCTCTTCTACGCAACGCCAATTATTTATCCATTAGCAATGGTGGATCGATACAGCCATACTATTACGCAAATTATGCTTTTGAGCCCAATTGCTCAGGTCTTCCAAGATATCCGTCACACATTCATTTCCCCACAGTACGTTCCAACTGTATGGACAGAAATCGGAAACAAGGGAATTGCGGCAATTCCAGTTATCTTAAGTGTGGCAATTTTCGTCTTCGGAATTTATATCTTTAATAAGAACAGCCAGAAGTTTGCTGAGGTTCTCTAAATGGAAAATGAAGTAGAAGTACGCGAAGAACGCCCTGTCGTTCTTTCAGTAAAGCATGTAGGTAAGCACTTCCGTCTTCCAACTGAGCAGGCAACTGGTTTGAAGATGGCTTTTATCAACTGGTCTAAAGGTATCAAGGGCTATAAGGATCAGCACGTTTTACGTGATATTAATTTTGATGTGCATCAGGGCGACTTCTTTGGAATCGTTGGTCGTAACGGTTCGGGAAAATCGACGCTTTTGAAGCTCATCTCGCAGATTTACACTCCGGATGCTGGTGAAATTGACGTACGTGGACGCTTGGTTCCGTTCATTGAGCTGGGTGTAGGTTTTAATCCAGAACTTACTGGCCGTGAAAACGTCTTCCTCAATGGTGCATTGCTTGGCTTCACCGAAGCTGAAGTGGCAGCTATGTATGATGACATCGTTGAATTTGCTGAGCTCGAAGAGTTCATGGATCAAAAGCTGAAGAATTATTCCTCGGGTATGCAAGTTCGTTTGGCATTCTCCGTGGCAATTAAGGCACAGGGCGATATCCTCGTACTCGATGAAGTTCTTGCAGTAGGCGATGAAGCGTTCCAGCGTAAATGCGATGACTTCTTTACGGAAATTAAGAAGGATCCATCAAAGACAGTTATCCTCGTTACCCACGATATGGGAGCTGTAAAGAAGTACTGCAACAATGCTGTCCTTATCAAGGATGGTGAAGTCATCGCATCAGGCGATAAGGACGACGTTGCAGATCGTTATACCTTGGAAAATTTCAAGCGCGAAGAAAAAGAGGAATCTGAGGATAAGTTCCCACTGGGACTCAATGAGCGCGTTCCTCTTTTGCAGATTAACCCGCTTTCCGAGCAGATGCTCACGCGTGATGATACTTTCAAGTTTGAAGTCGAGTACGATTTCCGTGATGAAGATCAGGACTTCTATCTTGCTATCGCACTTCATGACATTAATCGCGGTGGAGTAGTCTACGATTCGGGTCAAAAGGCATACCATATCGAGCACAGTGGGCATGGCCGCAAGGCATTCGCATTGCCACTGCATCTGTTTAATAACGGCAAGTTTAAGCTCGTCGTTTCCTTGCGTACTCAAAATCCTGTCGATCCAGAGCGTAGTGATATGGTTGCGTTCACAAACGAAGATAACTCCGGGTTCTTTGCGGTAAGTGATGAGCGCAATCGTGCATATGCATTGCTCAATGACACCGGAATTCAGTTCGAAGAATTGTAAAAGTTATAAGAATCGTCAGAGTCATAAGAACCTAAGAAGAGTGCGCTATGGTGACAGAAAATCATAATGCGGAGCATCGCGGCAACGTACCCAACGAGAGTATTCTCCCTCCTTTGGAAGAGCTCTCTCGTCGTGAGGTATACCGCGAACAGGGCGGCGCAGATTTTCTTGTCACCGAAGTACGCACTCGCGTACGCAAAACGGGCGAATCTGCACAATTCAACGTTGTCTCCATTAAAAATGGAACACCGGGAGTAGTATGCATCGTTCAGTCCGCTGATGGGCGTTTCCTTATCGGACACCACTGGCGAGTCTCTACTGCACAATTTGCGTGGGAGTTTCCTCGTGGAATGGGTGAAGTAGGAGAGAGCATCGCCGAGACTGCTGTGCGTGAATTGGAAGAAGAAACTGGTTTTACCGTATCTGATATGGCTGAACCTGCCCAATTTTTGCAGATTATTCATCCTGACACAGGTCTCTTAAGCAGCGAAATTGCAGTCGTTCTTCTGACACTTCGCCAAACAGCTCTAGAAATTTCCGCTCTCCATGATGATCAGAGCAATGACGCATCTCGACACACTGACTGGGAACTAAACGGCCAGATTCGCTGGATTTCTCCTGATGAGCTGCTTGCGATGATTGCCGATGGGCAGATGACAGATGGCATTACAATTGCCGCATACGCCGTATGGCAGGCATGCGCATCGCGTTAAGCATCTGCTGCCCGTAGCGAATGTAGAACTGGCGTTACTCGGGTATTATATGCCTGTTATCTACCTGTTATTCACCCGGTGCAATAACGATGGTTTGAGTATCTCCGCGAAGAGTTTTCCACTCACTGCATAAGTTCAGCGCCTCTGGCAAAACCGTAACAATTAACGCAATCAGCGGAACCATCCATAATCCAAAACCAAACCCAAACGAATCTTTGCTTTGATCGATGATCCAGCTGATAACAGCGAGAATTAATGCGAGAATTCCGCCACGTTTCACATCGTCGTAATCGTCAGCACGTGTATGAGAACTGCTCGCTCGTGAAATAGCATAATCAATTTCTTCGACGCGATGAAGAGTTCCTTCGCGCCACTTCTTAATCGACTCGCGCGATGTGTAGCAGAGTTCAGTGAACACAGTAGCTGGCATCTCGCTCAGTTTCTTACTTGACGAGCCGGCAAGGAACTGAAGAGTTGTTTTCTGAGAGTGATTATCCGAATTTTCGTCGTTCGATGCTCGATTAATATATCGCTGAGAAATCTCAGGATGAAAGCTCATATACTCGATAAAGCGGTTCTCTGTATCGGTGGTGATGGTAATCTGAGTAGTGGCCGTCTGAGTAGTAGCTGAGTGTGCTGTACCCTTTTTCTCTGTGCTCTTTTTTACAGGGGAGAGCTCTTCATCATCATCGCGAAGCTTAATGCTAATCCAATCCGTATTGTGCTGTTCAGCTATCGCGAGCTGATACGTAAATTGATAGAAATCCTTATACAGGTCTTGCAGCTCCAGCGATGATACGAATTCGGTTTCAAGAGCATCGAAAGTATTCGACCGATTAAGTGCAAAAAGATCGGTACGAATCTTCGCGTCAACGCCGTCAACGTCGCGAGTATTAGAAGAGATCTCGCGCAATTGACGCTCGAAAATAGGCTGATAAGTCTCGATGGTTTCCTTGAGGGAAAGAGGATGCTCGTCGAGTGGGAAATATTCGTAACGAATAAGTCCTTTGTCGATTGCAGTATTCCATTCATTCCACCGCTTTTCCAAGAGAGAGAAACGTCCCTCGGGAACTTTGCACCATTGTTCATGAAGAATGCGAATATCCCTGAAAATTTTTGCAGGAGTGTCCGTTCGCTCTGGCAGAGACGAGAAAATATGAGCAGAAATTCCCGGAAGAGCAGGAAGAATATACTCAAGAGGATTGCGAATTAACGGATGGTTGGGTGGCATCAAGTTGCAGTTTGCATATGGTGTCGGGCCAAAGACCGCACGGCGTAATTCAAAAGAACTCTTAAAATGAAGATCATCGTTCGTGGATTGCGGATTAACCGGAGCGATAAAGAAATCGTAGAGCATTTCTGCAAAAGTTGGCGCATTGCCACGGATAACAATCGGGGATGGGTCTTTATATGAGATGCCGAGAATTTTGTGTACATCTTCTGGGCCTACAGCGAGCATAAAAATACCATCGATAATTTCTGCCCACGTACACACGATGACAGTGTCCTTGAGATATGCCGTTCTGAGAACGCCCGCAAGATATTGAAAATACTCAGGATGCTCATGAAGGAGTTTGGAAGCTACATTCGTCGAAGCGTCCCAAAAATACGTCATGTCCATTTCAGGTGCACATTCCTGAGTAATTTTCTTCCACATTTCTTGCTGCTCAGTGGAATCAAGATTGCTAATGCGAATACCTGGATGCTGCACAGGAATCGGCGAACTCGAATATGTATGAGCATGAGTGTGAGCGTGCGTATGAGCGCGAGCAGAATGTGCAGATGAATGTGCGTGAGGAGAAGTGGTCTCCTGTGATGATGCCTCGGACATACTTTTTAGTATATCGAAATACTGGCAACGGGGTTCTGCGGGCACAAGCAATCGCACGAGTGAGTGCATGCCGAACTGAAAAGGGGCAGCTACGACGAAGTAACTGCCCCCCCCTCAAACGTGATGATGCCTACTTCAAAAGTGGCTCAACCTGCTTTTCATAAGCAATCAGCGCGGTGTTGATGACTTGATGCATGTCGTAGTATGCGTACGTTCCCAAACGTCCACCAAAGACGACTGCTGGCTCAGCTTCAGCCTTTGCCTTGTACTGTGCGAAGAGCTCCTTATCTGCATCCGTGTTAATTGGGTAGTAAGGCTCGTCGTCACGATTTGCAAAACGTGAGTATTCTTCCCAGACCACGGTTTTATGTGGATTCTGCTGTTCGCGGCGTTCTGGATTGAAGTTCTTGAATTCAATAGCACGAGTATAAGGAACGTCCGAATCTGCATAATTCATAACTGGAACACCGAAATGATCTGCTTCATCGTAACGCTTCTCGGTGAAGTCAACGGTACGCCACTTCAACTCGCCGAGCTCATAATTGAAATACTTATCGACAGGGCCAGTGTAAATAACTGGAACGTTGCCTACAAGAGCTGCCTTATTGTATGGCTGAGACTCGTCGAAGAAGTCAACATCCAAAGTCACAGTAATGCGAGGATCGTCGATCATGCGTTCGAACCATGCTGTGTAGCCGTCCTTTGGAAGACCTTCCCATGTGTCCTTGAAGTAACGATTGTCGTAATTGAAACGAACAGGAAGGCGACGGATAATGCTTGCTGGAAGCTCGCTTGGATCGGTCTGCCACTGTTTGCCAGTGTAATTGCGGATAAAAGCGTTATACAAAGGTTCGCCGATGAGCTTCTTGCCCTGCTCATCAAGGTTGCGTGGCTCGATGTGAGCAAATTCGCCAGCTTGCTCTTCGATGAGTTTCTCTGCTTGCGCAGGAGTATATGCAGCATGGAAGAACTGGTTGATAGTGCCCAAATTGACAGGCATTGGGAATACTTCACCCTTATGAGTGGTGTATACGCGGTGTACGTAATCGGTGAATTCAGTAAAGCGATTGACGTAATTCCAAACGCGCTCGTTGGAGGTGTGGAAAAGATGAGCACCGTACTGGTGAATTTCTGCTCCTGTTTCCTCGTCAAAGTAGGAGTATGCATTTCCACCGATATGGTCGCGGATATCAATGATATGAACTGTCTTATCAGTGTGCTCAATAATTTGCTGAGCTGTCACTAAACCGAATAAACCCGCACCAACGATGACGACATCTGCCTGAAGTGGATGTGCGATTTCATCTGCTGTGAGTTCCGATGCTTTACGAATCTGTGCCATGCTCAGAGTTCCTTTCCTCATGGATGAGCAGTGATTGAGCTGTGAGTTAACGATGACGTTAGCTTCTGTAGAGCTGTTTCTGGGTAATATTCTATCTGCCGGGGTGTATGCACGAGATTCGTGAGACCTCGAAAGATGATAAGGACTCCTGCGAAGACTTTCCAGTGCAGTGATTAAACTTTCAACCATGCAAAAAATGTTGGTCACCGGTGGCGCTGGCTTTATCGGTTCGAATTTTGTGCGGTATTCGCGAAAGCATCATCCGGACGTGCATATCATCGTGCTGGATGCACTCACGTATGCAGGTAATCTGGCCAATATTGCTGATGTTATCAGCGGAACCATCGATAAGCAGTCGGTAATTGAGTCAAGTATAGAACTGGGCAGGCAGCCAAGTGTGGAATTTATCCGCGGTTCTATCAATGATGTTCAGCTAGTTCGTTCTGTGATGTCTCAGGTGGATACTGTCGTTCATTTTGCTGCAGAATCTCACAATGATCGAGCTATCGCGCATCCTCATATTTTCTTTGAAACGAATGTGATGGGCACATTGAATCTCGTTCAGGCAGCGACAGAGTATGCTGTGCGCTTCCATCATATTTCGACGGATGAAGTGTATGGCGATACGGATATCGATTCATTAGAACAATTTACGGAAAATTCTCCCTACAAGCCATCATCGCCTTATGCGGTGTCGAAAGCTGCATCCGATCATATGGTTCGCGCCTGGGCTCGAACGTATGGATTAGAGGCGACAATTTCGAATTGCTCGAATAATTTTGGGCCGTATCAACACATTGAAAAATTTATTCCTCGTGCGATTACGAATGCGCTCAGTGGTTTGCCTATCAAACTCTATGGCGATGGCCGTGCGGTGCGCGATTGGATTCATGTCGAAGATCAGTGCGCTGCAATTTGGACAATTTTAGAAGCAGGAAAAATTGGCGAAACCTATCTGATAGGAGCTCAATGCGATGTGAGCAATGAGTTCGTCGTGTCTGAGCTGCAAAAAATTCTTCCGAATGCTCGCGTAGAACACGTACGCGATCGTTTAGGTGCTGATAGGCGGTACGCAATTGACGCATCAAAAATTGAGAATGACTTAGGGTGGGCTCCTGAGCATACGCATTTTGCAGAAGAACTCATGAATACAGTTCGTTGGTACGACGAGCATCGCGCATGGTGGGAATCTGCAAAAAATTCCGTTGAAGAGGAGTATGCTCGTTCGGGACAGTAATCTCATGGATATATCGTGGGGAACGTAGCTCTAGTATCGCTACGATATGGGATAAATGTGGTATTGCGGTATACGTTCAGCTACTCTAGATACAGAACAATGACGAATCGGTAGATAGAAAACCGAATCGATACATGATGCACATGAGACACATGACGCATACGAAAATTGAAAATGCACATGGATGGAATCTGTAACATGCGCATTCATACCTTAACGGCATAAACAATCGTCATAAATAATCGACATGAACAATACAGAAAAGCACACCATAGGGGAGTAACGATGTCTGCTGATAATCCTTGCGCATATATAGTCGTTCCATGCTATAACGAGAGCGAAGTTATCGACACAACCGCGCAGGTTTTGAGTGCACAAATTCGTGAATTGATATCTCAAGGATTAGTAAGCGCCCAGAGCAAGGTTCTCTTTGTCGATGACGGTTCGCGCGATGACACGTGGCAGAAAATTACTCGTTTGTGCTCGGGCGAAACGGGAGATGTCCTCAGCGGTGTGAAATTTGCGCATAACCGTGGGCATCAAAATGCTGTCTACGCGGGTCTTATGGAAGCCCTTTCTCATGGGTGCGATTGCGCGATTTCTATCGACGCTGATTTGCAAGATGATCCATCCGTTATTACTGACATGATTGAGAAGTACCGTGGTGGTTATGAAATCGTGTACGGCGTGCGAAACAATCGCGATACGGACACTGCATTTAAGCGCGGAACGGCTCACGCTTTCTATGCCACTATGTCGTGGTTGGGGACAAATGCTATCCCTGATCACGCTGATTTCCGTCTTATGGGTAAGGCTGCTTTGGAAGCACTGAGCCAATACCATGAGTCGAATTTATTCTTGCGAGGCATAGTTCCTGATTTGGGCTTCACATCAGCAAAGGTGTATTACAAGCGAGCAGCGCGACAAGCTGGTGAGTCCAAGTATCCATTGGGCAAAATGATTGGTTTTGCGTTGGAAGGTATCACGTCGTTTTCCATCAAGCCAATCCGACTCATTACCCTTATGGGATTTGTGTCCTTTTTTATCTCCATTATTGCTTTGATTTATACAGTGGCCTCGGTCATTATGGGACGAGCTGTCGTGGGTTGGGGCTCGCTTATGGTCTCGGTATGGCTTTTGGGAAGCGCTATTCTCGTATCCTTGGGAGTTGTGGGTGAATATATCGGGAAAATTTACCTCGAGGTGAAGAACCGTCCGCGTTATATCGTGGAAGAACGCGTCGGATGGAATAATTAACATCCGCATTAAAGCGTACAGAGCGTATAGAGCTTAAGAGAAGAAACTGAAGAGAGGGGTTGCTTGTGTCGTCATTGGCATCGGTGTTGGCGAAATGGTCTCGCCCATGTGCCCGTATATCGATAATTGCCGCGTGGGTTGTTCAGGCCGCAGTATTAGTCGGTCTTACCATTTTGTCTTTGCTGACCACGGTTACGTTCCAGCGAAATCAGCACGGTTCGCTGAGCGAGCGTACCGTTATGTCAAGCTTCTCTCTTTTTTCTGGGCAGACTGTGACCATTATCTGTGGCTGTGGTGTCGCAAGTGTTGCAGTTTTTATGCTCGCTGTGTGGCTTTCAAAGCTTCCACGGCGATATATGTTCTGGTCGTTGCTTGCATACGTCTTCGTTGTGCAAATCGTGTGGATCGCTGCAGCGGGATTGGTAACGTATGCGTTTTCCGATAGCCGTAGCTTAATTGATGCTGCCAATTTCTTTAATAGTGGTAATACCGCAGCTTTTGATCCGAGCTACTGCCCGCGAGGAACAACTGAACCAATGTGTGTAGAACGGCATATTCCAAGCCCTTACGCATATTTTGCATATTATCCGTTCCAAGCTGGTCCGATGCTATGGTTCGCGCTCATTTTCTCCATTTTTGGCGCGAATAATCTTATTGCTTTCCAAATCGTGAATGCTCTGGCAATTGTCGCCGTAGTTGCAGTGCTGTGGCGATGGGGAAGTTTTATCGGTTTGGATGACTTAGGATATAGCGCATTTGCGGTACTCACCATGACATGTGCTCCGCTCTTGATGTTCTGCACGCTTGTCTATCCGAATGTTATTGGTTTCTTCTTCACCATTATCGGCGTGGCCATCGTGGCAGAGTCCTTGCGCATCACAACAGTGTGGAAGAGCGCGGCGTGCATGTGCGCAGGGTTTATCGTGGCAGGTATCGGTCTTATTTTTAAGTCGACATTCCAGATTCTTGTCCTCGCGATGATTATTGCTGTGTTCGTCGCTGTTATGCAGAGCCGACGCGTGCGGCAGCTCCTTGTCGCCATTCCTTCGGCGGTACTTTCCTTCCTGATGTCTCGACTGCCTATCGCCTTCTTGGAGCATTGGTCTGGTCAAAAATTTGGCAAAGGCCTTCCGATGATGTCATGGATAGCTATCGGTTTAGGGCATCCGGAAAAGAAAGCGCCCGGCTGGTGGTCAGGATTCGCTTTGCGAGCCTTCCATGAGACGCATAATGACTACGAAGCTCAAGCGCGCATTTCGCGTGACTTCGTCGTGGGTAGGTTACACGATTTCATGCAGAATCCTCACAGGGCTGTAGGGTTCTTTACTGAAAAATTGTCTACAGAATGGGCCGAACCATCCTTCATGACGACATACTATTCCCAACTCGGACAGTCGTGGAATGGGTATCAGGGATTGTCAGGATTCTTGCTGCACGGTCAGGGAAGTGGTGTCTTTATTACTTTCGAAGACATCATGCAGACTTTTACATACGGTATGGCCGTCATCGGCATCACTGCTCTCATTCGTAAGATTATGAAGACGCCTGTCGATGAGATTGAGGCAACGACCTCGTTCACGTATACCTTCCTCGCAGCTGCGTTTGTCGGCGGATTCTTGTGCTTCGTACTGTGGGAAGCGAAGGGTATTTATACTCTGCCGTTCTTTATCCTGCTCTTGCCGCTGTGCGCGTATGCTGTTCAAACCACGTCGGATCGCCAGCAAGCTTCACAGATCAGCATGGACAGATGGCTCAACAAGTGGGTCTATAAGTGGATCGATAAGTGGCTTGATAGATGGTTCAAGTAAGACGCTGTGAGTAATTTTCTCATGTTGAGAACAGTGCTAAAGTAAGAAGAACTATGGCACAGGGAAGCACTTCGCATAATCAGGGACGTACGATGCCTACTCAAGCATTTCGAGGGAAGCAGTCAACTCGCAAACCGTGGAAAACTGCGGTTTTGTGGATGATTGCTGTGATACTCGTCGCCTTTTTGACGATTGGTGTTACTCGCATGATTCAGTGGCAGCGTGCAGTGCAAGAAGCGCAAACCTCGCAAAATAGCTTGCTTCGGTCGTATGATTTCGATCCGGGCTACATTATCTCTGACGAGAATTTCTTTGACTCAGACTCGATGACCGCTGTCGAAGTGCAAAATTTCCTAGAGCAGCATGGAGAGGCATGCTCCGGAGAATTATGCTTGAAAAATTTAACTCTCGAGGTATCGTCACAGGATGCCGATGACGAATGCTCAGCATATACGGCGCCCGCTTCAGGAGTCGCGTCGGCTGCAGAAATTATCGATGCATCTGCTCGTGCGTGCGGAATTAGTCAGAAAGTTTTACTGACAATTTTGCAGAAAGAGCAAAATCTTGTGGGACGTTCTGACGTTACTCAAGATATTCTCGACAAGGCTGTGGGATTGTCATGTCCTGATGATGCTGATTGTGATACGCGCTATGCTGGGTTCTTCAATCAGGTCTACGGTGCGGCACATCGATTCAAGTACTACATGAATCATGAGTCGAATTACAACTTCCATCCCCGTACGCTTAATTCAGTGCGGTATTCGCCAGACGTGAACTGTGGGGCAAGCGATGTGTATATCTATAACATTGCTACAGCCTTGCTCTACATCTATACGCCATACCAGCCGAATCAAGCAGCGCTGGAAGCGGGCACGGGCGAGGGCAATGAATGCTCCTCATACGGTAATCGTAATTTTGTCATTATTTACACCAATTACTTCGGTTCTCCGACGCGTAACGAGTAGGAACGAATAATTCACAAAAATTTCTCTCGTAAAGTGGAATTCGTCTAGTAGCACGGGTATTCTAAATAACGTTGTCTCGAATTGGAGAGGGATTCAAGAAGCGTTCCAATAACGCGGATTTTCCCGATTCCCAGTATGGCTACAATGGCGGAATTACTGGTTTCGAACAGCAGAGTATACACATTCTCCTGCCACAGAAGGTCTGTGGCCGATTAGTCCGAAGGAGGTGGGTGATGTCTGCTCACAAGTATGAACTCATGCTCATCGCTGATCCAGAAATGGACGAACGTGCATTGAAGAAGTTGGTCGACACCTATCTGGAAACCGTCACCAACGAAAAGGGCATCATTGATAACGTTGATATCTGGGGCCGTCGCAAGTTGGCTTACGAAATTGCTGGCAAGACTGAAGGCAATTACGCTGTAGTTAACTACACTGCTGAACCAGCAACTAGCGACGAACTTGATCGTTTGCTTAACCTTAACGAATCCATCGTTCGCACGAAGATTCTTCGTACCGACGCTGAGTAATCGTTCGCACAGCTGCGAGGATTATTCGCTTCTGTGCATTTTTAAACGACAAATAGTAAACGTAAAACTTTAGATTTTACTTTCGGATAACGGAGTAGTCATGGCTGGAGAAACTGTCATCACTGTTGTGGGTAATCTCACTGCAGATCCTGAATTGCGTACCACGAGCAACGGTGGCAAGGTAGTGAATTTCACTATCGCATCGACCCCTCGTACATACAACCGTAATACTGGACAGTTTGAAGATGGCGACGCGCTTTTCATGCGTTGCTCGTGCTGGGATTCCCAGTACACTACTATGGCAAGCAATATCGCTCAGTCCTTGACTAAGGGCATGCGCGTTATTGCTCAGGGCAATTTGGTACAGCGCTCATATCAGACTCAGCAGGGCGAATCTCGCACTGTTGTCGAATTGCGCGTATCAGATATCGGCCCATCTTTGAGCCGTGCTACTGCATCCGTCAACCGTATTTCGAATGGAAATAATGGCGGAAATTATTCCGCTAACCGTGGCAGCTTCCAGGGTGGAGCTGCAGCTGCTCCTAACTACGCAAACGGCGCAGGTGCACAGGCAAACGCAAACTTTAGCGCTGCTCCAGCACCATCGACCGACCCATGGAGTGCATCTGATGATAGCGCTTCATCTTTCGGTGGAAGCTCTGACTTTGGTAGCTCAGCAGATTTCGGTTCAGAAGAAATCCCATTCTAAGAACTGTCTTATCGGTGCAGAATGTGAAGTTAATTTAAACAGTACTTCACGTGAATATCTAGAGTTTAAATTTTTAAGGAGTGTGACATGTCACGCAAAAGGCCTCAGCCACCAGTAAAGCCTTTCAAGAAGAAGCCAAATCCATTGAAGGCTGCAAAGATTACTGAAATCGATTACAAGGACGTTGCATTGCTTCGCAAGTTCATCTCGGACCGCGGAAAAATTCGTTCCCGTCGTATCACCGGTGTAACAGTACAGGAACAGCGCAAGATCGCACGCGCAATTAAGAACGCACGCGAAATGGCTTTGCTCCCATACTCCACCAACGGTCGCTAAAGGAAGAAGGAAATTACCATGGCAAAGAACACTAAGGTTATTCTCCTCGATTCCGTAAACGGACTTGGTCAGTCTGGTGACGTAGTAGAAGTTTCTGCAGGTTATGCACGTAACTTCCTCGTTCCACAGGGTCTTGCATTCGCATGGACTAAGGGCGCTGCTGCTCAGATCGAGCAGATGCAGCGCGCACGCCGTGCACTTGCTCTCGCATCTCGTGAAGATGCAGTTGCAGCAAAGAATGCAATCGAAGGCACAATCATCGAAATCGCAGCTAAGGTTTCTGAGTCCGGTAAGCTCTTCGGCGCTATCGCAGCACCAGAAGTTGCAAAGGCACTCACCGAACAGGGTACAGCAGTTTCTGCTAAGGCAGTAACCGTAGAAAACATCAAGACTACTGGTGATTTCACTGCTACTGTTCAGTTGCACCCAGAAATCTCTGCACAGTTCACCGTTAAGGTTGTTGCTGAGTAGTTTGTACCAGCTATAAGCTCTCATATGGAGGTCAACTCCGAGAGCATCACTAGCTGTAGGGTGGTACTAGTTTTGAGCTAGTACCACCCTTTTATTTCCTAATCATTTGTGTGTGATGGAGAAAAATGAAGGAAAGTCGGTGGACTATAAGCCACGATTGTCACATGAAAAGAGAACCCTGACTTATACGGGGGGGAAGGTAATCCGCGCAGAAACAGTCGAGACGTTCCAAACATTCCAGATACTCTCTCGTACACTCTCGTACTTTCTTATACTCTCTCGCGTTAGAATGCGCATTTATCTCAGCGACGCGTATTACATGAAGTAATCGTCTGCGGATAATCGACAGTGTTGACTACCCTGTGTGTAACAGTCCTGTTTTAGCTGCCCTGTGTTTTAACGATTTACCCATCCTGCGGTATCTGGTCTGATATATCGCAGACCATTCCCAGAAACTTGTTTCGCAGGGCAATTTCTTTATCGCTTGCGTAAGGAATGTCTATAATATCGAGGCTTTCAATGAGCTCCTCTGAATTATTGTAGACAGCATCACTGAAGGAGAATCGCTGCACAAGGTAGCCCTTCAAGCTCAAAATAGTGTCGTGATTAATCATGCGAGCAATGATATTTCCCAGTTCTTCATCGCTTACTTGTGGAGTCCCGAAACTATTCAAATAGCGAGGGAAATCATTCAACTGCGCTACTGCGAACTTAAAAATATGAGGAGCTGTCTCGCATGATGAGGCGAGGTCATCGTACATGTAGGGGGATTCATAGAGGAATTCATCGTGGTCACAACGCGGAATTTTCCACACGAAATTCGCATGTAGGATAGGAGCATTTTCTAAAGTCTCATCACCTGCACGATCAAGGCTGTGAAGAGGATTGCGCACATCGATATTCACCGCAGGGACTTCGTATCCAGAACGTATTATGCATGCACGGCTTATGGATTGACGTGCATTAGGCGAGCGTGGGTTGATGAATTTCAGCTTGAAAATAGTTGCCTCAGAATTACGACAGGAACTGTGATTCTTGGCGTATTCCATGATTGAGCGCTCAGATATGGAAAATCTACGTGCTAACGCATCTCCTATGGCAAGACCGTATTCAAAAGGCAGTATACGCATGCAATCAAAAATGCTTCGAAGTGGTGATGTCACGCATACGTCATTAAACATGCCGATTTCATCGTTGATTGGTCGGTAAGTATGCGCTGGAGGAGGCTCTATAGAGGAAGAAGGCTTTCCATAGATTTCCACAGCTTTAGCGATAGCTCGATGAGGGCGCGAATTTTTGATGTAGTGGAATTGCGTCGGATTATGTACGCGAGGACTCGTTGATGTATGCTCGTCAGTCGCAAAATGGGTATGCGTGTAGAGGCTCGCACATATCGGGGCTCCGAGTACTGCTGCTGCCGAAATAAACGATAGTGGCCAGTGTGGGTGTGCGTGAGCATTCGCATAAATCTTGGACAGAATCTTATCTTTGATAGACAGGTTATCCCACGCTGCGGTACTGATAAAGTAGCCAGGAAGTGGCTCGACCAGTGCGTGCTTTTCCGCTCGCCTAGTAAAGCGTCGATGCTCGTTGCGAGAGGTCGGTTTGGTAAGAACCGGTAATAATGGTGGTGTACTACTCATATATCTAGTCTGCGGGAAGTGTGAGCAAAATCCTAGCTGTACAGAAAATGTGAACCGATGTGGATAAGACAGCGTGTCATCCACAATTACCGCGTATTCGTCTGAAAATTGTGCAGGTGTGACCGCATTCGCCCAATAGGCTGTGATAAAGAGTTAAATAGAGAGAATGAAGAAACTTATAGCTCAAATCGCAAAATTCGGCGTTGTTGGTGTTATCGCCGCCATTCTTGATTTTGGAATTTTGAATATTCTGGTCGCCCTTTTCCATATGAACGCGACCGTTGCAGGTACGATTTCTTTCGTTCTTTCGCTGATTTTTAATTACCTCGCCAGCATGAAGTACGTCTTTGTGCATCGAGAAGACATGGCACGGTGGATGGAAGTTCTTATTTTTGTAGTCTCATCGGTTATTGGTCTTCTCATTAATGTCGCTATTTTGTGGCTTGCGACGGACATTCTGCTCCCATCGACAGCACATGTGGGAGACTCTCTGTACGTCATTTATACCAATGGTGGCAAGATTGTAGCAACGGTCGTCGTTGCTGTGTGGAATTTCGTCATCCGTAAATGGCTCTTGGATGCGCCAGCAGATGGCAAAATTAATCCAGATTCCATCTCTCACAAGATTGGTGAGTGGTCTCTTTCTGTAGGAAAGTAAGTCGACAAGTCGTCTGCATAGCCGCTACACGCTGAGCTGAGAGCGGCGCTACGTGAGGGCAAACGCGGTACAATCGAATCATGATGGAACTGAGCCATTGGGGCTCATACGATGCAAAGGAAGCATAATGCCAGTTATTCATACACATGTCAGCGTCGAAACTACACGCGAACAGCGCGACGAATTGAAGAGCATTTACGGACGTGCTATTACTGCACTTCCTGGCAAGTCTGAGGGCTGGCTGATGTGCCCATTTGAAGATAATATGCCAATTTACTTTGCAGGTGATGACTCCCAGCCAGCAGCGTATGTCGAAGTAAATGCTTTCGGTCATTCAGGTGCTCCTCGCTCGGCTTGGGAAGCATTGAGCGCGCAAATTATTCCAGCTCTTGAGTCAGTGCTGGGTATCCCACAGGATCGAATTTACGTGCGTTACACCATGACTGAAGACTGGGGATGGAACGGCGGAAACTTCTAATTTCCGTGTAGCCGCGCGAATGTGACGTGCGAAATCGCACACTCACGCGTTAGGTTGTTTGAGACCACTGAATTAAGAGAACGGACCACACATGACAGACGTCACCTCTGATAGCTCGTTCGAGCACAACGACGAACAATCGGCATCGCCATGGCTCGTCGAGCAGCCAGCAGACAATGCACAATACACGACAGTTCACTTTGTGCGCCACGGCGAGGTATTTAATCCCGACCATGTCCTGTATGAACGTTTGCCAGGATTCCATCTGTCAGAACGTGGATTCCGTATGGCTCATGCCACGGGACGATATATGGCTCGCAATGAGTCTATGAATTCTCCTGCAGCGATTTTCTCCTCGCCTCTTGATCGCACGTTGGACACGGCATCATCCATTGTCGAAGAGCTCCGTGCAGCTACCGAGGGTGAGCAGCGTGGCCGTCATACGCATAAGAAGAAGCGTGATGGTGAGAGTGCTGATAATTTTGCAATTGTGACTGACGAGCGCATTATCGAAGCGCGCAATGAATTCCGGGGCAAGCGTATCGGACACGGTGAAGGTGCGTTGTGGCGCAATGGAAATTGGAAACTTGTCACTAATTTATGGCGTCCAAGCTGGGGTGAATCGTATAAAGAAATTGCTTCACGCGTACAAAAATTCACATACGAGAAGGTCGATGAATATCCGGGACAATCGATTATCGTCGTTTCTCATGAATCACCTATTTGGTCTTTCAGACATTTGCTGGAAACGGGCCATCCGGAGCACAATATGCTTTTGTGCAAAACGGCTCTCGCATCGGTCACGTCCATGACTTTCGAAGTGGGGACGCATAAGCTCGTGAGCATTGAGTATGCCGATCCTGCGGCGGATGTGCAGTAGCGCAGGAGGCAAGTTTGAGCAGATACGCGAGTGCATTGCCCGTCGGCCAGATGTGTCGTAAATAACAGTGAGAGGGTGGGTGTTAAGCAAGAACTCCCATCCATGCGCGGTACACTGGAGAGTGTACCTGAGTTCGTCTCGGTGAGGAGAATTGGCTACCATGAAAAGTTTTGTGCAAGATATCCCAAATTTGTCAGAAGATGTCGTTGAGAATGCACGTGCAGCAGCTCAGCGCCTTGAAGGTCTCTGGCCGCTCACAGATGCTCATCAGTTGGATAATGATGTCCATTATGGCGATAATTTACAGGTTCGCCAAACGTATCAGATCGCAAAAATCTTGCTGGGAATGGAATCTCCAGAAGCGCAGGATGTGACTACTGCTGACGCAGAATACGTTTTTGAAGGCGCTGAAGACATTCCAGGTCGCGATCAAATACTCGTTGACGCTCTGCTTGCGGCAAATGATGCGTACGAGCAGGCTCTCGAACTGGAAAATGATTTTACTTCTTTACAAATTTTGCAAGTAGCAGCATGTGTGTCAGGTGATAGTGCGGTATCAGCTGATTTAGGGGCTGTTGAGCAGATAATAGACACGTATGTGGATGATAACGCAGAAGACCCAGATGACGATGCTGAGCATCTTATCCGCGCATTCATGCTTGGACGCGAGGTTTCTCAGCTTATAGAAGATCAATCTGATGATGAGGTGCCAGCAGCAGCTCTGATGATTCTTGTCGCCAACGGATATCTCGATTACGTGGCTTCGCCTCGCACGTATATGAAGGCAGCACAACTCGTTGATGTTTATCACAATGGTGTGGAAAATTCCGCTGTAGATATTTTAGAAACAGCAGCACACCAGTGGAATTATCACCATGATGAAATTTTGTGGGATAAGAATGAGGCACAGCGCAAGGCAAAGGAAGAAGACGAAGCAAAGAGCAAGGCAGCGCTGGCTGCGAAATTTGCTCATGTGAAGGATGATCCAAACAAGCCTGAAGTAGAGCTGTAAAATGACTGCATAATATTCTTACATACATTCAAGAACGCGTTTGGGGCGTGGTGTCGAAGTGATACCACGCCCCAAACGTATAGGGATGCTGTGAGAGCAGATCTCAGAAATTAGAAATTCCGCTCGTCAGCTTCCTTGAGCTTCTGCTCCAAGGTTGGTTCAGAAGGAGAGGATGCTTCTTCAGAAGAAGCATTATCCTGTGTAGGTGCGAGTGGGGAATTCTCGACTGGGGAATTTTCGACTGGAGACGCCTCAACCGGAGATGCTGCAGGAACTGTAGCGCTTGGAGTCGCAGGTGCTTGCGCAGTATCTGGTGTTACAGCTGGAGAAGGCTGCACTTGCTGAGAGTACGTCTGAGCAGGATATGCAGGCTGAACAGGCTGAACAGGTGAAGTAGGCTGGGTAGGTTGCACTGGCTGTGCAAACTGTGCTGGCTGAGCAGGCGTCTGTGCATATGGTTGCGGAGGAGCTGGCTGTACAGGAGGTTGCTGCGTATATCCAGCTTGCTGTGCGTAACCGGTTTGTGGATAGATTGCCTGCTGATAACCCTGCTGAGCTTGAGCAGGATATGCTCCTTGTGGGTAGCCCGTCTGCCCATAGCTAGGCTGTGCATAACCGTTCTGTGCAGGCACACCTTGTGCATATCCACCCTGTGGGGCGAAAAGCTGAGGTGTAGGTGTATATGGGGTAGGTCGTGCGAGACGAGGATATACGTAGGAAGCTGGGCGTCCAAAATTGTTGTTTGCCTGAGTGTCAAATCGAACTCCGCGTGGGTCACTCTCGCGAGTCATATACACGATAAACAAAATGGTAAGAATGAAATATACGGTTGCAGCAACGAAGAAAAGAAGCATCAGAACGAAGACGAATGAATTCGTTGAACGATCATTCCCCGTAGAGTGATGAGATATTGCATAGATAAAACCAATGAGCAATCCAACTATGGCAATGGCGACGAGGACATTCCCTCCGATAAATACCCAGAGTAATTTTCCACTGCGATTCGTGTCATGCAAACGTCGTGTTGCTACAGCAAGGAATGGAATTAGGCACGCCAGCGAGAAGAGAGAGCTGATCGCATAAACGATCCATACTGATCGTTGCGGTACTTGCTGGACGAGTAGCCCGACAAGAGTCGACACAACGTCCAGGATAAACACTGGCCACCAAAACTCACTACGGGATGCGCGTCCTGAGAAGGTCGCGTACTTTCGGAAGAATCGCGATATAGCCTGAATTGGGTTTGCTCCATAAAAAGGCTGATTAAGAGGTGGCTCTCCCATAGAAGAGTCGTAAATAACGGTTGCCATGGTGCGCTCCTTACTGCTATGAGAGTAGTAGAATACATTCAATTGTGCCACATGGTCTCTAGTGTGAGAAAAGCATATGGTCGCATCGTGTGGTGGGACTATGAACGCTTATAATTCAGTAAATTTAGTTGATGCTATCTTCCGATGGAAGCCCAATTAACGCATACTCGACGACGATAATGGTGAGCATGACGACACCTGTCAAAAGAACAATAGAAATAGTTGCAGCCCAGACGAGTGGCGCTTGGAAAGTGTTATACGCAGATTGAAGGAAAATGCCAATTCCTCGTCGACTCCCCATATATTCGGCTGTGGCAGCAGTTGCAAAAATGTACGTTCCTGCGATGCGAATTCCGCTGAAAATTTGGCGTGCAGCCACCCGCATCTGAACGTGCCATAATGTCCACGCAGGAGATGCGCCACACGTTAGTGCCACATCTGCAAAATACCGTGGAACAGAACGTAATCCGCGCGATGTCTGAATAGCGATAGGGAAGATGGAAAAGACTGTGACAAGAGCAATTTTTCCTGCTTCGTCAAAACCAAACCACCACAGAAAGAATGGAGCGATAGAAATGAGGGGGAGCGTTTGAGCAGCTGTCAACAGAGGCATGAGAGCAGTATTAGCAAGAGAGGATACATAGAGGAGCGAGCCCAGAGCAATTCCGATAATAATTGCTAGAGCAAATCCGCATAATGCCTCGTAAATTGTGGCGGATAAATTCGACGTTAACGATCCCCAATTCAGCAGCGTAGCATTCCAAATCCGACTTGGAGAAGCCCAAATGCGTGCTGTATCCGCGCTCGCATGAGCTGCGTATTCCCAGAAAATCCCAACGACGAGAAGTACGACAATGCTAGGTAAAATTTGGGTGAGCGGGCGGATGATATATCGCGATAAAAGCGACATATCATCCGGACGAACAAGCTGCGAAGAACCTTGCACATAATGAGGTGAGCGACGATTGCTCTTGACATTATGGTTGCGAGTGACGCTCATGTGTTCCCCCTGTGTCTTGTTCATACAGCCTAGTATCTACAATAGTCCCTATGACACAAGACACCGTAACTGATTTGAATTCTGAAGCGTCATCAAAGTCTGATGCAAAGCCAGAATTGCCTGAAAACGTCCGCGTTCGTTTCTGCCCATCGCCTACAGGAACCCCTCATGTAGGAATGGTTCGTACAGCGCTTTTCAATTGGGCTGAAGCACGCCATACTCACGGAACTTTCGTATTCCGCATCGAAGATACCGATGCTCAGCGCGACTCTCAGGAATCTTATGAGCAGATTCTTGAAGCTCTTCGTTGGCTCGGTCTCGACTGGGATGAAGGTATCGATGTAGGTGGTCCTCACGGACCATATCGCCAGAGTGAGCGTACAGCAATTTATAAGGACGTTGCTGCAAAGCTCCTCGAAGCAGGTTATGCTTACGAGTCCTTCTCTACTTCAGAGGAAATTGAAGCACGCAATCTTGCTGCTGGACGTCCAGCTGCATTCGGTTACGATGGCTATGATCGCAACCTTACTGAAGAGCAGAAGGAAGCTTTCCGTGCTGAAGGTCGCCAGCCAGCTATCCGTATCAAGATGCCTGATGAGAATATCAGCTTCAATGATTTGATTCGTGGCGAAATTGAGTTCAAAGCTGGAAGCGTTCCAGATTATGTCATCGTTCGTCCAAATGGTGATCCTCTCTACACGCTGACCAACCCAGTCGATGATGCGATGATGGACATTAACGTCGTTCTTCGTGGTGAAGATTTGCTCAGCTCCACCCCACGCCAGATTGTGCTGTATCGCTATTTGATGGAGTTGGGAATTGCTAAGCAGGTTCCTCTCTTTGGTCACATGCCTTACGTTATGGGTGAAGGCAAGAAGAAGCTTTCCAAGCGTGACCCAGAGTCGAACCTCTTCTTGCATCGTGAAAACGGCTTCATTCGCGAAGGCTTGCTGAATTACCTTGCTGGTTTGGGATGGTCTATTTCCGCAGACCGCGACGTCTTCTCCATGAATGAAATGATCGAGAACTTTGATGTTCGCGATGTAAAGGCAAATCCTGCGCACTTCGATTTGGATAAGGCAATTGCTATCAACGCTGAGCATATCCGCATGCTGGAGCCACAGGACTTCCTCAACCGTTCCATTCCATACCTCTTCCGCGATGGTGTGGTTAGTGCTGAGCAGTGGAATGAGCTGACTGAGCGCGAACGTCAGATCCTGACCGATTCCGTTGAATTAGTACAGCCACGTGTTCGCTTGCTGGGTGAAGTTGCTGGCATGGTAGGAAGCTTGCTTTCGACGGAAGAGTACATCGAGCCAGAAGCTGATGCTCGTAAGCAGCTGAAGGAATCTGCTGGGGAAGTACTTGATCTTGCTGTAGCAACGATGACTGAGATTCCTGAAGATGAATTTAAGGCAGAACACGTCCATGAAGTTCTGACACAGAAGCTCGTGGAAGAAGCTGGAATCAAGCCACGTTTGGCATTCGGCCCTGTACGTGTCGCTGTATCTGGTCGTCGCGTATCGCCACCACTGTTTGAGTCTATGGAAATTCTTGGTAAGGACTTGAGCATCGCGCGACTCGCCGAGTTGCGAAAGCATCTTGACTAGTGTATGTTAGTTATTCGTTGCGTTAGAATCTGGTCTGATGTAACGAATAACACGATGCCCCCATCGTCTAGCGGTCTAGGACGTCGCCCTCTCACGGCGGTAACATGGGTTCAAATCCCATTGGGGGTACGATGTGACTTCAGTGTTTGATTATCAAACATCGCAAGCCACGCCATATTGGGATATGGTGTAATTGGCAACACAGCTGATTCTGGTTCAGCCGTTCTTGGTTCGAGTCCAGGTATCCCAGCGATTTAAGGCTCTTGAGATTTCTCAAGAGCCTTTTTGTTTTACTTTGAATTGCGACATAGGCAGCTGTAAGCTTAGGCTTATACGCCAAAATGTGTTGCTTTTTTGTTTGGAAATCGTTGTGTTTATTGG
>CAUTYZ010000011.1:0-72915 GCA_963543015.1 uncultured Alloscardovia sp.
ACAAGCTCGAGGCTGATGGTGTTGCAGCATTCATCAAGTCTTGGGATTCCGTAATCGCTGATGTTCAGGCTGGTATCGATCGCGTTAACGCATAGTTTTCGCTTCGTTTAGTAAGTCAAATCTGGAACTAAGTCAAGTCTGGATTCGTGCAATTCTGGTCTGGAATAAGGCTAGGCTTGATTCACGGCGATGAGCTCGCTTCGGGTGAGCTGACTTAAGAATGATAGGCGTCTTGCCACAATTGGGCGGTGAGGCGCCTTTCTTGTATGGGGCGTGGCGGTTGGTACGTGGTGCTTGGTGATTGGAGCGAGTCACTTCTTTTGCACTTTCTTCCATACGGAGGGTATTTAACGGCCATTCTTACACCATTAATGGAAGAAGATGCAAACAAATAGTTCAGGCCCCGCGACACACTTATTCACATTCGTTCACATTGTTTTTAAAAGTAGGCATTGAGCTCTCTTCGCGTGTTCAATATGAGTTATGAGAAAAAATGCCCATTTGTCATCAGACCACAGTACCTCGAGTACCGCGCAGAACCGTACTGAGCAGCACGATAGCGATCAACTAAATACCGCGAAAACAGCAAAGCTCACAGCATCCTCAGACGAAACTGCTTATACGAATCTGTGTAAGCCACGAGGAAACGCTGAATATCGCCGTGCGAAGCGACGCTGCATGAAGACCAATACGAACCGCAACACACACCTCACTACGAAGGCCAATTCTGCTTCAAGTACCATTGAGAACCGAGACTCCACAAACGTTGACGCATCATTGTCACAAGATGCTCGTCAAGCCACACACTTGATTGAGCCACTTCCTGGATATTTCATAGAAGCGCAGATATGGGCTCACAAGAGTGCATACGAAAAGGTTATTACAATTATCCTTGCCCTTGCTATAAACCATCCTTGCTGGCCTGTTTCTACCGTTTCGGCTGCGGCTCTTCTTGGCGCGTTCAGCAGCATGAATCGAGACTTGTATAGATTCGTTCACTTCGCTGCTGACCGTCATACTTCATCAAAACAACGCACGCGTTTGCCCATTAGATTTCACTATATCCGGCAGTGCCGCCCGGAACAGATTAAGGAGTTCATTTTCGGGGAAGCGCCTACCCTGCTCAGTGATCATCCGGAGGATAGATATATTCCGTTAACAGATACAGTTGGCGTTATTTATAATGTAATCGTCACATCACCGCTGCAAACCATGTTCGATTGCATGCGCATGCTTCCTTTTGAGGACGCGATAATTATTTGCGACAAACTTGCAAAAATTTTCCATATTACATATCGCGATATCCTCGAATTTGGACTCAAACGTCGGGGTTGCTGGAAAGCGGAAATTGCTCTGTTCAAAGCCAAATTTATTAATCGAAAGTCTGAGAACGGAGGCGAATCGTTTTGCCGTGCACGTATGGTTCGTGCCGGGTTAGAAACGCCAATTCTTCAAGTGGAAGTAATGAATCCTCTCTGCAATATATCCAGAGCTACTGGTCCAACATTCCAACGAACGCGTACAATTCGACCCGATTTCGTTTGGGAGATTTCTGACTCGGATAGCGAAATGAAGTACATCGCAGCTGAACTTGATGGCGCCCAGAAATATACAAATGCCGAATTCTTTGCTTCAACGAACGCCCAATCAGCGCATGACGTTTTCTTACGTGAAAAAGATCGCGAAAATGCCTTAGTTTTACAGGGCTTTAGAATTGTGCGTTTTCAATTCGCGGAAGCTCTCTATGATTCTGGTCGCGATATGGTCAACAAACTCATCAAGTTTGGAGTGCGCATGGTCAGTAAGCGTGAACGCACACGTCGCACTCGATTGTTGGCACGTTTTATCGGAGAACCGACGCTCATGAGGCTCAATTGATTCTATGTAGTTGAAGTTTAGGCTTCGCGCACTCATACACGCAACTGTCTTGCGTGTGTAAAGCACATGCTATCCACGGTTCCATATGTGAGTGTGGATGGAAAAAGGAGTTTTTAATATCGCCAGGTGAGGCAGAATGCTGTGCTATAAACTTTTTTGCATCTTTGATCAAAAACCGGGAGGAAATATTAGATTAGAGCTTCTTCGATGTAAGAAAATGCAAAAAATTAAATCTGATAGCGCGGGAATCAGCCTTCTCAACCTCTCATCCCCTGCCCGCTCTTCCGCTGTACACGCATACAAAAGGTGGCCTGCTCTCGAGCAACAGACCACCTAAATCTTTAAGTCACATCAATTGTGCGTAAATTACGCTCCCAAACCGTACTTGACCATGAAATCAAGACCGATAATAATTGCAATCCACAACAATGCAACGATTACGGTGATACGATTCAAGTTACGTTCAGCGACGCCGGATGTACCTGCATTTGCCGAAATTCCGCCACCGAACATATCCGAAAGGCCGCCGCCCTTACCCTTATGCATGAGAATAAGCGCGGTAAGCATGATGCTCAAAATCACGACGATAACTTCGAGCGTTACCTTGAGAACGAACAACCAGTTCATTACACCTCCCAATAAAAGCTAATTAAAGAATACCCTATACCAACGAAAACTGCGAAACGACATGCAGATGCGTGACATAATATGCAAAAAATTGGTCTGTCTTATGCACATACTGCACCCACGATACTGCTAATACTGCTCTGCAGTCTTATCGATTTTTTGCAGCTTTGCTCGTCAAGCGCACAATTGTAGAAAATTCATCGGGCTCCAAACTAGCTCCCCCGACGAGGAATCCATCCATGTTCCGCGCTTCATTCATCAAAAGCGTTGAATTTGTAGCAGTTACAGATCCGCCATACACGATACGCACCTTCTGCGCTGTCTCCTCAGAATAAACGTGCTTGAGATGGTCACGAATAGCCAAGGCTGCGTCTTCAGCAGACTGAGGCGTTGCAACCAGTCCAGTGCCAATTGCCCACACTGGCTCATACGCGATAATTAACTTTTGTGCATCTTCTTCCGATAAATCACGCGTAATATCGTCAACCTGTCCAACAGCATAGTCGAGCTCAAGGCCAGCACGACGCTCTTCGTATCCCTCGCCTACGCACAGAATTGGGATCATGCCAGCGGTAAGAACTGCGCGTACCTGGTCAACGAGATTAGCGTCATCATCTGCATAATATCGCCTGCGTTCAGAATGTCCGACCAACACGTACTTGCAGCCTAGGGAAGAGAGCATATCTGCAGAAACGTCACCAGTGAATGCGCCTTGAGCGGTTTCTGATACTGTTTGCGCGCCATAATTGATATTCAGCTTATCTGCTTCGACGAGAACCTGAACGCTACGAATAGAGGTAAAAGGTGGCAAAAGAACAATTTCGCATTCGTCGAAATCAAAATGCGCATCACGAAGAAGCCATGCTAACTTTTGCAAAAAATAGGTGGCTTCGCGATGATCAAGATTCATCTTCCAATTGCCTACCACCAATGGTTTGCGTTTAATCATTTCCACTCGTTTCTATGGCTTAAATGCTTTGGTTAGCACGTACGGAGAATTGGGGTGTAGTGTGCGTGGGCTGCTGGGCTAGCTGCAATATAGCGCTTTTCGCACTATTTGCATTATATTCCGTTGTCTCGCGCTGCACTTTTGGGCTGTTCGACGCGTGCTATCTGTTTTGGAACTCAGCAGCGCAGCCACGAACGGTACTCCCCCAATTGTTTTTGCATTTCTTCCATGACCTATTTTACAGGCTCCCATATAATAAGCGTTTTCAACGTTTTAGAAAAACACAAAAACTATTGATGGAAGAAAGTGCAAACAAACAGCAAAGATGTTTCCTCACAAGCTACGTCTCGCTCGAGCTCATGAGATGTGGCTTTCTTAAGATCTGAGTCTAAAGACATAAGTCTTGAGCTTTGAGCTCTGCGCTTTGTACTTCACGCTTTGAGCATCGAACCGCGCCTAGCTCGTCCATCGCTACCCCGCGCTCCACCTTTCAACAGCCAGCAACAGCCTTTCAACAATTGAGCCAGCCCTGCCATCACAGGACCGGCTCAATTACAAACAGCTTGACTAGCTTCTCAACTACTCAAGCACTACTCAAGAGCTACTCAAGCACGCTCAAACCAGGAAGCGTCTTTCCCTCGAGGAACTCGAGCGAAGCGCCACCACCAGTTGAGATGTGAGAGAACTTGCTCTCATCGAAGCCGAGGTTGCGCACTGCAGAAGCAGAATCGCCACCACCAACGATGGAGAATGCACCGTTCTCAGCAGTTGCATCAATCAAGCCCTGAGCTACAGCGCGGGTACCGCCAGCAAAGTTTTCGAACTCGAATACACCCATTGGGCCATTCCATACAACTGTCTTGGAATCGACAATCTTGTCGTGGAAGAGCTTCTGAGATTCTGGACCAATGTCAAGACCAATCTTGTCAGCTGGAATTGCATCAGCAGGAACAATCTCGTATGGGCTGTCTGCTGCAAAGCTATCAGCTGCGAGGATATCAGTTGGGAGAACGATTTCAACACCGTTCTTCTCTGCTGTTTCGAGATATCCCTTAACGGTCTCAATCTGATCTTCTTCAAGCAAGGACTTACCTACTTCATAGCCCTTTGCCTTGAGGAAGGTGAAGACCATGCCGCCGCCGATAACGAGGCGATCTGCCTTGTTGAGCAAGTTGGAGATAACGCCCAACTTATCGGATACCTTCGAACCACCAAGAACGACAGTCAATGGACGCTGTGGGTTGTCGGTTGCCTTAGAAAGTGCTGTAACTTCCTTCTCTACGAGCAAACCTGCTGCAGCTGGAAGATCAGTTGCAACATCATAGTTTGAACCCTGTGCGCGATGTACTACGCCGAAACCATCAGAAACGAATGCATCGCCGAGAGCAGCAATCTTCTTTGCATAAGCTGCGCGTTCTTCTGCATCCTTGGAAGTTTCTTCAGGGTTGAAGCGAACGTTTTCGAGCAATACAACATCGCCATCGTTCATTGCTGCAACCTTAGCCTGTGCATCCTCACCGTAAGTATCAGATGCCAAAGCTACAGGAGCGTCCAGAAGCTCGCTCAAACGAGCTGCTACTGGTGCGAGGCTGAGTTCTGGTACAACCTGACCCTTTGGACGACCCAAGTGAGCCATAACGATTACCTTTGCGCCAGCTTCACGCAATGCGTTGATGGTTGGCAATGCTGCACGGATACGACCATCGTCGGTGATTGTTGTTCCATCCAGTGGGACATTAAAATCAGCACGAACAAGCACGCGCTTGCCGCTTACATTGCCCAAATCTTTAAGAGTCTTCATGAGCTTCCTTTCTTTTCCACCAATAATGAAGTTTACCACTTATGAAGTTTAGTTCTTTTCTGTTGCAGCCGCGCGTTGCTTCTCAACTTTTGTAGCCAATTGAAGCAAACGACGAATTCGGCCAGCAATTGCATCCTTGGTAATTGGAGGATCTGCCAAACGTCCGAGCTCTTCGAGGCTTGCATCGCCGTGATCGAGGCGCAATTGACCAGCTGCACGCAAATTTTCTGGGATATCGTCACCGAGAATTTCGAAGGCTTTGCGCACCTTCTGGCTTGCTTCTACAGCTGCCTTTGCGCTACGACGCATGTTCGCATCGTCAAAGTTCGCAAGACGGTTAGCCTTACCACGGGTCTCGCCTTCAACGCGCTTTCCGCTCCATTCGCGAGCAGTTGTATTTGCACCCATAAGAATAAGCATGCGCTCGATAACATCAGGATCTGTCAAACGCACACGTACCGAGCTATTGACGCGATGTGGCTTTGCAGTAATACCCAAACGACGTGCAGCGATAATGAGATCGTTCACTGCTTCTACACTTGGGCAAACAATTTCCATCAAGCTCGACTTGCCTGGATTGCTCAAACGTCCCTTAGCCAAGAAAGCTCCACGCCAAGCTGCCTTAACTTGAGCGATATTTCCCTGCACATGCGCAGGAGCAATTCCTAGAACCTCGCGAGAACGCTGATCAAGAAGACCTGTTTGTAGCGCCAAACGCTTTCCATCACGCGCAACAGTTACCAAATAGTATTCAACCGATTCACCAGTTGGCAAGGAAGACGACAAAGGCTTGAGAGCAGCCTCATATCCCCACATGTCCTGAATGGTGTTTTGAAGCCATTGTGCTGCAGAATTACTGGTGAACTGCCCATACACGACAGGCACATTCTTGACAACACGAATACCGCCACCGAAGCGAAGCATGGTCGAGACCTGTGCTTGTTTCGCTAATGGCGAGTCATCAGTAATTGATACGAGTTCGTTCTTGACCTCGTCGAGCAGTGACACGGCGCCTCCTTAAGAGCGTGACAGCAGAATATCCGAATGTTTAGTCTAACGATAACCGTGGATAGCTGACGATAATACATCTGTGAGCTAACAGTACATCGATAATACCAAGCTAGTGTTACTTAATTGTGACCTAATCGCTCGAGTTCACGTGCTGAGACAGTTACGGTAAGGCCACGTTCCTTAAGGCGTCGGGCCAATTCATGACTCATAGCCACCGAACGATGCTGACCGCCCGTGCATCCCACAGCAATTGTGACAAAATGCTTGTCTTCACGAGCATATCCGTCCAAAGCGATGACAAGTGCTTTTTCATAAGCATCAAGGAATTCTTGAGCACCCTTACTTGCCAAAACGTACTCGCTGACAGGCTGATCGAGTCCCGTGAGATTACGCAATTCAGGAACCCAGAATGGGTTTGGCAAGAATCGCACATCGAGAACAAAATCTGCATCCGATGGAACGCCATGCTTAAATCCGAAGCTGAAAATGTGAACGTTAACCGTCGTAGGCCCCGTACCTACAAGAGATTCGTACAACTGGGTAGATAATTGATGGATACTCGTTCGCGATGTATCGATGATGACGTCTGCGCGCTCTTTCAGCATTTCCAAAAGTTCGCGCTCTTCAGTAATTCCATCGATGAGCCTTCGCCCATGCTGCAAAGGATGTGGCCTACGAACGGATTCGTAACGCTTAACCAAAACGTCATCGCTAGCGTTCAGGAAGAGAATTCGTGTTTTAACGCCCAAATCATCCAAATGCGCGAGCACTTGTGCTAAATCATCAAAATACGAGCGTGATCGAACATCGATAACAGCCGCCAATTTATGCACTTTTGACCCTGAGGATGTCATCATGTCCACCAAAGGAATCAGCAGCTTCGGAGGCAAATTATCAACTACGTACCATCCAATATCTTCTACACTGTCGGCTGCACGTGAGCGTCCAGCACCTGACATTCCAGTGATAAGAAGAACTTCGAAATTATCCGTGCGATTTGTGCTCATTGATTCGGATGATTCCTGCATCAATTCACTTCCTCTGTCCCCGTTACCAATATTTTTGTTGTCATGGTGAGCATCGACCCTATTCTGACGGGACATGCTGTCGTTCGGGATCGATGCGGCGGCGCATTCTGCATCCTGCAATCTTGCCGTGCTTGATGACTGTGCGCTTGATACGATTGATGAGCTTAATGTACTTGACGTTTCAGACAAGACCGGTGAACCGTCCGCTGAATTATTCCTTGGACTATCCATTGATTCCATAGACTGCTCTGTCGTACGCTGTGGTAGCTGTGACGATGTATTCGTGTCATTTGTCATACTGGTCATCTCACTCATCGAATCGTCGTATGCCCTTCCATTATGGTTCGCGCACGGTACATCACATACCCCATCGAACTCATGATGAAATGCTTGTTTAGATTGTACAGCTTAGAGTCGTTCAAAAAGCGCTGATTTCATAGCTGAGAATGCGAAATTCGTCACATCAGAAACTGTATTGTGTGTCATGTACGCGACCTGCGCAACAGCCTGTCGCAGCAACATGTGCTCTCCCCCGCGTACCTTGCCGCCATCAGCAGAAATCACAGTCATCAGAGCCGTTGGTCGTGGATTATAAATCACGTCCAGCAGATATGTGTTACGGAAAATTCCACGATATGGAAGCCATATCAATTCTTTTGCAATTTCGTCCGTTGCGTGAGCTGTCACTGCAGAAATGATAATTTGCGCTGCCACACATTCGTGAGAAGCGTATTCCCACGGGCGAACGGTAATTGTCGTGGACGCATTACGATATGACGACATGAGAGATGTCATTGTTTCAGCTTTTTCGACGTTTCGAGCACATACCGTTATGTCACGTGCACCCATTTCAATGCATGCTGCGATAGCTGACATTGCGGTCGCTCCCGCACCAAGGATGAGCACTCGCTTGCCCGTCATGGATTGTATCCGAAATTCGTCAGCGAAAGTAAGACTAATTCCATCAACATCAGTGTTGTACAAAGCAATGCGTGGCATGGCTGGATACTGCGAGTTCTTCAACGCCCAATCAAAAACAGCTGTATTTGCCACTCCTAAATAATCGACTCGAGTATCAGCTTTGTCACCGAATTGAAGAGCTTTGTGCTTGAGCGGCATCGTCATGCTCACTCCTGCCCATGAGTCATCGAGCTGAGAGAAGAAATTTTCGAGTTGGGTCTCAGAAATGTCATGACGTTCATACACCCAGTTCGTCAAACCGAGTGCGCGATGAGCGCTATTATGCAACACAGGTGATAGCGAGTGCCCAATTGGCGACCCTAACACCGCTGCATGATGAATAGTCATGTTTTCCTTAGCTTTCTCTTGCTTCGCAGCTTCGCAGTATCTTCGCAATCACTTTTCGATAGCTGTCAGTGAGCTTCCTGTCGTACAGTTACATCATAAGCTTCACCTCATCGTAAGCGTCCTCAATGTATGTTGCGTTATCGCTTGCTACGTCAGAATGGGCTCAATCCGCTCAAACCCGTTCACATCCGTTTTTCAGGCTTACTTATGACAACTCTTGTAAGGATAGCATCTCTCGCGCGATGATGTGCATTCTTGCTCAGAATTTTCTACTTTTCCTCGTTTCCAGTGGAATCATCATTGTGGAGAGCATCATACAAGGTACGTGCTTTCGATTCGCCAATTCCTGAAACTGCTAAGAAATCGTCCACAGAAGCCTCTCGCATCTTTCGCACAGATCCGAAATGGTTGAGCAGCTTCTTTTGGAAGCTTGGACCAATTCCCGGAATCTCGTCCAAGGCAGATCGCAATGCTCCTTTTCGACGAACCTTACGATGGTACGTAATTGCAAAACGATGCGATTCATCGCGCACTCTCTGAAGAAGATACATTCCTTCAGACTGTCGCTTCAAGATAATTGGATAATCATCATCAGGAACCCATACTTCTTCGAGTTTCTTCGCAAGACCGCACACAGCGACATCAGTTACACCACAATCTTGTAGGGCACGTTGAGCAGCTTTGACCTGAGGCTGACCGCCATCCACCACGATAAGATTTGGCTTATATGCAAAACGACGACGATTCGTATCTTGCTGGACAATCTCAACGTTGTCGTTCGTTGTGACAGATTCGCCAGATACGTCACCCTCGATTGACATGTTCTGAGAAGCCTTCGCAAGACGTTCTTCATCTTCAATGCTGTCACCGGTATCGCCCGAAATATTGCCATGCTTAAATCGACGGGACAAGGTTTCGTAAATTGCTGAGGTATCGTCAATTGCACCTTTACCGTCAGCTCCGCGAATTGCGAAATGTCGGTAGAAATTCTTTTTGGCAATTCCGTCTTCGAACACGACCATGGATGCCACTTGGTATCCGCCGCCCGTGGCGTTGGAAATATCGTAGCATTCAATACGCAATGGAGCTTGTTCCAGCATCAACGCGTCGGCAATGTCATTTAACGCCTCGGATCGCGCTGCCAAATCCGTTACACGACTTAACTTCGAACGCTGAAGACTCTGCTTAGCATTAGCAATAGCACGGTCAAGCAAATTCTTCTTCTCTCCGCGTTCCGCCACACGAATGGATACGGAAGAGCCTCGAATCCCAGAAAGCCATTGCTCAAGCTCATGATGTCGGGCTGGGAGCAAAGGCACAATTATCTCGCGAGGAACAGGAGACATAGGAGACAAAAGATCTGTACGCCCTGTTGTTTCTTCGCGTTCACGTCGATTGCGTGTAGCCTGAGCACGGCTTAACGCATCGGTTGCGGAGACATCCTGTGTAGGAGCGAGAGCATTACGCCTTTGAGAAACGGAAATTTGCGATGTCGAGGCATGCGCAGTCTCAGTACTTGATGCGTCACGTGATGCCTGCAGAGGCTCGTTATCCACCGTATCAGTCGCATCAGCAGTATTGTCGACGTCTGCATTATCAGTGTCTACATTATCAGCAGAGTCGTCAGCATTAGTTTCTTCTACAGCAGCAGAATAGACCTGCGTAATTAAATCAGCGAGCAGTTCAGAATCATCGATATCTTCAACTCGTTCGACCGACCATCCTCGTTCACCGCGAATTGTTCCCGCGCGTACGAAGAACGAATGAACGCTCGCTTCGAGTTCATCTGTCTCCACACCGATAAAATCTGCATCCACATCGCTCGAAAATACGACAGCATTTTGTTCAAGCACCGAATTCAATGCCTGAATCTGGTCGCGTAATTTTGCGGCCTTTTCAAACTCAAGTTCAGCACTTGCTTCTTTCATCTGCTCTTCAAGCTTACGTCTAAAGGAAGCCCCTAATCGTCCAGTCAGGATAGCGACGAGCTGCTCACTCATAGCGCGATGTTCTTGAGGCGAAATCCATCCCACACATGGTGCTGAGCATTTGCCGATATGACCCAAAAGACATGGTCGATGTGTGTCTTGAGCTTTCTTAAAAATTGCCGGAGCACACGTACGCACAGGATAAGCTTTAAGCATAGAATCCAAGGTTTGACGCATATTCCATACTTTTGCGTACGGGCCAAAATACCGTGCCTTGCGATTATTTTTATTACGAGTCACCCATACGCGTGGAATTTCTTCTTTGACGGAAATTGCCACGTATGGGTAGGTTTTATCGTCACGAAATACGACGTTAAATCGTGGGTCGAATTCCTTAATCCATGTGTATTCGAGAGTCAGAGATTCAAGCTCTGTACCTACGACAGTCCATTCCAAACTGCGCGCGGTAAGAACCATGTTTTGTGTACGCGGATGAAGACGATCCAGTGGCTGGAAATAATTTGTCAGACGGTTACGCAAATTTTTTGCTTTTCCGACGTAAATGACGCGACCTTCCCCATCACGCCACTTATAGACTCCTGGGTTAGTTGGAATATCGGAAGTGCGAGGGCGGAAAAGATCGCGCGAGTCGCCAAGGAGTGGAGCGCCGTTGGCGTTCACTCCGGTTGAAGTATCCGTCGAGTTTTCACGAGCTTGATTCGCTCCACTTGCCGAATACTCGTTCACCAAAGTTCGTGCGGTTTTCCTCCACACTCCTGGTGAATGCTTCTCAATCATCGAACTCATCGAGAAAACTTCCTTTTCGACTGTTATTCCACATTCCGCCCTCTACCAATACGTACCGTTACGCATGACCACAGTCACATGAACGTGCGCAGTGTAAGCACTTACTCACCATTTCGGATAGCGCCTCTTCGGTAAGCACCATTTCGGATAGCACCACTGTAATCAGTGAGCACACACGCCATCGGGACGTACGTTGTTACGTTGCGACGTTGTTACCTTGTTACTTACCGAGCATTGGTTTGAGGAATCTTCCTGTCCAACTGTCATCCCGTTCAGCCACAGATTCAGGAGTGCCTTCGACGACGACAGTTCCGCCACCGTCGCCTCCTTCTGGTCCCATATCAATAATCCAGTCAGCGCACTTGACGACATCAAGATTGTGCTCGATAACGATAACCGTATTGCCCTTATCAACCAGTCCTTGCAAAACGACCATGAGCTTATTGACATCTTCGAAGTGCAGACCTGTAGTCGGCTCATCAAGAATGTAGACAGTTTTACCGTCAGAACGCTTCTGCAATTCTGTCGCAAGCTTCACGCGCTGACTTTCACCACCCGAAAGTGTCGGTGCTGGCTGTCCTAAACGAATGTATCCCAGACCCACATCCACAAGAGTTTGTAAGTATCGAGAAATAGCTGGATAGGACTTGAAGAAACGAGCTGCCTCTTCAATTGGCATTTCCAGAATATCTGCTACTGATTTGCCGTTGTACTTGACTTCCAATGTTTCGCGGTTATAGCGCTTACCATGGCATACTTCGCAGTCGACATATACGTCTGGAAGAAAGTTCATCTCAATCTTGATCGTTCCGTCACCATGGCAGGCTTCGCATCGTCCACCCTTAACGTTGAAGGAGAAACGACCAGGACCATAACCTCGAACCTGAGCTTCTGGTGTTTTTGCGAGCAAAGTTCGAATCTTATCCCACACACCCGTGTAGGTTGCAGGATTGGATCGTGGTGTACGTCCGATAGGATTTTGATCCACGTGAATAACCTTCTTCACTTGATCAATTCCTTCAACACGTGTGTGCTTTCCCGGTACGATACGCGCGCCACTCAATTTATCTGCCAAAACAGGATAAAGAATCGAATTAACGAGAGTAGATTTACCCGATCCCGATACACCCGTTACAGCTGTGAGAACGCCCAGTGGGAACTTCACGTTGATATTCTTGAGGTTATTCTCACGAGCTCCGATAACTTCAAGATTCTTCGTTTTATAGACTCGGCGACGCTTAGTAGGCACAGCAATTTTCCTACGTCCTGCAATATACGCACCGGTAACCGAACGTCCAGCCTCAGTAATGCGCGATGCCTGACCAGAGAAAATAATTTCTCCACCATGCTCACCAGCACCTGGACCGATATCTACCAACCAGTCAGCAGTCTTAATAGTATCTTCATCATGCTCTACGACGATTAAGGTATTTCCAAGATCGCGCAAATTATGCAATGTGCCAATCAAACGCTCGTTATCGCGCTGATGAAGACCAATGGATGGTTCATCCAAGACATACATCACACCGACAAGACCAGAACCAATCTGCGTAGCCAGACGAATACGCTGAGCCTCGCCGCCAGACAAAGTGGCTGCAGCTCGTGACAAAGTCAAATAGGACAGTCCCACATCATTAAGGAAGCCGAGACGAGCACGAATCTCTTTCAGGATTTCCGTAGCAATCTGTGCTGCCGCCCCTTCAAGTCGCAAGGCTTGTACCCATGCTAATGAGCGGACTACTGGCATATCGCACACATCGATAATAGATTCGTCGCCGACGGTAACTGCCAAAACTTCAGGCTTCAAACGCTTTCCTTGGCAGACCTGGCATGGCACTTCGCGCATATAGGACTCGTAATACTGTTTCATCGCATCCGAGTCTGTTTCATCATGACGGCGCATCAATGCACGGACAACACCTTCAAATCCTGAGGTATATTCGCGCACGCGCCCCCAGCGATTTCGATAGCTGACCTTGACCTTAAAATCATGGCCGTACATGACTGCCTGGCGCACGTCCTTATCGAGTTTCTCCCACGGTGTATCCATGTCAAAGCCCAATTCATCAGCCAAGCCCTCTAAGAGATGCTGGTAGTACTGGGTCTGTGTTTTTGAGCCATTCCACGGCTCGATAGCGCCGTCACGTAATGACTTCGATGGATCTGGAATGATCAGTTCTGGATCGATTTCGAGTTTGAAACCAATTCCTGTACATTCAGGGCATGCACCGTAAGGCGCGTTGAAGGAGAATGTACGTGGTTCAATTTCGTCCAGTTCAAGATCATGACCGTTAGGGCAGCTACGATTCTCGGAGTATGGCTTGCGCCTATCCGGATCGTCTTCATCAAGGTCTACGAAATCAGCGATAACGACTCCATGAGCAAGTCGCAACGCAGTTTCTACAGAGTCTGTAAGGCGCTGACGGATACCATCCTTAATAGCCAAACGGTCGATAACGACTTCAATCGTATGCTTATTCTGCTTTTTCAAAGAAATATCAGAATTAAGCTGAGTAAGTTTTCCGTCAATTAACGCACGCGCGTAACCATCAGAGCGCAAAGTTTCAATAAGCTCCACAAATTCGCCCTTGCGGCCTTTGACCACAGGAGCTAAGAGTTGGAATCGTGTCACTTCTGGATTGCTGAGCAAGGAATCAACGATTTGCTGAGGAGTTTGCGCTGTGACGAGCTCGCCACACACTGGGCAATGAGGAATACCCGTACGCGCGAAAAGCAATCGAAGGTAATCATAGACTTCCGTAATGGTTCCCACTGTCGAACGTGGATTACGGTTTGTTGTCTTCTGATCAATAGACACTGCAGGGCTTAGACCATCGATCATATCGACGTCTGGTTTATCCATCTGCCCCAAGAATTGGCGCGCATAAGCAGACAACGACTCTACATATCGTCGCTGCCCTTCAGCAAACAAAGTATCGAATGCTAATGACGACTTTCCCGAACCTGATAAGCCCGTAAAAACGACCATTTTGTTGCGTGGAATTTCGAGATCAACATCTTTGAGATTATGCTCTCGCGCGCCTTGAATAACGATTTTACGATCTGCAGGAACGTCATGTAAATCTTCGATAATTGTGTCAGTATGTGCTGTTTGTGCCGTCTTCTGAGTTGTATTGTGTGCCACGTAATTCTCCTCATGTGTATGGCTTCATCTTAACAAGTCATTCGAACAAATTTTCGAAAATGTTCGTCCATAGCGTTATGCGTTAATTTCGTGTCTTTCGACTACTATCGAATCAGTTTGAAATGAGGTTTTATGGCAATTTCAGCACAGGGCTTAGAAATTCGTATCGGCGCACGACAGTTACTCGCGCCTACAGATTTTCACGTATCTGCTGGAGACCGTATTGGTCTCGTAGGACGAAACGGAGCAGGAAAAACTACTCTTACTCGCGTTATCACAGGCGAGATGCTTCCTTCTGCCGGAAAAGTGTCGTATTCAGGAAAATTGGGGTACCTTCCACAGGACACCCACGTTTCCGATCAGGAACAGTCCGCGCTTGACCGCATTATGTCTGCTCGTGATATCGCATCCATTGTGTCACGTATTCGCAAAGCTGAGCATGATATGACCAATCCTGATCCTGACATTATGGAAAAAGCCATGCGTCGCTATGACAAAGCAATGCAAGACTTCGAGAATGCTGATGGATACTCCGCTCAGTCTGATGCGACCGTTATGGCAGAAAGCTTGGGAATTAGTCAAGACGTGCTTCCTCGTGCATTAGGTACTCTGTCTGGTGGTCAGCGTCGCCGTATCGAGCTTGCGCGCATTTTGTTTTCCGATGCAGATACGCTCATTCTTGACGAGCCTACAAACCACTTGGATGCAGATTCCATCGAATGGCTGAAAAAGTACCTGAAGAGTTATGCAGGTGGATTCCTCGTTATTTCGCACTCTACGGAATTATTGGGCGAAACTGTCAACAAGGTGTGGCATCTCGATGCTCAGCGCGCTCAGATTGATATGTATTCGCTCGGCTGGGCAGCATATTTGAAACAACGTGCTGTCGATGAAGAACGCCGCCGCCGCGAGCGCGAAGTTGCTCAGAAGAAGGCTGAACGCTTAATGCAGCAGGGTATTCGTTTGCATGCGAAAGCGACGAAGGCTGTGGCTGCTCAAAATATGATTCGTCGTGCAGAAAAGTTGTTGGAGTCTACTGAGCCGGAGCAGAAGAAGGAGAAGGTTGCTGATTTGCGCTTCCCTACTCCAGCTCCGTGCGGTCGCACTCCTATTTCAGCTGAGGATATTTCGAAGGCATTTGGCTCGAATATCGTTTTTGCTGGTATCAATTTGGCGATTGATAAGGGCTCGCGAGTCGTTATTTTGGGTTATAACGGTGCTGGTAAGACGACGACATTGCGCATTCTTGCAGGGCAAGATACTCCCGATACGGGCGAGGTCATTTTTGGCCATGGTGCAAAAATTGGCTATTTTGCTCAGGAACATGACACCTTGGATAATGACAAAACTATTTTGGAAAATATGCAATCTGTAGCTCCTGAATTGGATGATACGCAGATTCGTACGATTCTGGGTAGCTTCCTCTTCTCGGGCGACGACGTGTATAAGCCTACTCGTGTGCTCTCGGGTGGCGAAAAGACTCGTTTGGCTTTAGCAACTCTTGTGTCGTCGAAGGCTAACGTTCTTCTTCTTGATGAGCCTACAAATAATTTGGATCCTGCATCTCGTGATGAGATTTTGAAGGCAATTTCCAAGTATGAGGGCGCAATTGTTCTGGTAACTCACGATGAGGGTGCTGTCGAAGCGTTGAATCCTGAACGTGTGTTGCTCTTACCTGATGGCGATGAAGATTTGTGGAATGATTCGTACCTTGATTTGGTGGCTTTGGAATAACTTTACATATATTTCCTATGCCTATCTTTCCTGTGATAGAGAGCTTCTTAATGGGAACGTTAGCTTTGTAGCTTTGTCTACATACTTGTAAGAAATGGTTGGTATGGTTGTAACATGACACTTTTGCAGCTTCAATATATCGTCAAAATTGTGGAATGCGGCTCAATGAATGAGGCATCCCACGCTTTGTATATTTCTCAGCCTGCGTTGAGCTCGGCTGTGAAGGATCTTGAGAAGGAAATGGGTATTGAAATTTTTACTCGTTCTTCTCAGGGCATTGCTTTAACAGTTGATGGTGTCGAATTTTTGCAGTATGCACGTCAAATTCTCGATCAGGCGGAATTGATGACCGAACGTTACAAGCATACGAAGCCTCGCAAGCAGCTGTGCCAGGTGTCTACTCAGCATTACATGTTTGCTGTAGAGGCATTTGTGGAAATGATTAATTCATCTGATTCCGACGAGTATGAATTCTCTATTCGAGAGGATCGTACGCGCGAGATTATTGATTCCGTGGCAAATATGCGCTCTGAAATTGGAATTATTTATACGTCTGATTTTAACCGCAATGTCATTAATAAGCTTTTGCGTGAAAAGCATCTCGAATTCCATCCACTTTTTAATGCAAATCTTCACGTCTTTATTTCTCGTGAAAATCCTTTGGCTTCTAAGGATAAGTTAACGATGGACGATTTGAAGCCATATCCATTTATCCAGTTTGAGCAGGGTGAAGAAGGAAGCTTCTATTTTGCAGAAGAGGCTATGTGGCCGGACTACTCCCCTAAGCAAATTAACGTTACTGACCGCGCAACGAACTTGAACTTCATTGTTGGGCTGAATGGGTACACGATTTCTTCGGGTATTGATAATGAAGATCTTAATACTGAGAAGATCGTGACCGTTCCACTCGATACACAGGATCGCATGTTGGTTGGTTGGATTACCAATGAGCGCGCAAATCTTTCCCATGCGGCCGAAACGTATCTCGAGAAATTGAAAGAAGTCGTTCGCAAGCACGGATACGAGACAATTAACGCGTAAAATTCTGCTGGTGCATGTGCACACAATGCAAATACATAAGGGACTTGCTTCGTTCATGAAGAAAGTCCCTTAAATTGTGATGATAGTGCCTATGGCCTATACTGTTTGCGCGATATTATGCGCCATATTGTGCAAAATATTCCTCGATATGAGCGTTACGTTCGTCATCAATTAATGCAGAACCGTCGTCATTGCGCAATTGACGAGCTGCATCAATAATGTCGTGAATATTCGCGATAGCAAGTACTGGGAAGCCGAATTCTTCTTCCACAGCCTTCACTGCAGACAGGTCAGAATCCTTTGTCTTTTCCATACGGTCAACGGACAGAACCAATCCGACGATTTCTACATCCGCAGCAGCCCTCAGCTTTGGAACAACCTCACGTACAGCAGTTCCCGCAGTCATCACGTCGTCGACAAGCAATACCTTCATACCGTCAGTCAATTGAGTACCGACGAACATGCCGCCATCACCGTGATCCTTCACTTCCTTACGATCGAAAGTGTATCCGACAGGTTGACCGGACTGTGAGCTCAGAGCCATGGACGTGGTGACAGCAAGCGGAATGCCCTTATATGCCGGTCCGAACACCGTGTCGAAACCACTGATACGACCCGACTCACGAGCTTCAGAAATGGTCTGCGCGTAGAACTGACCAAGACGTGCAATACGCTCACCATCATTGAACGAACCAGCGTTGATAAAGTATGGCGATTGACGGCCTGACTTTAAGGTAAAGTTGCCAAATTTCAAAGCTTCGCTATCGAGCAAAAATTGCGTAAAGTCGTGAACCAGTGTCATGTTTCCTCCCATTTTCTGTGACGTTATCTATGTAAGTTATACGAGTAATGCATCACCCTTAGTGAACAGATGCCAGCCAAGGGAGCATCCCCTTCTATTCGTCTTTATTGACCCAATTCTTTCCTTGTGCGAGCGCTTTTGCAAGCTCAGGGCGTTCATCGAGTAACTGATCCAACTCATATGCGATGCGCACTGGTGCAGCTGGATCGACCAAGGCAGCCGAGCCTACTTCTACCGCATTTGCTCCCGCATACAAGAATTCCAAGGCATCATCGCCGCTAAAAGTTCCACCCATTGCGATGATTGGAAAATCGTGGAATTCTTGGCGAATCTTGTAGACCATTGCGACGGCCATTGGATGAATTGCAGGTCCTGATACGCCGCCTGTTACGTGTGCCAAAATAGGCTTACCCGTGCGGGTATCGATGCGCATCCCTACAAAAGTATTGATAAGAGAGACAGCATCGGCATCGTTTTCGACTACTGCACGTGCGATAGGAACGACGTCGTCAACGTTCGGTGAGAGTTTGACAATCATCGGCTTATCAGTCAAAGGACGAAGACGACGAATCAATGCTGCGAGCGCGACAGGATCTTTTGCGATTGCGGTACCTGCTTTTACATTAGGGCAGCTGACATTAATTTCGAGCATATCGGCATTCGACTGGGCGAGCTTTTCGACCACATATACAAAATCGTCGTCGCTATGACCGGCAACGTTGGAAATAACCGTTGCTCCCATGGCTTTGAGTCGTGGTAAATCGTCCTCTAAGTAATGGTCAACACCTGGATTTTGCAGACCTACAGAATTCACAGTTCCTGCAGGTGTTTCAGCTGTTCGTGGTGCTGAGTTTCCCTCCCATGGAACTGGAGAAACGCCTTTTGTACACACTGATCCGAGGACGCTCGGATTGTAATATACCGAGCATGCATCAAGATTATACGTTCCCGCAGCCGTTCCGATGGGGCTTTTCCATGGAACTCCTGCAACGACGGTGCCGTGCTTAAATTCGTAAGGTTTCGTTGCGTCAAACATTACTTCCACCCCAATTCTTCGCGTGTAAATACAGGACCATCAATGCACACTTTTTGATTGCCGTGAATTGTCGGCGTAATGCACACCACGCATGTTCCGTAGCCGCAGCCCATACGCTCTTCTAGACTCAGCTGGGCTGGGATGCCGTTGTCATGCGCCCATGTTGCGACGGCTTTCATCATCAGTTCAGGGCCGCAGGAAAGAATCTGTACAGGCTGAGCAGAAGCGTTATCAGCTTCCGTACTACTTGTTTGCACTTTCTTCCATTCGTTCAAAAGGTCGATAACGTTACCCTGAGCATTATCAATGGTTCGAACATCTGTACAATATTTCGCGATGGAAGAATCTGCAAAATGTGTATCGCGATAGCCAAAGACCGCGATCCCTTCAGCATCCTCACGTTCGGACAATTTTTGAGCCGTATGCAAAATTGGCGGAATTCCAAGCCCTCCCGCTACCAGCAGATACCGTCCTGACTGGGAAATATCGAATGGCTTGCCCAACGGGCCGAGCACATCGATGCTATCTCCCACTGTCATATCGCGGAATTCTGCAGTTCCGTCACCTACAACGGCGAAAATGAAGCTGACATCATGTCCATTGATTTCCGCAATTCCGAATGGACGTGGGGAAATCTTCATCGCATTCTTGCTATATAAATTCACGAATTGTGCTGGTTGTGCATGCTGAGCAATATACTCATCGCGAATTGTTAAACGCACTATCTGTGGGGTCAAAAGTTCGTGTCCCACAATCTCTACAGTACGTCGAGAAGGGCGGTATTCCTTGCCTTCCGGATTAGTTTTCGTAAAAGTCATGATGTCCTTTGTCATACGTGTCATGATGTCGGTCTTTGCTGTCGAAAGTTCGTGCGTTATCGGATTTATCGGATCTATACGAATTATCCGTATTACTTAGCCGAGCACGCTCGTGATATCTTCCTTCATAGCTAATACTGCCTGTCGCGCGTGATGAGCTACGAAGTCCAAAGCCTGTTCCGATGATGTAAATTCAGGAATTTCTGTAGCTTTTTTCCATGCAGCGATAATTCCTCGAGACGAGTTAACCAACGCCCCCAATCCACGCTCATCAAACAAACCACGCAATCCTTCTGCTGTACCACCTTGTGCACCGTATCCAGGAACGAGGAAGAAAGTATGCGGCATCAAAGCGCGCAGACGTGCGCCGACAACTGGATGAGTTGCACCCACGACTGCACCTACTCGCGAATACCCGTACTGAGCATCACGGCTTGATTCGCCCCACTGCTCAATTAACGACGCTACATGTTCTGCGATAGTTTCATGAGCGGTTCCGTCACTCGACTCATCCACAATTGTCAGATCCTGAAGTTCAGCCGAGCTTGGATTGCTCGTCTTTGCCAGTACAAAAATATCCTTATCAGCCTGCTCAGCAGCATCCACAAATGGTTGAATACCATCGACACCCAAGTATGGGTTGACGGTTACAGCATCTTCATGCCAAACGTCTTCACGCTCGCCTGCATCGCCGTTTTCAGCATCCTGACTCAGAGTATGAGGAAGAGCCGGAGCTCCGCTCAAATGCGACGCATACGCAGCAGCGGTGCTTCCTATGTCCCCGCGCTTAATATCACCGAGTACATACAGTCCTCGGGTATGCGCATATTCATTCGTGTCCACATACGCTTTAATACCAGCCACACCTAAAGCTTCATACATCGCAATTTGTGGTTTCACTGCTGGCACGATATCGTACACAGCATCGATAATTGCCCGATTGAAGTCCACATACACACGAGCTACATCTGAAGCAGTCACAGCATCACGAAGAAGAATAGACGGCATCAGTTCTGGCTTAGGATCGAGGCCTACGACACTTGGATTATTCAATCGTTCAATCGATTCGATAAGCGAGCGCATACAGTATTTTCCTTACTAACGGTCGTATGAATGGTGAAGTTTTAATCTGCTGAGAGTCTTACTTCTCATCGTGAAGATAGGAATCAAGACGCGAATACGTCAGCTGTGCATTGCACACAGTTGCGATAATGCGGCCGCTCACATCCCATCCGTCGAAAGGAGTATTGCGAGCCTTGGAGGCAAACTCAGACGCATCAATTGTCCATGACTCATCAGGAGCGACGATAACCACATCAGGGTGCTGACCCGTAATATCCGTTTCCGACAAATCTGCCGTCGTCATAGACTGAATATCCTCAGATTCAAAGTCAATGACATTATCATGAGAATGAGCAAAACCTGCGATATCGAATGATTCTGCACCCATCAATGCATTCGGTTCGACAGACAAAAGTTCAATCAAACGCGCATCATCGATATATCCCGCTTCAACGAGTATTTTATGCAAAATTGGGTACGCAGTTTCTAAGCCGATAATTCCATTAGGGGCTGTCATCATCGCATCGCGCGATCCATAGCCCTTCTCTTCAGCAGTATGTGGGGCATGATCTGTCGCAATCATGTCGACAGTTCCATCGCACACAGCTTCAAGAGTTGCCAAACGGTCAGCAGCAGAACGCAAAGGAGGATTCATCTTTGCATATGTTCCGTAGTCCTCAATTGCGCTGTCATCCAAAGCAAGGTAATGAGGAGCTGTTTCGCAGGTAACGTTAATTCCTTCATCCTTTGCACGACGAACAGCATCAAAAGCAGCTGCCGTCGAAACATGCTGAAGATGAAGATGAACACCAGTTGTGCGACATTTCTTAATATCGCGTTCAACGATATCCAACTCAGTTTCCGCTGGAATTCCTGGCAAACCAAGACGGCGAGAAACTTCGCCCTCGTTCATGACACCAGTTTTATGATGCTCACAATGATCGATAAAAGGCACATCAGCTTTCAAGCAATTGTCGACAACGGTATCCAACGTAGCACTCGTCACTGCAGAGCCATCATCAGAAATAGCAACTACTGGGTGCTTGTAGTGAGCCTCACCACCGCGAAGTGCATCCTTCCAATCGTCATAACGAGATGCTTCCCCACCACTGCGTTCCAAAGATGCCGAAGCACACAATGCATATCGCACAGGAAGATTCTCACGATGCTCCAAGTCATCCAGAGCATTGGTGCCGTCATACGTGACGCCATCCAATGCTGGAAGCGTATTAGGCATGATAAGAACGTTGGTATAACCACCACGAGCAGCAGCACGTGCACCAGATTCCATCGTTTCCTTATCAGTTTGACCAGGATCGCGGAAATGAACATGTGGATCTGCAAAACCAGGAGCAATAATCCACGCGCTCGCATCAATTCCACGCACTTCTTCTCCATTATGTGGAAGACGCACTGTAATTTTTTCTTCAGTATTCCATACCCGAATATCGCGTAAAATTATCGTCACTCGTTCTCTCCCGTTATTTCCTATATCGTTCGATACGTTTAGCTCTGGCTGCTCTGGTACATACTCATATGACTGTCACAGCTGTGACCCCACCAGTAAACCACACTATGCATGCATACTTATGTATGGTAATTGTCGGTAGTCATTAACGTCCCCAGACTATGTCGGCTGTTTACTAACTTCACCGGATGCTACTGATAAATACCTGCACACTCGCTTTGAATTATACGGAACTCTTCAGTGCCTTTCTCACACAGACGTGCCAGATAAGATGAAGAGTTGTAGGACTGCTGAGCCTGCCACATAGCCAGACTTTCTCATAGGCGGACCGTCTCGTAGACAGACTCAGCATCCCATATATTTCGTTATCAGTGTTACGTGCGCTAACATGTACTCACGTGCGGTGCTGTTTGATGCACAGCGCTTAACACACTGCTTCGTTCACTTAGTGCAGCGCCACGTACACAGCATAAAGCCACAGCACAAAGCGTTTACACATAAAGCCTTTACAGCTTTGCCTCTTCATCGCAGTAATCGCAACGATACTGCATACCGCGAGGATCTTCATGACCACGCACCAAGTGGAATTGCTGCTTAATTCCGCGCTCAGTCGATGTGACACAGCGAGGATTGCCGCACTTGATGACGTTGGTGACGTGCAAAGGCAATGTTGGCTTTTCCTTGGACACAATTGCGCTATCGCGAACGACATTCACCGTTGCAGAAGGAGCTACAAGCGCGAGGATATTAAGGTCGACCATAACGTCTCCCTCAATCTTGATGATATCCTTAGTGCCCATGGTTTGACTGTCAGCATTCATAATGAGAGCCAAACGTGTCTTGCGTGGGTCAATTCCCAAGAAGTCAAGAACCTTCAGCGCGTGACCTGCATCGACATGATCGATAATAATTCCGTGTGTAATACTCGTAACCTGCATTAGATTGTCTCCAAACCGCTCATTGCTTCTGCTTCGTATCCTGGCAAATCATCTCCGACGACAGAGCAAATCAATGCCATACGCATGAGCATGCCGTTCTTTACCTGTTCGAAGTAAGCTGCGCGAGGATCATCATCCACGTCGATAGCAATTTCGTTAACGCGTGGAAGTGGGTGAAGAACTGCAAGGCTCTCCTTACCCTGAGAAAGCTTGTCAGCATCCAAGATATAAGTATCGCGCAAACGCAGATAATCATCTTCATTGAAGAAGCGCTCCTGCTGAACGCGAGTCATGTAGAGTACATCCAAGTCACCGATGACTTCAGTCATATCGCGAACTTCGACGTACGAGCATGATGGAGTCTCATTGATACGATCCAGAACGTACTGTGGTGTGCGAAGTTCGTTTGGAGAAATGAGAACGAAGTTGATATTGCCAAAACGGCACAAAGTTTCAATCAGCGAATGAACTGTTCGGCCGAAGGTCAAATCGCCACACAAACCAACAGTAAGGTTGTCAACGCGACCGAAACGTTCATAAATTGTCGCAAGATCAGCCAAAGTCTGAGTAGGATGCATGTGTCCGCCATCACCAGCATTGATAACTGGAATGCGAGCAGCATGAGCAGCCACGAGTGCTGCACCTTCCTTTGGATGACGCATAGCAGCGACGTCGACGTAATTTTCTACCGTCTTCAAAGTATCCGCAATTGTTTCGCCCTTTGTTGCAGAAGACTGGCTAGCACCTGCAAAGCCAATGACCTGACCGCCAAGGCGAAGCATAGCTGTTTCAAAGCTTAAGCGAGTTCGCGTTGATGGCTCATAAAATAAAGTGGCCAATACACGACCATCGCATGTATGTGCCACTTCTTTCCTATGTCCGTCAATATAACGAGCTTTTAATAACAAATCATTAAGTTGCGGAACAGATAAATCATCGAGAGTTACAACGCTCATTCCTTGAAGAGAAGAACTCAGTTGTGCAGACATAGGCACGCCTTTCTAATTTAACCGAAGGGCACTGCTTTTTTGCTGTGACCTAATCTAGATTAGACCGAAAATAAGACATTCGACTCTTTTGCATGATATCCGCGTTTTTCGAGAGCTGAATTCCATTTTGTCCTATATCATAAAAGAGAAGAAAAAGCGTATTCGAGGAAAGCAGCTATCCCCTCATGCAGTCACTTTTGCTCATATTAGAAATCGGCATTGCTGTCGTGGTGTCATCACTTTTAAGCCCTTACATTCCGCGCGTTTCTATGCCTCTGGTTCAGATTCTTTTGGGTGTCGTGTGGTTCTTTGTACCAGGTTTGCCGGTTATTAATATTGATTCCGAACTCTTCTTGCTTCTTTTCATTGCTCCGTTGCTGTATTACGAAGCAGTGCACACGTCACGGTCAAGTTTGAGAAGTAATTTGGCAATTAGTATGTCCTTAGCCGTGGGATTAGTCCTCTTATCGGTTGTGATTTCGGGATATACGTTGCAGCTCTTCTTGTCTGTGATTCCTCTGGCTGCTGGTTTCGCATTGGGTGCTGCTCTTGGACCAACAGATGCTGTTGCAGTCGCTCAGCTCGGCTCTGAAGCGCAATTGACTTCTCGTCAAAAAGCAGTGCTCTCATCGGAAAGTCTTTTCAATGATGCTGCAAGCATTGTAAGCTTCCAATTCGCGCTTATTGGTGTGACGACAGGTCAATTCTCCGCTGTTCAATTTACGGGAAATGTTCTCTACAGTTTTGCAGGTGGCGCATTACTCGGCGCAATACTCGGATATCTTCTTAATCGTCTTATCTTATGGCTTCGCCGAGTGCGTTTAGAAACGACCACAAATCGTATTCTTATCGAATTAATTTTCCCTTTCGCAGCATACTGGTTGGGAGAAGAGTTCCATGTATCAGGCGTTATCGCAGTAGTCATTGCCGGTTTGATGGCTATGTATCATCGCTTGGGTGTGGGCGAAGATCTTGCAGAAATTAACCGCGTCTCCTCAGCTGTGTGGGATGTCTTTACTTTCGTTTTGAACGGATCAGTCTTCGTTCTTTTGGGTATCGAGCTTCCTCTGGCGATGCGTCAAACCATTATCAGTCAACGCGTCAATACGTGGATGCTTGTGGCGACATCTATTATTTTGGTCGTTGTTTTGCTGATTGTGCGATTCTTCTGGATTGCAGCAATGCTGCGTTTGACAAAGTCTCAAGATACGGGAACTCGTCGTAAGATGACGCGCGAACGCTGGCATTCTGTAGCTGTCATGACTTTCGGTGGAGCTAAGGGAACTATTTCGCTTATTTTGGCGTTCAGTCTTCCGTCTCAGCTCGATACGATGACAAACTTCCCTGTCCGCACTGCTGCCCTGTTTATTGCAGCCTTGTACATTATCATTTCGCTGTTGCTGGCAAATATCGTCGTGCCAATTCTTGCTCCTCCTGAAAAGGACGATGATGGTCACAAGTTTGCTTTGGCAAATTTGGAAATGCTTAATCGTACTTTGGTAGCAATTTCTCGTTTGGATAATCCTGAGCAGCACGTAGCAATTGAAGCTGTTATGCGTTCGTACAATATGCGTATCGCTCGTCAGCGCGGTCGCGTGCTGACTCCGAAAGAGCTGGAAATTTTGCAGGATGCACGCATCGAAATGCGTCAATGGCAGAGTTTGTGGTTGGAAAATTATCAGCGCAATCATCCTGAAGCCACGGATATTTGCCAGCGCTTGCTTGCACCAATTGAATACGCACTCTCCTACGAGGATACGGGTTGGAAGCAGCGTCTTCATACGCGTATCTACTTCATGCGTTTGAAATTGACCATTCAAATTCGTGCTCTGCGCGCTGCGGCACGGTTTATGTGGAATCAAACACGCCAAATTACGACGCGTTCAGAAGATATCGAGTACGGTCGTTCCGCAATTACGCGCATTCAGCTGCAGATGCTTCAAGATGCGATTCATCACGAATTTACGCTTATAAATTACGATCAGGTTCCGCCAGTTGTTGGTTCGACAATTGTCGGCGAACTGCGTACGTTGATTCGTAGCTTGCAAGCTCCAACAATTGCTATCCCGAATACTCCATCGCGTGATTCGATGTTGCATCAGTTTAATAACGTTCTGTCTCAGGCATACTCCATTGAGCTAGAAACCATTCGAACGATGCAAGAAAATCAGGAAATTACCCGTGAGCAGGCTCGTGCGATGCGACATAATGTCTTCATTATGCAATCGGATTCTGCAGTGTAAGTTATAGAAATGTAGTTTATAGAAAATTATGGTGCTATACATGACATGTCTATAGCACCATTTTTTATTCCTTACCGTTTTATTCCTTACCGTAGAAAAGTCGGTCTACTACTTCTCGGCATTTGCGCATACTGCCGATGATATCGTCCATAAATTGCAAACCTCGATGCGCTGTATGACCAAGGCAGACGGCAATTCCTCCCATATCGAAATAATCGTCCGGAATGATATCTGCCTGAGCGACGCGTCCCGACCACAGGAAGGATGCATTACGCAAATCTGTACAGAGCACCCACGTATCGCGCAAAATATGAGCATCATGCTTGCCCAAGATACCGTGCGCTTCAAGCGCATTGAGTGCGTCCAGCGTATGCGTTGTTTGCAGATCATCCCACTGGTGAGCGTATTGCAATTGAAGCAACTGAACAGTCCACTCCACATCGGACAAGCCGCCACGACCAAGCTTGATATGGCGATCATAACGCACACCTCGCGGCAAACGCTCAGACTCCATACGAGCTTTGAGCTTTCGGATATTATTAATTTCCTGCTCTGTAAGCTCCGCTTGGTTATAACGAATCGGGTTCATGATATCATGGATAAAACGCTCACCGAGATCTTGCGAGCCGGCAGCAAAACGAGCACGAAGCAGCGCCTGCTTTTCCCAAGTTTCAGACCATGATGCGTAATACTCGCGGTACGATTCAAAAGACCTCACCAACGGACCATTCTTCCCCTCGGGACGAAGATCCATATCGAGATCAAGTTTTTGCTCTACTCCAGCAAAACCAGAGAGAACAGCGCGCATCAATTCCGCCTGCTTCTGGGCAAATGCTCGTGCAGTCGCATCATCCACGCCATCTTGAGCTTCATACACGAGCATCAAATCAGCATCAGATGAGAAGTTAATTTCTTCCCCACCGTAACGTCCCATGGCGATTACCGCCATCGTGCTCGGCGCTGTTTCCAAGCCCTCGTCCAAGCAAATTTTTGTCGTAGCCCATTGAAGAGTCGCATCGATAAGCACGTCATACACGCGAGTCATCGCATGCAATGCTTCTTGAGATGTCGTCACCGAACTCATCCAGCCAAGTCCCACACGCTCAATTTCTCGACGTCGCAGTGCACGCAGCAAAGTCGCGAATTCTTCCTGAGACTCTTCGAAGCGCTGAAGCATTACATCGGTTCGCTTCCGCAAACTCTCTGACGTTCGAGGTGCAAGCAGTATCTCATCTCCCAGCCATGTGGCTGATTCTGGAGACTTCATCAGTGCGTCACTGAGATAGCGTGAATTGGCAAGAATATGACACATGCGCTTCAACGCTGTCGGCGAATCACGCAAGAATCCAAGATATGGTCCCGATCCGCCAAAACTTTCGACCCAGCGTCGCCACATCATTAAACCCATATCAGGGTTTTGACCATTGCCTATCCACAGCAAAATTGTAGGCAACAAGATATGGTTGATTTTACTTGCACGCGAAATTCCAGAAGTCAACGCTGTCACATGTCGCATAGCAGCATCGGGGTCAGCAAAACCGACCGACTCGAATCGCGCTCGCATAGCATCTTCCGACAAGGTAATATCCGCATCACTGAGCTGCGAAATATTTGGAAGCATCGGACGATAGTAAATATCCATGTGTAATTGACGTACTTGACGTCGAACAGAATCAAAGCGCTCGACTAACTGCCGCGGGGTCATCGACACAGAGCGTGCAAGACGCACAATATCCATGTTCTGAGCAAGATCAATATCAGAGATTCGCCTCGACCGCGTGAAAATATCGACCTGGGATTGCGAAGAAATTTTAGGGAACAAATGTGTTCGACGCATATGCCACAACTGCTGACGGTGCTCAAGAACGCGGAGGAATCGATAATCCTCTGACAAACTCACAGCTTGCTCACGATTGACATATCCTTCATGAGCCAATACCTTCAACGATTCTAAGGTATTCTTCGTGCGCAATTTTTCGTCCGTTCGTCCATGGACGAGCTGAAGCATCTGAATCGTAAATTCGACATCACGTAAACCGCCCTTGCCGAGCTTAATCTCACGATCCCTTTGCTCTCGTGGGATTAATTCCTCGACGCGACGGCGCATAGCACGGCAGTCATAGACGAAATTCTTGCGAGCAGATGCTGACCAGACAAGTGGTGTAATAAGATTTTCGAAATCTTCTCCCACTTCATGGTCACCTGCAACGAAGCGTACCTTCAGAAGAGCTTGGAATTCCCAATTTTCTGCCCAATTCTCATAGTACACACGAGCAGAGTCCACCGTACGAACAAGAGCTCCCGCCTTACCTTCTGGACGCAGAGCTGTATCGATATCCCACAAGGACGGAGCGGTGACATCAGGAATAATTGCCGAACACACTGACTGAAGAGTGCTGCCAATCTGCGTTCCTAGGGCCGTTAAATCGCCTTCGAAACCATCAGCTTTATCGACCAGATAGACCAAATCCACGTCGGAGACGTAATTAATTTCCTCTGCACCCAGCTTACCCATAGCAAAAACAGCAAATTTGCAGTACTCACTACCAGGAACCTTAAGCTTTGCGATATCAAGTGCTCCACGCAACGTAGCGTCGATAAGCACTGTCAGACGTTTTGATACAACTGGCTGCATATCCAGTGGATTCTGACTCATCGCATCATCAGCAACGATGTGCACAAGATTTCGCCAGTAGGTCATACGCAAGTTGTGAACTTGCTCTTCGAACGATTGCTCGGGGTGTACCGCCATATCAAGGCGAGGCATAGCACCTTCGAAGATATCAAGGACAAACGCATAATGAACGCTCAAGAAACGTCCCAAGAAATCAGAAACTCCACAAAGAGCAATTAAGCGCGAAAGCTCATCTTCGCTGGCACCAAAGAAAGTATCGGCAATAGTACGCAGCTCAGCTATGGAATAACGCGAGTCTACCGAGGACGATTCGAGTGTGGCGGCATTACTGGAGTCAGCGTCATTCTTTTCTGTGTCATTATTTTCAGTAGCATTCTGCTCACTGAGTGCTAATCCTGTGAGAATGTTCTCGGCAATATCGCCAAGATGCCACACGGCACAATCTGGATCACTTGCATGCTGAGTCCATTCGATTACATTATCGACATTCCATGCGCACGCAATACCGCTCTCTTGTGCCGCCGATAAGGCATCATCCAATCGTTTCACGTCCGAAGCTGCACGCGAAATGTTATTAAATCCAGCACGAATCAGCTGGGCAGATGTTACGTGCACGGATTGGTCATGGAGATTGTTACTCGATGATAACGTCATATCATTGTCGCTCATGCTCGCCCTCATTCACGTTATGCAGCGATTAATTGTTGCGGTAGCTGTGTTTCTAGGTATCTGTGTCTCTAATTGTGTCTAGCTGTGTCTCGTCGGTAATTGATAGTCGGCAGTCGCTGATCGCTTCTGGTACGAGTACATACTCTCGCATACTCTCGTACGCTTTGGCGACACACATTCAGTGAGGCTTCTATTTTGTATACGCTTCTAGTCGCAATCTTTCGGAGTTACAACTCCCAGAACCGTTGCCTCATGCAAATCCCATTGATGGAATGGCTTATTCGACCCCATAATAACCATTGTCGCTGGAGACAATCCCAGCTTCAAAACATCCGCAGAACTTCCCTTGTCATGAGAATCCGTATGAGACCACCAGAGTGCTCCCTCACTCATAGTTGGCTCATGGCCGATGACAAGCAGAACTTTCTTTTTCTTCTTTTGCGATTGAATGATGTCGGATAGCTCAGACATACCATCTGTATACAGATTCTTGAAATACGCGACTTCAGGCTTATCTCCCAAAACTTTAAGCATGCGGTCAGCAGTTTGGCGAGCGCGCTTTGCTCCAGAAATTGCCATCATATCTGGAACGAGATTAATACCATCCAGTGCTTTTGCAACTCGCTTAGCTTGTTTCTTACCCTTATTGGTAAGCTCTCGTGAAGCATCATCATCCGCAACTTTTTCGGTCTTCGCATGACGCATGAGGATAAGGACGTACTCATACTGATGTGCTTCTTTATTGAGCTTTGTAAGATTTACAGACATGTTCTTATCCTATCAAAGGGCTTTACCGAAGTATGCGTGAGGAAATTGGAAATTCTTTCGCAACTTCACGAGATCCTTATTCCAACTACTATTCCAGCTTCCCTACTTGCGCATCCAAATCGCGTAAAACCTTGCGAAGCTTGCGGTCGGACATATCGCGTAATTCCAAGTCCTTCATATCGCGCTCAGTGCTGTCGATATCCGTTGTCGTATCCTTATTTGGACGTTCGCGTTTCTTCAAAGCCTCATAACCATCTGCCATTGCTCGCGAGATGACAAGAAAACCAGTATGCCCAATCATGGAATGCTCAGGTCGCACAGCAAGACCATCTACTTTCCATCCACGTTCCATACTTTCTTGCACCTGAGGCTGAGTCCACTGTCCTGACTCCACGAGCTTCTCGACAAGACGGCTCAATTGCGTTGTCGTTGTCACATAGCACACGAGCATTCCTCCAGGAGCGATGACACGATGGACTTCATCCACTCTATTCCACGGGTCAAGCTGATCGAGGACGACACGGTCGAAGGAATCTTCCGAGTACTCCGTGATGCGCTCGTCAAAATCACCAACGATAATATTCCACCAGTGAGGTTCATGACCGTAGAATAATGTCGCATTTGCCTGGCAGATACGTGCAAAATCTGGTCGAATTTCGATGGTCGTTAATTCGCCCGTTTCTCCGATTGCTTCTAGGATATGGATACTCATTGCACCTGACCCGCCGCCGGATTCAAGAACGCGCATTCCTGGGCGTATATCCCCAAGTTCCAATACAGTCGCGATATCTTTTGGATACATAATTTGTGCACCACGTGGCATAGAGAGCACATAATCCACCAATCGTGGTCGCATTACTGTGTATTCCCAGCCTCCGATGCGACGACTGGACTTCCATGGTTTACCGGCACGATTCTTATCTGCATCTTCTGTGCTACTGCCCACGACGGTGACGATATTTCTGCCTTCACCATAACCGATGATGTCATCGTGCATAATTTGCCCGTGAGCTGTATCTGTGAATCCCCCAGCGACGAGCTGGAATGTCAGCATATTTCCTTTGCGATCTGTGAGCTGAACTTTTTCGCCCGATGTCAAAGGTCCGCGCTGGTATGGCATGTGAATAATCCTCGCATTCGTTCGTGTACTCACACCATTGTACGCATAAAGGCGTATCCGATAAGAATCAGATACGCCTTCAGTGCAGTATGAGCAGGTGCAGAAGACTCGATAGAGAAACCAGAAGTTTTCGATAATTATCGAGTATCTGCGTTCCTTAGTGCTCCTTAATTATCGTCATTTTCTCCCGCAAATTGAGAGTTATACATTTGAGCATATACGCCACCACGTGCAAGCAGCTGGTCATGGTTTCCTTGCTCGACGATATTACCCTTATTGACAACCAAGATGACATCTGCATCGCGAATTGTCGACAAACGGTGAGCGATGACGAAGGACGTACGGCCTGTACGCAAGGTATTCATCGCAGTCTGAACCTTCACTTCAGTTCGCGTATCGACCGAGCTCGTTGCCTCGTCCAGAATCAAAATATCTGGTTCAGACAAATAAGCGCGGCAAATAGTGAGCAGCTGCTTTTCACCTTGTGACAATTCAGAAGAATCGTCACTCATAATCGTGTCATATCCCTGTGGGAGTTTGCGTACAAACTCATCCACATGAGTTGCACGTGCAGCCTCGAGAAGACGGTCTTCGGTGCGCAAGGATTCATCGTGAACTCCATAGAAAAGGTTGTCGCGAATTGATCCTTCAAACAGCCACGTATCTTGCAAAACCATGCCGAAATGGCTACGCAAATCGTGACGAGTGAGATCAGCAGTATTGACACCATCCAGACGAATCGATCCGCTATTAATCTCATAGAATCGCATGAGCAAGTTGACCAAAGTCGTCTTACCAGCGCCTGTAGGACCAACGATTGCGATAGTCTGACCAGGCTTCGCATCGATAGACAAATCTGTAATCAATGGGTTCTCAGGATTATAGGAGAACGCCACATGATCGAACTCGACATGTCCCTGAACTCCACCACGGGAAGCGACACGAGATTCCAAGGTAGGAGTATCAGGATTTTCACGAGATTCTTCAGGTTCATCAAGGAATTCGAAGATTCGCTGGCAGCTTGCCAGTGCGGATTGCAAAGTAGAGCCCATCGAAGCCAACTGTCCCAATGGCTGAGTCGTTTGGCGAGAATACTGCGCAAATGCCTGCAAATCACCGAGGGTGATCTGACCAGAAATTACGCGCAAACCACCAAAGATTGCCACAATGACGAAGGACACGTTTCCTGCAAAGGATGTCAAAGGATTCATCAAACTGGACATGAAGGATGCGAAGAAGCTGGACTTATACAAACCAGTGTTGTATTCATCAAAGGTTTCTTCTGCTTCTTTCTCCTGGCCGTATGCACGAACGACCATGTGTCCGGAGAACATTTCTTCGACATGCGAGTTCACTTTACCCGTGTTATCCCACTGCTTCACAAACTGAGGCTGAGTGAGCTTCAAAATTCCACCGATAATCAGCAACAGCACAGGAATCACAATCATAGCGATCAGAGTAAGCATAGGGGAAATCGTCAGCATCATGATGACCGTAGCCAAGAACTGGAAGACAGAGAAGAAGAATTCTGCCAGCATCTGCTGCAATGACTGCTGAATGTTATCGACATCATTCGTTGTACGGCTCATCACTTCACCGCGAGGAACGCGGTCGAAATAGCTCAGTGGCAAACGATTAATCTTCTGTGCGATTTCACTACGCAAATTGAAGACAACGTTCGTAGTAATACGAGCCATCGTGAAGTTTTGCAGATATCGGAAGATAAATGCGATGACATAGATGCCCACACTCATGAGCACAATCTGAAGGAACAATGTCCAGTCGACACCCTGACCGACTGTCACGTTGTAGCTAGAGAGCATGGTAGCAAGATTATCTTGACCATTCTGCTTGAGCATGTCAATAACCGTGCTCATTGGGGTGCCATCTGGAACGTGCATGGTATTTTTGAGCATCGTTCCCAAAATACCAGTAAAGAGAACGTCCGTTCCGCGTGCGAGAACCTTTGGAGCGATAACAATTAACGCCACACCAATGATACCCGAGGCAATCATGACAACCATACGCCATGAATCACGCATCAAGTAGCCAATTAAACGTCCCAATGTACGTGAGCGCTGACCCTTTTCAGCGATTGGAGATGCAATATTTCTTGCCATCTTATTCCTCGCTTTCAATCGAGAAGGACTCAATATCTGGACCTTGTCCGCCTTGAGATTCCACAATTTCACGATACGTATCGTTCGTTTCCATCAATTCATCGTGAGTTCCCATACCCACGATAGTTCCGCGATCCATCACGATAATTGTGTGTGCATGACGAATAGAGGATGCACGCTGAACGACGAGCAACTGTGTCGCATTACGTGTGATAGGAGCCAAAGCTTCGTGAAGCTTACGATCAGTCGCCATATCCAATGCGGAGAATGAATCATCGAAGGAATAGATATATGGGCGGCGAACAATTGCACGAGCAATGCACAAACGCTGCTTCTGTCCACCGGAGAAATTCGTACCACCTTGAGCTACATGAGCATCAAGACCTTCTGGAATTGCACGAACGAAGTCTTCTGCCTGAGCTACGCGCAAAGCGTCCCACAGCTCGTCATCCGTAGCATTCGGATTACCGTAGAGAAGATTAGAGCGAATGGTTCCAGCGAACAGCACAGATTTTTGTGGAACTGGGCCGAAGTACGATGCGAGTACGCTTGGATCGTATTCCTTAACATTGTGACCGTCGAGAAGAACTTCACCATCGGTAACATCAAACATGCGGGAAGCCAAACGAACGATAGTTGACTTTCCTGAACCGGTAGCACCGATAAATGCCACAGTTTCACCTGGACGAGCAGTAAAGGATACATTCTTCAAAACAGGCTCTTCAGCATTTGGATACGAGAACGATACGTTCTTAAATTCAAGAACACCTTGTGGGTTTTCATTCACATAAGGATGCTCTGGAGCTGTGATGGAGCTCTTCGCTTTCAAGACCTCATTGATACGACGAGCAGAAACGGCTGCGCGAGGAAGCATAGCAGACATCATCGTAGCCATCATCAAGCCCATCAGCATAATCATCAGATACTGAATGAAGGCCTGAAGCGAACCGATACCCATTTCTCCTGCTTCGACTCGATGACCACCGAACCAAATAATGGCAACGTTCGACAAATTCACAACGAAGAACAAGGTAGGAATGGCGATACCCATCCAGCGACCAATGCTCAAGACAATCTTGTACAAGACATCGTTGTTTTCTTCGAAACGCTTATATTCGGTATCTTCGCGAACGAATGCGCGGATAACGCGTACACCGCTAATCTGCTCACGGATGAGCTTGTTGACGTTATCAAGCTTATTTTGCAGCTTTCCAAAGAGAGGTCCAAGACGACTCATGATAACGCCGATCACAATCAAGACGATTGGTACGATGATGGCAAACGACCATGTCAATGGACCATCTTGACGAGCTGCCATGATGATACCGCCGATAAACATGATTGGCGCTTGCAAAATAATAAGCATGGACTGCATAGTGGTCTGCTGAACCTGCTGGACGTCGTTCGTCGCACGAGTAATCAAAGAACCCGCTGAGAATTCTTCGATTTCATGAAGAGACAGTTTCTCTACCGATGCGAAATAATCCTGTCGTACTTCATATCCCAATCGCATAGCTACATGCGTCGAGAAATAGACAGCGATAATGTTTGCGATAATTTGGACGAGAGCGACACCCATCATCGTCCAACCAATGTTCCAGACCTTATCAATATCGCCAGTAACGACACCATCGTTAATGATATCGGCCTGAAGATTTGGCAAATACAAGTTCAGAACAGTTTGAATGATCTGAACAAGTACCAGTAACGTCACTTCAATCCAGTGACGTCCCAAATACTTTCTCCATAGTGCAAGCATGAATGCACCTTTCCTTTACGTATCTGTGTATCTGTGTATTTGTGTTTCTGTGTATCTATACAAGTAAATTAAAGCTAAAATCTTCGAGATAACGCGCCCAGCGCTACTTCCAATCAGGATCGTTACGACCATGAATGCGCTTCATTTCATCATGATATTTCTTCTCAACTTCTTCCGTCGTATGAGCAGAAAGCATAATGTCACGGGAACGTTTGAAGTGGGAACTCAAAGACATAAAGCTGTCCCATTTTCCATCTTCCTTCAGCACGTCTTGAATGAATTCACGCGATTCATCGCTGGTTGCATTACTGATCAGCCGCTCGAGATAATTATTCAAGCGTTCGATATCTTCTTCAGTAAAACCAGCGAAAAATCGGTCGATAATGTCATGACTTGCTTGTTTACGATCGTTCAGAATTTTCTTACCCGCAGGCGTAATCGTAATGTACGTTACACGCGAATCCCCTTGTGAACGCACACGTTCGACCGCATCGACTCCTTCGAGCTTTTTGATAATCTGTGTCACGCTCGGAGGTGCAATACCCAGCTCTTCTGCCAATTTCCCAGCTGTCAAACCGTCATTCTCGTCAAGCAATTGCAGCGTTCGAATGCTGTTATTAATTGAAATTCCAAACAATGCAGCGACATGAAGCACTGGTTGATGCCCCAAACGCGCGAGTCGATCAAAAATTTCTTGCCGTTCCATAATGTCCTTCATTTTCTTCAGATATTTAGTTAGCCAAACTACCAACTAACTAAATAGCATGATTGTTTATTTAGTTTGTCAAACTTAAAACTAAATAAATATTTTCGGAGTGTTGGATCGTATGGAATGTTCCGCGGTTGCAAAAAACTAGGTATACTATGCGGATTGAATCTAACCAAATCTCATGAGGCAATCTCGCAGCTATCTCGATAATCACACAGCACAAGAATCACATGGCAAAAGCCGACCATCGACCGCCGTCGTGATGAACCTTCATACTCATCTTAAAAAGCTGAGACAGCATCTCATCTGTCAGCCCACCTTCAAGACTTCCTGTATAAATAATGCTTCCAGGATTTGGATTCACAATCTCTTGTCCGTCTGCTGGAATTTCTTGAGATTGCTCACCATCTGCCGTCAATTCGCGTGTCCTCTCATCATCCAACCGTCCCAAAATGGCTATATGGTCAAAGCCTCGCGGAATTTCTTCGAGTCGATGTGTGACAAGGACAGCTGTACGCTCAGTGTCCTGTTGTGCAAAATCTTGAAGCGCACGAACGACAATTTCGCGACCTCCCAAATCCAATCCAGTCGTTGGCTCATCGAGAATCAGCACATCCGGATTTGCCATAAGAGCACGGCAAATTCCTACACGCGTGCGCTCACCTTCCGATAATTTATACATCTGCTTACCCGCGAGATATTCGATATCATACTGTCGCATCAATTCACGCGCATGCGCATACTGCTCATCCGAATAATCATGCGTCCAGTTACCAATATGCGCTTTCACTGCAGAAACGATAGCATCCAAAGGATCTTCCAATGGGTCAAAAGCACGATTGAGGGCATTCGAAGCAAGACCTATGCGATGCCGGTACGAAAAAACATTGACCCTACCCAAGCGATTTCCCACAATATCGACAGTCCCGGTGGTGGGAAAAAGCCGCGTAGTCATCATGGAAATCAGTGTTGATTTACCGATTCCATTAGGGCCAAAAATAACCCACTTCTCCCCTTTACGGATGGTTAAGTTAACATCGGCGATAATTATCCTGCGCTGACGACGGAAGGACACATGACGCAATTGGATATCAGCCTCAGCATGGGTGTGTTCTACAGTCACAATGTCCTCATTTCTCATATTGTCGTCTCTACGCGCAGACGTTGCTTGGTACTTACAGTATGGTACTCGATACCTATTGACTCAAACGATACACAAGCAATATGTAGGAAGCTGGTAAAGTCTCCTCTACCAGCTTCGTATCATGCGTTAATTATTTGACTGTTTCAGTTATGACACAGCTTATATCACAGCTTATGCCACGTTTTACGCCACAACTTAGATAGCAGTTCCGTACTTGTCCAAATGAGGATTATCAGACGATGGCTGCGCTACGATAAACAGGTTCAGCACACCAACGCCGAACGCGATAGCGATACCCATAATAATCCAAATCGATGCTGTCCAGAACAGAAGCGACATAAATGCGATTGCAGACACAACGATAAGAATCCAATTGAGAACGCGAACCCACCAGCTCAAGGAATGAGCAACAGTCTTGCGATATCCTGCCGACTGAGCCTCACGAATATCGTCCAAACGATCTTGGCGAGCAAGTTCTTCAATTTCATTAGCAGGCTCAGTGCGCGCAATAATTGCCAACGCAATCAAAGCGAGAACCATCACGCCAATGCATACAGCACCACGAAGATGATGATTCGTGACGAAGAAAGCAATTGCTGCGACGAGAGATACTCCAGCGATAATCCACGAAACAAGCGTACCCCACCAACGTGGAGAACGAGCAAACACAGATCGACCTTCTGCGCGGGCTTCCTTCTCACGCTGCTTTTCTTCACGCTCAAGTTCCTTCAATGCGCGCTCGCGAAGCTTACGCTCCTTACGAGCTGCACGTTCTTCAGGGCTTGCTGCACGAACCTTAGGATCTGCAGAAGGAATGATGTCGTTATCATCGTCTTCTTGCAAAGTTGAGCTCGATGGCTTCCATTCGCCCTTTGTCTTGTCTTGCAAACGTACAGAACGGTCCTGCAACGACTGCTCATCGAGCAATCCCTCGCGTGAACGTTCCCTACCTGGCTGTGGTTCTGCCTGTCCACGGCGCTGACGCTTTGCCTGAGCACGACGTTCTGCTCTGTTAGCCATGTTTACTCCCTTTTTGTACCGTTGTACCTGTGTCTGTACCTATGTACCCTGCCTGCTGCCGCACTGCTATGATGCTGCTACGTTCGAGATGAGCTGCTGTTGATCATCCAACTGCACACTGCTTCTCCTGTAGCTACTGTAGCAATGACCTGCACCTAGTATAGCGGTTAATCCTTGACGAATGGGCACGATTGCGGAATTTGATGGATTTTGGTCCTGTTTTCGCAGTGTTTATTGCGGATTTATGCGATGCACCGCTATACATGTTATACGTTTTATACGCCTATATACGTTTTATACGTCAACTGCCGCGAGAATTTGCGCAATCATCGAATCATTAAGAAGTCTGCCCTTTCGCGTGGCTACGAGACGACCATTCGAAATCGTCGCCAGCCCCTCGCGAGTCAGCTCATTCAAGGTTACTTCAGGAATTGTCATTCCCGCAGCCTTCTCGAATCCGGCAATATCCATCCCTGATCGCACACGCAAACTCAAAATTGCGAGCTCTTCAAGATTCATCTCGTCATTAATTTTTTCGCTGTCTGCCCACGGAACGCGGTTTTGTGCAAGTGCGGAACCCCATTGCTTAGGATGCTGAATATCCCACGACCGCGTACGCACATGGTTGTAATGCGAGTGAGCACCTGGCCCGATACCAGCCCAGTCGTAATTTCGCCAATATCCGAGATTGTGCTGCGATTCGTTGCCTGGCGTCGACCAATTGGACACCTCATACCACGTCAAGCCCGCAGATTCAAACATGTCATCTGCTAATTCGTATTTTGCAGCTTCGTCGTCATCATCAGGCTGTGCCAATTTTCCTGCTGCAATCATCCGGCCCATTTTGGTAGTCGGCTCAAGAGACAACGCATACGCGGAAATATGCTGAACGCCCAAATCTAGCGCTGCCTGCACAGAGGTACGCCAATCTTCCAAGCTTTCGCCAGGAGTACCGTAAATTAAATCAACGCTTGAGCGCAAACCAATTGCATCTGCTGCAGCAACATTCTCATCCACATTTTTTTGCAAATGCGACCTATCCAATGTTTTCAGCACGTGCTCCACTGCCGATTGCATGCCAAACGATACACGGTTAAACCCGCCATCATAGAGTTCAGACAGATAATCGTAGTTCACCGTATCTGGGTTTGCTTCGGTCGTAATTTCCGCGCCGTCTTCGATACCCCACAATTCGCGAATTTTTGCAAGAATTCTCACCAAATCGCGTGCTGGAAGAATAGTAGGCGTACCTCCGCCGAAGAACACCGTATGCGCAGGCGGCTCGTGGATACCTTGCTGCTCTTGCCAACGCTTGACGATGTTCAATTCTCGCATTGCCATATCTGCGTACGACGTGCGGCTTACTCCACCGCCGAGGTTCGTCGCGGTGTACGTATTGAAATCGCAATAACCGCAACGTCTCAAGCAGAACGGCACGTGCACGTACACCTCGTACGGCGTAATTATGCTCTCTGACATCACTAATTTGCCTTCTGAGCCGCGCGAATCTTATCTTTTGTATCGCGGTCAGTTGGTTCATCCGTAGACAAAGCAGCAATGAATGCTTCCTGAGGAACTTCCACATGGCCCAGCATCTTCATGCGCTTCTTACCAGCCTTCTGCTTCTCCAGCAGCTTGCGCTTACGCGTAATATCGCCGCCGTAGCACTTCGCGAGAACATCCTTGCGCAGAGCACGAATAGTTTCACGCGCGATAATTCGCGAACCAATTGCCGCCTGGATCGGAATCTCAAACTGCTGACGAGGAATAAGTTCGCGCAATTTCTTCGTCATCATCACACCATAGGAATACGCCTTATCGCGATGAACAATTGCGCTAAACGCATCAACCGTTTCGCCCTGAATCAGAATATCGACTTTCACAAGATCGGCGACTTGCTCACCCGACTCGTGATAATCCAAACTCGCGTAGCCCTTTGTACGGCTCTTCAATTGGTCAAAGAAATCAAAAACGATCTCAGCAAGCGGCATCGTGTAATGCATTTCCACGCGTTCAGGGGAAATGTACTCCATCGTTCCCATATTTCCGCGATGGTCTTGGCATAGTTCCATAACTGCGCCGATAAATTCCTTGGGAAGGATGATATCCGCTGCAACCATAGGCTCTGTAACAGAGCGAACTTTACCTTCTGGGAATTCGCTAGGGTTCGTAACGTGATGCTCGCTTCGATCTTCCATTGTCACATCGTAGGTAACAGAAGGCGCGGTCGAGATAAGATCGAGTCCAAATTCGCGGCGCAAACGTTCCGACACAATTTCCATATGCAGCAATCCAAGGAAGCCACAGCGGAACCCGAAACCGAGCGCAACCGATGTCTCCGGCTCATACACAAGAGCAGCATCGTTAAGCTTGAGCTTGTCGAGCGCATCTCGCAAATCTGGGAATTGCGCATTATCAATGGGGAATAATCCTGCATACACCATTGGCTGTGGGTCTCGATAACCAGGCAGTGGGTTTTTTGCAGGCGCGGTCTCAGAGGTAATCGTGTCACCGACCTTCGACTGGCTTACGTCTTTTACGCCCGTAATAATATAGCCAACTTCTCCCGCGCCAAGAGCTTTCGTCGGCTGCATTTCTGGACTAATAACGCCTAACTCAATCGGATCGTGGACAGTTCCCAATCCCATCATGCGAATCTTTTGGCGGCTCTTGAGCGAACCGTCGACCATACGAATGTACGTCACAATTCCGCGATAAGAATCGTAAACCGAGTCGAAAATCAACGCGCGTGCTGGCGCTTCAGGGTCTCCCGTCGGCGCTGGAACTTCCGCAACAATTCGATTGAGCAGTTCATCCACGCCCTCACCAGTTTTACCAGAAACGCGCAAAACCTCGCTCGACTCGATACCCAACAATCCAGCAATTTCATCCGCGTGCTTGTCCGGCTCCGCGCTTGGCAAATCAATCTTGTTCAGAACAGGGATAATTGCCAAATCATTATCCATCGCCATATACAAGTTCGACAACGTTTGAGCCTCGATGCCCTGTGTCGCGTCAACCAACAAAACAGCGCCCTCGCATGCGGCCAACGAGCGAGACACTTCATACGAAAAATCAACGTGCCCCGGGGTGTCAATCATGCCGAGCGTGTATTCCGTTCCATCCACTACCCACGGAACTCGAACCGCCTGCGACTTAATAGTAATTCCGCGCTCCTGCTCAATATCCATACGGTCCAAAAAACGGTCGCGCATTTCGCGCTGCTCCACAATTCCGCTCAACTGCAAAATTCGGTCAGCAACCGTTGACTTACCATGATCGATATGGGCAATAATGCAAAAATTGCGCACGCGAGACTGGTCAGTTGCACCTGGCAAATTATGAGCCACGTTCTTCGGCATGAGGGCCTTCCTTGGGAGTTTTATCCTTTTTTATCCTGTACTGCAGTTAATTCTACATGACTCATGGTATGATAAGGGCTTGTATGCCGTGTAATAAACGTTTGGAGAAATAAAAGTGGCAAATATTAAGTCGCAGAAGAAGCGCGTTCTCACCAATGAGAAGGCACATAAGCGTAACGTGGCTTTCAAGAGCCAGTTGAAGCACACCATCCGCGCTACTCGTGAAGCTATCGAAGCTGGCGATAAGGCAGCAGCAGAAGCAGCATACGCAGTAGCTGCTCAGAAGCTTGACAAGGCAGCAGGTCGCGGAGTAATCCACAAGAACCAGGCAGCAAACCGCAAATCTGCTTTGGCTCTTGCGATCAACGCAATGTAAGCTTCTTTCTTAGAGCTTTTAAAAGGCCGCCCGCAGTTCTGATTTTGGGGACTGCGGGCGGCCTTTTTGTGTGGGGGTGTGGTGTGTGGCTTGTGGGGTGGCTTGGGGCGCGGTTTGAGTTTTTTGCATTAGCGGAACTTATTCTAGTTTTGATGGTACAGATAATGTAGGTTTTTGCATATACGGAACCTTTTTGATAATTTTTCGTCGCTTCTTCTTTAACTTTTGTTCCGCACCTGCAAAAAAACAATTTTCCCAGAACAATTCAACAGCATTCCCTCTCAGTACAATACCAAGTTTAGGATCTTTCTTTAGGATTTTTAAAACAGATTCAACATACTCTGCTTAGCAAAACATGGTCGCCCTATCCGAAAGTTAGTTCTTCTTCCCCACCTAACAACAAATTTTTCAAAAATTCCCGCACCGATATTCCGATCTCTTCCGATTCTGTATTTTCTGTTGTTTTCTGTCATTTTCTGTTACTTCCATTACGCTACTTAGCCCTCCAGGCTCGAACGCTCTCTCCTCCCCGTATAAAGCCCAAGAAGAAATCCATTCACAAACGCATCAACGTTCGCTCGCCAATCCATCTCGCCAGCAAACGCTTTCTACGTTTTCGCTCCTTATCACCCACCATTGGAACTCCTGCAGTTCTCAGCTTTTCCAACATTTCGCGGCCATTATTGTAGTATGCCTCGGAAAACCCAAAGCGAACGATAACATAGCCTAGGACAGACAATACAGTTTCTCGGTCTTTTTCCCGAATTATCGCATCTATCGCATCGCGCGAATTCGTATTTCTGAGCATCTCCTCATCCACATATTTTGCACGTCCGTCCAACTCAGCAACAATTCGTTTCGGCTCGTTTGACTTTTGTCCGACCTGCAAAATTTCCCAATAATAATCAGCACGGACAGTACGCGCACTTCTCGCTTTTCCATTTCTATAGAACGGATTTGCGATAATTTTTTGCAATTGTGGCGCCACAAAACCGCCTCGAATCATACGTCCGCGACAGAACGATTCGCCTCCATTCTCTGATTTCTCATCAACAAATTGCATTTTGTACCGAGTTGCAAAATTCTTCCAGCAATTTTTCCTGATATGAATAAATTCGCAAATTTGCTCATTACTGAGACCATAGATTTTCGCAAGGCTATCGCAGATTTTAAGCGCGTCTTCGAAAGGCAAACGACGCAGACAGTCGAAAATTGTTTGCAATGGTGACGTTACCAGAATTCCGTTGCACACGCCGACGTACGCATTAATGCTGATATATGATTGCGCTAATAATTGCGGGTCGCGAACGATGTTCGTCTGTTTGTGGATAATTCCGCTCGCAATCAGTTCCTTAATTTTCTCCGTCGGGCGGCAATTTTTCGCATAATGGAACCGCACGGGCGTCAACACTCGCCGAGCGCTCGACGTATGTTCGTCCGCCACAAAATGCACGTCTTTACTGTATTGAGGTCCGTTTTTGCCATCGCAAAACGCGCCCAAAACCGCAGCTGCGGAAACGTTCGCTACTGGCCAATGAATGTGCAAACTCGCGATGGCATATATTCTAGAAAGGAACTGTTGCCATGGATCTAGATCGTTCCACAGAACCATGAGCGCATAGAAATGAAAAAGCGGTCTTAATAGACGACCTCTCTGCGTTTGGTATGCGAACCTTTTACGTTCCTTGCGATCTTGTGGGGAGAATAGCGGCTGCGTGAAACTCTGATTATTTGTGCTCATGCCACCAATTGTGGTGGCTGGCGGTATGAAGCGCCAATTCTGGAGATAATGTTATCAATTGTGAAAACACGCCCGGATTTTGCGCGCTTTTGAGGCTGAATAAGACGTACTTGATGAGGACTTGGAATTTCTTAGAAGGAAATGCGCGAAAAATTTTTTGCAACGACGGAACACGGCAGCAAAACGATTCGAGAAGACACCGTTGTTCTTTGCAGCTGCGGAACATTTTCGCCGATTTGTTTGTCATTTCTAAGTTATTTTGTTCCTCCGTTGCAAAAAACAAAATCCCGCGATCCCAATCCCCCACCCATCCCCGCACCTGCAAAAAACAAAAAAGTGGAGCCTCCTCAAAAGGCCCCACACAACAAGCAACACTAAAAACCGAGGAATTTACTTGCTAATCTTCCACATCCAGATGTGCTTGTCCTCGACTTCACCCCACTGAATTCCCATGAGTTGCTCGCGAAGATGTGCCGTGTACTCACCAACAGCCTGGCCATTAACCTCGACGTCGAATTTCTCGGACTTGAAGCGACCAATTGGCGTGACGATTGCAGCAGTTCCGCACGCGAAGACTTCAGTAATCTCGCCAGACTTGATGTCTTCAAGCAATTCGTCGAGCTTAATCATCTTTTCGACGACGTCTCGGCCCTCATCCTGCGCGAGCTGAATAATTGAGCGGCGAGTTACACCAGGCAAAATATTGCCGTTCAAGCTTGGAGTTTCAAGGTGACCGTCCTTGTGAACGGTAAAGATGTTCATGCCACCGAGCTCTTCAATGTATGTCTTGGTTGCCGCGTCCACGAAGCAAACCTGCTCGCAGCCCTGCTCGATTCCGCGATATTCGCCGACAAGCGATGCCGAATAATTGCCACCGCATTTTGCAAAACCGGTACCACCAGGACCTGTACGGAAGTAGGTATCTTCAACCCAAATATTTACTGGCTTAATTCCCTGTGGGAAGTATGGGCCAGATGGGGATGCGATGACGCAGTATTCCACTTCTTTCGAGCGGCGCACGCCAAGGAATGACTCAGATGCGAACATGAATGGTCGCATATACAGAGTGTAATCGTGGCGGCTTGGAACCCAATTGCTGTCCTCACGAGCAACTGCAGCAACAGAACCGATAAAGTCGTCTACTGACAAAGTTGGCAATTCCAAACGAGTTGCCGAATTCTGGAAGCGTTCAGCGTTCGCATCTGGGCGGAACAGCCACAAGGAACCGTCCGAATGACGGTAAGTCTTCAGACCTTCGAAAATTGTCTGCGAATAATGCAAAACCGACGCGCCTGGATCCATCTTCAATGGACCATAAGGTTCAATGCGACGGTCTGACCATCCCTCCCCCTCAGTCCACGTCATGTGAGCCATGGAGTCAGAGAAAATCTGACCGAATGCTGGCTTATCGATGAGCTGTTCACGTTTTGCGTCTGATGTGCGGTTTTCGTTTGGAAGAACCGTAAATTTATCAGCCAAAGAATTGATATATTGCGATTCGTGATGATTTGTATTCGTCATTTTATACTCGATTTGTACTCGATTGCTTGAAGTTCGTTTTCTCGCACGCTTGTGGCGTCTGCTAATTACTTTCGCACACAATGCGCTGAAAATCTAGCATTTTCCACATAGTGGCCATGATGAGATGCCAATTTCGAAAGCTATACACATAACCCTATAAAAGAGGCTCACCCGCTACCTTGTGTAGCACGTGAGCCTCTCTATGAAAAATTGAAACAATACAATTGAAACTAAACGATTCCGCCTTCTTGCGACGTAAACGTAATCGTTAGATGTAACCGTTAGACGTAACCGTTAACTGCTCAATTACTCAGCTTCTGCTGGAGCTTCAGCTGCTGCTTCTTCGTCAGTTCCTTCACCTTCTGGCACGGAGAGGGAAACAACTGGCTCTTCGAGATCTTCCATTGCGAGCTCAACGCCTGCTGGGAGTGCAACATCCTTAACGAGGATCTTGTCACCATCAACCAAACCATCTACGTCTACTACGATACGCTCTGGAAGGTTTGCAACGTCAGCCTTGATGGACATTTCCTGAATGTCAACGAATGCAACTGCTGCACCCTTTGGAGTACCTTCAGCGAATACTGGAACGCTAACAACGATCTTCTCGCCAGCCTTAACTTCATAGAAGTCAACGTGCTCTACAGTATGCTTTACAGGGTTACGCTGAACGTCCTTAACAACAGCCATCTTGGACTCGTTGCCAAACTTGATCTCGAACAAAGCATTGGTGTGACGAAGTGCGAGAGTTGTTTCCTTAGCTGGAAGCTTAACGAAAGTTGGTTCAACACCACCTGCATAGATAGTTGCAGGAATGAGGTTTGCTACGCGCATACGTCGTGCAGCACCCTTACCGAATTCGTCACGTACTTCACCAGTCAAAGTGATATCTGCCATAATATTCTCCTTAAATCTGGCTTTGGGACACTCGAAAACCAGCGGAGAAAAAATCTCTGTTGGGCCAAGTCGATTACGGGAATTTTTCCCCTCGCCAAAGCAACTTCTTAACTATACCAAAGAGTGCGGAAAATTTCCCGCACTCCTCTGCATTCACTCGATTAATCGCTCATTATTCCGCGATTAATTCTTTCACAGCCGCGATAATGCTCTGCAGCTGGTCTTTTGCATCACCGAACAGCATTTGAGTATGCGGATCGAAATACAATTCGTTATCAATTCCCGCATAGCCGCGTCCACGACCGCGCTTGATAACAACCGTACTTTGCGATTTATCGACATCGAGAATTGGCATGCCCGACACAGCAGTTCCCGGTCGCCGAGCAGCAGGATTCGTCACATCGTTTGCACCCACTACGAGCGACACCGACGTTGCTGGGAATTGTGGATTAATATCGTCCAAATCGACTAATTGCTCATACGGAACATTTGCTTCTGCAAGCAAAACGTTCATATGACCTGGCATACGACCCGCGACAGGATGAATTGCGTACGATACCTCAATTCCGCGTTCTTCGAGCAATTGACCAAGATCTGCCAATTCGCGCTGTGCCTGAGCTTGTGCGAGACCAAAGCCTGGAACGAACACGACTTTATCCGCGTAGACCAATTGCACTGCAACGTCATCAGCGGTCGTTTCGCGCATGATTCCCTGAGCTCCATCCCCCGCAGCCGCATCGGAACCGTTGTCACCGAATCCGCCCAAAAGTACAGCAGAAAGCGGACGGTTCATAGCTTTTGCCATCAGAATCGACAACGTTACACCTGCAGATCCCACAAGAGCACCTGCGACGATGAGAGCGACATTATCAATTGCCAGACCGTTCATAGCAACTGCAGTACCTGTGCACGCATTCAGAACGGAAATAACTACTGGCATATCTGCACCGCCAATTGGCAGCACGAAGAAAACTCCATACGCACATGCCAACACAATGGTCAGCACACTCCACAGAACGCGCTGAGATGGCTGAACGCACAACATAATGAATGCCGCAAAAGTCGCAACGAGCAAGCACGTATTGATTGCATTTTGCCCCTTGACCGCGATTGGGCGCCCAGGTACGATTCCTTGCAATTTTCCAGCTGCAACGAGAGAACCCGTAAACGTCACAGCGCCGATAATAATGCCCAAACCGGCAGTAATGAGGAGCACAAGAGTTAATGCGCTTACGCTTTCAGTCAGTACATCATTGAGAGCTACAAGAGCTGCCGCGCCGCCACCTACAGTGTTGAATACGGACACCAGCTGAGGCATGTCTGTCATTTTTACTGTGACAGCTGACCATACGCCGACGCCTGCGCCAATTGCAATTCCAAGGACGAGTACGATGACAGCGATAATGTCTTCGACACCTGTGAATGCCATATGAATGAACGCTATAAGAACCGCGATAACCATGCCGACCGCAGATACGATGTTTCCTTTACGCGCTGTCTTTGGCGAGTTCATGTAATGCAAGCCGCTGACGAAAAGAACGGCTGACAAGACGTAGACAAACCATGTCACAATTTCGAGTGTGTTAGCCATGTTTATTCACCATCCTTTGCAGTTGCATCCTTGGACCTTGCTCCTTCAGGAGAAGATTCGTCAGCTTCCGCAGTGCTTTTCTTCAAGGATTTGAACATTTCGAGCATGCGATCGGTGACCACATATCCACCGACGACATTCATTGTGCCCAAAACTGCCGCAAGGAAAATGAAGACGTATGCCAACGGAGTATGAGCATGAGCTGCAACAATGACAACGCCGACGATAATAATTCCGTGAATGGAATTCGCTCCAGACATCAGCGGCGTGTGCAATGTCGCTGGAACTTTGCCGATAACTTCGACTCCGATAAGCAGAGCCAAAATAAACAGCGTAATTGCGATAACTAAATTTGGCATTATCGTCCACCTTCCTGCTGTGCCTGTGAGCTTTGAGTTGAGCTTTGAGTTGAGCTTTGAGTTTCCAACGTATCGTCGTTGATTACCTTTTGCGACGAGGAGACAGTTACCACCATCGCGCGGTCGAGTTCATCAGCGTAATCGACCAAGAGTTGCACATCGCCACCTCGAGCAGCATTATGTGAACGTACAAAATGCACAAAAGTATCTGCAAGATTTCGCGCAATTTGCTGGGACGCCGTGGTTGGAACGTCTCGCGCCAATTCAGGCAAGCCCAAAATGGTCACACCGTTATCCGTCACAATAACTTCAGATGGACGAGATCCTTCTACGTTTCCGCCGAATTCACTCGCCGCACAATCCACGATAACCGCTCCACGCTTGAGACCAGCCACACCCGACTGTGTCAAAAGCACAGGAGGTTTACGGCCAGGAACTTGCGCTGTCGTAATGATAATGTCGAATTCCGCAGCTTTAGCATCAACTGCAGCTTGCTGAGCTTGTCGCTCCTCGACCGTCAATTGCCGCGCATAGCCGCCATCGCCCTGATTACTTCCGAGGTCGACGCCAAGATCCAAGAATTTTGCCCCTAAGGACTCAACTTCACTCTGCGCTTCCGGTCGTACATCGTAGCCTGTCACAACTGCTCCAAGGCGCTTTGCTGTGCCAATTGCCTGCAGACCAGCAATTCCCGTTCCTAAGATAAGAACTTTTGCAGGACGAATCGTTCCTGTAGCAGTCGTCATCATCGGAAAAATAGACGCATACGCATCTGCCGCCTTCAGTACAGCTTTATAACCAGTTACCGAGCTCTGCGACGTCATTTCATCCATCGATTGAGCGGATGATAATTGACGAGGTAGCCTTTCCATCGCCACTGCAGTCACATCATGGTGCTGCAACTGGGATACATAGTCCTCATCTGCAAAAGACTGCAACGCGCCTATGATCCACGTTCCCGGACGTACAACGTCGAGAATTTCTTGGGATGGTCGCCCCACAAACGCAATCGCATCTGCGCTCTCGAGGATATTGATACGCGATGTCACTGTAGCGCCTGCGCGAGTGTAATCCTCATCTGTAAAGTGTGCATCCACACCTAATCCAGATTCGACGACACACTGCACGCCGTGCTTTTTCAATCGCGTAACAATATCCGGCGTGAGTCCCGCACGCTTTTCGTGTGGAAACCCCTGTGCTGTGCGTTCATTCAGCACACCATAGGTCAAGACTGTCGCCTCACCGTTTGTTGTTTTAACTTCTTCGTTAGCCACGAGTCCTCCTCAACTCATGTCATAAGGTTTTCATTCATAGTTTAACGATTATGAGGAAAAATCAATACAGCATGTCGAATCGTGAACACGCACGACACTCGCACTCTAGCTGAACGACACTCTTTGTCAGTTCGAGAGAAAAATCCTCGTCATCTACTCTCCTCATTTTCTGTATAATTTCTACAAAAATTTCTCTTAAGTCATCTCGCAGTTCATCCAGATACACAAAATGCATGGATTCTCCTTTTCTCTCACGGATTAATTCAGACGTAATTCAGTCATATCTCAGCCATACACCCCGCGCGTAAACCGGCCTGCGCACTCTTCCTGTCTTCCTTCAGACATTCCCAATATCTGCCGTGACATCCACTCCACGCCGTAAACTGAAATTAATTATGTACTCGTAGAAAGAGGAGTTCATGAGCCTTCTTGACTCGGTATCTTCAACTTTTAATCGAACAGTTGAATCAGTAAAAAAGTCTATCTCTCAGGTTTCTGCACCTGCTGACACGGAACAGCACGTTGCTTTTGGCACACCTACAGCGTTTGATAAGTCAGCTTTTAATAATCCACATATCATGAATTGGTCCTCGCCAGAGTTTCCAACGACCACGTACATCGACCCTGAATCTGGCCTCTTGACCACTACAACTGAAGGCGTTCGCAATATTCCGGATAATATGTCCGTCTACAATTTGTACGAAAACCGCGCTCATGACATGGGCGATGAGGTTTTGTACACTTTCAAGCGCAACGGCGAATGGGTCGACCGCACTGCAAACGAAGTTCTTGCCGATATTCGAAGCACAGCTAAGGGTTTGCTTAAACGCGGTGTCAAGAAGGGCGACCGTATCGCTTTCATGTGCCAGACCAGTTACGAATGGGATATTTTCGACGCTGCAGTTTTGGCAGTGGGAGGCGTTTTGGCGACAATTTACGACACTGATTCTGCTGAACAGATTCGTGTTATTGTCAACAATTCCGACGCAACTGTACTCGTCACACAGACTCGCGAAATGTATGAAGAGGCTGAAGGCGCAATTGACGACTGCCCTACTCTCAAGATGATTAGTTGCTTGGAAAATGGTGCTCTTGAAGAGCTGCAAGCATATGGTCATTCCATTTCTGATGAAGAGCTCGATACTCGTATCACTTCCTTGCGTAAGACCGATTTGTGCTCTATCGTCTATACTTCAGGTTCTACATCCGCTCCTAAGGGTGTAGAGATGACTCATGAAAATTATCTTGCTTTTGCTATAAATCTGCGCGCATTCTTGCCAGATTTGTTGGAAGATGAGAAGAACACTATTTTGATGTTCCTCCCTCAGGCACACGTTTTCGCACGTGCTATTAATTATGGTGTCGTTAATAGTCGTATCCATATTTATATCGCCACAGGCATTAGCACTCTCCTGTCAGATCTCGCGGTATCACGTCCATCTATCATGATCGGCGTTCCTCGTGTCTTCGAAAAAGTGTACAACGCTGCTTCACAAAAGGCTGGTCGCGGTGTAAAGGGACATGTATTCAACGCAGCAGCAAATGCAGCACGAGACTATATGAACCAAATCTCGGAGAATGGTCATGCAAGCGCATTGGCTACTGCTCGTCGCACAAGCTTCGACCCAGTGGTCTATTCGTCACTTCGTCAGGCTTTGGGCGGTCGTGCAAAATGGCTTGTGTGCGGTGGTGCTCCACTCGATCCGCAGCTTCTCGCATTCTTCCGCGGTGCTGGTCTTCCAGTCTATGAAGGCTATGGAATGACAGAAACCACAGCTCCATGTGCGTTCACTCCTTTGAGCGTTCCATTCCATGCTGGATCTGTAGGTATCGCATTCCCTGGATTCTCGCTGCGTTTGGCTGAAGATGGCGAAATCCAAATCAAGGGTGCGGGTGCTTTCAAGGCTTATCATAAGAATCCTGAAGCTACCAAGGCGACGTTCACGGATGACGGATGGATTGCTTCAGGTGATCTTGGAGCTCTCACTCCTGATGGTTTGCTCTACATCACTGGGCGTAAGAAGGATCTTATTATTACTGCTGGCGGTAAGAACGTTTCGCCATCGCCAATTGAGGAAGCAATTAAGCGTTGCCCATTGGTATCGCAGGCTCTCGTTTTGGGAGATAAGCGTCCGTTTATTTCTGCGTTGATTACCCTCGATGAATCGGCAACTCGCGCATGGATTGAATCCGAAGGTTTGGATACTGACATGTCGATGGCAGAAATTGCGAACAATGCTGCTGTACGTTCCGAAGTACAAAAGTATGTCGATAAGGCAAATGATGGCGTTTCCCGTGCAGAATCTGTCCGTAAGTTCATCATTCTTCCTGAAGAATTTACTCAGGATAATGGCTTGCTGACGGCTTCTATGAAGGTCATTCGGCCAAAGGTTCTTGCACGCTATCAGAAGTTGCTCGATACAGAAATGTACAAGCCTCGCAAGAAGTAGCTGTATCTTGCATACGCCATTCATAATTGGGTGGAAACTGTCATAGTTTCCACCCAATTTTTATATTTTTAAATAGCGATATGTATACAAAGTCTAGCTACAACTAACGCTCAGTTTCTCGCACCTCTGAGTCCTCGTGATGTGCAAAACGATAAGCGCATGCTATTACAAGAATCGTTACTGCGACAGCAACCATCCATGTGCGCGGAGAAGTGATAGCCATACTGCTCACCAAGCACAGGATAATTACGGCAAAAATGACCAGAGCAGCACATACGTTTTCGAGCACACGAAAAATTGCACCATGAGTATCAGGTACAAGGTGATGTTCCTTCATCCAATTTATTATCTGAGTCGCAACGCATATAACAGTTAATCCCGCTGCTGATAGGAGCATATCGGCATTCGTCCACGTATGTACAGAAAGTACATTTTCTGAATGGAGCAGCGCCATGACAAGCATGGCAGCAACGAACGCTCCTACGCAATTAAAAAGCAGAAAAGTCAAGAACTTTTTGCTCATCAGTACTGAAACCATAGTATCCTCCTCATTGAGTTTCATACTCTGGTTTTACAAGTACAGACGGACAAAAGCCCTACTGATATCACGCTCCATCCCCACCGATTCTCATCGAAAACACATTTCGCGTGTTTTACTCCCCCGGATATATCAATCCCCACCGCGCACGAATTGCATCCATCAAGCGTAGCATCGCAAGCGTTTCCGAATGAGGCATTGCATTAGGCTCGATGTCTGCGCGAGAAATAGCTTCAAGGACAGCATCGACTTCATACTCAAAACCGGTTAGCTGAGCTGGTACTTCAGGCTGGGCAAGGACGTCACGAGCTTTATTGACTGCTACGATGTCAAGCGGATTATTCACATTATCGACGTGAATGACGCCCTGAGTTCCGCGAATCATTCCGAAGCGATCTCCGATCTCAAGATATGATGTCGTCACATCAGCCATGCGTCCATCGTCATACCATAAGGTAGTCTGTGAGAGCTCATCCGTTCCCTGCTGAGACAATCTTGCAGATGTGACGATACGCGACACCTGTCCTGGCATAAACATGGAAACAAAATTCAATGGATAAATTCCGACGTCGAGCAATGCGCCTCCAGCAAGCGCTGGATCAACGATACGTTCTTTGGCAGTCATTGGATACGACAGATTTCCGCTTATCGACACGATATCGCCGATAACACCAGAATCGATAATGTTCTGGATAATTGCACGAGACGGTTCGTATCGAGTCCAAATCCCTTCAGCACATACCAATCCTGTTGCGCGAGATTTCTCAAAAACAGCTTCAGCTTGCTGAGCATTGATGGCTAGAGGCTTTTCTACAAGCACATGTTTGCCGGCATTCATACACATAATGGCTTGCTCGGCATGGAAAGTATGCGGCGTGGCGATGTAGACGACGTCGACAGTGGGATCGTCCAGCATCTCCTGATACGAACCATATGCCACATCTGCTGAAAATTGTCGCGCGAATTCTTCTGCACGTTCGAGAGAGTTTCGGGTAGCGACGGCATACAAATGAACACGTCCAGCCCATCGTTCGTCGCGTTCCATCAGATTCAGAGTCGTCGCCATTTTCTGGGCAATTCGACCTGCTCCCAGAATAGCAACATTAATCGTGCTCGTCACGTATTCCTCCTCAACCGATACTCGAAATTCGATACCCGAAATTCGAAAAAACAAAAATAACAATTCGATACCCGAGCTGTACCTCAGGTATCGAATAATACGTTTTACTCTTCAGATGCACCTGAGACCTTGGAAAACCCCGCTTGAATCCCTTAAGAAAATCCTTTGGGAAAGATCTTTACGCAAATTCTTTACTTAAATCCAAGCCTCTCAAGCTTCTTTGGATCTGACTGCCAATCCTTCGCAATCTTGACATGCAGCGTCAAAGTAGACTTCATGCCAACGATGCGATTAATCGGAGTGCGAAGCTTCTTTTTCACACGCACAAGGTTTTCTGCGCCCTTTCCAAGAATAATTGGCTTTTGGCTCGAACGTTCGATATAAATCGACGCGAAGACCTGTGCACGACCTTCTCCATCCGATTCATCCTCTTCTGGGTATTCGATGGCGTCGACTGTTACGGCCAAGGAATGAGGAAGTTCATCGTTCAATTGCTCAAGGAAAGCGCCGCGAATCAGTTCGGCAATTGTGTCTTCCATACCTTCTTCGCTGATTTGCTCGGTAGGATACATCTGAGGACCTTCAGGCATTTGCTGGGAGAAGACAGCGCGAACTTCTTCCACATTGTCGCCTTCAATTGCCGATACAGGAACAAGCTCAGTGAAATTGCCGAACTGATCCATTTCAATGAGCTTTTCCACTAATTGAGAACGATTCAGACCATCAATCTTTGTGAGTACGCCGATAATTGGCTTATCCCACTGCCATTGGACATTCTCGTCTTTATGGGAGAAGTTTGAGCGAAGACGGCTCAAGATGCGCTTATCACCAGGTCCGATTTCCTGATCTGCTGGAAGTAAGAAAGCAATCGCATCTGCATCGGACAAAGACTCGTCGACCATATCATTCAAGCGCTGACCGAGCAATGTACGAGGGCGATGGATACCAGGAGTATCGACAAGCACAATCTGATAATCATCCGTGGTCAAAATCGCACGAATAACCTTACGCGTTGTCTCCGGACGAGACGACGTAATTGCAATATGCGTTCCCATCAAAGAATTAATCAGCGTAGACTTGCCGACATTTGGTCGGCCTACTACTGCAACAAAGCCTGAGCGGTATGACGTGTTTTCAGACATGAGGTATCCTTAAGCTTCTTCGTGTGCTGATTCATGCGATTCAGCACCGTGTGATTCGATTGTATCAGTGCTACGGCGAATTTCGATGGTCGATACTTTCTTGCGTCGTCCAGCAGAATCTACAGCAATCAAATCAAGACCACGAGTTTGCGCACGAGAGCCGACAATTGGCACACGTCCCAGCGCTTTGGTCAGCAAGCCGTAGGCTGTATCGACATCATCTTCATCCAAATCAATTTCGAAAAGTTCTTCGATGTCAGTAATTGATGTACGTGCTGGTACGCGCCAACCGCCATCTTCCATGGCTTCTGGTTCGCGTCGTTGTACACGATCATGCTCATCTTCCAATTCACCTACGATTTGTTCGAGAGCATCCTCGATAGTAACGAGACCAGCAATACCACCGTATTCATCGACGACAATTGCCACGTGTTGACGATTAGTTTGCATATCGTGGAATAAATCATCGACAGGCTTGGATTCAGGGACAAGCATTGGCTCACGCATCACGGTTTCGATGGTGCGCTCCCCTGCTGCAGGATTGAAAGCAGTAGCACGAACGACGTCCTTAAGATACGCAATACCTACCAAATCGTCAACAGATTCGCCAGTCACTGGAACGCGTGAGAACCCAGAACGTGAGCAATCCTTGAGCATATCGTTGAGAGTAGTTGTGCGTTCAAGGGAGAACATATCTGTTCGCGGAACCATAATTTCACGCGTCAATGTATCCGTCAAAGTCAGTACATTGCGAAGCATTTCGGAAATTTCAGGATCGAAAAGATGCGCTTCAATCAGACGGTCAATTGTCGCGCGAGCCTGCTCGTGATGAATGTGTTCGAGCTCTTCATCATCAGACAGTGCTGCTGGTTGAGAGCGCACTACGCCAATTTGCGGAATAAGTAGCATAGCGCGGTCGATAAAAGGCGCATACTGCAAAAGAATCGTGACTGATCGCTGATTGGATGAACGAGGAGAGATTAGAACAGCGATAAGCGCGCTCATGAAAGCCACGCCAATAGCGATGAGAACTTCGCCCCATAGCTGGACACCGAAGACACCTGTCGAGATTCCCACCAAAGCACCGATAAGAACGTTCGACATGACTCGCCAGAAAGTGCACGCAATGGATGCGCGTTGACGCTGGAAAATAACGTTTTGAGCATGACGAATGCGACGAATGGTTTTTTGACGTAAGAAGTCCGAATCCTCATTCGTACGCACGTCAAGCATGAGATTATTCAGGTTTGAGCGCGTTACACGTGAGATCGCTGACTCACTGGATGCCATAACCAGCGAGAACCACAGTAATCCTGCAGATACAACATACAAACAAATTGCAACGATGATAGAAGGCGTTGTCATTACTCCACTTCCTCAGAGCGCTCGGCATGAGCATCACGATTATCAGCATCGTGCGCAGTACGGTCATTCAGCTCAAGTGATTCGATCGAATCATCAATCGGATCATGCGAATCATCCAGTTCGGCTACTTCGTGAAGAGTTCCCGGACGAGCAGCCAAAAAAGTCAGAAGCAATTGACGCTGAAGCGCAAACATTTCGCGTTCTGTATCTTTTTCGCGATGATCAAAACCAACCAAATGCAAACATCCGTGAATTGTCAGCAAAAGTAACTCTTCAATCGTGGAATGCCCCGCACTTTGCGCTTGAACTGCGGCAACAGCCGGACACAACACGATGTCGCCTAACATTCCCTCAGCAGGATTGCGTCCATCAGTTGGTCGCAATTCATCCATCGGGAAACTCATGACATCGGTCGGGCCTTCCAAATTCATCCATTGCAGATGAAGTTCTTCCATCGCATCCGGCTCATTAAAGATAATCGTTAAATCGCTGTGCGTGCTGATACCAAGCTGACTCATGGCCCACATTCCAAGGTCAGAGAAGACACGAGGATCAACTTTCCAGTTGCTTTCGTTAAGAACGTCCACGCTCATGATCTGTTTTCACTTCACTTACTTTAGATCTTTTGATATTGAATTAGTCGAATGGATATCTGCAAAATTGGCAGTGCATATATCTGCATATATCACTGGCTATGCTGTGCACCCGCTGCTGATTTCTCGCTGCTATCTGCATGCTCTTCTTGATACTGATCGTATGCAGACACAATCGTGCCGACAAGATTATGTCGCACGACATCTTGTGAACCTAAATGTACGAACGCAATATCGTCGATGTGTCCCAGCACATCTTCAATAACCCGCAATCCCGAACGCTTGACAGAGAAATCCACCTGCGTGACGTCGCCGGTAATCACCATGCGGGTGTTAAAACCGAGACGTGTCAAGAACATCTTCATTTGCTGCGGAGTAGTATTTTGCGCTTCATCCAAAATAACGTATGCATCATTTAATGTACGTCCACGCATATATGCCAGTGGAGCGACTTCAATAGTATTATCCGCAATATATCGCTGCATGCGTTCATTACCGAGCATATCCGACAGTGCGTCATAGAGTGGTCGAAGATACGGATCTACCTTTTCGGTAAGAGTTCCTGGAAGGAAGCCAAGATTTTCGCCAGCTTCTACTGCAGGACGGGTCAAAATAATTCGGCGTACTGCCCCATCTTCAAAAGCGCGTACAGCCTTTGCGACAGCCAAGTATGTCTTACCTGTACCAGCTGGACCGATACCAAAAGTAATCGTATGAGATTCGATAGCGTTAATGTACTCGACTTGTCCAGGAGTTTTGGCGCGAATAGGGATGCCATGAGCCATGGTAATCACACGAGGAACGCGGTTTCCACCCATTGTAGAATTCATGCCTGTAACGGATGTGCCCATATCACTTTCCGTATGAGTACGTCCAATAAAATGTGGTCTCTCATCGGTAAAACGTGGAGCGGCCGGCTTAATTTTGCGCTCTTTTCGGTCAGCTTTCTGGCTCAATCGATTTGCCAACAATCGCTGTACATCATCGACGCTCAAAGGACTGGTGTATGCAGTGTCAATGACATCGTTGAGGAATTCTTGCGCTGCTAACGCATCGGCTTCGGTACGAGCAGACTGAGAAACAATTGCCACAGTATTTCCGCGAATGACAAAAGTAAGCTCAGAATACGCTTTTTCGATAAGACGAATAATCTGATCTTCAGGACCGAAAACCGACACCGGATTCAGTTCCTGAGGAACGGTCACTGTACGTGTTGTAGTACCAGATTGAGGCAAAAGAATTACTCTCCTTCTAACTTTTCACCTGTGAGAACATGCGCATGGCAGTGAAATACCGTCTGACCTGCATCTTCACCCGTATTGAAGACAAGACGGAACTGACCGTTGTAGGAATCGTGCGCGATATGCTGTGCCGCATCAACAATTTCTGCAAGCAATTCTGGGCGCTGATGAGTAAGCTCGACGACATTTGCTACGTGATCTTTAGGGACAACTAATACATGAACGCGTGCCTGTGGATTCAAATCTGCAAACGCGTAGACATTGTCGGTTTCATAAATTTTCGTGCTGGGAATATCTCCGTTAATTATTTTGCAAAAAATGCAGTCATTGTCCAGACTCATCGATGCCCCTTACATTTTCCGAAAAACATTTCTCACAATGTTCCTTCTGCTACGTTTATTCTAGCAATACGTAGTTATATTGCCTTTAAGCGTAACTACTCTGCATACCGTCCCAATACACGGCTGAGCAGAGTCAGCGCAACACTGCCAGCACTTGATGCGCGCAAAATATTATGACCTATAACACATACGTGCGCTCCCGCTGTTTTGAAGGCATCGACTTCCTCATCAGAAATACCACCCTCAGGTCCGACGACAACCCATATGGTCGTATCGATTCCAGTATTATCGTGCACAATTTTTTCGAATTCATCCCACGTATCCGTGGCATCTTGATGAAGAACGAGAACGATGTCCCCAGCTGTCGTGCGCTCACGAACCCAAGTCACCAATTGCTTTGTGGTGTGCATAGGAAGGACTTCTGGAAGCGTGCTACGACGGGACTGTTCAGTAGCGCTCATCACGATGTCTTTCCACTTATGGAGCGCTTTGTCAGCTTTATTTCCCTTCCATTGCACGATGGAACGATGCGATTGCCATGGCATAATTGAGTCCACACCAATTTCCGTCGCCATTTCTATGGCTTGCTCATCTCGACCGGACTTTGCCAACGCCTGGATAAGACCAAGCTTGACGTGAGGTGTATCGTCACGATGAATCTCGTCGATATGTACAGTCGCACTATCAGAGTCGATAATGGTCGCTAGAAGGCGCGTGCCCCGTCCATCAGTGAGCTGCACGTTATCGCCATCAGATAAACGCATGGATTTAATCGCGTGCTGAGCAACCGCTGGAGGCAAAGTAAAAACGGTACCTTCTGTATAATTGTCAACACTATCGTCACGGATAACGAACATCGGTAATGTCATAATTATTTGCCTTTACGAGTAATCATGTGAATAATAACGTCTTTGAGCGAAATAATTGTCGCCGCGATAAGAATAATAATCATGCCGAGAATATCAGCATGATAGAAATGCGTGTGGAAAATTGCCACAGTAAGCACGACGGACGCAACAGGCTCAATCGAAGCCAGCAAACTTCCTTGGACTGCTCCCACCATAGACGTTCCCTGAAGAAACAGCGTATACGCGAGAATTGTCCCGATAAAAATAATGCCAACATATGCCAGCACAATCGGCACATCGAATTCCAAACGATACGTCCAGATACGGGTCACAATTGCAAAAATAATACCGCCAATCAGCATGGCTACACCAATAACGATCTGACTTCCCCATCGCTTTACCATCGCAACAGGGATAATAATGTACGCAGTATATGTAAAAGCTGATGTGATGCCCCAGGCAAGACCTTGCGGATTGATAGCCAAACTATCAAACTGACCGTGCGATGCGAGCAAGAAAGTGCCAGCTATGGCCAAAATGATGGAAATAACTTCCAATAAAGCTGGCGGAATTCGATCCTTAATGCACGTGTATCCTAGCACGATAATCGGCGTCAAATACTGCAAAACTGTCGCTGTTCCCGCATTCGTATACTCGATTGCTTTGAGATACGTGAATTGATTTGCTACAAGTCCAAAAAGCGCAAACAGCAGCACACCACCCAGAAATTGCTTCGACGACATCGCTGATATCAGATCGCGACGCTGACGAATAATCGCAAGCAGAACGAGAACAAAACCAGAAATCAGTAATCGTAAGGTCGTCAATTCTTCAACAGTGACACCTCGTCCCAGAAGATACTGGCCACTCACTCCGGAAATGCCCCACGCAATCCCCGCAATGAGCACAAGAATGCTTCCCTGAATACTCTGAGACTTCAACTTCTCTCCCATCGTCACGCACGAAACGTGTACAACTACACCGTTAATACAGATATACCCACAAGTATAGGGAAACGATGCTATAAGCACCGCCGATGAGAACGTTGCGCAAATATCTTATCAATGTATCTCGAATGCTGCATCAGTGCCATCAGCACCATCAGTGATCAGTGCATAATCGATAGTGCATAATCGATAGAACCGGTCGAGAAAACAAAAAATCCCTTCTTTCGAAGGGATTACTCTGTGTCCGGAGCGGGACTTGAACCCGCACGCCCGTATAAAATGGGCACTAGCACCTCAAGCTAGCGCGTCTACCATTCCGCCACCCGGACAGTGCTTATCTCTAAGCAACAAATAAGAAGAATAGTACATAACCATAATTCGCGCAAAGTCGGTGTGTCGCGTATGTCAGAGCACAGTATGCAGATAAGCGGGCGACTGTGGTGAGGCACTCCCCACACTGTCCTCATACTGCCCCTCGCCTCGAACTGCCACAGCATTCCCTTCTTCTCCCCTCAACGTTACTATCGAATCATGCAAATTCTTCGAGTAGATTCCCTCAATGACCCACGACTTCACGCTTATATCTACCTCACGGAAGTCCAACTTCGAAATCGGCTTGAACCCGATGAGGGAATTTTTATCGCAGAAAGTCCGAAAGTTATCGACCGAGCGCTCGCTGCAGAACGTGAACCGTTGTCATTCCTAGTCGAAGAAGCATGGCTTGACGGTATGCAAGATACGTTCGCTTTTGTGGACGAACGCTGGGGACACGATATTCCTGTCTTTGTAGCCTCTGAAGAATTGCTCAAGCAATTAACCGGTTATCGTCTCCATCGTGGAGCTATGTGCGCAATGCGTCGATGGGAACTTCCATCCGTGACTGAATTATGTAAAGACGCACGCCGCGTGGCAGTGATGGAAAATATTGTCGATTTTACGAATGTGGGAGCATTGATGCGTTCTGCTGCCGCTTTGGGAATTGACGCAGTTCTCGCTACCCCATCATGTCTAGATCCTTTATATCGCAGAGCAGTTCGTGTCTCTATGGGTACTGTTTTCCAAGTACCTTGGACACGAATTGGCGGAGATAATCGCAAAAATTGGCCAAATCCATCTATTCAAGAATTGAAGAATCTTGGTTTCACAACTGTCGCGATGGCGCTGACTGATGATTCCATTTCGATGCAGGAATTAAGCAGACGTATCCACGGCGACGAATCTGATCCACAGCATATCGAAAAGGTCGCGCTCATTTTTGGAACTGAAGGCGATGGACTCAGCAGGCACACACTTGCGGCTACAGACCTCACTGTGAAAATTCCTATGAGTCATGGAGTAGATAGTTTGAATGTGGCTGCATCCAGTGCTGTTGCGTTCTACGCAACGATGTAGATGTGACGATGTAGGCATGACCGCGCAGATGTAACGATGTAAAGGTGACAGTTGTAGATACTAGAAAGCGCGTAATGTCTTAAGAATTCTCAGACTGTACGCATGTGGGGAGCTCGATTGAGCTCCCCACATTTTTATGTAACGTGTCATTCACAGACTGTGACACGTATCATACGGTTTACTCTTGTGTACTCTTGTCCTCTTCATGAATCGAGTATGGAGTTTCGTCAGATGCATCGATGTAATCATCTTCATCAACGACTGCACCGGTCAGCTTACCGATGTTTTTCAAACCGTGGTAGACAATCAATGCTGCGAAGGAGCCGATTGCGATACCATTGAACTGTACATTCTGGATAGCGAAAGTAAAGTCAGCGATACCGATAACCATAACGACTGCAGCAACCATCATATTGACATTCTTACCGAAGTCGACCTTGTTCTCGACCCAGATACGAACACCTAGCATGCCGATCATACCGTAAAGCAAAGTGGTAACACCACCGAGCACACCTGTAGGAATGGTGTTGATAATTGCACCAAACTTAGGGCACAAGCTCAAAATCAAAGCAAATCCAGCAGCGAACCAGTATGCCATAGTGGAATATACCTTGGTAGCTGCCATGACGCCGATGTTTTCTGCATAAGTGGTCGTACCAGAGCCACCGCCAAGACCAGCGAAGATAGTTCCCAGACCATCTGCAAACAAGGAGCGGCCAATCTTATCGTCATAATTGCGACCAGTCATCAAGGATACGGACTTCACGTGGCCGATATTTTCAGCAATCAGTACCAGCACTACAGGAAGGAACATGAGCAGGATAGAGAAATCGACCTGTGGTGTATGGAACTTTGGAAGACCAATCCATGCTGCCTGCTCAACTGGAGTAAAGTTGACCTGGTGGCGGAAAATTGCATACACGTATCCGATGAGAACGCCGATAAGAATATTCAAACGTCCCAGCATTCCCTTGAACAATACTGCGCACAGCATCACAGCTACGAGAGTAACGAGTGCTGTATCAGGAGCCTTCTGGAAGTTGTTCCACGCGGAAGGAGCCAAGTTGAAGCCGATAATTGCCACGATTGCGCCGTTGACAATTGGAGGCATCAACTTATCAATCCATGCAGTACCCGCATAGTGAACGATGACGCCGACCAAAGCCAGAGCGAGACCTGTGCACAAAATGCCGAAGCTTGCTACTGCAATTCCCTTATGTGCTGTAGCTACTGCACCAATTGGGGCTATAAAACCAAAAGAGCTACCCAGATAACTAGGTAGCGTATTGTTATTGATAAGAAGGAACAATGCGGTCGACAAAGCTGTGAAGAACAGTGTGGTCGAAGGATCGAATCCTGTCAAAATTGGAACGAGGAATGTAGCGCCAAACATTGCGATAACGTGCTGTGCGCCAACGCTCGCGGTACGTGGAATGGTGAGACGCTCTTCTGGCTCAATGACTTCGCCTGGAGCAATGTGCTTACCGTCACCATGCAATTTCCATGTGAAATTCAACGACATGTTATCTCTTTCTCTCTAGAAAAACGCTCCTTCGCGGGCTTCGTCATTCGAAGCTCACCAGGAGCGCCATCACTATATCGTTGAAACTTCATACTAATACATGGCATAGAAGATGAACTCCACCATGCCATGCACAATGATTCCTCGAGTGGTATGCAGCTAAGCTGCTCACCCTTAATCTCGCTTTTCTTTACTTTCTTTACGCGTATGCGCGAGGAAGATTGTTGAGATTAAATCCAAGAGCTGCCAGCTGTGCTGCACCGTCTTCGGTAATCATATCGACATTCCATGCAGGAGTCCACGTCCAGTCGACGCGGAATTCTTCTACAAGACCAGCAAGGACAGATGCGCATTCGTCCTCAATTAAATCCGTTAAAGGACATGCTGGAGTGGTTAATGTCATGGTGAGAATTGCTCGACCCAGATGATCGATTTCAATTCCATAGACAAGTCCCAAATCAACGACGTCGACGCCCAGTTCAGGATCCATCACCTGGTGGAGCGCTTCTTTAACGTCCTTAGCAGTTACGCGTCCGATTTCATCAATAAAAGTCAACGTGACACCTTCAAATTCTTCAGTGGTAGCATTCGTCGTCATCGTTTCGCTTTCCTTCATACGAGCTTTCTTATATGATTCCTCCAGCATACTCGCTGATGTAGGATTTTGAGCAATCTGATGAGCTAATTGCGGGTCGTCAATTACTTTGGATACAGCATCAAAAATGCTTCCTGATGGCTCTGGCACGAGATTATCGTTCATCTTTACTCCTCAATCTGTGTAAGGGCTAAGGCAGCCGATGCTTTAAGACCTTCCCATCCCAAAAGTGCACACTTCACGCGTGCTGCAAACCTTGAAACTCCCTGGAAGACGATTGCATCATCGAGTAAGTACAGAGTTTCTTCGTCATCAATTCCTGCTCCGCGAGATTCCATAAGCTGCTTAAAAGCTCGTGAAACTTCCATCACTTCATCAAGTGTTTTACCATGCACGAGGTCATACATGATGGACAGACTTGCTTGGGAAATAGAACATCCCTGACCATCCCACGCAAGATCTTCGATGCGGATAGGTTTACCATCAGAACCATCGGAAAGCTCGACTCGTACGGTGACTTCATCACCGCACGTCGGATTAAATTGATGTGACTGTGCACTCACGCAGTACTCATGCTCAGCAGTCAATGTCGCAGACCCTGAGTTCGTCGATTCAGTTTCTGCATGTGCGGTCGTTATATCAGCAGCAAAATTGCGCTTCCCATGGGGATGCTTGGATGCATCAAGGATAACCTCTTGATACATCTGTTCAAGCTCAGTATTTCCCATGCCATCGTACATAAAATTATCCTCAGTTCTTAGTCGTCTCAATCATCTCAATCACACATGTGCGCATGCGTCGCAGATGTCGTTTCTGTTATATAGACGCCTCTCTACCGCTGACGTCATATTTTAACAGCTCTCACAATCTCTTTAGCGATGGAAGAAACCATATACATCAGCCACAGCGGAACGTAATTTTTCAATCTCTTCTTGAGTATTATAAACGCCCAAAGACACACGATTCGACGCATAATACCCAAAATGACGATGAACAGGCTGTGCGCAATGATGTCCTACTCGAATCGCAATTCCTCGCGAATCAATGAATTGGCCGACATCATGCGGATGCACGTCGTCAATTTCGAAGGCAAATGTTCCGATACGATTCTCAGCAGTATGAGGTCCGAGAATTGTCACGCCGTCAATATCATCGAGTTTCAATAATTCTGGGACAAGTGTGCACTCATGTTCTTCGATGGCATTCATACCGATAGCCATCATCCATCGTGCAGCCACTCCAGCTGCGACGACTTGAGCAACAGGTTGCGTTCCTGCTTCAAATTTCATAGGTGGAGCCATGTATTGTGCTGGCTTTTCCATCCATGCAAGTTCGACCATAGATCCGCCAAAATTCATCGGTGGAAGCTTCTCGAGCATGTCTCGCTTGCCATACATAAATCCTACGCCTGTAGGTCCATACATTTTATGTGCGCTAAAGACCGCAAAATCGACATCTAACGCGTGGAAATCGACGGCAAGATGTGGCACGCTCTGGCACGCATCGAGTACTATTACTGCGCCTACTTGGCGAGCACGAGAAACGATAGAAGCCACATCAGTGATAGCTCCTGTCACATTCGATACATGAGTTACCGCGACAATTTTTGTCCGCTCAGTAATGACTGTCGACAGATAATCAGCATCTGTACGAATCCGGCCTTCATCATCAAGATCAAGCCAGTACAAAGTAGCACCCGTTCGTCGGCATAATTCTTGGAATGGAAGAAGAACAGAGTGATGCTCTGCTCGTGATACGACGACCTCATCGCCTGGACGTAACGCAAATGGCTCGATACCGTCATGAGAAGCATGGTCAAAAGCGTTGGCAAGCATATTCAAGCCCGCTGTCGCTCCACCTGTAACGACGATTTCGTCAGCACCATCTCCCCACTGTGCTCCGACAAGCTCAGCGATAGCATAACGGCCATTTTCAAAAGCCTCTGTACTCAAAGCTGCAAGCTCATGAGCACCACGATGAACGCCTGCATTAATAGTGCGATAGAATTCTGCTTCTGATTCGATGACGCTTTCAGGTTTTTGCGCTGTAGCGCCTGAATCGAGGTACACCAAAGGATGGCCATGAACCGTCTGATTCAGAATGGGAAATTGTTCGCGAATTGCATCGAGTTCCATGCTTCTCCACACTTCCTACGTCATCATGTGTTTGTAGCGCGACGACCATGTTTCATTCAATGTCACTCACACGCGAGTACGCACACGCCGATATACACTTACATACACAATTGCTGCGATGTTATGAACACTATAACACCGCAGCATACTATTTCGCAGACCGAAAAATTACACGATATCTCACGCGTAATTTTTCTCAATAATTGTTATGCCTGAGCCGATTCTGTTGTACCTTCTGGAAGATACTTGTCGTAACCGTTTTCCTCGAGGTAATCAGCCAATTCAGGACCTGCAGTTTCGATGATATGTCCATCAGCAAAAACATGAACGATATCTGGCTTAATGTACTTCAAAATGCGGGTGTAGTGGGTAACCATCATGATTCCCAATCCCGTATTTTCCTTCGCACGGTTCACGCCTTCAGACACGATGCGCAATGCATCCACATCAAGACCAGAATCTGTCTCGTCGAGGATAGCAAACTTTGGCTTCAAAAGCTCGAGCTGCAAAACCTCAGCACGCTTCTTCTCACCGCCAGAGAATCCTTCATTGACCGAACGTGTAGCGAACTTTGGATCCATGCGCAAATTCTTCATTGCTGCATTCAAATCCTTCGTCCACTGGCGAATTGCTGGAGCTTCTCCATCGACTGCAGTCTTAGCAGTACGCAAGAAATTCGTCATTGGCACGCCTGGCACTTCGACTGGATACTGCATAGCAAGGAAAAGACCTGCCTGTGCGCGCTCATCTGGAGTCATCTTCAAGATATCTACTCCGTCGAGAAGCACTTCACCAGAATCCACTTCGTACTTAGGATGACCAGCAAGTGTGTAAGCCAAAGTGGACTTTCCAGAACCATTAGGACCCATGATTGCATGAGTTTCATTGGAATTAATGGTGAGGTTAACACCCTTGAGAATCTGCTTGCGACCCTCATTTGTCTCCACGGATGCGTGAAGATCCTTAATTTCGATAACGGACATGATTACCTTTCCAGACGTGCGTTAACAGTATTCATCAAGTGTTCGGAAATTGCTGGGATATCGATTTGCTCGATGAGTTCGTTGAAGAATCCAGCAACGACAAGCTTTTGAGCATCTTTCTCAGAAATTCCTCGGCTCATCAGATAGAAGAGTTCTTCATCATCGAAACGTCCCACGGAACTCGCATGACCAGCTCCGACGATATTACCGTTCTCAATTTCAAGGTTTGGTTCCGAGTCTGCTACCGCTCCTGGCACAAGAATCAGATTGCGATTCAATTCATACGAATCTGTTCCCGGAGCAGTTGGCTCAATCAAAGCGTTACCAACCCATGTCGAGTGAGCACCCTTTCCAGACAAAGCACCCTTATACACGACACGTGATGTACATTCAGGATGGTTATGAACAACCATCGTACGGTGTTCGATATGCTCGCCTGGTTCTGCAAAGTAGATGCCCAGCATGTTCAGATTGCCCTGCTCACCACCGAAATCTTGATCCATGCGGATACGGACGACCGAGCCGCCAAAAGTGACGACATTATGGTGAAGGCTTGCACCACGTCCCACATGAATGCGATGGTTGCCGACATACTTTGAGCCTTCTGACCATTCGTGAATGAAAGTCAAAGACACATCAGAATACTCGCCTGTCGAAATCTCTACACCTTCGGCAATGCGCGCATCACCTTCATGCTCGACGACGACATGAGCGTGAACATTCGCGTCTGTCGTGATAACCATGTGCAATGCATCCATATCGAAGCTGGAGCTTTCGACCTTAATAAGAATAGGCGTTGTGCAATCCTGTGCGATATGCAGATGATATACAGATGATGCGCTATTCCACTCCACAGCCGATACACGGTCATTTGGCTTGGATACTGTACCCGCTGGAGAATCCTCACGAGAAATCTGATTCAGTGTCACACCATCAGGAATCTCACTGCCATCAATCATGGAAAGCTGAACGCGTACTTGCTGCGCTGGCACGAAAGTATCGAAGAATTCCTCGATACGATCAATTGGCGTAAAGCGCCAATCTTCTTGAGCGCGTGCAGGAACTGCGAATGCATTCACATCGAATGAGCGTGGATTACGGTCAGCGCTCGATGGCATAGCTGCAGGAATTGCATATGGATTCTGTGGATCTGCTACAGGAATGCTTACTTCTTTACGTACAGCCATTAACCTACCGATCCTTCCATCTGGAGTTCGACCAAACGGTTCAGCTCCAAAGCGTATTCCATAGGAAGCTCGCGAGAAATTGGTTCGACGAATCCTCGTACGATCATTCCCATTGCTTCTTTTTCTTCAATTCCGCGGCTCATCAAGTAGAAGAGCTGATCTTCCGATACCTTAGATACCGTAGCTTCATGAGCCATGGAGACGTCATCTTCACGAATGTCTACGTGAGGGTATGTGTCTGAACGCGAGAAATCATCGACCAAAAGCGCATCACATACAACGTTTGAGCTCGAGCCTTCTGCCCCATCGACGATCTTGACAAGACCACGATATGCCGAACGGCCGCCGCCACGAGAAATGGACTTAGCAACGATTGTCGAACTGGTATGTGGTGCAAGGTGAATCATCTTCGCACCGGTATCCTGATACTGTCCCTTACCTGCAAAGCCAAGAGACATCGTTTCTGCCTTCGCATAAGGCTCAGCAAGAATACATGCTGGGTACTTCATGGTTGCCTTAGAGCCGATATTTCCATCAACCCATTCCATAGTGCCGCCCTCGCGTACGTATGCACGCTGAGTTACCAAGTTGTACACGTTGTTTGACCAGTTCTGAACGGTCGTATAGCGTACACGAGCATGCTTTTCCACGATAATTTCGACGATTGCCGCATGAAGCGAATCTTCGGAATAAATTGGCGCTGTACATCCTTCTACGTAATGAACGTAGGATCCTTCATCAGCGATAATTAACGTACGCTCAAACTGACCCATAGCAGGTGTATTAATGCGGAAATACGCCTGAAGTGGGATATCAACGTGCACACCCTTAGGAACGTACACGAAAGATCCGCCAGACCATGCAGCGGTATTCAACGCACCGAACTTATTATCTTCTGGAGATACAACTGTGCCGAAATACTTCTTGACGAGTTCTGGATATTCGCGAACTGCTGTATCCGTATCGACGAAGATAACGCCTTGCTCAGCAAGATCATCGCGAATAGAGTTATAGATAACTTCCGATTCGTACTGTGCTGCTACACCCGAGACCAAGCGATTCTTTTCTGCTTCTGGAATACCCAGTCGATCATAGGTATTGCGAATATCATCAGGAAGCTCTTCCCATGACTTTGCCTGCTTATCAATTGGCTTCACGTAATACTTGAAATCGTCAGCATCAAAACCGGAAAGATCTACACCCCACGCAGGCATTGGCTTATCGATGAACGCCTTGTATCCGCGCAAACGCATATCCAGCATCCACTCAGGCTCACCCTTGTCTGCGGAAATTTCGCGGACGACATTTTCATCGATTCCCTTCTTTGCAGCCTTACCTGCTTCGTCGGAATCGTGCCAACCGTAGCTATATTCACCGAATTGAGAAATCAATTCGTCATCTTGCTGAAGCTTTTCTTCATTCACACCACCACGGGCGTCAATGTACTTATTCATTTCAACGTCTTCGCTAGGCACGTCTCACCTCCCGTTTCTTCTCACTCGACATATACTCATTACATATCAATTGTAGAAAGAGTTATATCAATTTTCTATGCGCGTATTGAAAATGCGCTGGAGATGTGACTATGTTCACACCCCAGCGCACTCTCTCGTCATATGACTACGTAGTAGACCTGTGCAGTATGAGTTTTACTCTGCGACTATTCGTTCGCGCCTTTTACTCTGCTGCAGCAGAATGCTTACGGTCTACAGCTGCCTTAACCAATCCAGCAAAGAGTGGATGTGGCTTGGTAGGACGGCTCTTGAACTCTGGATGTGCCTGAGTACCGATATAGAATGGGTGAACCTCACGAGGCAATTCCACGAATTCTGCAAGCTGACCATCTGGGCTTGAACCGCAAATAGACAAACCAGCTGCTTCGAGCTCAGGCTTAATTGCTACAGCAACCTCATAACGGTGACGGTGACGCTCGGTCACGTTCGTCGAGCCGTACAAATCTGCTGCCAAGGACTTTTCCTTCAAAACTGCAGGATAGGATCCCAAACGCATGGTGTGACCCATATCGCCGTTTCCGGAAACGATATCCTTCTGCTCTTCCATGGTTGCAATAACTGGATGAGTCGTGTTATCGCCGAATTCGGACGAGTTTGCATCTTCATAGCCGAGAACATTGCGTGCGTATTCGATAACCATCGACTGCATACCAAGGCAGATGCCCAATGCTGGAAGCTTGTGCTCACGTGCATAACGCAAAGCATTAATCTTGCCTTCGATACCGCGAATGCCGAAACCGCCAGGAATAACGATACCGTCCAAATGACCGAGGTAGCGCTCAGCACCTTCGTCGGTTTCGCAATTATCTGCAGAAATCCATTCAATCTTTGCACGAACGTAATTTCCGAAACCACCAGCCTTAATTGCTTCGGTAACGGACAGATATGCATCTGGCAAGTCAATGTACTTACCGACGATACCGATAGTGACTTCATCCTTTGGATGATGAACGCGATCGAGGAGATCCTCCCACTCTGCCCAATTGACATCATCACACTTGAGTTCCAAATGCTCGACAACGTAGGAATCCAAACCTTCAGAATGAAGCATAGTTGGGATCTCGTAGATGCTTGGAACGTCGACACAGTTGACGACAGCCTTTTCAGTAACATCGCACATCAAGGAAATCTTATCCTTGATACCCTGGTTGAGCGGACGGTCAGAGCGCAAAACCAAAGCATCTGGGCGAATGCCCAACTGACGAAGCATCATGACAGAATGCTGAGTTGGCTTAGTCTTCAGTTCGTGTGCAGATGCAATCCATGGAACCAAAGATACGTGAACGAACATGCAGTTCGTTGTGCCGAGTTCAGTGCGAACTTCACGTGCAGCTTCGAGGAATGGCTGAGATTCGATATCACCGACGGTTCCACCAATCTCAGTGATGATAACGTCGACGTCGTCTCCAGCCTGAGAACGCATACGTTCCTTAATCTCATTGGTGATATGAGGAATCACCTGAACACACTGACCGAGGTACTCGCCTGCGCGTTCCTTGCGCAAAACGTTTTCGTAAATCTGTCCGGTCGTCACATTTGCGCTCTGGCTCAGTGGAACGTCCAAGAAACGCTCATAGTGACCGATATCCAAATCTGTTTCCGCACCGTCTTCAGTTACGTAAACTTCACCGTGCTGGAATGGATTCATCGTACCCGGATCAACGTTGATATATGGGTCCAACTTCTGCTGCAAGACACGAAGACCACGGCTGCGAAGAAGTCGACCAAGTGAAGAAGCGGTAAGACCTTTACCGAGAGAAGAAACAACACCACCAGTAACGAAAATATGCTTGGTAATGTGCTCAGAATTATTGCCATGTTCATTAACCATGGAATTTAAGTGTATCAGTTTCGCATGACTAATTTCCAGGAGGAATGTCATGGATTGTCACTGTCAGCGAAACCTCATTATCCACTCCTTTATAGCGCTCTCATGGCTGTCTCTTCTCCATGAAATATCCATGAAATACTCATGTACGGCTCATTGATACAATCGACAGTACGACTGAAACTACAACTGATACTTCATCCCCAGCTACTTCTGCACGTTCGGTAGCACAAAGCTTGATTCCGAAAGTTGTTCGCAAACCTGTGAGCCTCACTGAGCTCTTTTATAATCTCGTTTTCGTCTATGCGGTTTCGCAAATTACCGAAATTTTTGAACCTCTCCATCACCATGAACTCACGTGGATGACGATTGCACTCTATATCGGTGTCTTCATCAGCTTTATCGGTTCATGGAATATTCAAACCGTGTATTTCAACCGTTTCGGTGAGCATCAATTTAAAGATATTATCTTTATGACGGCATTACAGATGCCTATTTTGCTGTTCATAGCTCAGTACACTAATGTCGAAAATTTTAACGATTTCCGTCTCTTCAGCATCGGGCTTGCTCTACTATCTGCTGTTCATATTTTCCAATACGCGTGGATTGCTGTAGCAAACAAGAAACCTGAAGATAAGCAAGTGGCTCTCACATTCATTTATCTTCTGTCGGCTCGTTTTATCGGCATCGTTATCGGTGCAATCGTTGGTGGCGTTCTTGGCTTTGCCATCGTCACTGCTTCTGTCATTATTTTCTTGCTCTACCCACTTATTTTTATTCCTGCGACGACCAAAGTTCCGCTCAATGTTCCTCACCTTATCGAGCGCTTGCAGTTGCTTACTATTATCACTTTTGGTGAGCTTATCGTTGGCCAAGCAAAGTATTTTAAGTTCCCCGATTTTACGCCTATTTCCTACGTCGGTTTCATCGTTATCGTGAATCTCTTCATGTTCTATATCATTGAGTTTGACCATCTGATTGATGAAACAATTTCTACCAGCAAAGCAACTCTGTTGATTTACTTCCATTACCTCATCTGGTTTGGAATTAATCTGGTAACTGTTGCATACGATTTCGTCGATATCAATAATCCGACAAGTGGAAATACTATTTTGACTATTGGCATCGCGCTCTTCTATATCGGTGTGCTTATCCATGTGCCATTCCATAAGGATTCTCGTCATATGACTTGGAAGGAATTAGCACCTGTTATCATTCCACTGATGATTGGAATTCCAGCAGAATTTATCGTCAATTCATCGCCGTATCTGTATGGAATTATCACACTGATTTATACGTTCATCTCTATGGCATTCCTCATGAGATTCCAAATTACGCGTTTACGTGCAGAAATGGACGACGATATCGATATCGAGTAAGTTCACTCATAATAACTCATAATAAAAGGCCCGGTACAGTATACCGGGCCTTTTTATATACGTTATATATGTTATATATATTTAAATATCGAGCTTCTCGAGATCATCCTTATAAAC
>CAUTYZ010000012.1:0-60722 GCA_963543015.1 uncultured Alloscardovia sp.
AGGCGTAACTGCTGGCGTAGGCGCGGCAGCTTTGTCGTAGACGGCGTAAACAGTGATGTTGCCGATCACCTGTGTGTCGCCGGTAAACCATGTTCCTGAACCGTCTTCTGCCGTATTCCATCCCTTGAAGGTGTAACCGTCGTGAGTTGGATTAGCAGGCATAGATTGATCGGTGAGAGAATCGTTGTTTATAGTTTTTCCGCTTTCTGCACTGACTTTTGCGATGACAGATTGTCCATCCATAAAGGTGACGCGAGGATTAACACGGAATGTGTAGGTGATCAGATTTGGCTTTGAAGCATCAGCCTTGGCGTCACGGCCAGAATCGCTTTGCTTTGCAGCCATGTACCAGAAATTATGATGTGTTGTATCTGGGTCTTCTGGTGTTTGTTTAGCTATGAAATCGTATTCACCACCTAATTTTCCAGTGATGGTCAAATCCGTGTTCACTGGAGCATCATCAGTAATAAGCACGTTGTTCACGCTAAGAACTGCCTGCGATGCGGTGTTCTTAACTTTGGCATACCATTCTTTAAGAGAACCTGTATTTATGGATGACTTCTTAACGGTTACGGTTAAAGTATTACCTGATGAAGAGGCTGTGGCGGTGAAGCCTTCAAGACCTGAAATACTTACTGATGACTTGTCTGTGTATTTCATTCCTTGAGGCAAGTCTAGGGTGTAAACCAGCTCAGGATCAGACTGTGTAGATGAGTTCTCCCACCAAGAATTACCTGTTGAATTCCAGCCAGTCTCGGAATCACCGTTATCAGAACTTGCACTTGTTAAGAGAAAAGTAGAGAGTACTTGCTTAATCAGAGTGGTATCCATACTGAAGTGGATATTTTTAGTATCCCCGGCTGAGTACGCAGGTACTTGTGATGACTCAGTATTGCCATCAATAGAGAGGTCACCATAAATGTTGAAATCACTCACATTCTTTATGGTGTCTGTTTCTTTGTTTATCCCCAGCGTATTTACCAGCTTTTGGTTGAGGAAAAGGGAATCCAAAGATTGTTGATATTCACCTGTTATATCCCCGCCAAACATGTCATACAGCGTATGGCGTGAGTAAATACCAGTAGTTGGAATTTTTTGGGATGATGTCAATCCCTCTGAGCTGAGCTGTGTTTGTGCAGGAGTGCGCAAACCTTGCGGATAAACTGGATACTGATCTTGCCCAGTCTCTTCAAGAGTTGGTGCCCAATAGTTATCAGAAAGAGCTGATGAAGTGAAAGATGGATCATCAGAGGAGATAGTAGAGCCATCTGCCCAAGCTGTTACTGGGATCAGGTATGCTATTGCAGCTAATGAAACGGTTAATGTTGTAAAAATCCGAGTTTTCTTCATAATAAAACAACCTTGCCTTATCGTGTTACAACAAAGGTAAGTGGCGTGGTAGTGACATTTACCATGCGAGTACCGAATGCCAAGAATCCATACTTATAGAGAGCACATTCACCTGATGCGGTAATTGTCCCCAGATTTTGTGTGGAAGTATTAGTTACTTCAACGGAATAAGGAATATTGATGCTGATAGCGTGTCCGGTTGTGCCCTGCTCAGCAGTGTATAAATCGAAGAAACCTTTGTAATCATTCCAATTGCCAAGATACATAGTGAAAGTAACAGAGTTCGTTGCAGGGTCGTAATCCGGCACTATCTTGCTGATAGTATTTGTATTCTCTGTTGCGGAGATGGCAGAAGAATCAACCACGAAGTTGGATGGGAAAGTAACCTTATAGGTTGCAACAGGGAATTTCTGCCCTTTACTAAACATAACGATGTTTTCGTATTTCTTTCCGCGTAAATCTTTTTTGCCTGCAAAAGTCGATTCATATTTCTGGTATGCACCAGCAAAAAGGTCTCCAGCCTCAACGCTTCCGCCAACATTTCCCTCTTAATATGTTTTTCCATCGCGAGTAACTTCTTGCCCGGAGGAAGTAGTATACGCACTCAAATCAATGGTGCCTGTAATAGAGGTACTAGATGATGTGAATGAACTAGGAACCGCAGTGCTCGCCCAAGCCTTTGCTGGCAGGAGAGTGCAAACAAGCGCAAAGCTCATTACAAGACTCACCAAAGTGAATGTAGAACGTAATCTTTTCATAGTCTCTTCTCCAAAAACTCTATGATTTACCAGGTAAAAATAAGGTTAGCCGAATCTCTCCGCAGTGCGAGCGAATAAAATTCAGCACATCCTTTTTACCACATTCCATTATACTCCGGCAAAAGACTGCTTAGGGTCGGGTAGCAATGTTTACCCAGGCAGCAGTGTTCTTGGTAGCGGCGATTACCATGGATACCTTCTCGAGGGATATCTCATCAAAAATTACGCACCTGCAACTTTGACCCCAGTGGAATAAGTGTCGGTGAAATAAACGAGAGTGGAATACTAACATCTGCTCGAAAGCGCATGTTTTAGCTGAGAATCCGCTTCAAAAATATATAAACATAAATATAAAAAGGAACCTTGCCGGTGGAATGAAAGGCAAGGTTCCTCGTGGAGCTCAGGGGGTACGTGTCGAACTCGTGCCGACTCGCGATCACCTTTTGTTGGTGGCCATGGCAGCGTGAGGCGTACTCATTTCCGCTCATACACGAGCAGAACCAGTAAGCCCGTGTAAACGTGGTCAAATCAATGGATTCGCGATAAAATATTATTGCCCCGCATGGAGCCCACGCGGGGAGGCGCAGCCGCCGATCTCGCCTGAGCGAGATGAGGACCGGACGTGAGGGACCTTATCGGGGAGATGTACCCCGGAGACATCAGGACAGGTCTCACCTGATGCAAGTGGTGGGCAACGATGCCACCACTCTGTGAGGTTCAAAATGGCTGCGATTGCCAAAATGCCCTACCTCAGCTGTATTCGCTGAGAACACTGTCTGAAGCCGGATACGGCTCAATTGCTACGCTCCGCCGTGCTATTCGCGAGGGACGTCTAGATGCCGTCCGCGTCGGCGGGAACGTCAAGGTCAGCGCTGAAGCGCTGGATGCCTATGTGCTCGCTTCAACCGAGCGCTTCACCTCCAACGGGGGTGAGCACCGATGAGCTCACAACAAAACCGCCCCGATACTCCCACTGAGGAGAGCACCGAGGCGATCAGTCCTATTAATAGCTATTCTACCACGTCGCTCGTGAGCGGTACGGTGCTGCCGACGGTCAATCAGCTCATCCTTAAAGAGGTCGCGATCTTCCTCGGTACGAAGAAGCAGAGCACGGATTGCCCTGAGGACGTGGAAATGCTCCTGCTGCACCAGATCAACGAGCGCCTGCTTGGTGAGAACAAGAAGAACGGTCTCAGGGGCAGGCTCGCTCATAGTCCGCGCAAGGTTCTTCCGCCCTCGGTGATCGCGACGTGCATCCTCGACCGCGAGCTGCGGCATACGGGTCTGATCGGTGAGTCGGAGGCGACGGCTGAGCTGATGACCTACGAGGATGCGGGGCCTGACGAGGGCCTGTATGTGCCTGCCGAGCAGCGCATCCGTCGCTTGGCTCGTCAGTACCACTACACTATTTCGCCCAAGGATCTCAACGCCGTCGTGGAACATGTACGCGACTCGGTGCCACTGCTCGTCGAGAGCAAGGACGGCAATGTCGTGGCATTGGCGAACGGGTTGTTCGACTTACGTTCTAAGGAGCTGCGCCCGTTCTCGCCCGAGGTTGTCCTCACGTCGAAGGCCTCCGTTGCCTTCCGTGAAGACGCCACCACGTGCCCGGTGATTGATGGGTGGAGCATTGACGAGTGGATCAGGGAGCTTGCGAACGATGATCCCGAGGTCGAACGACTGTTCTGGCGGATTATTGCTGCCTTGTTCCGTCCTGGTCACGCGTTCAATAAGGCTGTTCTCTTGTACTCCTCTACCGGATCGAACGGCAAGGGCACCTTCGTCGAGCTCCTGCGGAACCTCGTTGGAGCTGGGCGAGCCGCGACGCTTTCGATCTCCGATTTCGGCGGGCCGTTTCTTCCTGAGACGCTGCGCAGTGCTTTCTGCGTCCTCTCCGATGAGAACGAAGTCGGCGACTTCCTGCGGCGAGCTGGAGTGTTCAAGGCGTGGGTGACTCATGACTGGATCCAGCTCAACGTCAAGTACGGCCAAATGAGGGACATCAAGGGTCGTGGCCTGTGCGTCTTTTGCGTCAACGAGCTGCCGTCCTCGAAGGACAAGTCTGAGTCGTTCTACCGTCGTTTCGTCGCGATCCCGTTCCTCAAAAGGTACACGGGAGCGAACGAGAACACGGCGATCAAACACGACTACGTGAGGCGTACTGAGGTCCTTGAGTACGTCGCTCGCAAAGCGCTCATGTTGCCACTCTTCGACGCCTTCGTCACGCCCTCGTGCGGGTGGGTTGTTCCTCGTGGTGAGGACGGCAAGCAGAAGACCATCCGCACGATGAACCGCATCGTCGGTAATGAACCCCTGGCCGTCGAGTACGACCTGAGTGACTGGATTGATATTCAACCGGTCAATGGTTCTATCCGCAAGATCGGACTCCCTCACAACATGCCAGTTTCGACCCGGGGGCTTCTGCGCGCAAACGTTGCGCTCACCGACGACGACAACGACTCCCCCGTTTTGCAGCAGCAGCGTTGATCGACGCTCAATCAGCCCAAGCAAGTAGATCAAATGAAAGGAACATCATCATGTCGAATCTCGACAAGGAAATCGCAGACGCCCTCGCGAAAGTCGAGCGTCTGAAGGAGAAGAAGTGCGTAGCCGCCCCTCTGGCCAGCATGGATTGTCGTCAGACAGACCGTCTGCTGGCCGACGGGCGGTACCACCTCGAAGCTCGACTCAGGACGAGTCGAACGATAGGGAACCGCCCGTCCAGCCGGAGGTCACCACAACGGACGAGGTCGAAGACCAAGTCCGTGGCGGGGACCGGAGGATCGCGAGACGTGAGCCTCGCGAGTCGCGGGTGACTGCCAGGTTCTCCCAAGGAGAAGCTGCACAGCTCGCCCGCGTTGCGCAGCGCTACCGGCTCGCAGAGTCGGGAGCGATCAGGGCCGCCGTCGATTACCTCGACGGCGCGCCCGCGCCCCGCGTGATCGACCGCGACGTGCTTCATCTCGTCGCGGCGGTTAACGCCGTAGGCGTCAACGTCAACCAGCTCGCCCGGCAAGGGTGGGCTGGTGTCGAGCCGGACGTCGACGACTTGCGTCGTGCGACTGCGACGTTCCTCGCTCTAGCGAAGGAGTTGTCACGATGAGTATCACGAAGCAGACGACGACGGTGCGAGCAGCAGCGGCAATCATGTATGCACACTTCGGGAAACCTGCTGACGTGAAGCAGTCGCGTGCGGCTGCATGGCGTTCGGACTTCCGTAACCCGTACGACGCGATTACGTCTATCGAGTCAATGCTCCGAGGGAGTGGCCGCAAGAACCAGGCGCTCATGGTGATCCAGTCGTTTTCGAAGGACGAGCTTGATCCTCGTGATCCGATGACGCCGACAATCGTCGCTGATGCTGCCTATACACTCGCGAAGGAGGTTGCGCCGAACTCGCCGTGCGATGTCGCTGTGCACCTCGACAGCGACGGTGGTAATCCTCACGCGCATATCACGATCGCGAACGTGGATCTCGTGACGGGGAAAGCAGCGAGGGAGAACGGTCTTGCTCACTGGGTCTTGAGGAAGGCCAACGACAAGATCATGTGAGAGATGGGATTGCAGGTCTTGGAGCCTCACGCACTCGCTCACGACGTGAACGGATCGCGTTCCGGTGAGCACGCCGAAGAGCTCACGGTAGACGAGCTCTCGAAGAACACGTGGAGAGAGTTCCTCGCCGATCGTGTCGGTGAGGCGCTGCTCGATCCTCGCTCGGTGGACTTCGACTCGCTGCGCGCCGTCGCACGCGAGCACGGCGTGAGCATCGAGAAGAAGACCAGTGCAAAAAGCGAGTCCGAGGGTCGTGATCCGAGCGTCACGTGCGCCCTCGTTGACGACAATGACGAGGTGCGTAGGTTCGGTCGCTCGAAGGCCGCGTGCACGGCTCGCAAGCTCGGCGCTGATTACCAGTGGAGCGCTCTCCACAACACCATGAACGAACGCATTATGCGAGAACAGGAGATAGAAGATGTCCAGAGCTATGGAAAAGATGACCACCAGCTCAATGCCGCCCTCCGCGAGCTCAGAGCAGCTGAGGAAGATCGACGAGACGCTCCGCGTCCTCATCGACACGTTGATGAACCAGAGCGAGCGGCTGACGGCGATCGAGAAGACGCAGAGCGACCTCACGAGAACGTTGAGCTCAAAACCTTCGACCTCGGAGATCTCAGAGCTCGACTCGCTGACGAGCGACGTAAACGAGATCAAGAAGACGCTCAACAAGCAGAGCGAGACGCTGAGCACGCTCGCCGAGACAGTCTCAGACAAGCGCGTCGTGAAAACATGCGACGGCTCCAGCGTGAGCGCCTCCGAGCTGCAAGCACACTCGATGATGAAGCAGCTCAGCAGCGATCTGACGAAGACGACTTCGGCCTTGGGTGAGCTCACCGCCCAGGTGAAGGCGAAGAGCCATGTCTCGCTGAACGCTGAGAAGGTTGCTGAGGTCATGTCTCGGCGGGTCACGCAGCACTTTGATCACGCCGTTCAGGAGCCCGTGGAAGGCCTCAGGAGCGATCTTCAGGGGCTCCGCAAGGAGATGAGCACACTCGGGACTGAGAGGCTCTCAGAGGTTTTTAGGTCTTGAGCGTTACAGCGTTACAAAGTGAAGATTCGGCTGAATTACCAGGCAAAAAGGTGTCACGCTTTTGCGATTTAGATGTTACGGAGGCGTTACAACATGGGCAGAAGCGTTACAAGTCGCATGGGGCTCTCGGTGGGTACCAAGGGCAGGCTCTCCACCCCCCCTCACCTTCCCCACGAGGTCATGCACGATTGAAGATGATCTTGCGCCCCGCAGGGGCGCTGTGCAGCTTTCTCTTATCGCGCCCATTAGAGCGCGGTCTTGTGTATGGTCGAAAGCTCCACCTCATACCCTAGCCTGACTTGAGCTTCTGCCTATCGCGCGCTGCCGTTGGTAGACTTGCCCGATAATGACCAAATACGATCAATTGAAGCGGGGGTGAAGGTGAGACTCTACTCGGACTACAACGACAACCAGATGGTCGTCGCCTATTACAGGTATTCATCCTCCTCGCAGAACGAGGCGAGCATCGAGCAGCAGCGCGAGATGGTGCAACGTTGGGCAAAGTCACAGGGTCTCGTCGTAGTTAATGAGTACGAAGACGCGGCGAAGACCGGCACCAACGCTGACAGGCCGGGCTATCAGTTGATGCTCCACGAGCTACCCAAGATCAAACCTGCCTACGTCGCGGTTTGGAAGAACGACCGCCTTGCTCGCGACCGCGCCGAGCTGCTCCTCGTCAAGCAGGCCATCAGAGCTGCCGGGGCACGTGTTCACTACATCGAAGAGATATCCCCCACCGACTCCCCGGACTCCGTGCTCATGGAAGGGGTCGCAGACTCGTTCGCCGAGTACTACTCACTCCAGCTCTCAGCCAACATCCGACGAGGTCAGCGCTACAACGCCGAGCGAGCCCTCTCCAACGGCCATAAGATCTTTGGTTTCACTGTGGACCAGGACAAGCGCTACATCCCGGACACGGAAACGGCTCCCATCGTCACGCAGATCTTCCACGACTACGCCTCGGGCGTGTCCATGCAGAAAATCTGTGACCAGCTGAACGCCTAGGGAATCCGTACGACGCGCGGATACAGGTTCACTCCGAAGAATCTCAATAAGATGCTCAAGAATCGCGCCTACATTGGCGAGTACGCCTACGGAGGGCACATCCATGAGGACGGGATGCCTCGCCTCGTTGATGACCTCACGTTTAATGAAGTCCAACGCCGGTTCGCGATCAACAAGCGTCGCGGGGCAAAGACCAAAGCCCAGCTCGCTGCTCAAGGCGAGAATGCACCCGACTACTGGCTCACAGGCAGGGCATACTGCCTCACCTGCGGCGGGCCGATGGAGGGTGTGAGTGGCACCTCGAAGACCGGCAAGACGTATCGGTATTACTACTGCCTCAATCAGCGCAAAAAGAAGTGCTCAGCCAAGACCGTCCGCAAGGACGAAATCGAGGTACGGATTGAGGAGGTCGTCACCTCTTTCCTCGCAGACCCTGAGATGCTGGCCTCGCTCGCTGTTGATCTAGCCGATCATTACCGGCAGACCCACGGACGTGGAGCTAGGGGGAGTCGAACCCCCGACCTCTTCGATGCGAACGAAACGCGCTACCAACTGCGCTATAGCCCCGAATTCACTTATATGCCGTTTCCGGCTACTTATGCAAGGTAATTATGCAAAAGTGTGCGTGTCTATTATATACACGCACACTTACTATAGCTTTTCCGCGTTTCTTGGATGATGACGTCGATATGTAATCGATATACGCGCGAAATATGTTTACTTAGTTTGCCGAAACTTCTGCAGAGGTGGACTCTGTATCAGTGGATTCAGCATTTTCGGTATTCTTCTTCTTACGGTTTAACAATCCGCGAATTGTTGCGATTAAAGTTGGCGCAAGCGATACGAGAAGAATTGCAACGATAACGAGCTCGAAATTCTTCTGGACAAATGGAATTCCGCCGAAGAAATATCCCAGCAGTGTGAAAAGCGAGCTCCATACGAGGCCGCCAAAGACGCTAAATGGTGTGAAGCGCTTCCAGCTCATTCCCGACAATCCGGAAATAAATGGCATAAACGTACGAATGAATGGGAAGAAACGACCGAGGAACACAGCGAGTGGCCCCCACTTGTCAATCATTGCTTCGGTTTTTGCGATGCGTTCTGGTGTCATCGCCTTAACTTTTCCAGATTCGACGATTTTACGTCCAAAGAAGTGCCCGATGAAGTAATTGCACTGGTCGCCGATAATTGGCGCTGCCCATACGATAGGGAGCAAAACTGCGAGCTTCATGCCAGATGTTGGCTCTGCTGCAAAATATCCAGCGGCGAAGAGAAGCGAATCTCCAGGAAGGAACGGCATAAATACAACGCCGGTTTCCACGAAGATAATGAGGAAGATAAAAGCGTAAGTTGGTCCTAATCCGAGAGCAATCCAGCCGGCAATTGCCGCTTTTGGATTACGAAGAAGATTAAGGAAGAAATTGATGATTCCCATGATTCTCCTGGGTATGAGTCATAAATGACACGATGTACACGATATTTCTAGTGTAAAGAATGAACGCGAATATGGGGAGTCAATGCGATTAATATCAACACTTTCCCCATAACTTAGCTGAGGGAGGATGGGAGCAAAGCACAGAGGCGTGTACAAAGTTATGCATAAGGCCGCGAATGTGAGCCTAGGTAAACCATCGTCTGCGGTATCCTATTTTTATGACAGAATTCCATGAATCGCACGATATTTCTACCTCATATGCGGATGACTCAGCTATGGCTATGAGCGAGCATGACACGGCTGGTACTCATAGTTCAGACCCCACAGAGAGGACTACATCGACTGATTATTCTGGCATGGGAACTGTCGTTTTGGCAGCAACGCCGATTGGTAATGCGTCTGATGCGTCGGCGCGATTGGTAGCGCTTCTGGAGACCGCTGATATCGTGGCAGCAGAAGATACCCGCAGGCTTTTTGACTTAGCGCGTAGGCTGGGTGTGCACGTCAACGGGCGAGTTATCGCTCATCATGATCACAATGAACGTGATAAAGCGGATTCCTTACTCAATGAAGTCGAACAGGGAGCGACGGTTCTCGTGGTGTCTGATGCGGGAATGCCGACGATTAATGATCCGGGTCTTGCAATTGTCAGGCGAGCAATCGAACGTTCTTTGCCTGTAACATGCGCGCCAGGACCATCAGCGGTTCTTGATGCTTTGGCATTGTCAGGCTTGCCAACGGATCGTTTCTGCTATGAAGGCTTCGTGCCGCGTAAGCATTCTGATCGCATGAAAAAACTTCGCTCTCTCCAAACGGAGATGCGCACAATTGTCTTCTACGAGACGCCACATCGTATCGAAGATTCCATGGCTGATCTTGAAGAGGTATTAGGCTCGGATCGACTCATCGCATTGGCACGTGAATTAACCAAAGACTTCGAGGAAGTTCGTCGCGGAACAATTCGTGATATTCGTCAATCGGTTATCGATAATCCTCCTAAAGGTGAAATTGTATTGGTTATTGCTGGCGCCTCTGAAGAGGAGGCCGTCCAGGCAGCAGGCTTGCGTGTACTGACTGTGGAGCAGCTTGCCAGCTTGGCAGTGGACACAGCAAGCCGTGAGAATCTTCGCATTAAAGATGCAATAACACGCGTAGTTGAGGAAAACCCACTGACAGACGGTTCATTCGTCTCCCGCAAAGACGTGTATGCGTATGTGCTGTCCATGAAAAATGGCCAGTAATGAAGAATGGTCAGTAATCATACAAAACAATGATCTTGCACATCTTACAAACACGAGCATGGCAAACGGATGGTAAGGCTTAGTGCAACTACTGTGTCTACCATTCTCTACGCGGTGTCATATCTCTACTATCTCTACGAGGTATCTTCGACTCGTGATAGGCGTGATGGGTGAGAGCTATGCGTGGCATAGATACCCGGCTCGAAATCGTGTGCTGTAAAAAGTAGCTCAAAGCTTTCTTTGACGAGCGGACCTCCGGCTTGGGATACGTATTCGAGAAGTTCGGGCGTTGACGCAGGGTTTGCGATAAGCCAAAATCGCAACTGCGGATGGTTGCGCGCGATATACCATAAAATCTCTAAAGGCGTTTGCGAATCCGTTGTAACTCGAGGCGTTAGCTGTAACGGTGGCGCAGGAGGTGCACAGCCGGGGTAAAAGCGCGAGATATTCCGTGAGGATATGGAAGACACAGATGATGTAGACGATAAGGATGATACCGGCGTCGACGATCGTCCCGAGAATTTTTCGTAAGCACACATCGCTAAGCCACCTTTCGCATGATTGGCTCGTTGACTTCTGCTGAGTGAAGAGATTGAAGCGAATGGGTAGAATTCTCCTCACCGCAATTTTCTGGTTTTCCAAGTGATGATGGACGGTGAGAGCCTGCTGAGGAGTTTGCTGATTCGGCGTGCTCGAGGTTCTGGGCACGTGCAGTATCCTCGTTTTCTTGTGTACATTTTTCCGTACATTCTTCCATGCATTCTTCTGTACAGCGAGCCGTTTCAACCGCAATTTTTATTTCGGCAAAAATTCTTAATAGCAAATTGAGGCCTGCAGTATAGTGAGGCTTACGCGTATTTTGGCGCATTATTTCCATGCAATCGCGCTCGCTGAAATGGTACTCCTCGATGAGTCGGTAAATGGTGTCTGCCACGGCATAGGGATGAGCTCGTAAATCATCAGCGCATGCCAAATCGCACGCTGTTCTCTCAGGCGTTGTCACGAGTAGCTGCGGAAACTCACGGAGATCTCGGCGATGAATTTGACGTGACGTCGAGCGTACATTTCTGCCAAAAAGAATGGAATGGTAATGATTTTCCCGTGCGATATCAATGCGTTGTGGGAAATCTCCGCCAAGCCAAATCCACGCAGCAAGCTGCCCAGAGGCTACAGAGCCATACGGGATAATCTCGCGAACGACATGAGCGCGCAGCTCACACGTTTGAGCAAAACGTGACGGGAAAAATGTCGATTCGTCCAATTGTGTCAGCACATGTGCATGCGTGAGGTGCTGCAAACACATCGGCCCTGGAAAATCTTCGAGGTGCTTAAGAGGGTGAATGAAATCATCATCAATAATGTCGTTCTTATGAGCTGATCGCCGATGGTACACGTCGACGGACATTTTTGACTTCAAATGGACGACATCATCCGTGCGCTCGGGGAGTTCATAGGAGAGCGCTACAGCAGTATCAGCAGACTCAGAAGTATAAGAGATATTCTCTGTATGAGTCGACGTGAGGTTAGACATATCCGCGTTGCTTATATTCGCGTTACTTATATCCACGTCGCTAGTCGTAGGAATATCGAGATCTAGGCTCGTATCAAGGGTCGCCAAAGTTTCTCTAGGTGCGTTCATTATTGCCTCCATTGCCAATTTGTCGAAATTGCTTCTTCACAATTTTCTGTACAGTCTTCTGAACAATCTTTTTTACAATCGGTATGCGTGACACCGTATATCACAAAACGGGATAATCAAAATCGACTTCAAAATTTTTGTGGATAACTGTATTTTGTGGATAATTCGAGCGAGTCTTCACAGTTATTCACAATGGAGCGATGTGGACAAGTGTGAAGAAATGCTTGTATCGGGTCGATGCGCTTAATGTCGGCTCAATTGAGGATAATCAACTTCATGAGTCATGTATTAGTAGCAGTAGCTTGGCCTTATGCGAATGGACCTCGCCATATCGGACATGTGGCTGGATTTGGTGTGCCTTCCGACGTATATGCGCGTTATGAGCGTATGAAGGGCAACGACGTTTTGATGGTTTCCGGTACCGATGAGCACGGTACTCCAATTCTCGTGCAAGCAGATGCCGAGGGGGTAACTGCACAGGAACTGTCAAATCGTTATAACCGCGTTATTTCTCAGGATTTGTGCAATCTTGGTTTGAGCTACAATCTCTTTACTCGTACGACGACCAAGAACCATGAGCATGTCGTTCAGGATATGTTTAAGCAGTGCCTTGAGAATGGCTATATTTATAAGGGCACTCAGATGGTGGCAATTTCCCCATCGACGGGTCGCACTCTTCCAGATCGTTATATTGAAGGTACGTGCCCAATTTGCGGTTACGATGGCGCTCGCGGTGATCAGTGCGATAACTGCGGTAATGAGCTTGACCCAATTGATTTGAAGAACCCTGTATCGAAGATTAATGGTGAGACTCCTATCTTTGAAGAGACAGAGCACTTCTTCCTTGACTTGCCAGCTTTGGCAGAGGCAAATCTGGCATGGTTGAAGACTCGTGAGGGATGGCGTACGAACGTTATCAACTTCTCCATTGGTCTCTTTAATGAAGTGAAGCCTCGCGCTATTACACGCGATATTGACTGGGGTATTCCTGTCCCAGTTGATGGCTGGATCGATAATCCAACGAAGAAGCTCTACGTATGGTTCGACGCTGTTATCGGTTACTTGAGCGCTTCCATTGAGTGGGCTCGTCGTCAAGGCGATGATGATGCATGGCGCAAGTGGTGGAATGATCCAGAAGCTTTGAGCTACTACTTCATGGGTAAGGATAACATCACTTTCCACTCCCAGATTTGGCCTTCGGAATTGCTGGGCTACAACGGTGAAGGATCGCGTGGCGGTGAGCCAGGCGACATGGGTGTCTTGAACTTGCCTACAGAAGTTGTATCGTCTGAGTTCCTGTCCATGGAAGGCCGCAAGTTTAGCTCTTCTCGTGGAATCGTTATCTACGTGAAGGATATTTTGGAACGCTATCAGGTAGATGCAGTGCGTTACTACATCTCCGTAGCTGGTCCAGAAACATCCGATTCTGACTTTACATGGGAGCAGTTCGTTCGTCACACCAATGATGAGCTCGTATCCGGATGGGGAAATCTGGTCAACCGTGTAGCAACTTTGCTTCATAAGAATTTCGGTGAAATTCCAAACGTGGAAGAATCTCAGTTCACTGATGAAGATCGCGCACTGCTTGAAACGACATTAGCAGCATTCGATACTGTCGGCGACTTGATTCATAACCACCGCCAAAAGGCTGGTTTGAATGAAGCTATGCGTATCGCAGGTGAAGTGAATAAGTACATTTCTGCTACAGAGCCATGGAAGATTAAGGATAATCCAGAACGTCTTGCTGCAGTTCTGTATACAGCAGCTCAAGCAGTTATGGACGTTAATGTGCTCCTTGCCCCATACTTGCCACATTCCGCACAGAAGGTGTGGGAGACAATGGGCGGAACGGGAACATTCTCTCCACTTCCTCATATCGAGGAAGTGACAGACTTGGATGATCCAGACTTCGCATATCCAATTATCACTGGTGAGTACATTCTCGGCGAGAATGTGCATCCATGGAAGCGAGAAGAAATCGTTGCAGGAACACCTATCGCTAAGCCAACTCCTATCTTCCAAAAGATTCCAGTAGAAGCAGTTCAAGAAGAGCTTGAGCGCTTCCAAGCTGAGCTGGATGCCCGCAAGGCAAAGGAAAAGGCTCGCTTCGAAGCTGAAAAGGCAAAGCTCGAGCAAGAGTAACGAGAGGTATACAAGCATCGGAAGAGCAAGAAGGACAGTGGTTGGTTATCGCATGATAACCAACCATAGGGGTTGAGGAAAGTGGCTTCACGTCGCAGTTGCACACCCGCCCTCGCCCGCTCTTCACAGAAGCTTCACAAAATCCCAAGGTTATCCTCAGGTATTTTGCAAGATGGGTTCAGAAAGCTGGGGTTATATATAAGTATCAGCTCAAGATAGCTGGCAGGTAACACTGATAATTGAACCCCTCTTCTCTTTCTCTCTTAAAAGCCCGAGCATCTCGGGCTTTTCTCTTTTTCTGCGCTTCCTGCATTTTTCTACGGATCCTCTTCCTGCTTTCTGTCCCTTTACTTCTGTGTACACTACAGCGAAAATTCTTAGCGCGCGGTGCACCGTAAAAAATAGGGCAGTGAAAACTCACAACAGCGTAATCATGACAAGGAATAAACATTATGGCGAAGAAACATCGTGATCGATCATGGCCAGCTGAACCGGGAAAATTAGCTGCTCCCATTATCGACAACCATACGCATATGGCGTCTGTCGTGAACTATGCAATTGCGATGAGTGCAGAGGCTGTAGAGCGCGATTTGCCAGTCGTGCCCGTGTACCCTGTGGAAGAATTAATCCGCAAGGCTCAGTCGGTAGGCGTAGAACGCATGATTGATGTGGCATGTGAATTGCCCAATCTTCATCGTGCGGTCGATATGGCTAAGCAGTATCCTCACGTCGTGCAAGCGGCAGTGGCTATCCATCCCAATGAGACGGTTTTACACGGTCATCATGGCTCTGTAGGACCCGATGGTCTTGAAATACAGTACAAGCCATGGCATGATGTGTCGCTCGACGATGCGCTTGCGACTGTGCATGATATTGCTCGTGATAACCCTGACGAGGTAGTCGCCATTGGCGAAACGGGTTTGGACTATTTCCGTACGGGGGAAGAAGCCCGCGATATCCAGCGTGAAGCTTTTCGTGCACATATCGCATTAGCGAAAGAATTAGGCCTCGCTCTGCAAATTCATGATCGTGATGCGCATGACGATGTCATCGACATTCTTCTTAAAGATGGGGCTCCTGATCATACAATTTTCCATTCCTTCTCAGCAGATGAAAGTGTAGCTCAGCTGGCGCGTGAACAAGGGTGGTATCTCAGTTTTTCGGGAACGGTTACGTATAAGGCCAATGAACGTTTGCGCAAGGCCGCACAGATACTCGATCCTGAGTATATTCTTGTGGAAACGGATGCTCCTTACCTGACTCCGGAGCCATACCGCGGAAGGACGAACTCGTCATATCTGACTCCGCTGACCTTGCGCGTGTTAGCACAAGCGCGTGGAATTGATGAAGCAGACATGGCGCGACTGACATATGACAATACGTTGCGAGCTTACAATATGACCGCCTGAAATTAGCGCTTATAAGGGGCTTTATTTGCAAGTAGCTTACTATCTACTACAATGGCTAGAGAGATTGAGATAGAAATCCTGGAAACAGGTGGAGATTTATATGGTGTCTGAAATTAACGGAAGTAATGGGCAAGATTCTGGTCTTGCACATCTTGCGAAGGATACTGCCGATCAGGTTGAGCGCGCAGAATCTCAGGATAGCGAGAATCTAGCTAACACGGCTAACGCAGCCAGCACAAATTCTGACAGCACAGACAGTGCGGTTCGTGAGAACGATACCGACAATGCTGACAACTCTCAAAAGTCACAACATTCTGTGCGGTCGCGTCGTCGTTCACGCCGAAATCGCGCGGATAAGAAGAACGCTGAGAACGCTGGAAATACTCAGAACGCTCAATCAGCACAAGGCGAGCGCGGTGCTTCTGATTCCAACGCATCTGATTCAAGCGTTGTCGATACAAGCACATCGTCAGCTCCGATTTCTACAACTGCGGAGTTGCTTGCACTTGACCTTACGCAAACAGGCGCTATCTTGCCTCCGGAAGGTATTACCAAGGCTCCAAAGACAGATGAGAGCGCTGTTTCCGATGAGGAAATTAAGGCAAAGCGTTTAGCAGAAGAGGAAGCAAAACGCACGGCTCATTTGCAAAATAAGAAGAGTCACACTCCATTGGGACGATGGTGGCGCAAGCTCCAAACATCTCAAGATAAGATTTCCATCGGCATGATGATCGTCGCACTGGGCGTAGTGTACGGCGATATCGGAACCTCTCCTCTCTACCTTTCCCAGTCGTTCGTCGCAGGTCAGGGCGGCATTCAGTACGCAGACCGCGCGGCAGTTCTCGGTATGCTGAGCTTGCTGTTCTGGTCAGTGACACTCATTACCACAGTGAAATACGTTTTCATTGCTATGCGCATTGATAACAAGGGTGAAGGTGGAATTTTTGCACTGTTCTCCTTGGTGAAGCGTTATGCAAAATGGCTGTGGATTCCAGCTATGGTCGGTGGAGCTGCGTTCCTTGCAGACTCAGTTCTGACCCCAGCAGTGTCGATTTCCTCGGCAGTTGAAGGTTTGCGCACTCTTGCACCTCTCCAAGGAATTTTCACGGAGAACCAGTCCTTAACTCTCGTCATCACGACTGTCATTATCGTGGTTTTGTTCCTTATCCAGTCACGTGGTACGGAAAGCATCGGTAAAATCTTCGGCTTGGTGGTCTTCGTGTGGTTCACCTTCCTTGCTGTAACTGGCGTGATGGCTATCGGAACTGATTGGACTATTTTTGAAGCGCTGAACCCAGTGCTTGGTATCCAGTACCTCTTCTCTCCACATAATCGTGCAAGCTTGGCAATTATGGGAACTGTCTTCCTTGCGACGACTGGTGCAGAGGCGTTGTACTCCGATATGGGACATGTGGGTCGTGGAAATATTTATGCGACATGGCCATACATCAAGATTTGCTTGATGCTGAATTATTTCGGACAGGGTCAGTGGATTATCCAAAATCAGCTCAATCCAGCTATGGAAAAGGTGGAAAACCTCAACCCATTCTTCCAGATGATGCCAGAAACAGTGCGCTACGTGGCAGTTATTTTGTCTGTAGTAGCGGGCGTTATCGCATCTCAGGCTTTGATTACCGGCGCATACACTATGGTTTCTGAAGCAACTGGTCTGAACTGGATGCCACATCTTCAGGTTCGTTATCCAAGCCGTACGCGCGGTCAGCTGTATATTCCAGTGGTCAATTGGGTTCTCATGGCTGCAACCCTGACCGTGCTTTTCATCTTCCAAGACTCCGAGCGCATTACTGCCGCGTATGGTCTGGCGCTTACGGTGACGATGATTACGACGACCATTCTGCTTGCTGCCTACATTTGGTGGGGAAGGCGTCAGCGATTCCTCGCGGTCATCTTTACTATCGTGTTCTTGGCTATTCAGATACTCTTCTTCATCTCGTCGATGTCGAAGTTTATGACAGGCGGTTGGTTCACGACCTTAATTACTATCGCAATTTTTGGCATTATGTACACGTGGGATACAGGTACGAAGGTGGAACGCAGTCAGCGTCGCCACATGTCCCCTGAGGACTTCCTACCTGCATTGAACGTTTTGCATAATGATGAAAATATCCCAATTTATGCGGATAACGTTGTGTACCTCACCTCGGATACCGAGCTTCGTCGTTTGGATACAGATATCTTCTACTCCATTTTTGGTGACCATCAAAAGCGCGCACGCGCATGGTGGGCTGTGTCCGTATTCGTAACTGATGATCCATATACGCGAGAATATTCCGTCGAGAATTTCGGAACGGACTTCCTCTTCCGTGTGCGTATCCGTTTGGGCTTTAAGGTAAGTCAAAACGTGGCAACGTACTTGCATCAGATCATGCATGAACTGATTGATGACGGTACGTTGAAGCCACAGACGAGCATTTATCCAAAGGTTGATGAAGATCCAGAAATTGGTTCGATTCGCTACGTTCTTATTCATAAGGAATTGATGCCTGAATCGAAGATTACAACTTCTGGTGCTCTGGCTTTACGCATGAAGTATGCAATCCGTAAGGCTGCTGGTTCGCCGATTAAGTGGTTTGGCTTGTCTACGTATAATCCGCTTGTCGAAGTTCAACCATTGTTCGTAACGACGTCTCCAATTGCTCCTCTTCGTCGAGTCAATCTTCGAAAGACGAAGAAGCCAATTACTCTTGAGGCTGTTCTTGCGAAGAAGGCTGCTCAGGCTGGAATTCCTGTGGATATCAGTGCTGCAGAATCGTTGGATGACGAAAATCGTGAGAAGCTCGATGACGTTCATCGCGTGGATGCTCAGCCAGCTGGAGATGTACAGCCAGACAGGGATGCGTCAGTTGAGGATGAAAACGCAAGTGAGAATACCGCAACCGCGGAAAATTAAACTCGCATAATCGAGTAAAAAACTCGCGCAAGAGCCCAGTTTCCAGCTCGCTTTCGCACCCGTTATAAGTAATCGTAATAACCGTTCTGGCGTGTAAAAACGCTCGAACGGTTATTTTTATACGTATGTGCAGATTACTTGGATACCTTTCTACTGAAACCGACATCACTTTGCGTGACGCCATCGGTTCGCAGCAGCTTGACGAATTCCGAGAAATTTCGCGCATTCACAACGATGGTTGGGGCGTCGATGGCATTAATACCACTCATCGCGCAGCACATATCGCTGATGGCGGTGCTCCAAGCCCAGAAGTTTTTGAAAACGTATATCGCACAACTGAGCCAGCATTCCTTGACCACAATTTCGAGTCTTTGGCATCTACTCCTGCTCGCAGCGCAATTTTCCATCTGCGTTTGGCATCCTCGAATCTTCCTTTGATTCCAGAAAATCAGCAGCCATTTACTGCTGATGGCATTAGTTTTGCTCATAATGGCGATATCTCGACAGAAGATGGTGTGAACCTCGTCCATAATGATGACGTTATCGTCTCGGATTATGAAGTGGCAAAGACGGGTGGAAAATCTGATTCTGCAATTTTCTTTGCACACATCTTGCATTATGTGGACAAGGGCTACGCTGTCGATAAGGCTGCAGAACGAGCAGTAAGCACTCTTCGTGAACAGTACAAAGATTCTTCATACAATTGCTTGATTCAAACTCAAGATAAGCTCGTATGCGTGAACGCAACAGGCCATGATTACTTGTCTCAGCGCGTTGCTGATGTCTACGAAAAGTATGGTCAGCGCGAGAAGGCGCAGGACTATCGCATCATTCGATACAAGGATATTCCTGGTGGTGTCGTTGCTGCTTCCTCCGGTTTTGATCAAAAGAGCGAAGACGGCTGGAAAGAATTGCCCCAAAATCATATCCTTATCGCGGACAGTGCAACGGGAAAGTACGAAATTCGTCCCCTTGCTTGATTACCGTAGAGAGTAACTGTCGTGCGCGCCGTATGGTCGGCGCACCATGATTTTCACGGGGGTACTCCCATGCATAACGATTTTCCGTATCATCATCTTGACCGAGTAGTCAATGATAAGCACGTCCAGTCACTCGTAAAATTCTATGAATCCGGATGTGTTCCTCGCGATCAGTATGGAATTGGCGTAGAAATTGAGCATCTCCCCGTACGTATTGGCGCGGATGAAGCCGTCACATATGCTGAGCCGCACGGAATTCACGATGTTTTGACAGATCTTGCACCGTTGTATGATCCACAGCTTGAGTTCCGTGATGGAGACCACTTGCTGGGACTTGGTCGTGGAAAAATTGTGATTTCTCTTGAACCAGGCGGGCAGGTTGAATGCTCGTTGGGTATTCTCGACAGCCCTGCTCAGCTCAATGACTTGTATGCGCAGTTCCGCGCGGATATTGATCCTATTCTTGAGCGTCATGGAATTCGTTTGGTGAATTATGGCTATACGCCAGTAACCTCTGCGCGCGATATTACCATCATCCCGAAGCATCGCTATGATGCGATGAATTCGTATCTTGGACGCATGTCGAGCTACGGATGGAATATGATGCGCGGTTCGGCATCGACACAGGTGAGCTTTGATTTTTCTAGCGAAAGCGATGCTATCGAAAAGATGCGTTTAGCAGTCGCTGTAGGACCAATTCTTGGATATTTCTTTAGGAATACGCCGTTCTTTGAAGGTCGTGCAAACGAACTTCCTCTTCTGCGTCAGCATATGTGGGAAGGAATTGCTACGGGTCGCGCGGGCATCAACCCGGGCCTGTATGATGACGATTTTAATTTTGAGAAAGCAGCAATAGACGCGCTCGCTTTGCCTCTTATGGTTGCTGATACCACGCATTCGCCAGATGCGGCTCGTCAGGGCGTTTGGATGACAAGCTTTGAGAATGCTGCGGACGTGTATCCAGACCGCGAGCTCAATGAATACGAAATTAACCATATTATTTCCACGCACTTTACTGATGTACGCTTGAAAAACTTCATCGAGATGCGTCACTGGGATTCGTTGCCAATTGACCGCGCGCGTTTGCTCACTGATATCGTTGTGAATACGTTCACGGATCCGGCAGAATTAGAGCGTCTTCGTGCGCAACTCGGCGATATTCGAGGCGTAGACGTTCAGGAAGCGAAGATTCACATTCAAGCGCATGGACGCGATGCGAAACCATATGGTCAGTCTCTTGATTTCTGGCGCGAATTCTTGCATGCTGAGAATACGGGTGATGATATTCCGGGAGATACAGCGCATCCGGAAATTTTCCAGCGATAATTTTCCGGCGATATTTTTCTCGTTCATTCGCCACATTGTGGTCAAATGAGTTGTCGTATATGCTTCCCATACGCGTATCTGCGCGCGAAAAATTGCGCTGACCGAGAAGTGAACAATCGACACTCATCGTTAGACTTGTAACTAGATCCATTAGCAATTAGAAAGCGAAGGAAAATGGCAGAAGCACAAGCAAATATTGGCGTTGTAGGCCTCGCAGTAATGGGCTCAAACTTGGCTCGTAATCTTGCTCGTCACGGAAACACAGTAGCTGTATACAACCGTTCTTACGGTCGTACAGAAACTTTGATTAACGAGCATGGCGATGAGGGCAACTTCATCCCAGCACACACTATCGAGGAATTCGTATCGAGCCTCGCAAAGCCACGCACTGCGATCATCATGGTGAAGGCTGGTGCTCCAACTGATGCAATGATTGAAGCTTTGGCTGATGCAATGGAGCCAGGTGACATTATCGTCGATGGTGGAAACTCATACTTCAAGGACACCATCCGTCGCGAAAAGGAAATCCGTGCTCGTGGTTTGCACTACGTAGGATGCGGTATCTCCGGTGGTGAAGAAGGTGCTCTTAACGGCCCATCGATGATGCCTGGTGGCACTGATGAATCGTGGAAGACTCTCGGTCCAATTCTCGAATCCATCGCAGCTGTTGCTGAAGGCGAACCATGCGTTACCCACATCGGTCATGATGGCGCTGGTCACTTTGTCAAGATGGTTCACAACGGTATCGAGTATGCAGATATGCAGCTCATCGGCGAATCCTACGATTTGCTCCGCCGTGGTCTTGGCATGAGTGCTGAAGAAATCGCGAATACTTTCGATGAGTGGAACAAGGGTGACTTGGATTCCTACCTCGTAGAAATTACTGCAGAAGTTCTCCATCATGTTGATCCTAAGACAGGTAAGCCATTCGTGGATATCGTCGTCGATCATGCAGGTATGAAGGGCACTGGTACATGGACTGTTCAGACCGCATTGGATCTTGCTATTCCAGTTACCGGTATCGCAGAAGCTGTATTCTCTCGCGGTTTGTCTTCGATGACAGCACAGCGTGAAGAAGTAAAGAACAAGCCACTTTCTGGTCCAGATGGAAAGATTGCTGTCGCTTCTGATGAAGGAAAGGCAGAATTCGTTGAGGCTGTTCGTCAGGCATTGTACGCATCCAAGATTGTTGCTTATGCACAGGGCTTTGATGAGATTCGTGCAGGCGCTGCAGAATATGATTGGAACATCGACCTTGGTGCAGTAGCTCGCATCTGGCGTGGTGGCTGCATTATCCGTGCAAAGTTCCTCAACCGCATTTCTGATGCATTCGACTCTGGCGAAAAGTTCGAATCATTGCTCCAGGATGCATACTTCAAGGCAGCTGTCGAAAATGCTCAGGATGCATGGCGTAAGGTCGTATCCACAGCAGCTCTCGTGGGTATTCCAGTACCAGCATTCTCCAGCTCGTTGTCGTACTACGATGGCTTGCGCTCTGACCGCTTGCCAGCAGCTCTTATTCAGGGTCAGCGCGACTTCTTCGGTGCTCACACTTATGGTCGTGTCGATATGCCTGGCACATTCCACACCTTGTGGAGTGGCGATCGTAGCGAAATCGAAGAGTAATCGCAGAGTACGCACTGAGTAATCGCTCAACTCGCGTAATTGCTTATATACGCATAATGACCGCAGGATTCATATTCTGCGGTCATTATGCATACTGATAGGGATTTGCTTATCGTGAACTCTTTAGCTTTCGTGCGCATTCACGCGGGCATTCCAGTCAATTGCTCCGTTCTGTGCGGCATCAGCATCGAGCAAATCCGAAATTTTTAATGTATCTAATTGCTCATAAAATGCGTTCAAGCCATTTTCGAGAGTGGACGTTACTTTGCCTTCTACGAGATCGACATGGTCGTCGTTATCGTAAATCTGATGAGCCATATGCTTAAAATCAAGAACATCTGCCTGCAATTCGAGTGCGAAGAAAATATCCTTTAAAGAAATCTCATCGATCTTTTGAGCAAGCTGGTATCCACCTGTCTTACTTGCGCTTGAGGAAACAATTCCGGCACGGGACAGTTTCATAAGAACCTTCTTGAGGTACGAATCCGACACCTGGAGAATCTCGCTCAAAACATTACTCTTGACGGGAGTGTGTCCCTCTTGCAGAGAGAGCATAGTAATAACGTATGTCAACTGTTCAAAGCTTTTGTTGAGTTTCACGTTCTAACTCTTTTCTTCCTGCTGTGAGGATGGTGTTATAGAGTGTACCAGCCATCTTTCCCGCGGCACGGTTGAGAATTTTTTGCACTCCAGCCCATGGGAGAGGAACTCCGATTTCAATCATCCAGATAACGCGAGTTTTTCCAGAGGGAGTGATGCTGAAAGAAATTTCCGTAAAATCTTGTCGCACTGCTGGGAAAGACTGGGTAACGCGGTAGCGGATGTACGAATTGTCTTTAACATCCGTAATTTCCTCGTGATATCAGCCAGCAATCATGACGATATCTCGTTCAGAGTGTGGAGTCCACCGTGTAGGAGTTGCCCAATCTGACCGGAAAACAATAGGCGATTGTACAAAATTTTCCGAATGATAGAACCAGTCAAAAACGCGTTCGAGAGGTGCGTTAATGTCTTGCGTGACGGTGACTGTGCGTACTGACATGAGTTTCCTTATGGATCTTGGAACGGGTGATTATTCACCCAGCATCTTCGAAACCATCTCATCAGCAACGTTTGAAACAAGAACCGGCTTCATATTTTTGCTGAAAAGTCCGAAGAACTTAAAGACAGGAACCATCTTAGCAGGTGCGTCGTCACGTCCATTTCCGTAGACGACAGTTGGTTCGACGACCTCTGTGCGGATGTCGCTGGAGCGAAGTTTGTCAGCAATGCGCTTCTTTCCGTCGAGGAATTTTTGAGGACCGAGCAGTCCTCCGATAAAGCCCATGGCTATGACGTCCTTCTCGCGTGCAATGCGCAGCATAACATCTGCAGGCTTATCATTAACCTGAGCGAATGCCTCGTCATCGTTTTCTGGGTGACCCACGAAATCGACGATGTAATCGACATCGGCTGGAAGAAGCGGTGCAACCGAGTCGAATGAGCTCACATCTGCAGAAATGTTGTGAATGCGAGAGTTGGAAAGTTCATTCTTACCGGAACGAGAAACGACATAGAACTGTGCCTGTGGATCTGCTTCAAGCCAGCGTTCGGTAACATTGCGTCCGATATACCCATTTCCGCCCAAAAAGTACTACGTTTGTCATAATTCATCTTTCTAGGATAATAATTGTCGTAAGACACGAATATAACCTAGGATAAAAAATGTCAAAGGAATGGGGATGGGGGTGATGATTTCGGCGTGTTGCAAGTTTTAAAAACGGTCTCGAGCACGATGGTACGAGACCGTTCGATATGAGGAAGAATCAATTATCGCGCGTGATGATCGATAGCCTTCGCTGTCAAATCGCCAATTGTTTGCACAATTTGTACGAGGATAATGCACAAGATAACTGCCACAATCATGACATCGTACTGATATCGCTGATAGCCGTAACGGATAGCGATATCGCCTAGACCGCCAGCGCCTACGGTTCCTGCCATAGCAGAGAAGCCGAAAAGGGTCACGAAGGTGAGAGCTGCTCCCCGAATCAGCGATGGAAGGCTTTCGAAGAGGAGCACCTTGAAGACGATGGCAAGATTACTTGCTCCGAAGCTTTGAGCAGCTTCGACCAATCCGCTGTCCACTTCTGCAATAGACTGCTCGACGACTCGAGCGACGAAAGGTGCTGCGGTTATAACCAATGGCACGACTGCTCCAGGAACGCCGAGAGACGTGTGAACAATCAAACGCGTGAACGGAATGATAGCGACTAGCAAAATAATGAATGGAATAGAACGAACGATGTTGACAATTCCTCCGATGAGTGAGTGAAGGAATGCGTTCGGACGAAGACCATTTTTTGCGGATGTGGTCAAAAGAACGCCAAGAGGAAGCCCGATAACGTACGCGAGGAGAGTTGCAGTCGCGGTCATGATAATCGTGTCGATAATTCCCTCGGTGAGGAGCTCGCCGTAATTAGACAGGAAATCGGAAATTGTAGTACCCATTACTTCTCCTCGGTTTCATTCGATGACTTCTGATCGGACGAGACGCCGTCGTGTGCGTGATGGTTCGCATCGGCGATAAGCGTTTTCAAAATCGTGCTTTGTGGATTCTCGAACAGCGCCTCGGTTTCGCCAAGCTCTGCAATTCGGCCATCGTCAATCATGGCTACGCGGTCGCAAATATTGCGCGCCACTGCAAGTGAGTGAGTAATGATAACCAGCGTGACGCCTAATTCTTTGTTGATTTTTCGCAGCAAATCGAGAATCTGAACGGTAGTCGTCGTATCCAATGCGCTCGTTGCTTCGTCGCACAGCATAATGGATGGATTATTTGCCAATGCGCGCGCAATGGCCACACGCTGCTGCTGGCCACCCGACAATTGGCTTGGATAGCGGTCTTCAAAAACCGACAGACCCACAAGGCCGAGAAGATACCGTGCTCGTTTCTCTCGCTTCTTCTTTGGAACTTTCGCCAATTCCAGCGGGAAGGTCACATTGCGCAAAATCGTGCGCTGCTGGAAAAGGCTAAAGTTTTGGAAAATCATTCCAATGCCACTGCGAAGCTGGGCGAGATCTTTTCCGCGCGCATTGGTCACGTCCTTACCATCGATAAGTAACTGGCCAGAAGTGAGCGGCTCAAGCAGATTAATGCAACGAACGAGGGTCGATTTTCCCGCTCCTGAAGAGCCAAGAATACCGAAAACCTCGCCTGACTCAATTGTGAGATTGATGTCGTGAAGGACTTCGTGAGCTTCGGATCCTGTGCCGTAGCTTTTATAGAGATGTTGAATTTCAATCATGCGATGACCTTTGGTAAGTGACACTGTGGTAAGTGGCCTCGAGTAAGGGGTACATAAGTGTGAGTAGATATGAGGAAAGTTACTTCACGTAGCGAGCTTGGGTAGCCTACTGAGCAGTAAGTCTGTGCTCTGTTACGCCTGCTCTGATACGCCAGAAGCTGCAGAACAGTTTTCTGCTCTGCAGCCGCTGACTCAACCACTCGGATAACAAGTAATGGCTGATCATGATGAATGCTCACCATGGAGATGTGTGGATAAAGAACCGTGTTAGTGTTCACAAGTGCTCAAAAATGCACCTGACCTCATCAATAGGACTGTGGGAGCACCCTTAGAACACTGGAACTACTGCACCCTTGAATGTCTTCGTGATGTAGTCGCGAACCTCGTCAGAATGAAGAGCCTTTGCCAAAGCCTTGATCTTTGCAGTGTCTTGGTTGCCTTCCTTAACTACCAAGATATTCTGATACGTCTTTGCTGCAAGATCGCCAGCCTTTTCGCTTGCAAGAGCGTCCTTAGTTGGATCGAAGCCTGCCTGAATTGCATAATTTCCGTTGAGAGCAGCGATGTCTACATCCTTGATAGCAGTAGGGACGACAGCAGCTTCAAGTTCCTTGAACTGCAAATTCTTTGGATTCGACACGATATCCTTAGGAGTTGCGTTGATGTCATCAGCATTCTTCAGCTTGATGAGACCTGCGGACTGAAGCAAAAGCAAAGCGCGAGCTTCGTTTGTAGCATCGTTTGGCACAGCGACGGTTGCTCCATCAGCAAGTGCATCCAACGATGCGGTCTTGCCAGGATACAATCCGAATGGCTCGAAGTGGACGCCTTCTACCGATACCAAATGAGTTCCACGATCCTTATTGAAGTTATCGAGATAAGGCTTGTGCTGGAAGTAGTTTGCGTCGACTTCGCCTTCCTCAGTTGCGGTATTTGGCTGAACGTAATCGGTGAATTCCTTAACGACGAGCTTGTAGCCTTCCTTCTCCAAAATTGGCTTAACGGCATTGTTCAAAATTTGTGCATGAGGAGTTGGGCTTGCAGCGACAGTAATTGTCTTGACATCTGCAGAATTCGAATGGCCGCATCCGCTCAATGCGAGGGATACGAGTGCAGTTGCTGCGAGTACAGCGCCTAAAATCTTCTTGTTGCGCATATGTGTTCCTCTCTCTTGATGATTGTTCATCTCTCTGTTTCGAAAGTCTTCTGAATACTCACGTCGTGTGATGCACGCTCGTGTAATCCATGTGATAAGTAACAATATAGAGAGATAATTGCGCTCAACACAGCTTGTCCTTATAGGTGTTAGTTATAAGCGGTGCGAAGAGGGCGGATTTAAGCCAAAAAGCCGACATAATTGATGAATGATTGATGTGACATATGACAGAAAATTTTGAATATCGCAGACAGCATGCCTCTCGAGCAATGATAATTGGCGCAATTATCGCGTGGTGCGGTGTCCTTTTAACGAATCTCGGAAACATCTTTGACTGGTTCCCACGTGAGTCGGGGAAGTGGCCAGGATTGTATGGTCATTCGCTTCACGGGATGGCTGGAGCAGGTCAGCGCTTTATCGAAGGAATGAGTTATTTCACCATGGTGTCGAATATTCTCGTCGCGGTGATGTTTACTCTTCTTGCGGTGAGTTCACGTAAAACATTGTGGAGAGTGGTGCTGTGCGATACAGCGTTGATGATGATTACCGTCACATCACTCGTATTTTTGACAGTCATTTTGCCATATTTGTCACTGAGCAGGCTTTCGCTTCTTACTTCTCCATGGCAGCACGTCGTCGTGCCCATGACTATGTGGATTATTTGGCTCGTATGGGGGCCGAGGAATTTCTTTGGCGGCTTCCCTCGGCTAGCTGTAATGATACGAACCGTTCTCATTCCAGCGATATGGGCAGCATGGATGCTCACTTATGGAGCGATTACACATTACTACCCATACGGCTTTGTGAATGTGAATGAGCTCGGCTATGCAGGAGTGCTCGTGTCCCTCGTCATTGTGATGGCGGGCGGACTTGTGATGGAATTGCTCTTCGGTTGGATTGATTCAGCGCTTAATTCAATGAATCAATCACGCAAGCGCAAAAACGATTAACATCAGCGGGTAGATGGCATAAAATACCCACTGTATCCATGGTTGCTGCTGGCGGTCATAGCCCAATTCTTCATTGCGATAATGCAAGACAGCTACTCCCATCGCTGGAACGATAAAGAAGCATGCGCCGATAATTGCCGCGCTCATCATCATGGTATTTTCGTGCTTTTTCATGAGATGGAAAATTAACGCAAGAATGAGCAGAAGAATGCCGCCTTGCATAATGCGTTGGCGAACGCCGATATGGAACAGTAACATCCACACAATCCCAGCACACGCGAGACCCACGATAATGAGCCAGCGGAATCGGTTCTGGGGAGTCGCAAACGTATCAATAAGAGAAAGCGCTGCAAGCGTAATAACGAGCGCAAACACTGGATTTTGAGAATTCCAATCCCACATCGAACCGGAAGTCACCATGTCATACGGAACTTCGCATATCAATGCCAGCGCCAGTAAGCGCAATCCGTATAGCCAGCGGTTATGAGAATGCTCATACCCCTCGACGAGCAACCATGCATACAGAGGAATCGCTGCCCACGACAGTGCCTCACACAAAACAGCTACGGTGAGATTTCCCATGTCAGCATTGGCGGCAGCGGCGATATTGGTGCCGGACGGGAAGATAAGGCTGCTGAGTAAAGACAGAGCAAGTAAAATCGTTGCGATAATTTTCAGGCGTGTGTCTGAAAGTCCGCGCTTTTTCTGAGATGTTGGCATGACAATCCTTACGAAAAGAGCTGGCGTATGGGGGGGCGAGAAAACCCCGCGCATTCATGATCTTATAATCATGACTTTTATGAGTCGAGCAGATGAATCTAACTTATGAATCTATGGTATCGAAACGGGTCTATCCTATGGGGTCTATCGGGTAGTGATCAGTTGTCTGTCAGTTATCTGTCATTGTTTAGCGGGCGCTTGCATGAGCGGCAGCACAACTGGCACGACAATATAAGACGATATAAAAAGGTGGGACATGCATAGTACATATCCCACCGTGAATGAGTTACGGAGAACTCGTCAGTATCTCTTAGCCCTTAACTGCTCCGGACATGGACTCCTGGTAGAAGCGCTGCATGACGATGAACAGGATGGCGATTGGGATAGAAATCAGTACAGCTGCTGCAGCGAATCGAGCGAACCAGTCGTTGAGGTATTCGCGAGACAGCATCTGGTACAAGCCCAAAGCCACGGTGTAGTTATCCTGTGTGCGAGCAATTGCGCGAGCCATAACGAAGTCAAGCCATGGTCCCAAGAAGGAAGTCAATGCCTGATAAACGAGCATAGGCTTGCAGATAGGGATAATGATCTTCGTGAAGACTTGCCAGCGTGTGCAGCCATCGAGGTAAGCAGCTTCATCAAGAGACAGTGGAATGGTATCCATGTATCCCTTCATAACGTAGAAGCCAGCGCCCGCTCCAGCGGAGTAGACGAGGATCAAAGCGATGGTGACGCCGATTCCCTGAGTAAGACCCAAAGACTTCAAGATGAAGTAAATCACGACAACGGACATAATTCCTGGGAACATTCCCAAAACCAGAACGATGTTCATGAAGGACTTACGGAAGCGGAAACGCAGACGGCTCATGCAGAATGCGACGCACAGTACGAAGAACGTGCTAATCAAGCACACGATGACCGAAATCACGAATGTGCGAGCAAACATGCTAGGGAAGCTGAGGATATGCGTATCCGTAAACAGCTTTACATAGTTGTCGAAAGTGTATTCCGTAGGGAAGAAAGTTTCGTTATAAGGACCGGTGTTCTTATTGAAGCTTTCGAGGAATACCCACACGATAGGAATAACCCAGATGATAGCCAGTACGCCCAGCAAAAGGTAGCTGAGTACATCGCCGAGGATACGACGAGCACGCTGGTTCTGCCACAGTGGAATAGATCCGTTGTCCATATTGCCCTCCGAGAGAGATTGCATAGTGGTTGTGGATGAAGTGTTGCTCATCGGAAGCCTCCTTCGTCCTTATAGGAAGCACTGTTGCGATAGGTGATCAGGGATACAACTGCGAGAGTAATGAAGGTGAAGATACCAATTACTGCACCCAAGTTGTAGTCGCCACGATCCACTGTCAGCTTGTAGAGCCATGTAATCAGCAAATCGGTTTGACCAGCGGTATCGCCTACAGGCGTTGGGTTTCCACCAGACAAGAGGTAGATGACGTTGAAGTTATTGACGTTACCTGTAAATGTCGTAATGAGGTAAGGAGTCAAAACGAAGATGAGGTAAGGCATCGTAATCTGGGTGAATGTCTGCCACCAGTTAGCGCCGTCCAAGCGAGCTGCTTCATACTGCTCTGCTGGGAGGTTCTGCAAAATACCGGTGATTTGCATGATGGTAAATGGAATACCAATCCACAAATTCACGATGATAACGGTGACGCGTGCCCATGTCGCATCCGTGAAGAATGGCAATGGTCCGCTGATCCAGCCCCAGGACTCAAGCAAACGATTTACAGCACCTTCAGGCTGAAGCATTTGATTGATAACGAGCAAGGATACGAACTGTGGAACTGCAATAGACAAGGAGAATACTGCACGCCAGAAGTTCTTCAAACGGGTAGTGCGACGGTTGATGATCATTGCGAGGAACATTCCGAAGAAGAAGTTCAAGAATGTTGCAAAGAATGCCCATACCAAAGTCCAGATCAGAACGCTGACGAACTGGTTTGCTGTCACAGCGCCAGTGTCCGCGAAGAGCTGTCCAAAGTTCTGGAATCCAACCCAGTCAAACAGCAAAACGTGGTCTGAATCGTAATTTGTAAATGCGATGAGCATCATGATAGCGGTAGGCAAAACAGTGAATGCCAAAATGCCGATAACTGGCAAAGCCATCAAAGTGACCTGAGCATTATCGTTTGTCACAGCGCGAATGTCATCGATAAAGGTTGGCGCGTGACCATTTTCTTCCTGAAGCTTCTGAGCCTTGTATGCGCTACGAACAGCGTAAGACCAGAAAACGATGAACAAAATGGTGACGAATACAGCGCTGACGCCAGCAACCAACAGCAGAACGGAGTTATCGCCTGGATTGTAGTGCCAGTAACCGTCAATCTGTTGCTTCGTCTGTGTACGCCATCCCAGAGAAACAAGCATATTCAATGCCTGTCCGCCGGAAAGAACCATGTAGACGATGTATGCGATTTCTACAGCAAGGAAAATCAAACCCTTGGTAATTTGCTTGCGAGCGATATTGCCTGCGCCCAAGATAATGAGCGACAAGCGAGTGAAGATGTCACCCTGAGCAATTGCTGCACGTACTGTGTAGCGAGACGGTGGAATATAATCCGCACCGCGACGAACCTTGCCGCGTGAACGGCGAGAAACTTGTGCTTCCATAATCAACTCTTTCTCAGACGAATTACATGAGACTCTTGTACGACTGCATCCAACGTTCGGTCAGATCAGCAGCGTTCTCATGGGTGACTTCCTTGTTGTAAATGGACTTACCGAAGTTTTCGCAAGGAGACCAGAAGTTGTTCATCTCTGGAATAGATGGCTGAACAACGGATGTCTGTGCGATGGTTTCCATTTGTGCATCAGCTACTGGATCCTTCTCGATTTGAGAATCGGTAGCGAGAGTTACGTCTGATGGGATGACAGAGCGCATAATGTAATGCTGCTTCTGCGAATAAGTGCTGCTCAAGAATGCTGCAAACTGGTCAGCTGCGACTGGGTGCTTGGTGTATGGGTTCCATCCGTATACGGTCGAACCTGCAAAAGCACGCATCTGAACTTGCTTGCCGTTGAGATTGAATGTAGGAAGCTTTGCGACTCCCCAATCATCGCCAAGGTTTTCGCGAACGGTTGCCGCATCCCAGTTACCTGTAAAGACGACGTCTACCTTGCCGGACTTCAAACCAGCAAGACCAGAACCATCAGTATCGTTCACGAAGTTCTTGTTTGCGCGCAAATCGACGAGATAATTGGTTACAGCTGCACCAGTTTCTCCGCCGAACTGAACGCCAGCCTTAGCGTCAGTACCGTTAGGGCCAAACAATGTGCCGCCTGCACCGAGATAGAAGGATGGCAAGTACCATGAATTCGTCAATGGGAAGGAAACCTTGCCCTTTTCCAGCATGGCATCAAGAGAAGTGAGGTCTTGATCGGTGAACTTGCTCTTGCGGTAGTACATGAACCATGTGTTACCTGCAAGTGGCATGCCGTATACGTTGCCATCAGTAGCAGTCACGGAATCAAGCATAGTTTTGTTACCGGCAGTTTGCTCCTTGAGCTGTGCCATAGCGTCGTCACTGATTTGACCTACAGCGCCTGCCTGAACCAATGTGCCGAGCTGATCGCTTGCAAAGGTGTATACGTCAGCGGCAACGGTTGGATCTTGCTTAGCAATAGTTGCCGCGTCAGCAGAGGCAACAACTTGGTTTTGCCAAGTAATGTTATATTCAGGATGTCGTTTTTGGAACTCTTGTTCCATCTTCTGTAACCATGAATCGCTGTTTGCCTGATCTTCCTGAGAAGCCCAGACTGTCAACGTCATATTTTCGGAATTTGCGTTATTTGCTCCGCATGCTGCTAAGCCTGCAACGAGCATGACACACGCCGAAATGGTTGCAGTGGCTTTTTTCCACTGAGCAATCATCGTTGATTCCTTTCTCTTTGCCCCCAATTCAAGTATAGGAACTAAGTAGGAGACTCACATACGCGTTCTCATTAATTCTCAGTTAATAAGATACCACTTTTTGCCAACGTTAGCAATTTATTTCATTTGGAGTTTTTGTGATAGGTGGTGATTGGCTGAAAAATACGCTGAGAGGGAAGTGAAAACGTTTGCAAATTGGCGTGGGTGAGTGGGAGAAAGTTGGTTCGAATATGGATTTTCCCCATGCTCGTTTTGGAATGAAATGTGATGGCACGTTTAACTTTGATTAATAAAATTTTATACCGACCGTCCGAATATGTGCTCTCAGGTGGCTTATAGGGATGAGAGGTTGAATCCGAGCAGATGGCTGCCGGACTTCTCATTAGAGATGAAGCGTCTAACGCAGTCTCAGAGTATAAGTTAAAGGAGATTACAATGAGTGATCCTATGGTACTGGCTACCCAGCAATGGTTGAATAAGACATATAAGGGCAAGGCAGGATATACCTCCATTAAAGAAAACGGTGAAACTGGCTGGGACACTATTTATGCCTTGCTGCAAGCATTGCAGATTGAGCTGGGTATTTACAGCTACGGCAGATAATTTTGGACCAGGAACTCAGCAGCGTTTTAAGAATCGCTGGCCGAATGGAATTAAGCAGCAAAAGGATGGTGCTCAGGAAACAAGCAACGTATATGGAATTATTCAGGGTGCTCTGTGGTGCAAAGGATACTCTACAGGCTCTCAAGAGATTACCAAGCATTTCTTTGGAGGAACGGGAGCTGGTATCTGTTCGCTGAAAGATGATATGGGTATCAGTGGAGATTCAACGGTTGAACTTGAGATTATGGAAGCGCTTCTGAGTATGGATCAGTACCAACTCGTATGGTATCTTAATGGAAAAGCTAATATTCGAACTATTCAGCAGCAGATTAATAAGCAATATCGAGCATATACAGGGATAATTCCTACAGATGGTCTTTATGGACGTCAGATGAATACAGCCCTTATCCAGATTCTTCAGGCGCTAGAAGGTTATAGTCCCGAAGATGCGACAGGAAACTTTGGAGCTGGAACAACTGCAAAGTTACAAACAATCACTTCAGGAAACGCGGCAGCTCGTGGAAAGTGGATGTGGCTTGCTACAGCATCTTTAATTTGCAATGGTTATGATATTAGTCTTACGACAGCATGGAACTCACAGATGACCAGTGTAACACGAAAGTTCCAGACGGATTATGCATTGCCGGTGACAGGGGTAGTTGATAAAACGACTTGGATGAGTTTGTTGACATCTTGTGGGGATCCCAACCGTCTGGCAAAGGCTTGTGATTGCGCTACTGTACTGAGTGCACAGCAAGCGAAGGATCTTCGTGCGGCGGGCTATACTCATGTGGGGCGATACCTTACTGGTACGGTAGGAGTCGGAGCAGAACGTAAATCTAAAGCATTGAATCTTGATGAAATTAAGAATATTCAGAATGCGCGTCTTGCTGTGTTCCCCATCTATCAGGATGGTGGTTATTATCCGGAATACTTTGAGTCCGAACAGCAGGGGCAGTTGATGGGTATTCGGCTATTGCTGCAGCCAAGCTTTTTGGTTTTCCAAAGGGAACAATTATTTATTTTGCTATTGACTTCGATGCGTACGGTTATCAGATTGATGATTTGATTGTTCCATACTTTGAACAGGTCAAGATGGCTTTTAATAGTAAGTACAATACATTGGATTATCGTGTTGGCGTATATGGTCCTCGATTAGTTTGTCGTAGGCTTGCAGAAAAAAAGATTTCTGTTAGCTCTTTCGTAGCAGATATGTCCCGAGGTTTTTCGGGGAATCTAGGATATCCAATTCCGAATAACTGGGCTTTTGATCAATTCAAGGAATATGACTTTACATCATCCCCGAGCTTTGCTCTTGACAAGGACGCATATTCTGGACGAGATAAAGGCGCTATAACGCTTAATCCACAAGCAAACCATAATAGTGATACCTTGACAATTGAACTAGCACAGTCAAGAATCCGTGCAGCTCGAGATATTTTCATTCGCAATGTTACTAAACCACTTAATCTCTTTTCGTCTTTTGTTGAAGTTAACTGGGAAAAGGTATTAAATGGTGCCGTTCGGCATTATAGTACACCAGATTATGATATTGATGTGAGTCTGAAAGTGTCAGAGACAGCAAGTGCCTCTCTGGACAAAAATGCGAATGTGCATATCGCAACAGATCTTAACGGTAATCTATCTGCATCAACTGAGAGCGAGATTACTTCAACTAAAGCAGATTTTAATTTGCCTGGATATGGTGCAAAGCATGATTTTAATAATATTATTAAAGCGATTGCTGTGTCTGTTAAGTCTGGAAATATATCGTATACGACGGCTATGTCAGGCGCAAATAAATTCAGTGTAAGCATTAATGTTGAATCGGACAATTTATCAACTGTTTCAAGTAGCATTAGCGCTTATGTGGATGTTTCAATTACTTATACTATTTCGTTCCATCCAACATCAAGCTCAAAGTTTCATGTCACTAACTGGAATAATGTAACTCTGACGACTAACGAAGTTATTGAAATCATCGGTGCGTTAGTAGTAATCGTCTCCTCGGGACTAGACGAACGCGCTATTGAGCAAAGTCTGCAGGAGTCGGCTGCGGCCGGAGTAGCGTTTATGGCACTAATAGTAGCTGTGGGGTTGATTGTAGTGGTGCACTGAGGTCGCCCGAAAGGATATAATAAAACTACATAAAATAGTTATTAGGAGCGAGAATGCATAAGACGAGGAAAAACGACTGTTATGTTTTTTCCTCGTCTTGATTGCGATTTTCATTGTATTCGAAACCCCTGGCCGATCAGCATATGAGATTTCTGATTCGGGTACAAATCCCGGAGATTCTACTATTCTAGGATGAGGCAGCTTTTTATTTCTTAGTTGTTTATGCGGCCCAAGATACGCATGATAATACTCTGTACATTGATATGGGCAACTCTTTCACTCATCCATCAGATATCGAGAGACGTTTTAAGATTCCGCTTTCGCATCGTATAACTCGCAAGGACATTACATTAATATGGTACTACGATGAAAATGGGCATGATGTAATGGCTGATTCGGGAAATATTGGCAGTCCTCTTTCTGCACGCATTGTGGTGAGACAAAATGGGAAAGTCATTTTTAATTATCTTGAATCGTTTGTTGAGAAGACGCATACTTTGTCAGGATGGCTTTGCCTTAAATATGGGGTTATGTGTCCGAACTATAATTGAGTTAGAAATAGATGCTAATACTTCTCTCCTCTCAATAGGTTACAGGCTCCTTTCCGCGGGAAAGACGTAGGGGAAAAGTCATAAAACATATAGCGGCCAACGTGCTTAGGTTTTTTATTTTTATCTCTTGTGAGGTCTCTTCAATCAGTTTGCTGAGCTGGTCTCGCTCGGCAAAGAGATTCAGAAGAGATTTATGAGACGTAATACCCTTATGGAGATTATCGAACTGAGGGGTTAAATTAGAAGTGATGACATTGGAAATTTTTTGAAGTTTTGTTTTTACAATGTCTTCATCCTCACGTAGCTGATTTCTCTCTGTATCGATATGACGGAGAACGTCTTGTAAATCCTCGAGCCTGTTCATTAGCTGTTGGCGTTCATTGACGTGTGGTTGAGTTAGTTTTTCCTGTAGGCTTTCTGGGATTGGCTGATTACAGATTGGGCAAAGTGGCTCTATTGGGTACGCGCCGGTTAGTTCATGCCCCTCCAATATAAAATCGAGTCTTTCGACCCTTGCTTTATAGCTTGCGATAAGCTCGGTATACCCTCCTATAGCAACAGCGTAAAGAAGGAAAAAGTGAATCAGCAATTCGCAAAGCTTATAATCGAGCAGTGATTTCCGCAAGAAAATGGGCAGAGTGAATGATGGGTAAGTGATAGATATCCTTCTTAAACAGCATGAGGGGTGCGTATCATCGTAATGATCTACACCCCTCATCGTTATGAGAAGAAGACTTCTGAGTCTCTTGGAAACTCCTACTCCACCTGCGCTGCTGCGGCCTCACCAATCATCCACAGCGATTCTTCAGCTCCGCGTGCGAATGAGCTTGGGACGTGCTGATTGTCAAGAGAAGACAATGCATTGCCGACGGCCTGAGCCTTGCGCTCGCCTGCTGCAAAGACCCACACAGCTTCAGACTGCTGGATAAATGGCACAGTCAGGGTGACTCGCAAAGGCGGCATCTTTGGAGAGTGAGCGATTCCGAGAGCCTTAATAGATGGATCAGAAACCAGTACTTCCTCGCGGTCTGGGAAGAGCGAAGCGAAATGGCCGTCAGGACCTACGCCGAAGAGAGCCACGTCGAGAGTGCCGTCAGTTCCGAGTTCCGATTCGAGCTCATCCTGATATGCGCGTGCAGCGCGAGCGAGGATAAGGTCATTCTCCTCATCGCTTGCTGCATCTGCGATTTCACGACTGCGGTCGTCTGCTGGCATTTCGTGGATATTCTCTTCTGGAAGTTTGCCCGATGCAATGAGCTCATTGAGCCATGCTTCTCGAGCCTGAAGAGCATTACGATCACCATCGGTAGGCTGGACGAATCGTTCATCTCCCCACCAGAAGTGAACGCGTGAGAAGTCTACTGCATCGAGGAGTGGGCTCTTCGCTGCGGCTGCGAGAACGGCAATTCCATCTGTTCCGCCAGTTAACGCGACGTCTACGCGATCTTGCAATGCGACCAAATCGGACATGCGCAGCAGCAGACGCTCAGCGACTGTAGCGACGAGAGTTTTCTCAGAATCGTACATTAAAACTGTACGAGGATCTTCAAAAGTCATGACGTGTACTCTTTCTTTGAGAATCTTTAGAACTCTGCCATGTGTTTTACTCGCCCATGAGATGTGAACCAGCAAAACTGCTCTGTAAAGCCTACTGTGCGGAATTCTTCCAATGATCGTGATTAATCATATCCCAGCCCTCAGTAAGGACAGCGTTGTAGATTTCATCAGGATCGAGTCGGCGCAATTCTTCCGTCATGCAGTCGCCCAATGTGCGATGTGGAACGGAAATAGTCTGCTTATGCTGACCTGGCTTGGTGATGAACAAATCAGATGAGTCGTCGCGAGGACGTTCAATTGTCGAATCGCCATCTTCACGATGGAAGATAACGCCACGAACAGCGGAAACGTTTTCATCGATTTCGATGTCTACTGGAACTTTCAAAGCCCATGCCAACCATGCGGCAAGCAAATCAACAGACAGGGATGTGCTTCCACCGCGCACAGTCACAGACTTGATAGGGGTGTGAGGTGGCTCGTCAATGAGAGCTGCGAGGAGTCCGCGCCATACGGTCAAACGTGTCCAAGACAAATCAGTCTCTTCGATAGTGTGATGTTCGCGAAGCTTAAGGAACGTCTCTAACGGTTCGTCGCTCATTTGTGCATCGGTGATACGGCTACGAGCCATGCGGCCAAGCAAAGAAGTCGATGGAGCGGATGGAACGAGGTTGCTCCACCATGCGACGATAGGTGCATCTGGTACGAGCAATGGGATAACCAAAGTATCCAAATGGCGCAACAAGCCTTCAGAAGGCTTCAAAACGATTACTTCTCCTGCGCCGCCGTCAGAGCCCAAACGAATTTCCGCGTCCAAAGGCGCCACGGTTCCTACTGCTACCGATGGCAGGGTTTCCATATCTGGCGCATCAGCGCGATCAGTAACGATAGCGATGATGCGGCTTGGATGCTCTTGGCTTGCATAAATTGCGGTGCTCAAAACGTTCTCAAGGTTCTTTTCGCTGGTCTTAACGAGCAAAGTAAGGACACGACCTTGAGATGCTTCGCCGCGCTCAGCGTGTGCCTTAGCAAGCTTGGAAGAAATTTCCGAGGTCGTGCTCGATGGCAAAATTTCAATCATGGTAGTTTCTTTCTACGTTTCTGGTCAATCACATCTCGTGAAGGCGAGGATGAGAACGAGAACGTTGTCCTGCGTAATTCGCCGACGCCTTCACGGCTAAGATTGGATGAACCTTAAGGCAAGCGCCATGCACGTCCATCGCGGGCAAGCATGTCATCAGCTTCTTGAGGACCCCATGTGCCTGAGCGGTATGGCTGAGGCTGCGGCTGAGTTGCCCAGAACTTTTCGATTGGATCGAGAATCTTCCAGCTCAGTTCTACCTCGCGAGTAGTTGGGAACAGAGGAGGCTCGCCCAAAAGAACGTCCAAAATCAAGCGTTCGTATGCTTCTGGGGACTGCTCGGTAAATGCGTTACCGTAATTGAAGTCCATGTTTACATCGCGCACTTCCATAGCAGTTCCTGGAACCTTAGAACCGAAACGCATGGTAATGCCTTCATCAGGCTGCACACGGATAACGATAGCGTTATTGCCCAATTCCGACGTCGCAGTATCTTCAAATGGCAAGTGAGGTGCATGCTTGAATACGATAGCGATTTCGGTCACGCGCTTTCCAAGTCGCTTTCCAGAGCGCAAGTAGAAAGGAACGCCAGCCCAGCGGCGAGTATCGATATCGAGTCGTACAGCAGCGTATGTTTCTGTCTTATCGTCCTTCTCGATGCCCTGCTCATCAAGGAATCCATTGACCTTTTCAGCACCCTGCCAGCCTTCTGCATACTGACCACGAGCGGTATGAGCTGCCAAATCATCAGGCAAACGTACAGCGGACAGGACCTTAATTTTCTCAGCGACCAAATCCTTCGCAGAGAAGCTGACAGGCTCTTCCATAGCTGTTAATGCCATCAATTGGAGCAAATGATTCTGGATAACGTCGCGCGCGATACCGATACCAGAGAAGTATCCTGCACGAGTACCGATACCGATATCTTCTGCCATGGTAATTTGTACGTGATCGACGTAATTGGAATTCCACACTGGCTCAAACATCATGTTTGCAAAGCGCAATGCAAGCAAATTCTGAACGGTTTCCTTACCGAGATAATGGTCGATACGGAAAACGGATTCAGGATCGAAAACTTCAGAGACGACTCGGTCGAGTTCCTGAGCGCTTTCCAAATCATGGCCGAATGGCTTTTCGATAATGACTCGACGCCATGCGCCTTCATCGGACTTAGCCAAGCCGGAATCTGCAAGCTGGCGAGATACTGTAGGGAAATCGCGAGGAGGAATAGACATATAGAATGCGTGGTTTCCTTGAGTTCCGCGAACATCATCGAGCTCGGAAACGGTGTCGGAAAGACGCTTGAAGGAATCAGCATCGTCGAATGTACCCTGAACGAAACGGATACCGCCCTTGAGATACTCCCATGTAGATTCGTTAAACTCAGTGCGAGCATGGTCGATGATGTTTTGCTTAATGAAGTCTGCGAAGTCTTCATTGCTCCATTCACGGCGACCAAAGCCGACAAGACCGAAACCAGCTGGCAAAAGACCGCGGTTTGCCAAATCATAGACAGCTGGAATGAGCTTTTTCTTACTCAAATCACCCGTAACGCCAAAAATGACCAACGAGCAAGGACCCGCAATACGTGGCAGACGTAAATCACGAGGATCGCGCAACGGATTAACCCAATGTTCATTTGGGGTAGTAGCTGATTGTGTTGTCATGGAAAAATCTCCTCAATGCTTAACTACTTCTAGTCTAGCTTGACCGGATTGCAAAAATTAAGAGTTAATAAAACTAAGCGATGCGTGAAACTCGTACATAATCCGCATGAGCCGTATCGAGAGTGAAAGAGTCCCCATCGTCAGTGCGGGCAGTAATGGAATCAGGAGTAATAGACTCCACAGTGATAGGGGTATCCACCATTGCGTGGTGGTCTTGAAGTGCGTGAAGCAAATCGTTATCGTCGTCATTTACGCGGCTGATAACGACTCGCACTCCGACAGGGACAAGGTTGAGGTTGACCGTGTCAAATTGCGGTATGACACCCGTTCGGTCAGGAATAGGATCACCATGCGGATCGCGGTCAGGGAAGCCCAAATGCTCCTCCATACGTTCAATCATCATGTCGCTTGCTGCGTGCTCTAATGCTTCCGCTTCTTCATGGACCTGATCCCATGTGTAGCCTAACGCCTGCACGAGGTAGGTTTCGAGAATGCGATGACGTCGAAGCATGCGAATAGCAAGCTCTCGGCCTTGATCAGTGAGCTGAATTCCGCCATACGGCGCGTGCATAACGTATCCCTGCTCGGTCATGCGAGCAAGAGCTCCCGATACAGTCGAAGCTCGCATGCCAGTTTCATGGGAAAGATCAGTAGGCGTAATGACGCATTGCTCAGGAGTTTGCTCTTTGTGCGCTTGTTCGGAAGAATGCCATTCGTGCAATTTCCAAATAGCTTTCACGTAGTCCTGAGTGCTCGCCGATGAACGGGCAGTGCTTGCTGCTGAGCTAGGCAGCGAATGGGCTGGAGCATGAGCTGAAGCTGATGAATTCATAGTAGTTACATTGTACCGATTGCGCGGGAATGATAGGGGAAATCATGACTGTGACTACAATTGCGTGTATGACATGGGACGGCTGGGAATTAACGGACACAACGCGGCAGCTTCTCGTTCTGCATCGCGAATTAGCAGAGGAAACGGGGCATGCTGAGGATGCGTTCGCGCTCATTGCTGTGCATTGCGAAATCGTCGCGCGGCTTTCTGAATTAATTGCTCAGAAAGCAAAAACATCTGTATCTCGAGAGCTTCTCATCGCAGGTGCGTTGGCACATGATATCGGCACATATAGTGTGCTCAATGAGCAAGCTTTAGAGGATTGCGCGGGAGAGAGTAGCCCAGATAGTCACAGCTCAGATAGGCATAGTTCAGATAGTCATAGTTCGGGCGCGCGCTCAGTTTTTTGCAAAGATGTCTATATCCAGCATGGTCTTCGCGGATATCGCATTCTTACGGAACGCGGATTTAGCGAGGACATCGCCGCATTTGCGCGAAATCATACGGGAGTAGGAATTACTCGAGGCGATTGCGAACGTCAAAAATTAAATATTCCCGTGGATAATTATCTTGCAGAAACGGACTGCCAATCTATCGTCATGCTTGCGGATAAATTCCATACCAAGTCACGTCTAGCATGCTTTGTCAGCGAAGAAACCGCACGCTCTCGTTGCGCAAAATTCGGAGACGATAATCTGAAACGCTGGGATGACTTAGTGCGACAGTTCGCAGCGCCATCTGCACGCGAATTAGCAGAGCTTGCGCGCGAATACGGGATGCAAATTATATAGCGTTCTGTGATGACAGTGCGAGTAGCTTTCCGAGTAGCTTTCCGAGTAGTGTCCGAAGTGTTATGGGAAGCTCCATGAGAAGACCCACAATTGGTCCTCGAAGTGCAGCGGTCTCTGAAATATCGAAATGCGCATGCACGTGCTATCACGCAGCTCAAAGGTGCCGAAGAGGTACTGAAGAGATACCGAAGAGGTATCGTAAGCGCACCTTATGAGTGCTGAGATTTTAAGAAGTCTAAGAGAAAAGTCTAAGAGAAAAAGAGACAGTATGAAGAAGAGCCTCCTCGCGCTCGCGGCGGGAGCATTTGCCCTTGGAGCGGCGGAATTCGTCATGATGGGCGTTTTGACGCACGCGGCTGCTGACACGCATGTGAGCATTCCGATGGCGGGGCATTACGTGTCTGCATATGCAATTGGCGTGTGCTTTGGTGCATTGATTTTGATTTTCGGACGTCGCATCAAACCGCGTAATCTGCTGATTGCCTTTATGGTTATCACCATTATTGGCAATCTCATGGCTGCTCTTTCTCCAAACTTTGCAGTGCTTCTGACGGCACGATTTATCTCGGGCCTTCCACACGGCGCCTTCTTTGGTACGGCGACAATTGTCGCGAAAGCGCTTGCTGATAAGGGCAAAGAGGGTTCGGCAGTTGCGCAAATGGTTGCCGGACAGACTGTGGCAAATATGATTGGCGTTCCATTTGGAACGTGGCTGGGAAGCACGTTCTCGTGGCGATTTGCTTTTGTTTTTCTTGCTACGTGGGCATTGATAACAATCGTTCTCATTATGGCATTCGTACCGCAAATTGATGCCATTAAGGATGCGGGGTTGGCTGGCCAGTTTGCGTTCCTCAAGCGAGCAAAGCCATGGTTCGTTATTATGGCTGTCTTTTTGGGCAATTCTGGCATTTTCTGCTGGTGGAGCTATGTGTCGCCGTGGTTGCAAAAAGTCGGCGGCTGGAGTGAGACAGTAGTGCCACTACTGATGGTTCTTGCGGGAGCAGGTATGGTTATTGGTGGTCTTGTCGGCGGCCGTATGACAGATAAATTCGTTCCGGGAGTTACTGCTGGTTTTGGCCAATTGATTTCCGTCGTTGCGATGATTCTCATCTTCCTCGACCCTGGCTCGCAGCCTACGACTGCAATTCTGACATTCGTGTGCACATTCGGAATGTTCTTCATCTCGTCTCCACAGCAGCTGCTTATGGTTCAGCTTGGTGAAGGTGGCGGTGAGATGCTTGCTGCTGCAATGGTTCAGATTGCGTTTAATGCAGGAAATTCTGTCGGATCAATTGTCGGTGGTATTGCTCTGGATGGCTCGGGAATGGATTATCACATGTCTGCGTTGGCAGGTGTTCCGTTTACTCTCGTTGCTGCAGGATTGCTGTTTGCGTTCTACTTCTTGTATGAGAAGAGGAATCAAGCGCGCACTACTGTGTGACGCTTTCGGCGTGAATCATAGGAATAATACGTAACAAACAGGGGGGGGTGAACGCCATGCATGCACTACGTTCCCCCCCCCTCATTGTGCTCTCATCACTAGCAATTGCTAGCATTCTACGACATTTACAGCGAGACCGCCCTGAGAAGTTTCCTTGTATTTACTCATCATGTCATCGCCGGTTTCTTTCATTGTGTGGATAGCATCGTCGAGAGAAACGATATGCGATCCATCAGAAAGACGAGCCATACGAGCCGCATTGATAGCGGTATTTGATGCGAGAGCATTGCGCTCAATGCATGGAATCTGCACGAGACCGCCGATAGGGTCACAGGTCAGTCCCAAATGGTGCTCGATGCCAATTTCTGCAGCGTTCTCAACTTGTGCAGGGGTTCCTCCGAGGACTTCGCATAAACCAGCTGCTGCCATCGAACTTGCTGATCCTACTTCACCTTGGCAGCCCACTTCAGCGCCAGAAATCGAACCGTTTCGCTTAAAGAGGTATCCGATAGCACTTGCGGTGAGAAGGAAGTTCATAACGCCTTCCTCATCAGCGCCGTCGATAAACCACCAGTAATAATTCAAAACTGCTGGCACAATTCCTGCAGCGCCATTTGTCGGAGCCGTAACGATGCGACCGCCACCTGCGTTTTCTTCATTGACTGCTAATGCAAATAAATCCACCCATGAACTACGGTCATGAACACGCTGAGTAATTGGTCGCTGCTCGTCTGCATTATCAGCAAAAATATCAAAATCATCAGCAGCTAATGCCTGATATAGTTTCGGTGCGCGGCGACGAACATTCAATCCGCCAGGAAGAATCATTTCCGTTGATGTACAGCCTGAATGAATGCATCCGCGCATAGTGTCCCAAATTTGCAGAAGATACTCGCGTACCTCATCCCCGGAATGCATAGCCGTTTCGTTAGCCCACATGAGTTGCGAAACAGTCAAACCAGATGCATTGCACATCGCAATGAGTTCTCGACCAGTGGTAAATGGATAAGGAACTTCAATTTCTTCTGAGGAGGAAGCAGCGGGTGCAGCGCCGTCGACGATGTCACGCTCATGCACGACGAATCCGCCACCTACAGAGTATGCAGTATCGCTGAGTAATTCATTGTCCTCAGCATCGAACGCCCACATTGTCATGCCGTTAGGGTGGTATGGCAAAGTTTCCCAGCGCTCAAACTCGATGTCCTCGCGCGCAAAGAAGATTTCGCGCTCGCCAGCCAGCATCATATTTCCTGCGCGTGCACAATCATCCGATGCGTGCAAAACGAAGGCAGGGTCGACAGTTTCGGGCTGGTATCCCAAAAGTCCAGCAGCTACAGCACGGTCTGTTCCATGTCCCAACCCAGTCTGCGACAGCGAACCATACAGTGTGACGTGAATGCGTGTCACATAAGGAAGCTTATGCGTGTGGCGGAGCTGCGTGATGAAATCGTACGCTGCGCGCATAGGGCCGACGGTATGAGATGACGACGGTCCAATGCCGATAGAAAACATGTCAAAAACGCTGAGCATAGCAACCTCACTGTTGGGAATAATCACATAAGAAACGCCAGCCCGCGCTCATCGCGGAAGGCGCTGACGTTTCAGTGTTGAGTTTTGTATATCTAGTGCGTCAATTGACGGAGCACGTCGCATCAAAGCGATGTAGATACGCGCTGCATCAATTGCAATGACACCACTTAGTCCACAAGACCGTACAAACGATCGCCTGCATCGCCCAAACCTGGAACGATATATGCCTTATCGTTAAGCTTCTCATCCTGAGCGCAGACAACGAGCTTGAAATCGATGGAAGGATCGACATCCTTCTCCAAACGTTCCAAACCTTCTGGAGCCGCGAGAATGCAGATAGCGGTCACGTCCTTTGCGCCGAGTTCCTTCAAATACTCGATAGCAGCAACCAAAGTGCCACCGGTTGCGAGCATTGGGTCGATAACGAAGACCTGGCGACCAGTCAAATCATCTGGAAGACGGTTTGCGTAGGTGACGATATCCAAAGTATTTTCATCGCGCTTCATACCCAAGAAGCCCACTTCAGCAGTTGGGATAAGGCGAGTCATACCGTCGAGCATGCCGAGACCTGCGCGCAAAATTGGGACAACCATAGGGCGTGGCTTTGAAAGCTTCTTGCCAACCATTGGAGCTACAGGAGTCTCAATTGGTGCATCTTCGACAGCGAGTTCGCGAGTTGCTTCGTATGCTTCAAGCATGACGAGCTCAGAAACGAGTTCGCGGAAAGTGTTGGATGGAGTGTTCTTGTCACGCAAAACGGTGAGCTTATGATCAACCAAAGGGTGATTCAAAACAGTCAAATGCATAGTCATAGTTTCAGCATAGTCTTAAGGGTATGAATTCGCCATACGATGATGCAATGAGTGTTGCCCTGAATGCGGCTCGAGAAGCTGCAGAATCAGGCGAAATTCCTGTGGGAGCGGTGATGCTCAATTCTGCTGGCGACGTTATTTCTGTGGGGCGCAATTATCGTCAAGAGTGTCATGACCCCTTTTCTCATGCGGAAATTGAAGCGATGCGTGCTGCAGCAGTGGCTCAGGGAGAGTGGGATTTTGCAGATTGTACCCTCGTGGTGACGATGGAACCGTGTCCGATGTGTGCCGGAGCAGCGATGACAGCGCATGTGGGGCGTATCGTTTTCGGCGCATGGGATGACAAAATTGGGGCACTGGGATCGGTGTGGGATATAGCGCGAGATCCACATGATGGTTTTAAACCACAGGTATATGGCGGCGTGCGAGCTGAGGAGTGCGCGTCCATTTTGCGAGAATTTTTTGAGCAGCGACGTGGCGTAGAACGTTCTACAGAGCGTTCTTTTGAATAACGATACAAGCGGTCCACAAAATTCCGATCCACAAAATTACTGTGTCAGTTTTAACTGTGATTGTCTTTCCGTTGCCCGTCATTTTGTGAATTTTTTATCCATTATCGAACATTTTCACACATAATTGTGAAAGAGTGCGCGTTTTATGAAACCCGTTCGATATACTAGAAACGGAAAAATTGAAGAGCACTTTGTGTAGATTTTTTCTGTCCATTATCGTGCGATGAATGCGCGCGGACAGCGAAAATACGCATGATTTACGGCATAACGTACAGTACTCACCACCGTGCGTAAGAAGAACCGCAGTGTATGAGACGATGCTTACGTGCATATGAGATTTAGGAAAGATAAGGACCAAAGATGGTGGTTTCTACTCAGCAAGCGAATGTATACGCTTACAGTGGCAATGCTCATGATGGCACGTCGAACGACGTGTACACCCTTGAAAATGGTGATGTAGCTGTCACTCTTTCGCTTACCGGAAGTGAACTTCCACGAATTGTCTACTGGGGTCGAGCGTTCGAGAATCTGACTGCTAATGCCTGCGAGGGAAGCCGAAAGCTCTATGATGCTTTGCGTCCTCAGCGTGTGTCTGGTGGATTGGATGACACGAATTTCCCAACTGTTCTTCCTGTGCAGGCAGAAGGATGGACAGGTACTCCTCGTTTCGTCGTCACGCGTGACGGTAAGGAATTATTCTGCCACTTTACAGTCGATGACGTTATCGCGAATACTGACGGTCGCGTCGTTGACGCTTTCTCTGATGTGGCACGTTCATTGTCGGGAATGAGTGACGAGGAGATCGCACGGGCTCAAGAAGAAAGCTCGACATATCCAGCTCATGTCCCAACCGTTCCACAGATTACGGTCATTGCTTTTGATGATGCTCAAGGCGTGCGTTTGGAATGGACGATGCAGATCCTCGATGGTGGTCTTGTGCGTCAGCGCGCAACTGTGTCTAATACGGATGATGCTCAGGAAGGCTCTGTGCTTGCGGTTCAGACATTAGAACTGTCCTATCCAGTTCCTGCTTCTGCGCGTGAAATCCTGACAACTGCTGGCCATCATTTGCGCGAGCGTCACCCACAGCATCAAGAGATTACTATGGGACGTTTCGAACGCGTTGCAGAAATTGGTCGTCCGGATTTTGATGCGACATTGCTGCTGAACGTCGGACCTCGTGGTTTTGATTTTGAGCATGGTGAGGTGCATTCCACACACGTCGGCTGGTCGGGAAATTCTCAGACATCTGTAGAGCAGACGGTGTATACGCTGCCAATTATCGGTGGTGGAGAGCATTTGTATGCAGGCGAAGTTCAGCTGGTTGCGGGAAGTGATGATGCGTATACCTCTCCATGGGTTTATGGTTCCTACGGTGAGGGGTTGAACGAAGTATCTCGTCGTTTCCACGCTTTCGTGCGTCAGTTGCATCCTAATTTTTCAACTAAGCCACGCCCTGTGATTTTGAATACATGGGAAGCTGTGTACTTCAATCACAATTTCGAAACCCTTCGAGAACTCGCAGACAATGCGGCTCGTTGTGGTGTCGAACGATTCGTCGTTGATGACGGTTGGTTTGGAAGCCGCCGTGACGATACCTCAGGTTTGGGAGATTGGTATATTTCTCAGGAAGTATGGCCAGATGGCGATCGTGGTTTGAAGGCTCTTGCGGACTACGTTCATGGCTTGGGAATGGAATTTGGCTTGTGGTTCGAGCCAGAGATGGCAAACATCATGTCCGAGCTTGTAGAGAATCATCCTGAGTGGATTCTGTCCCCAGCGGCAGAGCGTTTGCCTATGCAAGGCCGCTCACAGCAAGTCGTCGATTTGTCGAATCCTGAAGCGCTTCAGTACATTTTCGATGCGATGGATACGCTTGTCGATTCCATCGGAATTGACTACATCAAGTGGGATCACAACAAGCTCGTTACTGAGCCAGGTTCGCCTGTTCATGGGTATGCGGCAACTCAGCGCGCTCAGGTAGAAGCAGTGTACGCTATCTTCGATGCGTTGAAGATTAAGCATAATGGACTGGAAATCGAATCCTGCTCGTCAGGCGGCGGCCGTATTGACTTGGGAATTTTGGAGCGTGCAGATCGCGTCTGGACTTCCGACTGCGTAGATCCTGTCGAGCGTGCTGACATCCAGCGCTACACCTCATTGCTCGTCCCAGAAGTGATGATGGGCGAGCATGTGGGCGCTTCTCCAGCGCACTCTACACAGCGTGCGACTTCGCTTTCCATGCGTGCAGCTACGGCGCTCTTTGGTCATTTGGGTATCGAGTGGAACTTGAATATCCAGCCACAAGAAGATCTTGACGCTTTGGCTCAATGGGTTGCATTGTATAAGGAATCGCGCCCATGGGCTGGTCAGGGTGTCACTGTTCATGGCGATATTACTGACGAATCGGGTCGATTAGATGGCGTTGTCTCGCAGGATGGCGCGCATGCATTGTATCGCTTCGCACAGGTGCGTACATCCATGCACTATCCATCGCTGCCAGTTGCATTGCCGGGAATTGATGCTAGTCGTCTCTACCGTGTACGTCCTGTCGACGTACAACTGGAGTTGACCCATGAAGAGACGAATGGTCAGTCCGAACTGCTGTGGTGGGATGAAGAAGGAATTGTCGTGTCCGGAGCAGCGCTGCGCAATTACGGACTTCGCGTTCCTCAGCTCAATCCTCAGCAAGCAGTAGTCTTCTCTGTCGAAGCGCTGTAAAATTCTGCAAGATTCCGTCGCGCGTTGTATCCTCATGTATGACGTGCGGCGGAGGCTAAGGCTTAAAGTTTATGGCTTAAGGCTTAGCTTCAAGGTTTAAGGATATCATCGTGAGATTTCCAAGAACCGAAAGCGCACGGCGAACAGGCAGAAGCGATACCGGGAGAGTCGCTCCTGCAGACAGCACGCAGAAGAGATAGAACAGAGAAGAGCTGATAGAAAACACAGAGAGCATTGAAAACTACGAGTAAGAAGTAGATAGAATTATGGTGGGAATTCGGGACGTTGCTAAGAAAGCAGGGGTCTCCACAAGTACGGTATCCCTGGTCATCAATAACAGCGGGTACGTTTCGCAAAAAATGCGCGAACGCGTGTTAGCTGCTATGGCGGAGCTGAATTATATTCCTAATGACCTTGCGAAGAATTTGTACAAGGGACGGACAGATACAGTTGGCGTTATTATGCCGACAATTCAGCACCCATTTTTTGCATCTTTGGTCGCACGCATTCAGCATTATCTTGACGTTCAGGGGATGCGAGCATCGCTGTGTTCGACAGCAGATCAGCATGCAGCGGAAATGCAGTACGTGGACATGCTCCAGCGTCATACCTTGGATGCGCTGATTATGGGGTCGCATTCTCAGCTGAGCCAAGAATACTGGGAAGCAATTAATCGTCCAGTCGTTGCTTTCGACCGTTATTTATGCGATACGATTCCAACGGTGGGTGCAGATCATGTGTCGGGTGGACGCATGGTTGCACAAGCGCTTATCTCGTCGGGAGCTCAGCACGTGGTCAATATTGGTGGCCCTCGAACGCGTTTCCATGACCGCGACCGTGGTGTGGAATTGCTGAATGCGCGTGAGATGAGCTCTCGTCCAGATAGCTCATTCCCTACAGTGCGATATCAGTTGGTGCTTGAAGACGAATTGCAAACCGCTGGAATTAACACCGAATATGTATCGGTGGAAGATTTGTCAGATTTCAGCTTGTTCTTGAGAGCAGCTGAGCATGCATTGGACGATTTTGAAGACGTGGATGCAATTGTTGCTCCGGATTTGGCTGCGGCTGCTGTCGTTCAAGAGGCGCTCCAGCGCGGAATTAACATTCCTGAAGACTTGCAAGTTATCGCGTATGACGGTACATATGTCAGTCTTTTTGCAGGAAAGCAAATTTCTGCGATGACTCAGAACGTGGACGAAACTGCGCGACGCCTAGTCGTTCACGCGATGCAAGAAATTAATCGCTATGCACAAGCTGAGCAAACAGGATCTCAGGTGGTTTCCGACGGTCCAGATGAGATGGTTTCGAGCGAGCATAAGCGCTATATTTCAGTGCAAGATGGCGGCGAAGGCGTGCCATATCGTTTCGATGCGGTAAAACTTGAATACGTTCAGCGCGATACGACACGTAACGAATTTATGACGCAAGCAAACTAAATACAAAGGCTTGCGATAAGGCTCGAGGTGCAAGGGTGATCATGGCATCGAGAATGCGGGTTCGATGATGTAATGCTGTCTGAATTTTTACACTCGACGGCAGATACGGGAATCGGGCCCGTATTTTTTTCTTGAGTTTTCTAGTGCTGTCGTGCGAGGAAATTATCGCAATGTCGAAAATTGAGTACGTGATGGAGTGCTGCGTTGAGTGCACTATGGAGCGCACCTGTGAGTGTGCGGACGTGACATCGCTTGCTAATATCAAACGGGTTCGATATACTTGAAGTGTTTGAGAAAATAATAATCAGCCATGGAGGCCTGATGAAGAATAAAGTTCAATTAATCACGTATGCGGATCGCCTTGGCGACGGCACATTGCAGTCCATGACCGAGACTCTTCGCAAGTACTTCGATGGCGTGTATGAAGGTGTTCATATCCTTCCATTCTTTACACCATTCGACGGTGCTGATGCGGGCTTCGATCCAGTGGATCACACCAAGGTAGACCCACGCTTGGGCTCTTGGGATGACGTTGCTGAGCTTTCTAAGACTCACGACATCATGGTCGATACCATTGTCAACCACATGTCATGGGAATCCGAGCAGTTCCAAGACGTTATGGCAAAGGGTGAGGATTCTGAGTACTACCCAATGTTCCTGACCATGTCTTCCATCTTCCCTGATGGTGTGACAGAAGAAGATTTGACGGCAATTTACCGTCCACGTCCAGGTCTGCCATTTACTCACTACAACTGGGGTGGAAAGACTCGTCTCGTATGGACAACCTTCACTCCTCAGCAGGTCGATATCGATACTGATTCTGAGATGGGCTGGAACTACTTGCTTACCATTCTCGATCAGTTGGCTAAGTCTCACGTATCGCAGATTCGTTTGGATGCTGTGGGTTATGGCGCTAAGGAAAAGAACTCCTCCTGCTTCATGACTCCAAAGACTTTCAAGCTCATCGAGCGCATTAAGGCTGAAGGCGAAAAGCGCGGTTTGGAAACCCTCATCGAGGTTCACTCCTACTACAAGAAGCAGGTAGAAATTGCTTCTAAGGTCGATCGCGTATACGACTTCGCTATCCCAGGTTTGCTCTTGCACGCTCTTGAGTTTGGCAAGACTGACTCCCTCGCGAAGTGGATTGATGTTCGTCCAAATAACGCAGTAAACGTTCTCGATACTCACGATGGCATCGGCGTTATCGACATCGGTTCTGACCAGATGGATCGCTCGTTGATTGGTCTCGTACCAGATGAAGAAGTGGATGCTCTTGTAGAGTCTATCCATCGCAATTCCAACGGCGAATCTCAGGAAGCAACCGGTGCTGCAGCATCGAACCTTGATTTGTATCAGGTAAACTGCACGTACTACTCTGCTTTGGGTTCTGATGACCAGAAGTACATCGCTGCTCGCGCAGTTCAGTTCTTCATGCCAGGCGTTCCACAGGTGTACTATGTGGGTGCTCTTGCAGGTCAGAATGATATGCCTTTGCTCAAGAGCACAAACGTTGGTCGTGACATCAACCGTCACTACTACAGCGCTGCAGAAGTTGCTCAAGAAGTAGAGCGTCCAGTTGTTAAGGCTTTGAACGCTTTGGCTCGCTTCCGCAACACATTGTCTGCGTTCGATGGCGTTTTCAGCTACTCGGATGCTGATGGTGTACTCACTATGAAGTGGGAAGATGCAGATACTTTTGCAACTTTGACCTTCGCACCACAGGCTGATGCTCACAACGTTCCAGTAGCAAGCCTCGAGTGGAAGGACGCTGAAGGCGTTCACTCTACTGGTGATTTGATTGCACATCCTCCAGTAGTAGCTTAAAATTTGCTCAAGGTTGAGGGACGAGAAGTCTTCTTCTCGCCCCTCAACCTTTTAAAGAGGTGTGCACATATAATATATGAGGACACACGCTAGTGTGATAATAATTGCTTCGCTACACACGAGAAGTATTCTCAAGAAATGCTTCTGCGGAGCATGAAGAGTACATAAGCTCCATAAGACCCCTGTGCTCCCAATGCAAAGAAACCACCATGCTAGGATGTGAAGTCCTATTTCTGTTCGATGGAAGCACAATAGGACTATCTCATTACCTGCACCGAGGACGAGCATTCCGATGCAGTAGTATAAAAAAGTGCGTATCTTACGAGGATTATTACGTAGACTCATGATATGCGGGACTCCTTAGTTTGAATATTTAGCAAACTGTTCCTCCAGCGGAGATTACTGCACCGGTAACAATGCCGCCTACCACGGCAGCTACCCCTCCAGTGGCTACCCCCGCAGCGCCCCATATTATGCTATTGACGATGCCTAGGCCCGCCATGGCTATTGCGCATTGCTTTGAGTTTACTTTTCTATCTAAAATAGTAATGTCTTTGATAGAAGACATGAGCTCGTCGTGAGTAAAAATTCTTTGCAGGATAGAATTTTTATATACGTAAACTTTCTTCTCTATTTTGTTATAGATGAATGTTACATTCGATTTATCAGATAAACGGTATATGTCTTTTGCTATCTGATTATCTTCTATAGCATAGTGGCTTGAAATTGTAACCGTATCATCTAATGTGGGCAACTGCGCAGCTTGCGCATGTTGTGGCATGACAGTTATAGGGAGAAATAGCGTAATCAGTACGCCGATAATTGTTTTCCAACAACGGTTATTCTTGGTGTACATCTCTGTACCTTTCTATTATTCATGATATGCAACTTCGCATACATGTCATGCATATTATATATCAGAAATTCGAAGGTTTTACTGATTCGCATAAAATACATAATGGTATATATTGTGGTGCAAAAGGTGGGGTAGACTACGTTAGTGGTCATCTCGGCTACACTAGTACGTTAGTATAGGAAAACATAGATCATGCGTAGCATCTCACGCTCTCTCTAGATAGGCTAAGCGTATGGAAGGTTTCTTCAATCAAAACAATTGGTTCTACAAGCTGATGGGCTTGCTGTTTGACCTTGTTCTGCTCAACGTTATCACTCTGATTGTGAGTATTCCGCTGTTCACCGCGGGTTCGGCTCTCACAGCTTTGCATTATTGCCTGTGGCGCATGGTGCGCAATGAAGAGGGATCAGTTCTGAAGATGTATTTCCGAGCATTCCGCGACAATTTTGAGCAAGTTACTCCTGTATGGTTAGTCGTGCTTGTGATTGCCCTCATCGGTGGCGCGGACGTCTACTTCATCGCGCATATACAGCAACTCGCTCCAGGGCTGGGCAGTGCTGGCCGCATGGTACTCATTATCGCTTTTAGTATTATGGCAGTCGTCGTTACAGCACTCGTTCAGTGGTATACCGTACTTGTGTCGCGCTATACGAACACCAATGCTGTCCATCTCAAGAACGCAGCTCTTGCTTCCATCGGATTCTTCCCGCGAACTTTCTGGATGCTTGTCATGATTCTTGGCACGGTTATCGGGTGCCTTATCTTCTACGGATACGCCGTCCCATTTGCTCTCTTGCTAGGAATTTCCTTGCCTCAGTACTGCTGTGCTCTGCTGTATGAACCAATTTTTAAGAAATTGGATGGAGAAAATCAGAAATAATTGTGATAATGTGCGACACGCATGTCGAGTGTTTCACATTTTCTGACGATATCGAACGCTCAAAAGCCCTGAAATTGCTGGCTTTGAGCGTTTCTTCATGAAGGTCTCGAAACACGTATCGAACGGGTTTGACACGTGTTTCGAAATGATGTAATATCGAACCGGTTGGATAAAGAGACAACCGGCAAAGAAGCAATAACTTTACGCTTGCTTTTTAAAGGTAAAAGGCTCGCTAAGGAGAGAAAAATGTTGAAAGATTGGAAGCGCTGGACTGCTGCTGCAGCAGCTACCGTATTGGCAGTAGGTATGCTCGGAGCATGTGGTTCAAACTCAGGCTCTGGTGACAAGACCTCTATCACCATCTTTAACTCTAAGTCTGAAATCCAGACTCAGCTTGAAGAGTTGGCAGAAACCTACGGTGAAAGCCACAACGTAGACGTTCAGGTCTACTACTCTAGCGACACTGTTGCAGCTCACATGGCTACAAAGTACGCTGCAAATCAGCCATACACCATTTCCATGGTTGATGCAAAGGATGTGTACAGCCTCGGTGCTGAGCACGCAATTGACTTGAGTGATCAGGCTTGGGTAAAGGATACCGACCAGGCTATCTCTGTAGATGGCAAGGTACTCGGCTTCCCAGTATCTGTAGAAGCTCGCGGTATTATCTACAATGCAGACGCAATCAAGAAGGCAACTGGTAAGGAATTCGATCCATCTACCATTAAGACCACCGATGACTTCAAGAACATCATTGCTGAATTGAAGAAGGGTGGCATGGAGACCCCAGTTGGCGTGTTGAAGGAAGACTGGTCCCTCGCAGCTCACTACCTCCCACAGGTATACGAACAGCAGTCTGACCCAGCTGCATTCATCAAGTCCCTCCACGACGGTGCAGACCTCAACTCCAACGCTCGCTGGACTTCTTTGATGGACACCTTCGATGTATTGAAGGACAACAACTACGCATCTGGTGACAAGGCTATCTCCGCAGAGCGCGAAGTAACAACCCAGAAGCTCGCACAGGGCGAAATTGCTTTCATGTTCGGTGGTAACTGGGACTGGGCAATTCTCAACCAGTACAACCCAACTCAGAACATGGGTATGATGCCTGTTCCACAGAATGACAATGACATGGATGTACAGAACAAGCTCGTTGGTGGCGGTTCTAAGTACTTCTTCATCGACAACTCTAAGAACACTTCCGATGCACAGCGCAAGGCTGCTAAGGAATTCCTCAATTGGCTCGCTGAGGACAAGGATGGTCAGGAATGGGTTGTTAACACAGCTCACCTCGTATCCCCATTCAAGAACAACACTCTCAAGGTAGCTGATCCATTGGGTCGTTCCGTTAAGGAATTCGCTGATAAGAACATGCTTATCAACAACTACAACTACCTCCCAGATGATCACTACTCCGTACTCGGTGCAGACTTCCAGAAGTATCTCGCAGGTCAGGAAGATCGCGCAGCTCTCGCTGGCCAGGTAGTGGACTACTGGAAGAGCAACGATCTGAAGACCATCAAGTAGTCAGATCTTGAGTCGTGGGTTCTTCTCGCGACTCACATATTACGGATTGCGGCCAGCTACCCCTTAGCTAGCCAAGCGAAAAGTAATAGCTATAACCGAATATCTTCCAACTTCGAAGTGACGCATTCACATACTCATCGTGTATGCATAGAGTGCACATGAGATGCGGGTGCGTCACTTTCCCGCTCAGATTGTGAGTGCGGGGCTTAAGCTCCTCCTCGCGATACGAGCTTCAAACGATGTAGAGGGAAGTTGAAAACCTGCATCGTGTGCTTTACGCACAACCCATTACACGCAACTAATGGTGAGAGAAATGAAACAAAACAAACTATCGTACAAAATCGGCCAGTTCATGATGTTTGCTGGCCCTGCAACGATCCTCTTCTTGGCCGTTGTCGTAGTACCATTCATTTATGGTCTGTATCTGACACTGACAAGCTGGGATGGTATCGCTACAAATAAGCCTTTCGTAGGCTTGCGCAACTACCAGGATGCTTTTGCTGACACTGCTTATTGGTCAGCATTGGGACGTACAGCGATTTACTCCGTTATCTCGGTAATCCTCGTCAACGTCGTAGCATTCTTCCTTGCATACCTCGTAACTTCTGGTCTTAGGGGCCAAAACTTCTTCCGCGCAGGATTCTTCATTCCAAACCTTATCGGTGGTATCGTCCTCGGTTACGTCTGGAAGTTCGTTTTCAACCGCGCATTCGTAGCAATCGGAACTGCGCTGACTGGACATGAGTCCGCGTCCTTACTCGGTACGACAAACGGTGCATTGTTTGCTTTGATTCTCGTATCCGTATGGCAGTATGCAGGCTATATGATGCTGATTTACGTCGCTGGCTTCATGGGCGTCGACGATTCCCTCAAGGAAGCAGCATTGATTGATGGCTGCACCAACGGTCAGGCAATGCGTAACGTCGTCATCCCATTGATGCGTTCCTCCTTCGTGCAGTGCATCTTCCTTTCCACAACTCGCTGCTTCATGGTGTACGATTTGAACCTCTCCTTGACTAAGGGTGAGCCATTCAATACATCCGTTATGGCAGCAATGCACGTGTACAACAAAGCATTCGTATACAAGAATTACGGTGTAGGTCAGGCAGAGGCATTGATTCTGTTCATTATCTGCGCTGTCATCGGCATGATCCAGGTTTATGTCGGTAAGAAGGGTGAGGTGGAAGCATAATGGCTGCGAAGACTACAACTCGATCCACAGAAAACGATAAGGCGATTATTCGCCAGCGTTTGAGCCATGCATTGATGATTGCAGTGCTCACAATCCTCTTAATCCTCTTCATTTGGCCATTCTTCCTTGTATTGACCAATGCGTTCAAGACTATGAACGACATCACCGGTGAACCTTTGAGCATCGTTGGTTCACACGGATTTACCCTGAATAACTTCACCCAAGCTATGCGCAAGATGCACTTCTGGCGCGTATTTGGAAACTCCGCACTCATTACTGTGTCGGCAACTGTTTTGACAGTTCTCCTCTCAGCAATGGCTGCATACGTCATCGTGCGTAACCCACGCTGGACAGCTTCTAAGCTGACCTTCTCGGCAATGGTTGCTTCCATGGTTATCCCATTCCAGGTCATCATGGTTCCATTGGTATCGGTATACGGTGGCTACCTCGGAGTTCTCAACTCTCGCTTGACCTTGATTCTCATGCACGTCGGCTTCTCCGTATCGCTGGCAGTATTCATGTTCCACGGAGCTATTAAAACAAACGTTCCTGTCGAACTGGAAGAAGCAGCGGAAATTGACGGTGCATCCAAGTGGCGTACATTCTGGACTGTCGTCTTCCCATTGCTTAAGCCAACAGCGGCAACTGTAGCAATTATTGACGCAATGGCATTCTGGAACGACTACCTCTTGCCATCCCTCGTACTGACCGACAAGAAGATCTACACAATCCCAATTGCTACTCAGGTCTTCTACGGAACGTACTCCACGGATATTGGTTTGGTTATGGCAGCACTCTTGCTCGCAATGCTCCCAATCCTCATCCTCTACTTGGCTCTGCAGCGCTTCATCGTTGCAGGTGTGACCGCTGGAGCAGTTAAGGGCTAAGACCCTGGATGTGTGAAAGTTGAAATCATGGCTGCGGTACATGCATCTGCAAGCCTGACATCACACATCACATCGCATGAAGCTCCGCATAATCGTTGAGCGGGGAGATACGGTCTTCTCTCCCGGAAAACGCGATAACTCCTCGCTCAACTTGTACACGTTATGTATGGTGACAGCTGGGGCAGTGTGACATACTTCTGGACTCATCTAGAACGTATCGAATGCTGGTGCCACCTACATAACCGCGTTAAAGATGTCCCTTCGCAGAGCACCTTTGACGCCGTTTCTCTCACTAACTCCCACTCATAGACAGTGACAGTCAAACTCGCAGTATATGCGGTTTGAAGGTTCTGCCGATATGAGTGGGAGTTTTTGCGTATCGGAGAGTGAGAGTGACAGGGAGGGGCTTGTTCTAGTCGCGTTCGTCGGGATTTTGTGCAGGTGTGTGCAAAGTCATAGTTATAAAGATGAGAAATATCCCATACCGTCCTTTTCATCCACTATAATTGGGCGTGGTGCAGGCGCCGAATAAGGGCGCCCTTTTTGTAATGAGGCTGGTATAGAGGGCAACATGGCACAAAATAATTTCCCCCTTCCGGGGTCTGGCAAGTTCCAGCGTCCAGGTATCGACGATCGTCCAGATCTTGATGACGCATTCGACGCGGACCAGATGAATGCTATTAATCGTTTGGCAATGCCAATGAAGACTGAGCAAATCGAAGACGAACCAACTTTGGAAAACGCAGATTTGCAGGTTACACGTATGGGCGCTGAATCAGGTGCAGCAGCTGTAGCAGCTGTCGCGACAGAAGTTCCAGGAACGGATTCAGCATTCTTGGATTTGCGCGATCCTATGGTGAGCCCTGATGGCCATCGTCCAACTCGCGTGGAAGTCATTCGCTTGGGCGTCGGCTTCACATTGACGGCATTCTTGGGTGCAATCCCATGGCTTGCTATGAACTCTGTGCTGCTGCCAGATTTGCTGCAGCGCATTGACTTCTCTAGCAAGGATGCGATGATTTCCCTTATCAGCTCGGCAGGTGCAGTCGTCGCACTCTTGTCGAACGTTATCTTCGGAACTTTCTCCGATTTGACCCGTTCGCGCTTCGGACGCCGAACTCCATGGATCATTTCTGGTGGTTTGGTTGCCGGTATCGCTGTAGCTCTTATCGCTTTGTCCAATAACGCATGGGCAGTCGTTATCCTCATGTGTATCGCTCAGCTGGGGTACAACATGATGCTCGCACCATTCGTGGCTACTATGTCCGATCGTGTGCCTGACAAATATCGCGGAACTGTATCCGCATTCTACGGAGCTGGTATCACCACAGGTCAGACTATGGGTACGCTTGTCGGTTCCGTCATGACAAATACTTCTTTGGGCTTTGCAATTGGCGGTGGAATTTTCGCACTGCTCGGCTTCATTACTGTAGCAATTTGGCCTCGCGAGAAGGGCAACCAGGATCAGCATCGTGAAGAATTCAGCGCAGCTATGATCCTCAACTCTTTCCGCCCTCCACGCAATGCTCCAGACTTCTATCTCGCACTCGTCGGTCGTACCTTGATGATGGCGGGTTACTTCATGATTTCCAGCTATCAGTTGTACATCGTGCAGTACTACATTTTCGGTGGTGGCGAAGGCTCGAATTCGTCTGCTCGAAGCGTTATCGCGATTATGTCGACAATTACTCTGGTGACCTCGCTGGTTGCTGCATTCGTTTCTGGTCCAATTGCTGACTACATCGGAAAGCGCAAACTGCCAGTAGCATTGGCAAGCTGCCTCTTCGCAGTAGGTGCGGCAATGCCTTGGATCTTCCCTAACGAATGGGGTATGTATGCGTTCGCTCTGATTGCTGGTTTCGGCTACGGTGTCTACAACGCAATCGATCAGGCGCTTAACGTGGCAATTTTGCCAAACCCAGAAGAAGCAGGAAAAGATTTGGGTATTTTGAACCTCGCAAACACTATCTGCACGGTTCTCGGCTCGGTCTTCACTGCGGGAATCTTCATGATCTTCCACAGCTATGCTCTCGTATTCCCAGTGTGCATCGTCGTCGTGCTACTGGCTGCGTTCATCATTATGCAGATTAAGAGCGTGGATTAAAGATTACGCGTGATGTATAGCGATGTGGTCTGGAGAATTTCTCTCCAGACCACATTTTTGTTAGAGACGTGCGTACTTCTCGCAGTCGTCTTTCGTGAGTTCGCGAGGGAGGATTTCGTATACTTCGAATTCGTCGGCGTGTGTCTTGTATATGCGCTTTTTCTGCTGTGCATGGTTGTGGAAGTGTATAACTGTTCGACCTAAGAAACCGTTGTATTCATCAATAGGGTCGCTATTAAAGGTTCGATCATTAACTTTATGCAGATTTTCCTTGACTTTGCTGACGGTTGTAAGAAGCCAATAGTCACCGTGAATGCGAACTAGCCCAACGGCGATATCTTCTTCATTAAAGTACGTCTTCGTTTCTTCACCCCAAAAAAGCCAGTTGTCAATCTCCTTCTTGTTTTTAAGCCATTCATCAATTGGTTCTTTATTACCGTCGAAAAACATGAGCTTGATACCTGCTCGTTGAATATCTTCCTCAGAAAGATGCAGTAAGTCTTGTAAGTGAATTGTCATAAACTTCTCCTTTCATAAATTGAAAACTTACATATGCATTCTTCTCTCTCTTCATGTCAAATCTTGCAAAGAAAAACCATTCCTCCCACAATTTTTCCGCCACATAACCGCATAGTGGTATAGCTCACACCGAAATCACGCCTCGCCGCTACTATGGAGTATTAGAGTCAAGGACAAAATCCTGTGACTGTATACGAAATACATTTGAACTCCGCGCTTCGAAGAATTGACAAGAAGCGCAGTATTGAAGGAGTGCCACATGGCAGCACAAATTTGGTATGAAGATGATGCAGATCTCGCTGTACTCGACGGCAAGAAGGTTGCAATTATTGGTTACGGTTCTCAGGGACATGCTCACGCATTGAACTTGCGTGATTCTGGCGTAGACGTTGTTGTAGGTCTTCGTCCAACTTCCAAGTCCGTTGAGTTCGCAAAGGAACAGGGTCTTGAAGTAAAGTCCGTTGGTGAAGCAACTGCTGAAGCTGATATCGTTATGATTCTTGCTCCAGATCAGTACCAGCGCACAATTTGGGCAAATGACATCGAGCCAAACTTGAAGCCAGGCGCAGCAATTGCTTTCGCACACGGTTTCAACATTCATTACGGTTACATCAAGCCATCTGAGGATCACCCAGTATTCATGGTTGCTCCAAAGGGACCTGGTCACATCGTTCGTCGTCAGTACACCGAAGGCCGCGGCGTTCCAGTTGTTGTAGCAGTTGAGCAGGATCCACGCGGTGACGCATGGGATATCGCTCTTGCATACGCTAAGGGTATTGGTGCTCTTCGCGCTGGCGCTATCAAGACCACCTTCAAGGAAGAAACTGAAACCGATCTCTTCGGTGAGCAGAATGTTCTCATGGGTG
>CAUTYZ010000013.1:0-55888 GCA_963543015.1 uncultured Alloscardovia sp.
CCAATAAACACAACGATTTCCAAACAAAAAAGCAACACATTTTGGCGTATAAGCCCCTTTTTGCATATATCAACAAGACTCATGATGATGAGAAATGTAACCCATGTAGGACGAATCAGATATAATAACACGTATGAAAACTATTCTTATTGTTGGCGTTATCGCAGTTCTTATCGTCCTCATTGTTGTGTGGTTGGTTACGGCCTACAACAATCTTGTCTCTCTTCGTAATCGTGTAGGCAATGGTTGGGCACAGGTGGATGTCCAGCTCAAGCAGCGCGCGGATTTGATTCCAAATCTTGTGAACACGGTTAAGGGCTATGCTTCTCATGAATCTGATGTATTTACAGCAGTTACTCAGGCACGTGCAGCTGTAAAAACAGCAACGAATTCTGGAAATATTGCTGAACGTATGAATGCGGAAAACGCTTTGGACAAGGCGATTGTTAACGTTCTTGCTGTAGCAGAGGCATATCCAGAGCTCAAGGCAAATCAGAACTTCCTCGATTTGCAATCTCAGCTTTCTGCTTTGGAAGAGCGCATCGCGTATGCCCGTCAGTTCTACAATGACACAGTTCTCAAGATGAATAACGCTGTCGAAATGTTCCCAAGCAATATCGTTGCAGGAATGTTCCATTTTGAGAAGGCAACGTTCTTCCAGGTAGATGAAACTGATCGTCAGGCTCCAGTAGTTCAGTTCTAACTTTCTGGACAAAGCCTGCAAGACTGAAGATCTGTACAGAGCTGAGGATCGTACGTATCGTTCTGGAGAATGTACGGGGATAGAGAGATTTCTGAGAAATGAATAAAGGTGTAGGACGTGGGGTAAAAGCACTGGGAAAGGCAATAGTCTTTCTCACTCTCTTCGTGCTTATAGCCGTTGGTTTCGGTGTCGCTCGTCAATTTGTCGAATCATCCGATTCAGATGATTTGGTCTATAACAATTTGGAGTACACAATTGCCCCGCAGGAAAATGGCGATGTGAAAATTAAGGAAGTCGTGACTGTTTCCATGGATGATTGTGATCGTCCATGGAGACAATTATTCCAAAATTACACGTTGAGTACTGAAAATCTCACAGCGATATCAGGTATCTCCGTACGCAATCTCACAACGGGTCAAGAGTATAAGCGTGCACCATTTGCGAATGTCGATACAGAGGAAGTATCTGTATCGGATTGGGACGAGAAGGCAGCTAATACGTGGTACTTGCGAGCTGCCGATTCAAGCACGGATATTACTGAGGGAGAACGCATCGGATTATCTCAGTCAGGTCAGAATGCATACACGCGTGCAGTAGAACTAGGGTGGAATATTCCTGTCACTGAAAGTGGCGTTCAAACTTTCGAAATTACCATGACGTGGCACGATGTATCCGAATCATTAGCGGATGCCATGTATACCAAGATCGAGCCAATTTCCGCGAACAATACTGTTCCTATTAAGCATCTCAAGGGGACGATTACGTATCCTTCCTCCACACAGAAGAGCTGGACATGGATGCATTATGCAGGAAACGGTACCGTCAAGAAAATCAGTGATACGACATACGAATTTTCAGCTGATAATGTGCTGACAAATACGCACGTCGATTTGGTAATGCTCGCGGACATGCCACAGGTTGATTTAACCAAGCTTCTTCATCACAATATGGACACGAGGTCTGACGACATCGTGAGCAACGAACAGGATCAGTACAAGACTTGGCTTGCACAGCAGCATCGCGATGCATACCTTCGTCTGGTACTCTTGGGCGCCGTCATCGTTGTAGCGCTCATCGTGATTGTGTGGCTGATTGCTGGTGCGCGCTCCTCGTATAAGAAGTCTCAATATACTGGCGGGATTGAGTATTTCCGAGAGCCAGTACCTGTTTCTCCGGCAGCAGCTGCAAAAATTTACGCAGTTGTCGAAGGACGACATGTCAATAAAAAAACAATAGAGAATCGTGCCTTGAGTGCTACCTTGCTTTCACTGCTGTCTAAGAAGGCTTTGTATATCCTTCCTGGAGATGCACAGAATTATGAGCAGATTCCTTTGAACTATAACTCAAATACTGAGCTCAACGAACAAATTGCTTCAGCAACTCGCGCACGTGCTCAGGGGGCGACTGCCGCAGCTCAATTGCAATCCGCAATTTCGCAGGCTGAAGGTAATAAGAAGCATATGACTTATATCGTGTCCCGTGAAGCATTTGGTTCGGCATTTGCGCGCGATCATCATTTGAGCGATTCAGAAAGTCGGCTTCTCAATGTCTTGCTCGACGTCGCAGCGGAACGTGACAGCTTCGTTTTTAGCGATCGAGATATTAAGGCGGTGTCGAATAACTACGATACGCATCGTGCATCGCATATCCGCTCTATGATTGCCAGTTTTGATCAGGAATATTTAGTTTTGAATATCTCTCGTGGATCATGGGCGCAGACAAACCTTCCGCAGCTTCTTGCCTTGGTACTGTGTGGAGCAGCAGCATGGCTGAGCGCATACAATTCGTATTTTGCGGCATACATGATTATCGGAGCAATTGTCGCCTTCGTCTATGGATGGGCGAATAGTTACGGTTCGAAGAAGATTCTGAACGATACGAACTCCCAGATCGTCGGACAGGTTCAAGGTCTGGCTCGTTATCTCAATGACTTCAGTGATTTTAGTGATCGCGGTGTCGAAGAGATGAAGCTGTGGGATCGTTACATTGTGTATGCAGCTGCATTTGGTATGAGTGAAAAGGTAGCTCGTACTATGTATCAGACTGCGATGAATATGGCTCGCACCAATCCAGAAGTTTTGGATGATGTCGCCTTTGCATCAACGCAGTGGCTGTGGATGCCACGATACCGAGTGACCGGAATGATGGGCTCTGGAATTGATAGTTCGACATACGCTGATATGAATAGTCCATGGGCTGGGGGAGGACCTGACTTCTCAAGCGTCGGAAACTTTATGGACTCGTTTAATAACAGTCTGGACAGTATCCAGTCAGATTTTGTCACTGCAACAATTGATCCGTCATCATCACATAGTAGCTCTGGCGGATTTGGAGGAAGCGGTGGAAGCTTCGGCGGTGTCGGCGGCGGTGCTGGCGGTGGAAGCTTCGGCGGGCGCTAAGCGATATGGACTTGTGGCGAATGGCAGGAATTCAGCCATAAGCCAAGTGTTCACAGAAGACGCATGACATTGCCTATGCAGTGAGGTATATTAGATACGCAACAAGATTACGCGGATTGCACTAGATGTAGTCCGCGTAATCTGTTATTATTTCATGTTGGTGTGTTTTCATAAGAAAATACTCTAGTAATCTAGCGAGGAATGAGGCCAATGGCTAAAGACGGTGTTATCGAAGTCGAAGGACAAGTTGTAGAGGCGTTGCCGAATGCAATGTTCCGTGTCGAGTTGGAAAACAAGCATATCGTTTTGGCTACTATCTCAGGAAAGATGCGTAAGAATTACATTCGTATCTTGCCACAAGATCGTGTAGTACTCGAAATGAGCCCATACGATTTGACTCGCGGTCGTATTACATACCGTTACAAGTAAAGGAAAAACCCCATGAAGGTTAGCCCAAGTGTTAAGCGCATCTGCGACTCTTGCCGCGTGATTCGCCGTCACGGTCGCGTAATGGTAATCTGCAACGCAAACCCACGCCACAAGCAGCGTCAGGGCTAGTAGTTACAGGTCACAGCGACCACAATAAGGCGCTAAATCACAACGAGCTCTCTCGGTGATGACCACCAGGAGCAGTTGAACCTCAAGTACGGAGGCTTGAGCCACATAAGTGGAGGATTTAGTGCACGACCCCCGTAGAACAGAAAAGGAATTCGAAGATGGCACGTCTTGCCGGAGTCGACATCCCTAATGAGAAGCGCATTGAAATCGCTCTCACCTATATCTTTGGTGTGGGCCGCACTCGCGCTAAGGAGACACTCGAAGCAACTGGTATTTCTCCAGATATTCGTGTAAAGGACCTCACTGACGAACAGCTTATCCAGCTTCGTGATTACATTGAGGCAAATTACCAGATCGAAGGTGATTTGCGCCGTGAAATCGATGCAGATATTCGTCGTAAGATTCAGATTAATTCTTATCAGGGTATGCGCCACCGCCGTCACCTCCCAGTGCGCGGTCAGCGTACCAAGACTAACGCACGTACTCGCAAGGGTCCAAAGCGCACAGTTGCTGGAAAGAAGAAGGCTACTAAGTAGTACATAAGCCACGCTGTAACAGGCATCGCTTACATTACATACAAGCTATAAGGAAATGAGGGTCTCTCATGGCAGCTGCAAAGCAAGCCACGCGCAAGCCTCGTCGTAAGGATCGTAAGTCGGTCCCAGTCGGCCAAGCGCATATTAAGTCCACATTCAATAACACTATTATCTCCATCACGGATCCATCAGGTGCAGTTATCTCCTGGGCATCCGGTGGCGATGTAGGCTTCAAGGGCTCCCGTAAGTCCACACCTTACGCAGCAGGTATGGCAGCAGAAGCTGCAGCTCGTAAGGCACAGGAACACGGTGTCAAGAAGGTTGATGTATTTGTTAAGGGTCCAGGTTCTGGTCGCGAAACCGCAATCCGTTCCCTCCAGTCTGCAGGTCTCGAAGTTGGTTCTATCTCCGACGTGACTCCACAGGCTTATAATGGCGTTCGCCCTCCAAAGCGTCGCCGCGTCTGAGCACAAGACAGACAATTATTAGTCCAACCCGCGAAGATCAGAAAGTGCACACTGATCTTAAGCTGAAAGGATACGAAGGTGCTTATTGCACAGCGTCCGTCACTGACCGAGGAAGTTATTAATCCTCAGCGTTCACGCTTCACTTTCACCCCGTTGGAGCCAGGTTTCGGCTACACCTTGGGTAATTCGTTGCGTCGTACGCTTTTGAGCTCCATTCCAGGTGCTGCAGTGACATCGGTTCGCATCTCCGGAGCATTGCATGAGTTCACTACTCTGCCAGGTGTTAAGGAAGATGTAACCGAAATCCTCCTCAATATCAAGGGAATTGTGCTCACTAGTGAATACGACGAGCCAGTTACAATTTATTTGCACAAGAGTGGCGAAGGTGAAGTGACCGCAGGTGACATCACTGAAGTTACTGGCGTAGTCGTAGCGAATCCAGATTTGCATATCGCAACTCTCGCAGAAGATGGCGAATTGGAAATCGAGTTCACTGTAGAGCGTGGCCGTGGCTACGTTCCAGCTCAGATGAACAAGCAGGACAACGACGAAATTGGTCGTATTCCTGTGGATTCCATCTATTCACCAGTACTCAAGGTAAGCTACAAGGTTGAAGCAACCCGTGTCGATCAGCGTACTGATTTCGACAAGCTTATCCTCGACGTAGAAACCAAGCAGGCAATCTCTCCTCGCGATGCTGTAGCATCCGCAGGTTCTACTTTGGTAGAGCTCTTCGGTCTCGCTCGTGAGTTGAATGAAGAAGCTGAAGGCATCGAAGTTGGCGCTGCTCCAGTAGTGGAAGAGTCCAACCCAGAGCTCGAGATTCCAATTGAGGATCTCAACTTGACTCAGCGTTCTTACAACTGCCTCAAGCGTGAAGGTATTCACACTGTTGGCGAACTCGTCAAGCGTACTGAGCAGGATTTGCTTGATATTCGTAATTTCGGTATGAAGTCCATTGATGAAGTTAAGGAAAAGCTCGAAGCTCGTGGTCTTTCCTTGAAGGCTTCTCCATTGGGATTCAATCCGGTTGACCTTGAAGGTGGTACATTCTTCACTCCAGATGATATGTAAATGAGGCATGACTGAATGCATACACTATACGATGGTGCATGCTGAAGGTCATTGCGGCTTCATGACATGTTTTATGCGCACATGCTGGCATACAGCATGAGAAGTGTATGGAATATGTCATGTGAGATTATGCATAGTCATAAGAAGTAAAGAATCCATCTTTGTAATCAAAAACCCGGTTCAGATGTTCGGGCTTATGCCCACCTGTTCCGGATAAGGAGAACAAAATGCCAAGACCAAAGAAGGGCCCACGTCTGGCTTCTAGCCCAGCACACGAGCGCCTTATGCTCGCGAACATGGCAACTAGCCTGTTCCAGAACGGTCACATCACCACAACTTTGCCAAAGGCAAAGCGTTTGCGTCCACTCGCAGAGCGTCTTATCACCTTCGCTAAGCGTGGTGATTTGCACTCTCGTCGTCGCGTGATGCGCGTGATCCGCAACAAGTCTGTTGTACACGCACTCTTCACCGTTATTGCTGAGCAGATGGAACAGCGCGAAGGCGGTTACACCCGCATCGTTAAGATTGCTCCACGCCAGGGTGACAACGCAGCAATGGCTGTTATCGAGCTTGTAACCGAACCAGTATCCCCTAAGAAGGCTGCTGTTAAGGAAGCTGAAGCTGCAGTAAAGACAGCTGAAAAGCCAGTTGAGGAAGTTGAAGAAACTGTAGAAACAGTGGAAACTCCAACTGAGCCAGAAGTTGCTGAGGCTGAGGTAGAAGCAGTAGAAGAGTAAAGTCCGCGTACTTTTGTACATTCCGACAATACTCATACGTCAACTACTGACAGTACTGATATAAGTACAGATAAAAGACTCCATACGTGTGTTTCACGTGTATGGAGTCTTTTTGTATCCGTAGAATGACATGTATGCGTTTACGAATTGATGTGGCTTATGACGGAACTGACTTCCATGGTTGGGCTCGTCAGGCGAATCAACGTACCGTTCAGGGTGAGATTGAAGCGGCTATTGCGAAAGTGCTTCGGTTGGATGCGGACGAGGTACAATTGACCGTTGCTGGTCGTACAGACGCTGGTGTACATGCCAGTGGTCAGGTATGCCACATCGATGTCGATGAGGGCGTTCTTGCTCGTGCTCTCGGACACATGACGGGAGTGAGCGCAGAGGAAGCATTGTGGCGTAGAATTTCGCACATCGTGCCATCGGATATCTCTATCTATTCAGTGGTGAAGGCTCCTGAGGGCTTTGACGCTCGTTTTTCGGCGTCAGACCGCGTATATGTCTATCGTGTAGCAGATAGTACAACGAAGCGCGATCCGCGCCTGTCACGCATGGTTTTGCGAGTCGACGATGTGCTTGACGTCGACGCAATGAACGACGCTGTTGCGGCAACAATCGGTTTGCATGATTTTGGATCGTTTGCGCTTCCTAATCCAGGGGGTACAACTATCCGCGAGGTTAAATTTGCGGTATGGCAGCGCGTCCCAGAGCATGCTCTCACTCCTGCTCGCGTCTATGGTGGGGGAGCAGAGCAGCTGACCACGCAGGCGGTGGGTGCAGATCCTACGGGTGAGGTCAATGCGTACGAAATTCCATACGCAGAATCTGGACTTTTGACTTTTACCATTATCGCTGATGCGTTTGCGCGGAATATGGTTCGTTCATTGGTTGGTGCGAGCATAGCTGTCGGACGTGGAAAGAAGACGCCTGAATGGTTTGCTGCGAAAATTGCTCATCCTCAACGTGAAGGCTTAACAGGTCCTGCTCCGTCGTGCGGATTGACTCTGGAACGGGTCAATTATCCGTCGGATGATTTGCTTGCTGTACGTGCGGATGCGATACGTGCGGTGCGGACAGTGGAGTAATTCATACGACAATTTACACATTTCGCGTATGTGATACACTTATCTCAACAGTACCCTCCCGAGGCTAGTTCATTCTTTACTTTTTGAGAAAGAAGAAATCCTGAAATGCGGAGGGTCAATTATTTGGGAATTAAAAAGGAATCTTTTTTAATCCGGAATCCATATATTCGTCAAATTTTCCCCATCCAGGGATAAGACGAACAACTTCATTCGTTCGTTTATCCAGTACATAAGCAGACGTACCTGGAGGGGATTCATTAATACCAGGATACCCCAATGAGATTATCCAGCATATTGAGGATTCAGAAACAGATTTAACCTCTACACTAGGGTCATCTTGAATAATAAGGTCAATAGCCTGTTGAACGGTAAGCATCATTGCCTCTTTCTATACCAATAGTTCCATGCGCGCTTTCGGGAATTTACGCTACTAATGGTCATAGTAGCATTTTCAACTTACGAAAGGCATAGAAGAATAAAGCAAAAACGCGTTATGAGCAGAACTCATAACGCGCTATCAGGCGGATGATAAGGGATTTGAACCCTTGGAGGTGTTTAGCCTCACACGATTTCGAGTCGTGCTCCTTCGACCGCTCGGACAATCATCCACGTCAATCTGTACAAGACTGACTTATTAAGTATTCCATAACCGGTCGAAAACTGCCAGTCCGTTGTGCCGCCCGTGTCTTAGACGGGAGCTGTTTGAGATAAATGGCACAGACTTCGAAGCCTACTTCATTGCCTTCTTCAGCCACACCTCGCTCTTCATACGCCACAGGAACAGCATGCCGCAAATCCACCATTGAATGACAGATGCGAGCCAATAGCCGTTAATTCCCATAAGTGGGCAAAGGAAGATAGCCAGTGTGACGCGGATTCCCCAAATGCTTCCAGCGCTAAAAATGCTGGATGCTAAGGTGTCGCCTGCACCGCGCAGAGCAGCTGATGCCACGATCGATACAGCGAAGAGTGGCTCCGCAAAAGCGCCGATGCGAAGAGCCATTCCGCCCATTTCCTGGATAACGGGATCAGGGGAGAGAATGCCAATCATTTGCGGGGCAAAAAGGAACATAAGGATGCCAGCAGTTGTCATGGTTGCGACGCCAAGTCCGACAGACAACCAAGCAAAACGCTTCGCCATAGTGTGCTGTTTTGCGCCAATTGCTTGACCAACGATGGTCGTGGAGGCAGATCCGATACCAAAGCCTGGCTGGTAGCAGATACTTTCGGCGGTAACTGCAAAAGAATTTGCGGCAATTGCGGTCGTTCCCAGTGGAGCGATAATGCGCGTACTGACGACCTGTGCGCTGTTGGTTACAGCATTTTCGAGAGCAACAGGAGCGCCAATTTTCAATGCGGTCATAATAATGACTCGGCTAAAATGGACGCGTTCGCCTTGATGCTGCTTGAGCAGTGGACTCTTGAAGAGCATGTACCACAAGTAAATGAGAGCGCCGACAAATTCCGCAAGAGCAGTTCCTAAGGAAGCTCCTGCAACGCCCATATTTGCGCCAGCCCATGGAATCTCAAGATCTAAGAAGGAATACGTCGTTGGCGGGAAAATGAGCCACGAGTTAAACAACACATCGCACAAGCACATAATGACACTGACCAAGCTTGGAAGTTTCATATTTCCAGAACTTTGAACCATGGAGCTTCCCATGGAAGTCAGCTGCATAGCGAGCAAAGAAACACCAAAAATTGCGAGGTATTCAGTCGCTCCCGTACGAATTTCAGGAGCGCCGCCGAGCCATGTAGGCAAAACGAAGGACAGAGCAACGGTCACAATTGCCAAAAATGTAGCGAAAAGTAATCCGACTGCCAAACCTTGCTTCATGATATTGCGCGCTTCACGAGGATTTCGAGAGCCGAAACGCTGAGCCATTTGTACAGAAAAACCAGCAGTAAGCGCTGTACATAATCCGCTAAAAAGCCACGTCACGGGGGCGATAAGACCAATGGATGCAGAAGCCGTCGTACTCAAATGACCCACCATGCCCGAATCAATGTACTGCATGATGATATACGAAAGCTGCGCTGCAATAGTTGGCAGCGAGAGGAGAGTAACGAGCAAAATACTGCGCCTAATTGACAGGGTTTCGCCTGTTTGAAGCTGGTGAAGAAGCTCGGCGGATGTCGGGAATTTCTTTCTCATAGCGAAGACAAGGGTAGCATGAGAGCTAGAGAGCGAGGAAGTGCATTCGTGGATAAAACGACGTCCTCATGCGGAAAAATAATCATCCAGAAAGTAATTACGCCGAAAATTATAAAATTAAATTACTGAACGCTCTTATTCGCAAAAACTATCCAATTCCTTCTCGTACGGCGCTCGCATATCCTTGACGCCATACTCGAGAAGATCCCCCAAGAGTTGAATCACCCTGTCTTGCGGAACTTGTTTACCCGATGCATACCAACGTCTCCACACGTTCACTGACGAATATACGACGAATGTATTGATAAGTTCCTGCTCGGCTTCGGTAAAGAAACGGAACGGATTATAGGCAGAGCGGCTAATCCGAGTGGACTGTACGACTACAGCATCTGCAAGCTGCCTAAATCGAGCACTAGAAAAAATGCGTTCCAGCTCTGGTGAGGATGAATAAAAGGTAAACATCGCGCGCGATAAATCGTAGTAATTAAGTGGCCTCGGCATCGTAGCAATCATCTGTCCGAATTGGTTCGCGAGTTCAGTAACTCGCTCATCATACAGAGCTTCCAAACTTTCATAGTGAAGATAGAAAGTTTTGCGATGTACATGAGCTCGTGCAGTTATAGATGACACGGTGACATTATCAGGACCAAGTTCGTCAATAAGTTCAATGTAAGTCGTGCGTAAAGCATTGTGGGTACGCTGCCATCGTATACTGTGGGAATTTTTCTCCTCCATCTCAGAAGCTAATGGGAAAGAGTTATCAGTATGAGGCATTATTTTCTCCTTTAGCTATCACTCGATGAAGTGGGGCTCGCCAATAATGCCATAAAAATGAAGTCATAAAAAATGATTTCATCAACGATACGACAGCATCCAATGAAGTGATCGGACGAGATCTTTGTATCCAACTATATCGTATGTGTGGCAATGCCACACATTTCTCTTGTGTGGTCATTGAGTAAGTAAATTGATTTAACGTATGCTCAAAAAGTCGTGAAGAGAACTCTATCTATCAATAAATGTGACCGTGAAGCACACGACGATGATGCTTTCAGGGAAAAGACAGGAGGATAGATAGAGGCGATATGAGAAAGGAATAATATGCTTAAACTCAATATGGATGATGTTCTTGCGGTACTGGCGTCTATTCGCACGTACCTGATAGTTATCGGCGTAGCATTGGTGTTCGCTGTGATTATCACCATCGCTGTTAATAAGCGAACTGTTAAAAATCTTGCTGCGCGCAAGCTTACACATTCCAGCACATGGATTGTTGCAGTGATTGCTGCGATAGTGTCCATCAATATGATGGTACTTGGTCCGCTGAGTAATGTTATTACTCTTGCTACGAGTCCAAAACTCGCGTTGTCTTCAGATACAATTGAGAAGACGAATCGGTTAGCTGTCGATTTGGAACGTGAAGGAACGGTACTCCTTCAAAATAGTGAGAGCGAACTTCCAATTTCCAACCCTGGCAATATTAACGTCTTCGGATGGGCTTCTACGAACCCAATTTACGGTGGTACGGGTTCGGGGGGCGCTTTCTGATGCATACCCAACCACATCAATCCTTGATTCTCTCAACTCTGCAGGTTTTAAGACAAATCAGGAGCTCTCTAAGTTCTATACCGATTACCCTACTCAGCGTGGTGTGATTGCTGTTGCAGCGGCTGACTGGACTCTCCCAGAGCCTCCTGCTTCGACGTACTCTCAGTCATTGATTGATAATGCTAAAAATTACTCAGATACTGCTATCGTCGTTATCGGTCGTGTCGGCGGCGAAGGTCTTGACTTGCCTAAGGATATGACTGCTGAAGGTGTTACCTATAACAATAATTCTTCCGAATACGCTGACTGTGAAGCAGGTCAGCATTATCTTGAGCTTGACCGTAGCGAGCGTGATATGCTCAACCTCGTAACGTCGAACTTTGATAAGGTCGTTCTTGTCTTAACGGTGCTAATGCGTTTGAGATGAGCTTTTTGCAAGATTATCCACAGATCAAGTCTGTATTGTGGGCTCCTCATCCTGGTCAGGCAGGCTTCCGAGCTCTTGGCGAGATTATGACGGGTGCTGTGAATCCTTCAGGAAAGACTGCTGATACTTTTGTGAAGGACTTGACTCAGACTCCATCTTTTAATAATTTCGGCGACTTCCCATATCAGAACGTACAGGAATTCCAGATTGAATCTGCACGTGGTTTGCATTCTCCTCGTTTTGTCAATTATGTCGAAGGTATCTACGTCGGATATCGCTTCTATGAAACTGCTGCTGATACGGGAGCCATCAATTATGACGATGTCGTACAGTATCCATTCGGTTATGGTTTGAGCTACACCTCTTTCAGTCAGAGTATGGGAGATATTACCTATCGTGATGGTCAGGTAAGCTTCGATGTAACAGTAACGAATACTGGTAATGTAGCTGGTAAGGATGTCGTCGAAGTGTACTCAAATCCTCTATATACCAATGGTGGCATTGAGAAGGCAACTGCAAATCTGATCAAGTTTGATAAGACAAAGGAACTTCAACCAGGCGAGTCACAGACCATTTCTATCTCCTTCAAGGAAGACGACTTGGCGTCCTACGATTATCACAATGCAAAGGCTTATGTGCTGGAGCAGGGTGACTATGCTATCTCCATTCGTAGCGATAGTCATCACATTATTGATTCTAAGAACGTGACTGTCGGTCAGACGATTACATATAACTCAAAGGATCGTACCCATAATGGTGATCAGCAAGTAGCTACGAATGCTTTCGACGATGTCGATGGCAATGTGAACTACTTGTCTCGTGCAAATAATTTTGCGAACTATACTGAGGCGACTGCAGCTCCTATCAATTTTGATATGAGCGATGACGCTAAGGCAACCTTCTACAACAATGGCAATTATGATCCTAAGAAGTTTGATAACGACTCGGACAAGATGCCAACAACTGGCGCCCGTAATGGTGTACGTTTAGTTGATTTGCGCGGCAAGGCACACGACGATGCTCAATGGGATCAATTACTTGATGAATTGACCGTCGATGAGATGAATAATCTCATCGCTAATGGTGGGTACGGTAATGCAGCTATAGATTCCATCGGTAAAGTGCGTCTGCCCGACGTGGATGGCCCAGCAGCATTGAAAGACAACTTCACAGGCGTATCCTCGATTGGTTTGCCAGCAAACGTCGTTCTCGCAAATAGCTGGAATCGTAAGCTTGCTGAAGATTTCGGTCGTAACATTGGACAGATGGCTCACGAGCTGAATATCTCCGGTTGGTATGCTCCATCCATTAACATCCATCGCAGTGAGTTTGGCGGTCGTAACTTCGAGTATTTCTCCGAAGATCCTCAATTGACTGGTGACTTGGCATCGGGCCAGGTTTTGGGTGCAGCTGAGTATGGTGTATACGCATTCACTAAGCATTTCGCGCTCAATGAGCAGGAAACCCAGCGTAATGGTCAGCTCCTGACATGGGCTAACGAACAGTCCGTACGTGAAATCTATCTGAAGCCTTTTGAAAATGTCATCAAGTCTGCTCTTGATGCAAACGTCAAGGCGATGGCTATCATGAGTTCCTTCAACTATGTAGGAAACACATACTCTAGTGCACTTCTGTCTTTGAATCAGACGGTCTTGCGCGATGAGTGGGGCTTCCGAGGCATGGTAGAAACTGATTACTTCTCTGGTCCAAACTACAGCTATCAGAATGCTGATCAGCTCATCCGTGGCGGTACTGATATTATGCTTGCTACAGCGGAAACGACGAACTACGTCACTGATCTGAGTTCGACCGCTGTCATTCAGATGCGTCGTGCTGCTCATAACATCCTGTATACTACTGTGAATTCATGGCGTTATCAGGATGGCGAGCCAGGCGCTGGTATGGAAACGTGGAAAATTATTCTCATTGTGGTCGACGTGATCATCGGCATCGCTCTTCTTGCGTTGTCTATTCTCGCGGTACGCAAGTTCCTCATGCGCCGTACGAAGTGAGCATCTCTCTTTCTCTTACTTCTTCGTAGTGCTGAGGATGGGATATCAAGCTCTGTATGTACATAAGATGGAGAGCTGAGATACCCCAGTAAAGCGGAGACAATCGTTCATTTTATGAGTGGTTGTCTCCGCTTTTGCTGTGTGATAAATATGCATTACGAATTCCCACCCTGGACACAGCGCGACACGCCGAACGATTGTGCGAAAAATATCCTTGACGGATGGGGCTTTTGTGAGTAGAATAGGTATGTTTTAACTTGTGTCATATTGCGGGCATAGGCGACCGGCGTTGGCTCAAGTGTAAATAGTGGCACGAGTCTTCGCATATTTCATGAAATATTATACAGCGAATGGTAAGGAATTCCCCTTGGCTGCTAAGAATAGCAATAGTGCAACGGCAGTAATTGCACGCGCAGATGAAAAGGATATCAAGCTGCGCAAAGCTACTGACCGTGTAAACTTCGGCTCCATCCGTGAGCCAATTGAAGTGCCTGATCTCCTTGGCGTACAGACCGATAGCTTTGACTGGCTTATCGGTAATGAGCGCTGGCAGGCACGCGTAGCTGAAGACGAGAAGAATGGCACATTCACCGTTCCTCGCGTTTCTGGTCTTGAAGAAGTATTCAGCGAAATTTCTCCAATTGAGAACTTCGCGCAGACTATGTCGTTGACATTCTCTGATCCATACTTCGAAGACCCACGTCACACCGTTCAGGAGTGCAAGGAAAAGGATTACACCTATTCCGCTCCTTTGTACGTAAACGCTGAATTTACTAATTACGAAACTGGCGAAATCAAGTCTCAGACTGTATTCATGGGCGATTTCCCACTGCAGACACCTCACGGTACCTTCATTATCGGTGGCACTGAGCGTGTTATCGTTTCTCAGCTCGTACGTTCCCCAGGTGTGTACTTCGATCGTCAGGCTGTACAGTCCTCCGATAAGGAAGTTTTCGGCGCAAAGATTATCCCAAGCCGTGGTGCATGGCTTGAGTTTGAAATCGATAAGCGCGACGTCCTCGGCGTTCGTATCGATCGTAAGCGTAAGCAGTCGGCAATTGTATTCTTGAAGGCAATTGGCATGACCGATTCTGAGATTGCAGATGCATTCAAGGATTATCCATTGGTTATGCAGGCTTTGGAAGAAGACAAGACTGTTGATCAAGATGCTGCTCTCGTAGATCTCTATCACAAGATTCGTCCAAACGATGCTGCAACTGCAGATGCTGGACGTAACCTTCTTGATTCCTTCTACTTCAACACCAAGCGTTACGATTTGGCTCGCGTTGGTCGTTATAAGATCAACCACAAGCTTGGTCTTGAAGAAGACATGAATGACCGTTCCTTGTCTCGTGAAGACATCATCGCAACCATCAAGTACTTGGTGAGCTTGCATTCTGGTGCAACTGAATTCATGGGCATGCGTAACGGCGAAGAAGTTGCTTTGCGCGTAGATGTCGACGATATCGATCACTTCGGTAACCGTCGTATCCGTCAGGTAGGTGAGCTCGTACAGAACCAGCTCCGTACAGGTTTGTCTCGTATGGAACGCGTTGTCCGCGAGCGTATGACTACTCAGGATGCAGAAGCAATTACTCCACAGTCCTTGCTGAACATTCGTCCAGTAGCAGCAGCTATCAAGGAGTTCTTCGGAACATCCCAGCTGTCTCAGTTCATGGATCAGAACAATCCACTCGCAGGTGTGACAAACAAGCGTCGTCTGTCTGCATTGGGTCCTGGTGGGCTTTCTCGTGACCGCGCCTCCATGGAAGTTCGAGACGTACATCAGTCTCACTTCGGACGTATGTGCCCAATTGAATCTCCTGAAGGTCCAAACATTGGTTTGATTGGTTCCCTCGCAACCTTCGGTCGTGTGAACCCATTCGGCTTCATCGAAACTCCATACCGTAAGGTTATCGATGGTCAGGTAACCAATGACGTTGTCTACATGACAGCAGATCAGGAATCTGAGCACTTCATCGCTCAGGCAAACCAGAAGCTCGATTCTGAAGGTCGCTTCCTTACTGAAGAAGCATTGGTACGAGATGCTAATGCAGAAGCAGAGGATGTTCCTGTATCTCAGGTCGACTACATGGACGTTTCCCCACGCCAGATGGTATCCGTTGGTGCTTCCTTGATTCCATTCTTGGAGCACGATGAGGGCCACCGAGCATTGATGGGTGCGAACATGCAGCGTCAGGCTGTGCCATTGATTAAGTCTGAACGACCACTCGTTGGTACTGGTACTGAATGGCGTGCAGCAGTGGACTCTGGTGACGTTGTTAAGGCGGAGAAGGATGGCGTAGTTATCTACGTTTCCGGTGATATGATCCGTACATTGAATGATGACGGCACTCAGTCTTCCTACAAGATCGTCAAGTTCCAGCGCTCAAACCAGACGACATGCTACAACCAGGTTCCACTCGTGAACGAGGGCGACCGCGTTGAAGTAGGATCCGTTTTGGCTGATGGTCCTGCAACTGATCAGGGTGAACTCGCTTTGGGTAAGAACTTGCTTGTAGCGTTCATGCCTTGGAACGGTTACAACTATGAGGATGCAATTATCATCTCTCAGCGTTTGGTACAGGATGACACTTTGTCTTCCATCCACATCGAAGAGTACGAAATCGATGCACGCGAAACAAAGCTCGGTGCAGAAGAAATTACTCGTGACCTTCCAAACGTGGGTGAAGATGCACTCTCCAACCTCGACGATCGCGGTATCGTCCGCATCGGTGCAGAAGTTGAGCCAGGCGATATTCTCGTTGGTAAGGTAACTCCAAAGGGTGAGACAGAACTTACCCCAGAAGAGCGTTTACTCCGTGCAATCTTCGGTGAGAAGAGCCGCGAAGTTCGCGATACTTCCTTGCGCGTACCTCACGGTGAGTCCGGTACTGTTATCGGTATCAAGGAAATCACCCGCGAAGATGCTGAAGAAGACGGCGACGAACTTCCAACTGGTGTCAACCACATGATCCGCGTCTACATCGCTCAGCATCGTAAGATCACTCAGGGTGATAAGCTCGCAGGTCGTCACGGAAATAAAGGTGTTATTTCCCGTATCCTTCCAGAAGAAGATATGCCATTCCTCGAGGATGGTACTCCAGTTGACATCATGCTCAACCCATTGGGTGTACCTTCTCGAATGAACGTTGGTCAGGTTCTTGAATTCCACCTCGGTTGGATTGCAAAGTCTGGTTGGGATATCTCTCTCGATCCAAACTTGGAAGCAGAGTGGAAGAAGTACATTCCAGAAGGTGCTGAAAAGGGTGCTCCAGGAACTCCAGTTGCTACACCAGTATTCGATGGTGTTAAGCCAGAAGTTCTCAACGGTTTGCTCTCGACAACTTTGCCAAACCGCGATGGCGATCACATGGTCGGCGCAAATGGTAAGGCACAGCTCTTCGACGGACGTACTGGTGAACCATTCGGCAAGCCAATTTCCGTAGGCTACATGTACATGCTGAAGCTCCATCACTTGGTTGATGATAAGATTCACGCACGTTCTACTGGTCCATACTCCATGATTACCCAGCAGCCACTCGGTGGTAAGGCACAGTTCGGTGGCCAGCGCTTCGGTGAGATGGAAGTGTGGGCACTCGAAGCTTATGGTGCAGCACATACCCTCCACGAAATGATGACTGTAAAGTCTGATGACGTCGACGGTCGCGTCCGTGTCTACGGTGCAATCGTTAAGGGTGACAACTTGCCATCTGCTGGTATCCCAGAATCCTTCAAGGTTCTCCTTAAGGAAATGCAGTCTCTGTCTTTGAATGTCGAAGTTTTGAACGCTGAAGGCGTTGCTATCGACATGCGAGAAGAAGATGGCGACCCAGTTTCCGCTACTGATGATCTCGGCTTCAACATTGGATCTCGTCCAGATGCATCTGCTGGTTATGAAGAACCAGCGGTCACTGAGTTCCAGGCATAAGCAAGTCGATAGAGTAGACGTAATAGGATTAGAAAAGACAGGATATTAAATGCTTGATGTAAATGCATTTGATCAAGTCAGAATTGGTTTGGCGACAGCTGACGAAATTCGTGGCTGGTCTCACGGCGAAGTTAAGAAGCCAGAGACCATCAATTACCGTACTTTGAAGCCTGAGAAGGACGGATTGTTCGGCGAGCAGATCTTCGGACCTACTCGCGACTGGGAGTGCGCGTGCGGAAAGTACAAGCGCGTACGCTTCAAGGGCATCGTGTGCGAACGCTGCGGCGTAGAAGTGACTCGTTCCCGCGTACGTCGTGAACGTATGGGCCACATCGAATTGGCAGCACCTGTAACCCACATTTGGTTCTTCAAGGGTGTGCCATCTCGCCTCGGCTACCTCCTCGACATGTCTCCAAAGGACCTCGAGAAGGTTATCTACTTTGCTGCATACATGGTGACAAAGATAGATGAAGAAGCACGTCACAAGGATTTGCCAGATCTTCAGGATGAGTTTGACGTAGAAATCAGCCAGCTCATCGAGCGTCGCGACGTCGAGCTCGATGCTCGCGCAAAGAAGCTTGAAGAAGACATGGCAGCAGTAGAAGCTGAAGGCGGCAAGTCTCCAGCTAAGGCAAAGCTTCGCAGCAGTGCTGACCGTGAACTCAAGAACATTCGCCAGCGTTTTGACGACGAAATCGCTCGTTTGACCGCTGTATGGGATAAGTTCATGGGTCTCAAGCCTGGCGATATGGAAGGCGATGTCGATCTGTGGCGCGAAATGGAAGACCGCTACGGTGACTACTTCGAAGGCTGCATGGGTGCTGAGGCAATTCGCCAGCGCTTGCTTGACTTCGATCTCGAAGCTGCTACTGAAGAACTTCAGGAAGCAATTGCAACGGGTACAGGTCAGCGTAAGGCTCGTGCATTGAAGCGACTCAAGGTCGTTCGTTCCTTCGTGGAAACAGGCAAGTCCCCAGCTGCAATGGTATTGGACGTTATTCCGGTTATCCCACCAGATTTGCGCCCAATGGTTCAGCTTGACGGTGGTCGTTTCGCTACATCTGATTTGAACGATTTGTATCGTCGAGTCATCAACCGAAACAACCGTTTGAAGCGACTCATCGAGCTCGGTGCTCCTGAGATTATGCTGAACAACGAAAAGCGCATGCTTCAGGAAGCAGTGGACTCCCTCTTCGACAACGGTCGTCGTGGTCGTCCAGTAACTGGCGCATCCAATCGACCACTCAAGTCCTTGTCCGATATGCTCAAGGGTAAGCAGGGTCGTTTCCGTCAGAACTTGCTCGGTAAGCGCGTAGATTACTCGGGTCGTTCCGTTATCGTTGTCGGTCCATCCTTGCGTATGCACCAGTGCGGTTTGCCAAAGTCAATGGCTTTGGAACTCTTCAAGCCATTCGTTATTAAGCGTTTGGTGGACAAGGGTTACTCTCAGAACATGAAGAGTGCAAAGCGTCTCGTAGACCGTGGTGACGTAGCAGTGTGGGATGTCCTCGAAGAGGTTATCACAGAGCATCCAGTATTGCTCAACCGTGCACCTACACTTCACCGTTTGGGTATTCAGGCATTCGAGCCAGTACTCGTTGAAGGTAAGGCAATCCACTTGCCACCTTTGGCTTGTGCAGCATTCAACGCTGACTTCGATGGTGATCAGATGGCAGTTCACTTGCCACTGTCCGCAGAAGCTCAGGCTGAAGCTCGTACCCTGATGATGGGCTCTGACAACATTTTGAAGCCAGCAGATGGTCACACCGTAACTATGCCTTCTCAGGATATGATTATCGGTTTGTACTACCTCTCCACAATGGTCAAGGGTGCAAAGGGTCAGGGTCGAGTATTCGGCTCTATGGCAGAAGCACGTATGGCTCTCGACTTGCGCGAAATCGATATGCAGGCAGAAGTGCTCATCCGCCAGCCAAAGGATTTCGTACTTCCTACAAACTGGAAGCCACGCGAGATCGAAATCGTTGATCCAATCGATAGCGATGTTAAGGTCGCACGCGAAGAGCGCTTCTCAGACGGTTCTGTACTGTTTGCAACGTCCTATGGTCGTATGCTCTTCAACGAGACCTTGCCAGTCGACTATCCATTCATCAACGAGCAGGTAGCAAAGGGCAAGCTCTCCAGCATCGTCGATGACATCGCAGCTCGTTACTCAACCGAACAGGTTGCAGCAACCCTCGATGCATTGAAGGATCTCGGCTTCACCCGTGCACCATGGTCAGGCGTTACTATGGCATTCTCGGATATCGTTGCTCCAAGCAACCACCAGGAGATCGTCGCTTCTTACGAAGAGCAGGCACGTAAGGTCAACAATCAGTATGACCTTGGTTTACTCACCGAAGAAGAACGTAAGCAGGAACTCATCAACCTGTGGACTGAGTGCACCGATAAGGTAGCAGAAGCAATGCAGGAAAACTTCCACGATGACAACAATGTGAACATCATGGTTCAGTCTGGGGCTCGTGGAAACTGGATGCAGATTCGTCAGATTGCTGGTATGCGTGGTCTCGTGGCTGATCCACGAGGTGAAACCATCGCACGTCCAGTGAAGTCCAACTATCGCGACGGTTTGTCCGTGCTCGAGTACTTCATCTCCCAGCACGGTGCACGTAAGGGTCTGGCAGATACCGCATTGCGTACTGCAGAGTCTGGTTACTTGACTCGTCGTCTGGTCGACGTTTCTCAGGATGTCATCGTTCGCACTCACGACTGCGGCACCAAGCGTGGTTTGCCAATGCAGATTGCAGAGCGCGATGCTGAAGGCAACTTGGTACTCGTCAAGAACGCTGACGGTGGTCCATACTCCCGTATCCTCGCAGCAGATGTTATCGATCCAGCAGATGGTGAGACTGTACTCTACAAGCGTGGAGACGCATTGTCCATGGATGTATTGAACGACTTGGTAGCTCACGGTGTAGAAACCGTCTCCGGTCGCTCCGTACTGACCTGCGAATCTACTGACGGCGTATGCGCAATGTGCTACGGATGGTCCTTGGCTACTAACCACCTCGTTGACGTGGGTGAAGCAGTTGGTATCGTGGCAGCACAATCCATTGGTGAGCCTGGTACACAGTTGACACTGCGTTCCTTCCACTCTGGTGGTGTTGCTTCCGCATCCGATATTACTCAGGGTCTTCCTCGTGTTGCTGAGCTTTTCGAAGCACGTAACCCTAAGGGTGAGGCTCCAATTGCTGCAGATGCAGGTATCGTTCACATCGAAGACAACGAAGCTGGTCGTCGCATTCTCTTGACACCAGACGATGGAAGCGATGTCATCGAATACCCAGTATCTCGTCGTAACCCAGTCATCATTCATGACGGTCAGCACGTCGAAGCTGGCGACCAGCTCACTGAAGGTTCTGTCGATCCTAAGAAGATTACAGAAATCCTCGGTGCACGCGCAGGGCAGGTATCCATCGTGGAAGGTGTTCACGACGTATACCGCAGCCAGGGTGTAGATATCCACGATAAGCACATCGAGGTTATCGTTCACCAGATGCTTCGCCGTATTACTGTTCTCGAATCTGGCGATACCAAGTACCTTCCAGGTGAATTGGTTGACCAGCAGATCTTCCGCGCAGCAAACAAGGCTGCAGTGGCAGAAGGCAAGAAGCCTGCAACTGGTCGTCCAGTCTTGATGGGTATTACCAAGGCTTCCTTGGCTACCGAATCATGGTTGTCCGCAGCATCCTTCCAGGAGACCACTCGTGTTCTTACTGAGGCTGCATTGAGCCAGAAGATCGATGATCTGAAGGGCCTCAAGGAGAACGTCATCATCGGTAAGCTCATCCCAGCTGGTACAGGTCTGTCCCGTTATCGTAACGTCGTCGTGGAGCCTGATAAGGCAATTCGCGACACCATCTATCCAAGCTTCGGTTTGGATACCGATATGGGCGCTGATCTCGCTGGTTTGGCAGATTCCGACTTCTCTGATGTCGACTTCTCCAGCCTTGACTTCGGCGATCTTGACTTGGGTCAGGAATTCAACCCAGATGATTTCTTGAATGATTTGGGCGAACAGACCGATTTCGGTGATTTGGATCTTGGCGATAACTCTGAAACTAACGAGTAATCGTAGCAAGATAGCATAAAATAAGATAGAAATGTCCCTCGAGGAGAAATCCTTGGGGGACATTTTTGTATGTCATCTCTGCATACGGTCGTACGTGCTGAGTGCGAAGAGGTGTTAATTTCCGTAATTTTCGACAATGTACGATAATTAACGGTAACTGACTGAGTACCTTCACCGCGACTGACATAAGAAAAGCTGTGCATGACGAATCATACACAGCTATACGTTTTATCTCAGGAACGCTTATGCGATTTGAGAATCGCGATACAAACCAATCTTGATAGCAGTCGTCAAAATATATGCCTCGCGAGGATTTGTAGCATCCCAGCCCGTCAGCTTAATAGACTTCTTCAAGCGGTAACGGATAGTATTTGGATGAACGTTCAACGCCTGAGCAGTACGCTCCAAAGAAGAGCCGGAGAACAAATAATTTTGCAGAGTCGACAAAATCTGTGTCTTGTGCTCGTCGTTCTTCATAGGAAGGTACACGTTTGTGTACAGCTCATTCTGAGCATCCTCATCTCCAAAGAGTGCGCGCTCAGCGAGGAAGTCCTCAGCGCGCATAGGATTTGGATGGTTTGGATAAGCAAAACGTGCCTTAAAACCATTTACTGCAGCGCGCAGAGTAATAGATGCACCTTCAAGTCGAGACTCCACAGGGCCGAAGCAGACAGTTGGAATCTCATCGAAGAGAGTGACAGCAGCATCAAGGAATGGCTGACGAGACTCATTCTCACCCATGCCGATGAGCAAAATGGTGTAATTGTCATGCGATGAAATGCAGACCTGACCGCCCAGCTGCAACACTACATTACGCAAATCTGCCTGGACAAAGCCAGAGCGAAGGCTGCTGGAAATGTCAAAGTCGCCCACAGCGGCAAAGAAGCGCTCGTTGGACTGCCAGTCGAAGTTTGCTACACGAGACTGCAAAGAAGGGGAGAAGTCACGGTTGAGCAAAGATTCGATGATAAACGCTTCATCGCGTGTATCCCAAATGCTTCGTGTGACAGCGACTCGACCATAAATACGTGCAGCTGAGAATGCAACTTCTCGAGAGAAGTACACAGCAGCGCGCGCATATGCAGCTTCTTGGCCCTTTGGAGCAAAGAACGTAACATGATTTTCTACAGCATCTACTGCATAGCGAATAGCGTCAATCACATTTTCCAGTGTGATCTTTGTCGTCGTTTCCAGTGGTGCAAGGGTGAAGAGATCTTCAGCAGAGACATCTGCTACATGCTCGTCGGATACAGCATGCTCATTTGCAAAGTGAACGTAATCGGTGACTGCAGTCAGCAAAATCACGCGAAGATAATGTGCTTCGTTGTCACCCAAGCGGTTATACCATTCAGTATTTGTCGCGCACTTTTCTAAGCATTCATTGACAACGATTTCTACAGATTTACGAGTTTGTGGATCTAAGGCCTCAAACTGCGCGGAAGCAACCATGCGTTTCCACACTCCATTCTATTAGGGTCTGTTCTTATTGAAGATTTTTTAATAAGAAGCACTATTTTATATGAAAACCGTGCAAAAATAAAGGTCTGTCCTCAGGTTGACATGCGAGAGTTCAAAGCTTGGTGCCGCGTATTGTTTGCCATCGTTATCAGAATATGCGGGGGGGGGGTAATTTCCATGCAAATTCTTCTGATAGAGCGCGCAATATCAACCTTTGTATGGATTAATGACGTTGCATACGTGTGCTGAGTACTCGAACTCCATATGTGCATGCAAGGGCAGCAAGCGCCTTAATGCAATCAAACCCGATGAAACCAAAGGATGCGGTCATCAGCGATGTCCATGATGCATTAACGATGATGCTCTGAACGCTCACGCCACAAGTATAGAGGAAGACCATGCAGCCCAATGCAAGAGCAGTAAATGATCCGAGTGCACGCGCGAGAGTGGACTGAGTATGTGAGTTTACAAAGCGCACGCCATACTGTGCAATAAGGAATGCTGGGATGAATCCCCAAATAAATCCTGCGCTTGGACCGATAAGAGCAAGGGTGCTCATACCGCCTGAGAAAATAGGCATCCCCAATGCGCCCAGAGTGATGTATGTGCTGATAACTGCTACGCCTTCAGCTGCGGTAAGATTCAGTGCAATCAGCATGAGAACGAAAGTTTGCATAGTGATACCGACTTGCGTTCCTGGGATAGCGATTTTTCCTGCGAGACCAGCAGTGATAAACAGTGCGGTAAAGGTGACGTACTTGAGAATAGAAAAATTCTTAAACATTTGCGCGATAATTGACGCAAAATTTGTAGTCTTGAACAATTTAAGCTCCTTGGGACTCATGTGGGACAAATGGACTAATTTGAAATATTTTACAAGAGAACGTAATGCCAACTATAAATCATGATATGAAAAAAGTCTAATTAACCGCATTAAATGGCTAATATATGAACATTTGGGTAGTCATGCAAAATTATATTATGTTATAAATATACAAAACACTCGCTCAAAGTTTGTCGATAAAATCATGGTGAAATTCAGAAAAGTCTAGTAGCTTTGTATAAAGCAATTGCGATAGGAGAATATGTGGTTCAACCGGTAACTACAATAACTACAATCCAAGCTCAGCCTTGGTACTGGACGCACTATGCGTCTCTTGATTCGACGAACTGGGAAGCGACTCGAATTCTTCATGATACCCATGAAAGCGCAGAAAAAACTGTTACAGAGAGAGGGACAGAGAGATGGGCTGACGAGTCTGCTCAAGTACTACATGTGCCAGCAGCTGACTACTCAAGTTTCGATTTTTCTGAACTTGCATACCCTCGACTTGTGTCCATTATCAGCGCTGATGAGCAAACACATGGTCGTGGCCGCTTGCAGCGAGAATGGGTGAGCGACAATCATGCAGGAATGTATGCATCCTTCACATGTGTGATGTCCCAAGATTTTTATAGGACCAATGGAACGTGGCTATCCACAATCGCTGGTTTATGTGCATGTGATGCTGTGCGCACTGTCTGTGGTATTGATGCGCAGCTCAAGTGGCCTAATGACGTGTATGTTGAAGGCAAGAAGCTCGGTGGCATTCTGTGCGAAACAGTGATGAGCCCTGAGATTACTGCACAAGCTCACGGGGTAAGGAACCAGTATACGAGGTTGGATGACACCATTGTTGCTGTGGTGATGGGTATCGGCATCAATGTGACAGCTGCTCCTGAACTTACAGGGCAGTCGTATGAGGCGACATCGATTGCGCAGATCGCGCAGAATGCGCAGAATATACAGAATGCTTCGCACGGTGGGGCACAGTTCAGTGATTCACAACTGAGCAACGCCTTGCAGTCTTCTCCAGAAACTGTTATCCGCGCTCTTATCGCGCATATCGGCGAGAAATTGACGTCCACTTTCGAAGCATTCGAGCCAGTGTGGGCGGCCATATACAAGGCTGCAGAGTCAAATCATGTGCTTCCTCGTTTTTCGTCGGATAATGCAGCTGCTCGGGCTATTCGTACTGATGCTCAAGAACACAGTGCAACGCTGGGCAAGCGCGTACAAGCTGAGCTGGCAGACGGAAAAATTATCCGTGGAACGGCTGTCGACATCGCTCTTGACGCAGCACTCAATATCCGTCCTGATAATTCATCAACTCCAATTCATATCACCGTGGGTGATGTCACGCATCTTCGATAGGAGAGTAAAGCAGAATGAAGAAACTCTTAATTGCTAATCGCGGAGAAATCGCTTTACGCGTGATTCGCACAGCCTGCGAAATGGGCATCGAAACGGTGGCGATTTATTCGGATCAAGACCGCACCGCGCCATATGTGGAGATGGCAGATGAGGCGTATCACATGTCCGGCGATACGTACAATGAAACCTATCTCAATATGGATCGCATCTTGGAAATTGCTCAGCGTTCTCACGCGGATGCCATTCACCCAGGGTATGGTTTCTTGTCGGAAAATGCTCACTTTGCTACTCGAGTCATCGATGCGGGAATTACTTGGGTGGGTCCTAATCCTGAAGCCTTGGATGAATTGGGCGATAAAATTATCGCTCGACGTTTCGCAGTTCGCGCAGAAGTGACACCTGTTCCGGGCATTTCCGAGCCAGTATCGGATATCAATACTTTGATCAGCTTCTGCAATGAGTTTGGCTATCCAGTCATGATGAAGCGTGCAGATGGCGGCGGTGGCCGCGGTATCACTATTGTGCGTACAGAAGATGACTTGCGTGCATTCTTTATGAGCCATGATTCTTTGCAAGGTGGCGACTTAGACAAGTACTTCATCGAAAAATTTGTCAGCGAAGCACGCCACGTCGAGACACAGTGCGGTCGCGATAGTCATGGTGCATTTACCGTGTATTCCACGCGTGATTGCTCCGTGCAGCGTCGAAATCAAAAGCTCATCGAAGAAGCTCCAGCTCCTTATTTGACGGAAGAAGTTGAAGAGAAGCTTCGTCTCTTCTCTCAGCGTCTTTTTGAAACCGCAGGCTATGTCGGCTTGGGTACATGCGAATTTATGGTGACGCCTCGCAATGACGTGTACTTCCTTGAAGTGAACCCTCGCTTGCAGGTCGAGCATACCGTATCGGAAGAAGTGTGCGGTTTGGATCTTGTACGTGAACAGTTGGCCATCGCTGATGGCGGTTCTTTGACTGTTCCGGAAATTATCCGCGGCCATAGCTTTGAACTTCGCATTACAAGCGAAGATCCTGAGAAGAATTTGACTCCTGGCTCGGGCGTTATTGAAAAGCTCGTCTTCCCATCAGGTCCAGGCGTGCGCATTGATTTCGGTGTGGCTCAGGGTGATACGATTTCGCCAAAGTACGATTCGATGATGGGCAAGATCATCATTACTGCAGCAACGCGTGATGAAGCTATTGCGCGCGTTCATCGTGCTATTTCCGAATTTGCTATTGAAGGCATTTCTACGCCAATTGCTCTGTATGACGAAATTTTCGCGCATGACGATTTTACAGCGCGTGGCAAGTCTGGTCGTTTCAATGTGACGACCAAATGGTTGGAAAATACCTTCCTTAATGAGCATGCGCGTACAGCTCGTGCAGGTCAACCTGCCAGCGTTCTTGATCGTTCTGTTAATTCGACCGAGCCAAGCGAGTTGGGAACATCTCGTACAAATTCGCAAATTTCCCCACGCAATACTCAAAATACGACTTTCGTGGTGGAAGTCGATGACCGACGCACGAAGATTTCCGTGCCGGATTACGTTATTGCCGCGGTATCGACCTCGCATCGACCAATTAACAATCGCCGTACTCAGCCATTGCGCGGAAGCGGTTTGAATACTGCAGCGGCAACGGATACTCCATCCGATGGCGGTCTCATGAGCTCGAACGGTGAAATCAAGGCTCCTATGCAGGCAGTCGTGACTCGTGTGAACGTTGCTGTGGACCAAGCGGTCAGCAAGGGGGACCTGCTGGTCGTTCTCGAATCCATGAAGATGGAAAACTATGTGTATGCGCCAATTTCGGGCGTTATTTCGGAAATTTACGTCGGGCCAGCTGACGGCGTGGATGCCGGAGAAGCGTTGTTGAAAATTAATATCGCGGACGCTGCTGATGAGGCACATTCTCCAGCTGCTGATACTCAGTCCTCAGAAAATCCAGAAACCACAGAAACCCCAGAAGAGAAGTAAAGAAGGAGGCGATATGGTAAGTTCCACAAGTTTGGATTCTCTCGCAGTGGCATCGTCAGCGATTATCTCCGGCGATACCAATCAGCCATTGCGTGCAGAAATTAAACGTGCGGCTCAGCTTGCACGTGAAAGCGAAGACCATGCTCGCGCTCGCCAGCATCCTAAGGGAAAGTACACGGCTCGCGAACGTCTTGATTTGCTTTTCGATTCGAATACTTTCGTAGAAGTAGGCCGCTTTGCGGGTGGAAATATCAATGAAGGCGTAGCAGGAAGTGCAGTTGTTACTGGTTTTGGCATGATTCGCGGCCGCAAAGTGGGCGTGTATGCTCAAGACTTCTCTGTTCGCGGCGGCACGATGGGCGAGGCTGAAGGAACGAAGATTTGTCATCTGCTGGATATGGCGATGAATCTTAAAGTCCCTGTTATTGCTCTTATCGACTCGGGTGGTGCGCGCATCCAAGAAGGTGTTAGTGCTCTGACTCAGTATGGTCGTATTTTTAAGAAGACCTGCGAAGCTTCTGGTTTCATTCCACAAATTTCGTTGATTCTCGGACCATGCGCTGGCGGTGCGGTGTATTGCCCAGCGTTGACAGACATGATTGTGATGACTAAGGAAAATTCATACATGTTTGTCACGGGGCCTGATGTGGTGAAGGCTGCTACTGGTGAGCAGATTTCCATGGATGAGCTTGGCGGCGGTTACGTGCATAACGTCAAATCAGGCGTTGCTCATTATTTGGGTGAAGACGAAGCAGATGCTATCGATTATGTCCGCGCGGTTATGGCGTATCTTCCAAGCAATTGCGACGAGCAGCCTCCGCAGTATGCGTATTCGAACGGTCATGCGGAAGAGGATGCTGCTAAGCGTATCGGCACAATTGTTCCAGACAATGATCGCCAGCCATACGATGTCGTGGATGTCATCCATTGCTTAGTTGATTATGGCGAGTTCTTGGAAGTACACGAGCTTTTCGCGCCATCCGTTGTCGTAGGTTTTGCCTGCATTAAGGGTCAAAGCGTTGGTATCGTCGCGAACCAACCAGCAGTTCGCGCGGGAATTTTGGACGTGGATGCATCCGAGAAATTGGCACGATTCGTTCGTCTGTGTGATGCGTTTAATGTCCCTGTGATTACTCTCGTCGACGTTCCTGGATACAAGCCAGGTAGCGATCAGGAGCATGCGGGAATTATTCGTCGCGGTGCAAAAGTTATTTACGCGTATGCAAATGCTCAAGTACCGATGATTACCGTCATTTTGCGAAAAGCATTCGGCGGTGCCTATATCGTGATGGGTTCTAAATCTATGGGTGCAGATTTCAACTTTGCATGGCCAAATTCGCAAATTGCTGTCCTTGGCGCAACGGGTGCAGTGAATATCATCCACCGCAAAGAATTGCGTAAAGCACGCGATAACGGTGACAATGTTGATGAAGTTCGCGCTCGCTTGGTTGCTGAGTATGAAGCAAGTACTGTGAATGCAAATCTTTCTCTTGAAAAGGGCGAAATTGACGCCATGATTGATCCGGCTCAAACTCGCGAGGTGATTGAAGAATCGCTGTCCCTTTTGAAAAATAAAAACGTTTCTCGTCCACATCATCGCCGTCATGGCAATCAACCGTTGTAAAACAACCGTTGCAAAAGTAGAAGTTAAGGTAAGAAAAGGTAAGAATAATGGCACAAACTCTTATGGATCGTTTTAAGTCCGAACCATTTGCGCTGCTTTTCGGCGGCCAATCCACCCCATGGAATAACGCGCTTAATGATCTCAAGAACAACCCTCAGGTTTTCGAACGCGTAGAAAAGTATATGGCTGATGCGACATCTGCTATCAGCCCAATGGCGACGGATGCTTTGGCAATTACCGGTCGCAATGTAGACGTACTGAGCTATGCAAGTGCAACACCTGTTTTGGGTAGCGCAGCAGATGCTGTCGTATCTGTTCCAGGTATCGCAGCTTCTCAGCTTGGTGTGCTTTTGGATATGGTTGATCTTGGTTTGAAACTTGACTCGGACGAGCTCGTAACCATTCAGGGTCATTCTCAGGGCGTTCTCGCTGTGGACATCGCACAAACTTTGCGCGACAAGCAGGCAGGCATCCTGTCTGCGGAAGAAGCAGATAAGCGTATTGTCTCCGTGCTGGCTGTAGCACAGTTCATCGGTCTTGCAGCGACACGCACTACTCGCGCATTGCAGGCTGGTCTCGGAGCTTCGGGTGCAGCAGGTGCTGCTGGAGCGACATATATGCTCTCCTTGAAGGGCGTGACCCGCGAACAGGTTGAGATTTTGATTTCTCGTGTGAAGAATGCTCGCGGACCTATTTCTATCGCTGTGAAGAATTCTTCAACGCATTACGTTATTTCTGGTTTCCCAGCTGACCTTGCAGCAGTTCAGGCGCAAGCAGAGCGCGAACATGCTCATCAGCTTGCGGCACGCGATGCAAAGCTTCGCGGTGGTAGCGTCTTTGACCCTCAGATGGAATACCTTGAGGTCACCGTTCCATTCCACAGCCCACTTATGGAAGAAGCAGTGGAGCAGGTCGTTTCATGGGCACAGCAGAGCGGTATCGATGCACAGTTTGCTCGTGCGTTGGCTCAGCATGTCCTCGTCGACCATGTGGATTGGGTAGCAGATGTCGATGCAGCCGTTCATGCTCAGGGCGTTTCCCCAGAAGAATTGTGGCTCGTAGATATGGGTCCAGGCACAACTATCGGTAAGCTTGCCACCGCTCTCGTGGATGGTACAGGCGTAGGTGTCGTCAGTGCGGCGACAGCAGCAGATCGCGTAGCGTTCATTACTGAGGGTGCACAGTTCGAGCGTACGGCAAACTGGGCAAAGTTTGCTCCTCAGGTCAAGAAGATCGGTCATGGCGTTCAGGTCAGCACATCCTTTACTCAGCTGACCGGTCGCGCACCAATTTTGCTGGCAGGTATGACGCCTACGACAGTAGATGCTGAGCTCGTGGCCGCAGCTGCAAATGCTGGCTACTGGGCAGAAATGGCTGGCGGCGGTCAGGTAACAGAAGAAGTCTTCGACGCTCATATGGCTGATTTGGAGAAGATGCTCGACGAAGGTCGTGCTATCGAATTCAACACTATGTTTATGGATCGCTACTTGTGGGGTCTCCAGTTCGGTTCGAAGCGTATCGTTGCAAAGAAGCGTGCATCGGGGGCGCCAATTGACGGTGTGATTATCTCCGCTGGTATCCCTGAATTTGATGAAGGTGTCGAGCTCGTTCGCAGCTTGCGGGCAGATGGCTTCCCATACGTCGGATTTAAGCCAGGAACTGTCGCACAAATCGAGCAGGTTATTCGTATCGCTCAGGCTGTGGCTCCTACGCAGATTGTGATGGAAGTCGAAGGCGGTCTTGCTGGTGGTCACCACTCGTGGGAGAGCTTGGATGATTTGCTTGTGACAACGTACGGTAAGATTCGTGAGAATGACAATATCGTTCTTGTCGTCGGTGGGGGTATCGGTACTCCTGATCGTGCTGCAGATTATATTTCTGGTAGCTGGTCAGCTCCGTACGATATGCCAATTATGCCTGTCGATGGTGTCTTGGTCGGCACTGCTGCTATGACAGCGAAGGAAGCTCATACGAGCCCACAGGTGAAGGAATTCCTTGTTAATACTCCTGGTATCACCGACTTCACAGAAAATGATGATCCATTTGCTCCACGCACAGAGCGCTGGGTTCCAGCAGGCGGTCATATCGGTGGCGTAGCTTCCGGCTTGTCTCATTTGCATGCGGATATTTACGAAATTGAAAACTCATCTGCACGTGCAGGCCGTCTCATCGCTCAGGTTGAAAAGAATCCTGACGAGCTTGTGACCCGTCGTGCGGAAATTATCGAAGCAATTAATAAGACATCGAAGCCATACTTCGGCGATATTGAAGAGATGACATATCAAGAGATGGCTCAGCGTTTTGCAGATTTGAGCTATCCGTGGGCTGATACCACCTATGTCAATCGCTTCTTGCATCTTGTGCAGCGTATCGAAGCGCGCGTTATCGATCAAGATCATGGCGAATTTACGTCAATTTTCGCAGGCGTTGACGATGTGCGCGATGCTCAGGCTGCACTCGATAAGCTCGCTCAGGCATATCCTGCTGCAAGCCAGTTGACAGTTACTCCATCGGATGCTGCATGGTTCCCAACTTTGTGCCGTGAGTATCCAAAGCCAATGCCATTCGTGCCAATTATTGATGGTGATTTGCTGCGCTGGTGGGGGCAAGATCAGCTGTGGCAGTCGGAAGATTCTCGCTATAGCGCAGATTCTGTTCGTATCATTCCTGGTCCAATTTCTGTCGCAGGTATCACCACAAAGGATGAGCCAATTGCTGACATTCTCGGTCGTTTCGAGCAGGCGTGCATCGACCGTGTCGCACAGGATGCTGAAGGCGTTGAAGAATCGTACTCCGTTTTGGCTGATTCTCGTACTGCAGATGACTTCATTCGCAATGCTCCAACCATTTCGTGGGTTGGTCACGTTATGGATAATCCTGCATACCAGTCCAAGGCAGAAGATGGCTTCTATGAGATCATTCCAGTAGGTGAGAAGGATGGATGGTTGCAGTTTGATTTGGATATCCATTTGGATACCCACTGGGATAACGATCCAGATGGCGGTCTGACCAAGCATGCTGTACGCGACATCGTCGTTCCATTGAATATCAACCCTGATCAGCCAAGCCGCATGCCTATCGTGGATGGCGACCGCTTGTCTGAGCATGTATACGCTATGCTCGCAGCAACTGCTGGTATGGGAAATACTGCTATCACGGGTGACAAGCTCGTGGACATGCCAGAAATCATCGCTCCAACGGATGAGCAGAAGGCTGAGCAGCCATTTGGACATGCTCGTACGTCTTACACTTTGAGTGCAAACTTGGGCATCGACCATCAGGCTGCAACGGGTGAAGCATTGCCAGATGACTTGGCAACCAGCCGTATCGTGCCAGATGCTCTCGTAGGTCCTGCATGGCCAGCAATTTATGCTGCTTTGGGCTCTGTCTATATCGGCACTATGCCAATTATCGAAGGTCTTCTTAATGCTGTGCATTTGGATCATATGATTGCATTGCGCGTCACCGATGAAGAACTTCTCGCACATACTGGCGAAAAGATTAACCTCCTGAGCTGGGCTGAAAATTATGCAGAATCGGCTTCCGGTCGAGTCGTCACCATTCACGTTCAGCACTCAGCACAAGACGGAACTGTCCTTGCTGATGAAGTAGAACGTTTTGCGATTCGTGGCCGTGCTTATTCGACTGCACTCCCAGTCACAGTTGCTCCATACGGTGGGGTAGAAGGCGATGTCAAGGATACTGCTCGTCGTCTCCTGCGTCGTGTGACTGTCACGGCTCCTGATGATATGACAGCATTCGCTCGTACATCCGGTGATTTCAACCCAATTCACACATCCGTTCGTGGTGCTCGCGTTAGCGGATTGGTCGCACCTCTCGTTCATGGTATGTGGTTGTCTGCTACAGCTCAGCATGCAGTCCAGAGCACTGATATCAAGGGTGCTCACTGGGAGATTGAAGGCTGGACGTACACCATGTATGGCATGGTTCAGCTCAATGATGAAGTCGAAATTTCTATCGAACGCGTCGGCAAGGTTGACCGTGGTGGACTCGTGCTTGAAGTAACGAGCCGCGTCAACAAGGAAATCGTCTCCGTCGGTACTGCGATCGTTCGTGCGCCTGAATCCGCATATGTCTACCCAGGTCAGGGTATCCAGAGCCAGGGCATGGTTCTGGATGAGCGCGCAAACTCTCCAGCGGCTCGTGAAGTGTGGGAGCGTGCTGATAAGGTGACTCGTGAAAAGCTTGGATTCTCTATCCTTGCTGTGGTTCGTGATAACCCTACCGAGCTCACCGCAAAGGGCGTGACCTACCGTCACCCAGAAGGCTTGCTGAACTTGACTCAGTTCACTCAGGTCGCTTTGGCTACGGTCGCATTTGCTCAAAGTGCGCGCATGCGTGAAGCAGGAGTTACTTTCGAGCCAGCATACTTCGCAGGTCATTCCTTGGGTGAGTACAATGCTTTGGGCGCATTTGCTCAGATTATTCCACTCGAGACTGTCGTAGAGCTCGTCTTCCATCGTGGTTCGACTATGCATCACTTGATTGAGCGTGATAAGCGTGGACGTTCCAACTATCGTATGGGTGCTCTTCGTCCAAACCAGTTCGGCGTTACCGATGCGACGGTGAAGGATTACATCGCTCGGGTAGCTCAAGAATCAGGCGAGTTCTTGGAGATTGTAAACTTCAATCTTGCTGGATCGCAGTATGCAGTAGCAGGAACAATTGCTGGTCTTGAATACTTGAACCGTGATGCGTCTGCTCGTGCAGCTGCTGCGGGTGGTAAGCGTCCATTCATGTACGTTCCTGGTATCGACGTTCCATTCCACTCCACCAAGCTTCGTTCGGGCGTTCCAGAGTTCCGCGATAAGCTCGACGCTTTGCTGCCACAGTATATCGATTACTCCATTCTTGAAGGTCGATACATTCCAAACTTGGTAGCTCGTCCATTCGAAATGACGAAGGACTTCGCACGTTCGATTCTCGAGGTCGTTCCTTCTGAGCGTATCGAAGCTGCTCTTGCTGATGATGCTGTATGGGATTCCTATGCTGCTGACGATCAGAAGTTGGGCCGTTTGCTCTTGACTGAACTTTTGAGCTGGCAGTTCGCTTCCCCTGTGCGCTGGATTGAAACTCAGGCGTTGCTCTTTACTCCTCGTGAGCAGGGCGGCTTGGGTGTCGAAAATTATACTGAAGTAGGTCTTGGAAACGCTCCAACTTTGGCAAACATGGGTGCTCGTACATTGAAGCTTCCACAGTTTGCTCAATTGCAGACAACGGTCTACAACGTCGGTCGTGATGAGGCTCGCGTATACTGCACTGATTCTGATGCAGATTCGCTTGTCAAGGATAATGCACCTGCTGAGGCAGAAGTAGAAGTGGCTGAGGCATCTCAGGCTCCAGTAGCTGTCGAAACTGCACCTGCAGCACTTGCGGCTCCTGCCGCTGCACCTGCTGCCGAAGCTGCTCCTGCTCCTTCAGCTCCTGCTGCTCCTGCAGGCGGCGCTCCAGCAGCAGACATTACATTCACTGCTTCGGATGCTATCGCAACGCTTCTCGCATACAGTGCAAAGGTTCGCGTCGATCAAATTGGCGACTCGGATACCACTGATACCTTGACGAACGGCGTATCGTCCAAGCGTAATCAGTTGCTCATGGATATTAGTTCCGAACTGTCCGTAGCAAGCGTGGAAGGCGCTGCTGAAGCAACGGTGAGTGCATTGTATGACATCGTCAATAGCGTGGCGCCTCACTACAAGGCATTCGGTCCAGTTCTTTCCGATGCTGTTCGTGAACGCTTGCATGCACTCTTTGGTGCAGCGGGTGTGAAGGCAACCTACATTGCTAAGCGTCTTGAATCCGCATGGGGATTGGGTCAAGGCTGGGTATCTGCAGTTACTGCGGATATCGTGCTGAACACTCGTGAAGGAGCAAGCTCTCGTGGTGGCGATTTGGCGACACTTCCTACTGCAGCAGTATCGAATACTGCTGGAGCAGATGCGCTGATTGATCAGGCAGTACAGGAAGTGGCTGCTGCTCGTGGCGTCGCAGTATCCATGGTATCTGCAGGTTCGGGCGCTGCTGGTGGAGTTGTCGACTCTGCAGCATTGAACGAATTTGCTGAGAAGGTTACTGGCGATAACGGCGTGCTTGCACAGACTGCTCGTTTCGTTCTTCAGCAAATTGGTGCAGTTCAAGCACCTGCTGACAACGAAGCAGACGATAACGCAGCAGTGGTCGAAGCAGTAGAAGCCGAACTCGGTCGCAACTGGGTCAAGCAGGTCGAACCTCGCTTTGATGAGCGCAAGGCAATTCTTATCGATGACCGTTGGGCAAGCGCTCGCGAGGATCTCGCTCATATGTACTTCGATAACGATGCTACTGTTGCTGAGCATGCATTCGACGGCGCTGGAAAGATTATCGCTGATCAGGCTGCATGGTATGCAAAGCGTGCTAATGCAGACGGTAAGACTGATCTTGCTCAGGCGTTCCTTGACATCGAGTCTCGCGCAAACCGTCATGCAGCAGCAGCTTCTGCAGCATTCGCATCGGATGTAGCTGTGGTAACGGGCGTTTCTGCAAACTCTATCGCAGGTGAAGTCGTCGCTAAGCTTCTGGCTGGCGGTGCGACTGTCATCGCGACGAGCCATAGCTTCAAGCCAAGCATTAAGGAATGGGCTAAGGACATCTACCGTGATCACGCTACTGCAGGTGCAAAGCTGTGGCTCGTTCCTGCAAACTTGTCCAGCTTCCGCGATGTCGATGCGCTTGTCGCATGGGTTGGTTCTGAGCAGAAGGAAACTCACGGTGCGACGACGACTGTCGTCAAGCCAGCATTGAGCCCAACTCTCTTCTTCCCCTTCGCAGCTCCTCCAGTACACGGTACTTTGGCTGATTCTGGCGAGCTCTTCGAATCCCAAGCTCGTTTGATGCTGTGGGGTGTCGAGCGTGCTATCGCTGGATTTGCTCCATTGGGTACAGAGACGAATGTGGCTCATCGCTTGCACGTCGTCCTTCCAGGCTCTCCAAACCGCGGTATCTTCGGCGGTGATGGTGCATATGGTGAAGTAAAGTCTGCATTTGATGCCATCGTCACCCGTGCTCATGCGGAAACTGTCTGGTCTGACCATGTCACATTCGCTCATCCTCGCATCGGTTGGGTTCGCGGTACTGGTCTGATGGGTAGCAATGATCCACTCGTCGAGGTTGTAGAATCTCGCGGAATTCATACCTACACGACCGAGCAGATGGCTGACGAATTACTCGCACTGTGCACGACAGATGCTCGTGAGCAGGCTCAGACGGAAGCTTTGAACGTTGATTTGACCGGTGGTCTTGGAAACGAACCGCTCAATATCAACGAACTTCGTGAAGAAGCAATGGCGAACGAAGCGGCGAAGGCTGCTGCATCTACGGATGAAGAAACTGTAGATACGGCAATTGTCCTCAAGGCACTGCCAACTCCAGAAGTCCCATCTCAGGCTCCTGTTCATGCACAGGATTGGACAGATGTCACTGCTCGTCCAGAAGATGAAGTCGTCATCGTCAACATCGGAGAACTGGGTCCATGGGGCTTCGGTCGTACACGTTTGCAGGCAGAATTGGGAATTTCTTCTGATGGAACTGTCGATTTGAACGCAACAGGTGTCATCGAATTGGCATGGAATATGGGTCTGATTTCATGGTCTGACTCGCCAAAGCCAGGCTGGTACGACGTCGATGGAAACCTCGTTCCAGAAGAAGATATCTTCGATCGATTCCATGATGAAGTCGTCGCACGAAGCGGTATCCGTCCATTCGAAGATGGTATGGGTAATGATTTCGAGCATGGTACGAATGAAGATGCTGCAGAGGTCTTCCTTGACCATGATGTCACCTTCCCGGTTGCTGACGAAAAGACAGCACGTGAATACGTGGATCAGGATGAAGCGCACACCATTATTCGTTTCGACGAAGAAAATGGCGAATGGCTCGTCACCCGTACTCAGGGCTCGTCCGCATTCGTCCCACGTCGCACGACCATGACTCGTGTCGTCGGTGGTCAATTCCCACAAGGCTTCGATGCAACTCGCTGGGGCATTCCAAGCTCCATGGTGGGCGATGTCGATGAAATCGCATTGTGGAATATCGTCACAGCAGTGGATGCCTTCATTACAGCAGGCTTCACCCCATCCGAGATTCTCCAGTCGATTCACCCATCGCAGCTGGCAAGCACACAGGGCACTGGTTTTGGTGGCATGTCCTCCATGCGCAAGCTGTACTTGGAGCGTTACCTGAATAAGGAATACCCTAGCGATATCTTGCAGGAAGCACTGCCAAACGTCGTCGCAGCACACGTCATGCAGTCCTACATCGGCGGCTATGGAAACATGATTCAGCCAGTATCTGCATGCGCAACTGCAGCAGTATCTGTCGAAGAAGGTTTCGATAAGATCAAGCTCGGCAAGGCAGACTTCGTCGTAGCGGGTGCAATTGACGACATCGGCACTGAATCGGTGAACGGCTTCGGCTACATGAATGCGACCGCAAACTCGCAGGAAATGTATGACAAGGGAATTGATTCTCGATTCTTCTCTCGCGCAAACGATCGTCGTCGTGGCGGATTCGTCGAATCTCAGGGTGGCGGTACCGTACTGCTGACTCGCGGTGATATCGCACTTGAGCTTGGACTTCCAGTCGCAGGTGTGATCGGATACGTACGCTCCTTCGCAGACGGTGCTCATACGTCGATCCCAGCTCCAGGCCTTGGCGCTCTTGCAGCTGCTCAGGGTGGTGCTCACTCCAAGCTCGTTCGCGATCTTGCAGCATTGGGTGTTTCTGCTGATGATATCGCTGTGGTATCCAAGCATGATACGTCTACGAATGCAAACGATCCAAATGAGTCCGAACTGCACAACACTGTCGCTCACGCTATAGGTCGTGCTGAAGGAAACCCACTCTATGTGATTTCCCAGAAGAGCTTGACGGGTCACGCAAAGGGTGGCGCAGCTATCTTCCAGATGCATGGATTGACTGACCTCTTCCACACGGGAATTATCCCAGCAAATGCATCCTTGGATGTGGTGGATGACAAGCTCGAACGCGACGACCATATGGTCTGGTTCAAGAAGCCAATGAACATCGGTTCTGCAGGTCATGACGTCAAGGCTGGATTGGTCACCTCTCTTGGCTTTGGACACGTTTCTGGCTTCGTAGCAGTCGTTCATCCGGGTGCATTCGAAGCAGCAGTTCGCAATACTGCAGGTGCTGAAGCTTTGGCTCAGTGGAAGACTCGTGCAAATGCTCGTTTGGCTGAGGGTGCTCGTCATCTCGAACGTGCAATGCGCGGCTCCGCAGTCCTCTTCGAACAGATCGACAATCGTCACTACCACGAAGATAAGCGTGGATACGATTCTCATGAAGTCGAAAAGGCGATGCTTTTGGATCCACAGGCGCGACTGGGGGAGAGTGGATACTACGAGAAGTAGGAATCTGGTGAGGTGAGTAGCCTCGTAATCTTGGAAATTCTCTGAGATAGATAAGGGTGAGATCAGTGTGATAAACTGGTCTCACCCTTTTGCAATTTCGCATAAAAAACTGTTCTGCTACTTCTATCTTTGTAACAGAACAGTTCGTAAATGAGAATCTATATCTCACGGTGAGCAGGTTTTATATAAGACTAATCGTTCTTATCTTCTTCTGTGTGGTTATAGCCATTGAAAAACATCTGCTGGACAGTTCAGATTGCTACACCAATGGTCACAATCTTCTCAGAGAGATCATTATTGTCGTTAGACATGGCTTAATCCTTCTTCTTTGTTGCATCAGCAACGGCCTGAGATACGTTATGAATTGCATCACCTGCGACGTTTCCGATGAAACCAAACATCTTTCCGGCTTCATTCGCTACGTTTCCTGCAGCTTCGCCTACTGGAGAGTTTGCTACAGCTTGAGCAGCAGGTGAATTAGCTATGGCATTTGCTGCATTGCCAGCAGCATTACCAATAGCTGTTGCGGTATCGACAACTGCTTTACCAGCTTGGTTGGTAAATTCTTCTGCTCCCTTTGCGACATCGTACACGACATCTGCTTTCTCGGATTTATTTGCCTCGTCAAGGAGCTTCGCAAATTCTGCTGCATTGACATGGGTAGGAGGAATGGTACGTAAGAATTTACGCAAATCTTCACTCTGAATTTTGAGAGTTCCCAGAGTTATAGTTGCAGATATAGCTCCGCCAAGGACAGGGACAGCCTTTGCGGCAACGTTTCCAGCTGCTTTCTTAGTGAGGGTATAACCAAATACTTGAGCAATTTTCTTCAAAATCGGATACCATGTCGTCTTTGTTAAAGCAGTACGAACGAGCTTCTTTTGGAGCTGCTGTCCTGCACCCTTGGCAAGTGCGAGGATGACGTTTCCTGCTCCTTCAACACCAAGAGAAATACCGAAGAATGCAAGTAACTTAGCTATCGTCTCATCATTGGATTCTCCCATATCGTTAATGAAGGACTGCCATCCGTATGCGTATGCAATCTTTTGCATGATACGCAGACTATAAATATAGCTTTGTAAGATATCGGCAGGAATAGTTGCAAACATAGCTAATCCACCAGGTAATCCTGCAACGAAGGAAAGTACTGCTGCTTGATGAGTCTCAAAATCAATAGCATGCTTGGCGATGTCATCAATGTCAGTGAAGGCAATTCCCGCTTCCAACGGGGTAGTATCAATTGCTTCTTGAATTTGCTCTGGAGAATAGCGACGAGACTGCAGCTCAGAACGAAGGAAGCTCTCGCGATCTATACGGCAAACGTGAAGGCTCAAGGTTTGACGCATAAACTCATATGCGAACTGCTCATTCTGTCCGATGATATCTTCATTATCTTCAGAATCTCGTGGTGCTTGGTCTGACGAATTCTGCTCAGTAAGCTCTTGTGACTCGTCGTTGATAACCGCATCAAATTCTTCTGATTCATCGCTGAATTTCTCAGATTCTGTTACATCAGTACTCATATAGGGTCCCTTCGATATTGAGTAACGAAAGATATTTTAACTTCACGTTAATAGGGGGGGCGACGTGAATTTTCCGGGATTTTCATTGAAATTATGCTAATGCTATCCTCAAACCTCTCTAAACTCGTTTCAGTACACAGGCTATGCAAGCTCGACGTACATCAAAAGTTATAAAATGTCATCAACCCAATGCGCAGGGAAAGATGTATAAATCGAAAGTAGGGAAGAGATTATGGATTTAGACCAGAAAGATATGGATCAAGTTCCATGGGAAGCTGAGAGTTCGGATACGGTAGATACGGTTAATCCAGTGAGCTCGATGAATGATTCCAGCCAAGAATCCTCCTCGCGAGCATCAAGCAGAGAAAAAGCTGCGTGGTATATTGGAGTGTCTGGAACTGTGGGTGGAATCGCTATCTTCGCATTGGGGCGTGGATGCGGTGGTGGAGCGATTCTCAAGACTCCATACTGCCATACATCTTTTTCGGTGTAGCAGTTCTTCAAATCATCTGGTCGTGGGGATATTGCTACTTTTTGCTCAATATCTATAAAAAGAAGCAGAATTCTGAGTCGCAAGATCTTAGCGCGAGCGATTATGCGAATGTCGATTATGAGAATGTCGATAATATCGGTCACGAGTGACGCGCTCGCACGGTCATAATTGCTTTTTATATGTGTCTCCTTAGATGTAATCTGGGGAGACATTTTATATGGAATCTCACGTAGATAGAAACGTAATTCTAATTCCAGTTTTTCCAAAAACTTCCCTCAAAAATTGTAGAAAGCATATATCTCAGAATTTTTTGTAACTTTAAAAATTGTATAATCGTACTATGCATGTCTTGCAGTATTCCCAGTGTTTTCAAGCAATTATTAAAAATTTTGAAATACTGAATGTGGTTTAATAGAGAGGTAAATTTAGCGAAGGGGGATAAATTTAGGGAGAGAGACATGAAACATGTTTCGCGTGACGAAACTGTTATGAGAAAAGGGGGAATTGGTACAAGGATTTTTGCGCTTTGTGTATCCGCCACGGCGTTGATAGCCCTTACGGGTACGTCAGTCTTGTCGGCAACTCCGCAGACTTCAGATGAGCAGGCGCAAGCACAGACACAAGCACAGTCACAATCGCACACGCTCGCTGAATCAGCGCGGGAATCACAAGCAGCACAGGACGCTCAATCATCACCGAGTACGAATGAAAGTGGCACTTCCGCTAGTGAGACTGAGACAAAAACTGGAGCAAATACTGGGACAAAAACCGACACCGAAACTGAGTCCATGGATTCTCACTCCAGCAGCTCTACGACCACCGATAACTCGCCGGCTTCACGCCCTGCAGAAGCAGCCCCAGTTGTTTGGAATTATGGCACGCATGCTGTCAAAGATGCATCGCATGCACTGAAGGATGATCAAAACCGTCAGTCGCCTTTCTACACGACTCACGTGCGTAACGCGGATAGTAAGCAAAATGAAACTTCATTCACATACCTGTCTATTCCTCGCGGAGGTTTGGGAAAAGTAGGGTATACGAGTGATGACGGTGCAGAGTTTGCATCGGAAAATGGCTTTACGATGAGTTGGTCGAGCTTCGTGTATTCACAAGATGTGTGGGTGACGGTCTCTCTCGATACGGGAGCAACGATTTCGAGCGTGGATGATGTGACGATTCGCCCGACGACTCTTAATTTTGAGAAAAAGCTCGTTGACGATCACACCATTGCTCTGAAAGTTCCATTTAGCACAGATGGATATCGCTTCTCTGTCGAATTCGCTCCTGAACTGAACAGACTCAGGTGTACGCCAATGGTACAGGTGGTGCTGTAACGAAGTATTCCACGCCTGCACACAAATCTGAGCAGCTTGCAAATGCGCATAATTACATTGAAGCCGAACCTCGAAATTCGATGATGATTTTTGCTAAGCCAGAAGTGAAGGGGACGCAAGAGGGCGAGAAAACCATTCCAACTGAACAGTCTGGTCGTATGCTGACTGTCGAACCGGGAGAATTCCCGCACTCTATCCCTGAGGGAACGGAAATTATCTATCTTAAGCAAGGCTCACACTGGATGGGATCTAAGCGTCAGGCTGATTTCCCTGCAAGCGTGCGATGGGTCTATTTTGAGCCGGGTGCGTATCTCAAAGGTGCATTGAATTTTGCAGGAAACCGTAACGTCACACAAATTACAAAATTACGGGATACGGCGTTCTTTCGACGGAACAGTATGGCTATGAAACGTCGACCACTCACGGTTTTACGCATCGTCCAGATTCCGATTCAAATTGCTGGAATTCTTGTGTCAAGCCTATGCTCTTTACATCAGAATCTGTCCAGCAAAAGCTTGATCTTCAAGGCGTGATAGTAAAAGAGCCGTCCTATCATTCGTTTGCGCAGTATGGCGATGAGGATTCCTTTGCACTGGATGTACGCAATTATCAGCAGGTCAGTGCATGGTACTGGCAAACTGACGGTTTGGAACTCTATAAGGGGTCCACGATGCGCAATACTTTCATTCATGCTAACGATGATGTCGTGAAGCTGTATCATGACAATGTTCGCGCGACGAATACTGTCATTTGGAAGAATGAAAATGGCCCAGTTTTCCAGTGGGGATGGGTTGGTCGAAATATCAACAACGTTTCTGTCTCTGACACGGATATTATTCACTCACGCATGTACTGGGGTGGAAACAGCAATTCGTGCGTTTTTAATTCTGCTGGAGATTTGTGGGGAGGATCGCATAGTGAAAGCCCTTCACCTCACTGGCTTGTACAAAATATGACATTCACCGATACTCGAGTCGAAGGTACAGTCAATTGCGGTATTCGCATCGATAATCAAGGCTCGCTTAAGAACTTCACTATCGACGGTTTCTACGTCGATGACTGGACTGGGCAAGATCCAAGCGTTCAGCAATCCACGATGACGATGGCTCGCAGTCAGTCAGGTCAGCGCGGAAACATTCAGTCCGATGGTACGAACGGTCATCGCTACGGTGTAACCATTCGTAATTACTTCGTCAAGCAGCAGGGCATCAGTTTTGATGACAATAATTGGCAGTCATATCAGTTGGGTCGATTGAACTTTGATGGCTCTTTGTGGGGGAAGTGGACTGTGGGCTATGAAGCAGATGCGCTCGCTGATCCAACTCTTACGCTTGATGCGGTGGGCGACGCGGTAGATCCTACGGATTCGTCTCAGAAAGCAGGAACTACACAGTCAGGAACTGCACACTCGGGAACTGCACACTCAGGAACTGCACACTCAGGAACTGCACACTCAGGAACTGCACAGTCACGCATTGCACCTTCGCGAGATACGACTCTCACAGGTACAGTTTCTGCAGTTCGTAGCGTCGTTGTGGAAGTCAATGGTCAGAGTGTCCCAGCGACAATTGACCATGGAAAATTCAGTGCAAAAATTCATCTTCCTCAGGAGAAAAATACTGTACGAGTCATCGCATATGGTCGTATGAAAAAGAGCATCGAGCAGTCGATGACGCTTTATGCATACGGTGAGAAGCTTGGCTCAATGGCTGATGCTCAGGGTGGTGATAATGGTCCGGGCGAGTATACGTATCTGACAGATTCTGCATTCAAGCTAGGAACGTTTGATATGACGCGATTCAGTGCATTTGCTGATGACAAGACGTACGAATTCGTCACAGATATGGCTGCGGATGTGACAAATCCATGGTACGGTCACGGAATTTCTACTCAGCAATTGAACATCTATCTTCGTGATGGTTCTGCGACGGATAATGCTGTGCAACCTCTTCGAGCTGGTACGAATAGTTACGTGTATGGCGTGTGGAAATACGTGATTGTTGCTGACGGTCGTTTTAATCCTGGTGTCTATACACCTGAGGGGAAGAAAATTGCCGATGTCAGTATCCGAACGAACGGGAAGCGCATTATCGTGAGCATTGCTCGCGATGCTCTCAACGGAATGAATCTTAAGACTGCACAGTATCAGGTATCTATGTATTCCTCTGTGGAAAGCGATGCTGGCATCGATAATATTCGCCCAATTTTCTCCACGTCATGTGTAGAAGGTCAGACACAGGCATGTATCTGGGATGGTTGAAATACTATCGTTTCGGTGGAGCAAAGGGGGCAGTATCTGCATGATAATCCGTACAGCACGGATTCCACTGCATCGAATGCGCTCGATATCTTCGTGGGGGATGAAAAGGTCAATGGAACTCCGGCACGGATCATGAGCCTCGATAAAAATCGCATCATCTTCCCTTATGTGAAGCTAAGTTAAGCCGGTGCATAGCTCAGTAATGCAGTAACCGCGAAATAGTTGCCTTGTGAGAAGTAAATTCTTCAAGGCAATTATTTTTGCACAGGTAGCCATTCATGACTCTGCATTTACAAATCAACACGACACACTTTGCGTGTTGATTGTTCGCTCATGTGCACTCCCATACGATAAAAGCTATCAACCGCAAGGAAAGATACATTCGAGACATATTAAGGAGAATACCATGAACACCGATAAGATTTTTGCAGAACAGCTCGCTAACGAATACTCCACAAAGGACACAACGAAGGTTGTCGCATTGCGTAAGCTCGACAATCGTGCAAAATTGCCAGCATACATTTTCGTCTACACTTTCGGAATTATCTCAGCACTGGTCATGGGATGGGGAATGTGCTTGTCCATGGGAATCATTGGTGCAGCTACTATGACCATGTTTACAGCAGGAATTGTCATCGGTATCGTGGGGTTGATTGGTTTGGCAGTAAGCTACCCAATTTTCAAGCGAATTCTTGCCAATGGAAAGCGCAAGTACGCATTCGAAATTATGCAGCTTGCTCAGCAGATTAGTGAAGAATAAAACGAGCATAGAAAAGTGAGAAGGTTGCTCCTCGTGTAGGGGAGCAACCTTCGTGTATCGTAGGGAACTATTTATGCAACGTGGCAGTTGTCGCTTATAGAACCATCCTGATCGATGTCGCAGGAGTAAACTTGCAAATCGCCCGAAATGACAAATCCATCTCCTTCATCGATATTGTAATAATCGAAGTTGTATGTGATGACATCACCTTCGATAGTGAGGCCAGGGTGTGGCTTCACATGGTAACCGTTGACAACCGTGTCAGCAGTTGCGGTCTGTGGTATGGACCGCACAAGCAGTACGAGAACTGCTGAAGTAACTGCCCAGTGCTTCCGCTTCATGGTCGGTTCCTTATATGGCGTGAAAGCAGAGCCTTCGTGGGTGGGGTATAGATATGTATTTCTACATATCTATGGAGTATCAGTAAGATGGCTGTGAAGTACGGTGCTACACATATACGCCATAGCATTCGTTGGTATGACGGTTATCTATTAACCCCGTACTTCTTGAGGAAATTATATAGCGTCCCCAATTTTTTCTAATCTATGACTCATATCACATCGAATTCTGAGGAAGAAAAGTCCGACATGTGGATGCGGATACGCTCGCACAATGAGCACAAGTATAAGTAAAAGGCTGCACAGCATACACTGTACAGCCTTATCTTTCTGGGGGAAAGTATTTCTTAGTTCCCTGACAAATTAATCCTCAAGATCGTGTTTCCCCAGCAAATCTCGGCACAAACCAGTCGAACCGCGAACAACTAACTCAGGATCGAGCGTAATGACTCGCTGCTGAGTGTTGGATGTCTCATCGTTAATCATGGAGAAGAGAGATGAGACAGCAGAGCGAGAAATTTGCTCAACTGGTTGACGCAATGTCGTCAAACCTGGGCGAGTGTAGCTTAATTGTGGCGAATCATCGTAACCAATGACAGAAATGTCATCAGGGATGCGAATGCCGCGTGCATTGAGAGCTTTAATTGCACCAAGTGCCAATGCGTCGCTTGCACACAGAAGTGCAGTGACGCCATTCTCGACAAGTTTTACAGCTGCATCATGACCTGACCCGAAGCCATATGTCGTCCAAATCGTATCGACGATCTCAATATTATTATCGTGTGCAAATTGCTTTGCAGCCTTCCACTTCATGATAGAAGGGTAGTGGTTGCGGTCACCCATAAGTAATGCCACGCGACGATGACCTTGACTCATGAGCAAACGCATTGCCATTTCGCAGCCGAGAGCATCATCCGTGCGGACAACAGTACCTTTAATACTAGGGTCTGTTTCATTAATAAAGACTTTAGGAATGCGACGTTCATCAAGCAGATTATACATGGAAAAATCGCCGTGACGTGTGTCATAATGACCTGCGGTGAAAATAACGCCATCAATTTGACGGTTCATCACCATAGTCAGTAAGGAGTTTTCTGTAGCTCCACCAAAAGTATAGGTGCACAGAAGGGGAAGGACGTTGCGCTGAGCAAGCTGTGTAGCAATTGCTGTGGCAAAAGCAGGGAAGATTGGATTAGTCATATCCGGCGTGACAAGTGCAACCTCGTGGGTTGTGGAACGGGTCGCCTCGCTTTTAGGCATGCCTAATGACTGCATGGCATCCATGACAGATTGGCGAGTTTCCTTGGATACGCCTGGCTTTCCGTTGATGACGCGGGAAACTGTTGCTTGACTAACGCCTACTTTTTGCGCAATGTCTGCAAGAGTTTTCATAGTTGCCCCTTCTTTGTTCCACTAAACTACAGTGAATCTAGCTCAACTTTATACCTTTGCAAAATATTACGCAAATTTTGCGTAATATTTTGCAAAGAAGTATGAATATCGATATATAAAGCAAAAAATTGGATAATTTGCGCAAAGAAACGCCGATAATTTGACCAAAAACAGAATTTTTAAGCGGGAAATTTTCCAATAATTCCGCAGTGTCAAGGAATGTTGCCAGAAATTTTAGAAAAATCTTACGTAAAAGTTGCGCAAAGTTTTCAGATTGTGTTATCCTAGTTACATCATAAATGAAAGAAATGAGGTCGCAGAAGACTGAAGGACTTTCAGCATATGGTGTTCAATGATGAATTAAGGAGAAAATTATGAAGAAGCGTTCAGGTGCTACCGTCGCAATTGCGGCTGGTTGCGCAGCGGTTCTCGGTATGGCAGGTTGCAGTGCTAATGCAGCAAACGCAACAAAGACTGCTGATGGCAAACCAATTGTTAAGGTTCAGGTCATCAAGGATGCTCGTCTGGGCAAGATGGAAAAGCTCGGATGGGTAAAGGATTTGGAAAAGGCTTGCGACTGCAAGATTCAGTGGCAGGAAACATCTGCAAACTCCTGGGGTCAGGCAAAGGGTGCTCAGCTTGCAGCAGGTGACGTTGCGGATGTAACCATTGGTGGTTACGGTACTGGTGATATCGCACAGTACAGCTCTTTGTTCATGGATCTCAAGGATCACTTGAAGGATATGCCAAATCTTTCTAAGGCATTCAAGGAAGAGCCATATGGACAGGTAGTATCTACTCAGGCAGACGGTAAGATTCAGGGAACTCCTAACATTGCTCCTACACGTGAATCTAACTCCTCCAACCACTTGTTCATCAACAAGGCATGGCTTGACAAGCTCGGCTTGCCAGTACCAACCACTTGGGATGAATACGAAGCAGCTTTGAAGGCATTCAAGACTGGTGATCCTAACGGAAACGGTAAGCAGGATGAAATTCCTCTCGATATGAACAAGGCTGATACCGGTGGCTTCGGTATGTTCTCCATGAACGTATTCGTAACCTCCCTCGGTATCCCTCTGTCTTCCTCCGCTTCTGGAACTGTTGGCATGTACGTTAAGGACGGTGTAGTTAAGAACTACATGCAGGACGAACGTTGGAAGACCACAGTACAGTTCTTGCATCGCTTGTGGGAAGATGGTGTTATGTCTAAGGATATCTTCACCCACGATTGGTCTCAGTACACCGGTACTGCAAAGGGTGATCAGAAGACAGCTATCGTAGGTTCCTCTGTAATGTGGACTCCTCACGATCTCTTCGGTCAGGAACTTGGCGATCAGTACATCACTATTCCTACTTTGAAGGCTTCTAAGGATCAGACAGAGAAGACCGTATGGACCTTCAATGGTGATGACTTGAAGTACCAGGCAAACAAGGCAGTTGTTAAGGCTAACCCAGCAAACCTCGATGCAACTTTGAAGCTCGTAGACGCTTTCTACACTCCTGATATGTCTATCCAGATGACCTACGGTGAGTTCGGCGAATGCGTGAAGAAGAATGGCGAAAACGATTACACCGTTTTGAAGCCAGCTGATAAGACCAAGAACGCAGGTGACTGGATGTTCAGCCACGCACTTGCTGATGGTGCTCCTGTATACCTCTCTCGTCAGATGAAGGTAACCAACGAGTCCGATGATAAGGAAACCGGTGTAGGCCCAGTCGATGCTGTATACAACAACGACTATGCAAACATGAACATGAACACCGATATTCTTTACTCCAACATGCCTATCACTTCTAAGCAGCAGGAAACCCTCACTGCAAACGCAACTGGTTTGGTACAGGTATCTATGTCCAACTTTGCTAAGTGGGTTACCGAAGGTGGTATCGAAAACGAGTGGGATGCATACCAGCAGCAGCTCAAGGACAACAAGATTGATGAGGACATCAAGATCCAGCAGGATATCTATGACAGCTACAAGGCTCGCATGGAGAAGCTTGGCGTAGACTTGAACACCCTCGTTGGTCCACAGCACTAAGTAAGAAGGGAAAAATTTACTAAGCTAACAAAAACATTACTATTCTTTCTTTCTTAAAATCTCATTACATGCCATAGCCCAATCTGTGAGAGGATAACCTTCCCTAAGGGATTTCCTTCAGATTCTGAATCTTACGGAGGGGGTTATGGCATACTTGAATCTTGTTGTTTTTATACAAGAGAAAAAGAAGTTGAAATTAATAGGGAGTTACTATGACTAATGTCACTGGCAATGATGCCTCTACAGAGGAAAATAACTCAAAGCGTAAGGGAATTGTCATCCTTGCGGCATCCGCAGTTGCAGTAGCAACTCTTGCTGGAACCGCAATTTGGGGAATTAGCTCAGTGTATCGTGGCGACAACGCCGCACAGAATGCTCAGTCAAATTCACAGACTGAGAAGGCAAAAACTGATACTTCAAAGTCTACTGCTAAGAAATCCACTACTGAGAAGAAGGCTGAAACAAAGCCTTCAGATACAGACAATAAGAAGACTGACGACAAGACTGCACAGAATCAATCTGCGCAAAATAAGTCCGCACAGTCTCAGGCACAGCCCCAAGCACAAGGCTCGGGCAATGCTCGTCGTAATTATCCACGTTCTGCTCAGCCAGGACGTCCTGCTCGCAACCGCGTAGCAACGAATGGTTCTCGCCAAAACCAGAATCAGCAGAAGAACCAGAATCAGAATGGCCGGAAGGGCCAAAACAATGGTTCTCATGCAAACAATCAGAACCAGAAGCCACAGCAGCCAAACAATCAGAATGAGAACAAGCCTGCTGAAGATGAACCAGTAGTATGGAACTACGGTTCTGACGCTATCAAGGATTCTACAAACGCTCTGAAGGATAACCAGGTTCGTGAGTCGCCATTCTACTCCGTCAAGGTCGGAAATGCTTCAAGCTCTAAGAAGTATGGCTCCTTTACATACCTCTCCATCCCACGTGGTGGTTTGGGCAAGGTCGGTTATACCGGCGATGATGGTGCAGAATTCGCTGCAAACAATGGTTTCACCATGAGCTGGTCGAGCTTCGTATATTCAAAGGATGTATGGGTGAACGTTTCTTTGAATACCGGTGCAAAGATTAAGAGTGCTGATGATGTCACCATTCGTCCAACTACTTTGAACTTCGACAAGAAGATGGTTGATGATCACACCATCGCTGTTAAGGTTCCATTTAGCCAGGATGGTTATCGTTTCTCTGTAGAATTTGCTTCCGAGCAGACTAAGGTTTACGCAAATGGTGCAGGTGGAGCTGTAACACAGTTCTCTACCGCATCTGGTCGTGATCAGTTGCTCGCAAATGCAAAGGACTACATCGAAACTGAACCTCGCAACTCTATGATGGTCTTCGCACAGCCAGAAGTTAAGGGGACTGAGGAAGGTACAAACACCATTCCTACTGCTCAGTCCGGCAAGACTCTCGTTGTAGAGCCAGGCGAATTCCCGCATGAGATTCCATCTGACATCGAAATCATCTACCTCAAGCAAGGTTCTCACTGGATGGGTTCCAAGCGTCAGGCAGAGTTCGGTCCAAGCGTTCGCTGGATTTACTTCGAGCCAGGTGCATACCTCAAGGGTGCTTTGAAGTTCACAGGTAGCCCAAAGGTCACCAACTACAAGCTCACCGGTTATGGCGTTCTTTCTACCGAACAGTACGGTTATGAAACTTCCACAACCAACGGCTTCAACCACCGTCCTGATAAGGATGATCAGTGCTGGAACAGCTGCGTGAAGCCAATGCTTTTCACCTCTGATAAGATTCAGCAGACTCTTGATCTCCAGGGCTTGACTGTTAAGGAACCTTCCTACCACTCCTATGCACACTATGCATATGTGCCAAAGGATGCTGAGGATGCAAAGACTCGTCCAGAAGGTAGCGAAGAAACATTCGCTATGAACATTCGTAACTACCAGCAGGTAGGCGCATGGTACTGGCAGACTGATGGTCTCGATCTTCACACCGGTTCTAAGATGAAGAACACCTTCTTCCATGCAAACGATGACGTTATCAAGCTCTATCACGACAATGTAGAGTCTAAGAATGTTGTCATTTGGAAGAACGAGAACGGCCCAATCTTCCAGTGGGGTTGGGTAGGACGCAACATTAACAACGTTAATGTAGAAAATACTGAAATCATTCACTCCCGTATGTACTGGGGTGGAAACAGCAACATGTGCGTCTTCAACTCTGCAGGCGATTTGTGGGGTGGATCGCACAAGGAAAGCCCAGCTCCAAATTACTGGGTACAGAACATGACCTTCAAGAACACTCGTGTCGAAGGAACGCTGAACTGCGGTATCCGTATCGATAACCAGGGCTCTATGAAGAACGTAAAGATTGACGGCTTCCATGTCGATGCATGGACAGGCCAGCGTCAAGATCTCCAGCAGTCCACATTGAGGATGGCAAAGAGCTGGGATGGCAAGGTCGGTACCTTCGGCGACAAGTTCGCTTCCAACGGTCTTATCATTCACAACTACTATGTCGGTGGCAAGGGTATTAGCTTTGCTGATGAAAACTGGCAGGGCGATCAGCTCGGTCGTTTGAACTTCGATCCATCGCTCCAGGGTAGCTGGACTGTAGGCTACGACGGCGAACCAACTGGTGACAAGCCAGAAATTACCGTTGATACCTACAAGGATGGCGATACATTGCCATCTCGTGACATCGAATTGTCTGGTGCTGTCAAGGGTGCTCAGTCTGTAACAATTGACGTGAATGGAAAGGAAGTTCCAGGAACTGTTACTGACGGAAAGTTCACTGCTAAGGTTCATCTCGATCGCGTAAACAACACCATCCGTATCGTTGCTCAGGGTTCGACAGGCGTTAAGTCTGCAAAGTACCTTTCCTTGGTAGCTTACGGTACTAAGCTCGGTGGCATCTCGGATGCTGAAGGCGATGACAACGGTCCTGGTTCCTACACCTACCCAACAAACGGTGCATTTGCTAAGGGCAACTTCGATATGACTCAGTTTGATACATACGATGACGGCGACAGCTATAACTTCGTCACCACCTTGGCAACTGACATCAACAACCCATGGGGTGGTAATGGTATCTCCACTCAGCAGTTGGATATCTATCTTCGTGATGGTAAGGCAACTGATGACGGTGTAGTTCCTTTGCGCAAGGGTACTCAGACCTACGTGAAGGGTGCATGGAAGTATGCAATTATCGCTGATGGTCGTTACAACCCAGGTGTTTACGCTCCAGACGGAACTAAGGTTGGAGATCTCGAAATTAGTGCTGTAGGCAAGCGTATCGCAGTTATCGTGAAGAAGTCCGTTTTGAAGGACATCGAAATGAAGAGCGCACAGTACCAGGTATCTCTGTACTCTTCTGCTGAAGGTGGAGAAGGTGTCGACAACGTTCGCCCTGTCTACTCTGCAGCTTGCTTCGCTGGAACTGCTGAAGGTTGCGCACAGAGCTGGCTCCATGAGTATCGCTTCGGTGGTGCAAAGGGTACTTACACCAGTGAGAGCCCATTCATCACAGATACTTCTGCTTCTAACGCAATTGACATCATCGTCGGTGATGAGAAGGTCAATGGCACTCAGGCAGAAATCATGAGCCTCGATAAGGAAAAGATCGTAGTCCCATACGTAACTCTCGCAAAGTAGCGCGCGTTGTGCCGTAATGCGTTCCTTGGCATTACGGCACACGTTGTTACGAAGGAAACGTAAGGAATTGCATATAAGAAATTATCCGCCACACTACATGAGGAAGGAGTCGAATCTATAGCGAACGAAACAACGCTATTCTTTCTTAAAATCTCATTACAAAAAGCCATAATCTATTCTGCGGGAGGACGCCCGTTCAAGGATGATCCTCAAGTGTTCTCGTGCAGATGGATTATGGCCTTTTTTGAAATCCTGATAATTATTCGAAGACGACATAATTATCTCAAGACGAAGAAGTCATGATTAAGGAGAAAAAATGACACAAGTCATGGGCGATGATGCCTGTACAACACAAAAAATAGATGAAAAAATTGAATTGCATGGCATGGCACAGCGCAGAACAAAGCTGATCTTCGCGGCGTCCATTGTAGCATTGGCCACTCTTGCAGGAAGCTCCTTGCTGGGCATGCGTGCAGCATACGGTGCGGATGGCTCGGACAATGGGCATCAGTCGGTGAGTGTCCAGCAAGCGATCGCAGGGATGAAGGCGAAAGATCCAGTTGTGTGGGATTACAGCTCTCAAGCGGTCCAAGATGCGCATAATGCTCTTGCTGATAATCAAGTCCGTGAATCGCCTTTCTACACCGTGACAGTAGGAAATGTCGGCAGCTCGCGAATGAAAAAGTCCTTCACGTACCTTTCAATTCCTCGCGGGGGATTAGGAAAAGTGGGGTATAGTGGCGAAGATGGTGCTGAGTACTCTGCTGATCATGGATTTACGATGAGCTGGTCGAGCTTCGTATATTCACACGATGTGTGGGTCAATGTACGTCTCAATAACGATAAAGAGATAAAAAGTGTCAATGATGTCACTATCCGTCCTTCACATCTGATTTTAGAAAAGAAGGTTATTGATACGCATACAATTGCCGTCAAAATCCCTTATAGCAGTGATGGCTATCGTTTATCGGTAGAATTTGCTTCTCAGCAGCACACAGTCAGGGAAGACTGGGGAAAGCTGAGCGATAAAGGTGTAAAAATCAATACGGAACCTAAAAATTCTATGATGATTTTTGCTCAGCCTGAGGTAGAAGGAACTGCTGAAGGTCGGGCTACTATTCCGACAGAGACGTCAGGTAAGATACAGTATATTGATCCGAACGCTGCTTTTCCGGTTATTAAGAATGACACAGAAATTGTATACCTGAAAAAAGGCGTCCATTGGATGGGGGCGAAGCGTCAAGCAGATTTCCCAGCAAGTGTCCGCTGGGTGTATTTCGAACCAGGCGCTTATCTCAAGGGAGCGTTGAACTTCGCGGAGAATACAAATATCACCAATTACAAAGTCACAGGTTATGGCGTACTCTCTACCGAACAGTATGGCTATGAAACGGATACAAACAATAATTTCAATCATCGCGTTGCGAAAAATTGCCATGCATCGTGTGTCAAGCCGTTGTTCTTCCGTTCCGCAGACACTCAGCAAACATTAGATTTGCAAGGTGTGACCGTCAAAGAGCCTACGTACCATTCCTTCGTGGTGTATGGTCATGAAGACTCATTCGTAGAGAACGTGCGTAATTATCAGCAAGTCGGTGCATGGTACTATCAAACGGACGCTCTCGAGCTGTATAAAGGCTCAACGATGAAGAATGTGTTCTTCCATTCGAATGACGATACGCTGAAGCTCTACCACGCAAATCTGACCGTGAATAATGCTGTCATTTGGAAAGGCGGCAATGGTTCTGTCGTGCAGTGGGGATGGGATCGTCACAACATCGATAATGTTGTCGCGCAAAACGTCGATGTAATTCATTCTCGAATGTATATGTCATGGGCAAGCAATACCTGCGTATTTAATTCGTCGAATTTCTACGGTGGTATTCCGGAACATGATACAAGTTCAGACCAGATTGTCGTACAAAATATGACCTTCAGGAACTTCCATGTAGAAGGTGCAGCAAATTGTGCCATCCGTCTTACTGCTCAAAACCTAACGAAACATATCACAATTGATGGTCTCTATATCGACAAATGGACCGATCAAGATTATAACGGTGTAGGTTCGTGGATCAAGATACAGAATAATAAGGAAGGCAAAACTGCTACTTTTGGCGATGATACTGAAGGAAGCGGATTGACTATTAAAAACTTCTTTGTCGGGGGAGAAGGTATTAGCTCCGATGATGAAAATTGGGCTCATGATAAGCTTGGCCGACTCAATTTTGATGCCCGATTCTATAAGAAGTGGAATGTGACATATGATCGCCCAAACGGCGGCGATGTCAACGCTACTCCTGAAGTAAGCATCGATAATTTCTCCGATGGTCAGACCGTCGGTAATCACGACGCACGTCTTGAGCTCTCCGAGCGCAATGCAAAAACCATTGCAGTTGATGTCAATGGCACGTCCTTCGAGGTAAAGAATGAAAACGGCAAGAAGGTTTCCTACATTCATCTCGACCGCGCGCATAACACTATTCGCGTGGTGGCGCAAGGGTACTCGGGCAAGCGTACAGTGAAGTATCTTTCACTTCTCGCACCTACCGCGTCAGTTACTCGTGTGGGCTCGATGTCTGATGCACGAAATGATGATCACGGTCCGGGGTCGTATGTTTATCCAACCAATGATGCATTCAAGAGCGGTGATTTTGATATGATCGACTTTGATGTCTATGAGGATAGTGATAGCTATTACTTCCTGACCAAGGTAGCTCGCGATGTATCTAATCCTTGGTATGGGGACGGATTCTCGACTCAGCAGGTTCATATTTATCTGCGAGACGCTCAGGCGAGGGATACAGACACTGTTCCTTTGCGAGCTGGAACGAATACATACGTTCGCGGTGGCTGGAAGTATGCCATTGTAGCGGATGGCCGTTTCAATGCGGGTGTGTATACTCCAACTGGCCACAAGGTCAGCGATATTCAGGTAGACGCTATTGGTGACAGGATTATCGCTCGTGTAGCAAAGAGTGCCGTGGGGTATATGAATGTTAAGGATACGCGTTATCAGGTATCCATGTATTCGTCTGCAGAAGAGAAGGAAGGCGTCAATAATATCCGCCCAATTTACTCGAAGCAGTGCTGGGAACGTAAGACCAATGCGTGCTCGGCTGATTGGATTCAGGGATACCGCTTTGGTGGTGCAAAGGGGGAGTATACGAGCGAAGCTCCATATACTACTGACTCATCTGCATCCAATGCCCTCGATATCTTCATTGGCTATGAGGCAATTGACGGTACTCAAGCACAAATTATGAGCCTTGATAAGGATAAGGTCGTCGTGCCTTACGTTACTTTGGCTCCATAATGCATACTCCACATCATTGAACAAAAAATACGTAATTTTTGCGTAAGATTGCGGTAAAAAATACAGCTCTCGCAAAGAATTCATCGATTATGGTGAATGCTTTGCGAGAGTTTTTCTATATAAGAACCATTGAAAAATAAAGGGTTTGAGACATATTACGAAAAATCTTGAAAAATTTTCGCAACATTCCGTTGCAAAACTTGCGTAAATTTTGCGAAAAGATTACTATGGATTTCAGAAACAACGTGATACGTCTTTCATAGCAGAAAACGTTTCATACATTCAATGATGAAGGAATATTAAATGACTGGAACAAACGTCCTAGCAAAGGAAACCGAGCAGCTCCCTTGGTGGTCGTCTGCTGTGGTGTATCAGGTGTATCCTCGTTCTTTTCAGGATTCTGATGGTGAT
>CAUTYZ010000014.1:0-51169 GCA_963543015.1 uncultured Alloscardovia sp.
AGAGAGAAAGAGAGAAAGAGAAGAATTCGTCCTCTCAATCTGAACGAATCGAACGAATCGAACGAATCGAACGAGTTCAGTATACTGACCAGGCTGAGCAGCCTACTCATACCCTCGACACAGGCTTTAGAGCTTATAAGTTAGTCGATTCTCACTTTACGAAGTGGAATGTTTCTTCAGATATCAAGGAAGATGCTCTCGAACGCGTTCTCGATACGCAACTTAATTCTATTGACGTTAACGCAACTGAGGAAGAAATTCTCACTGAAGTCCTTCTGAAGATGGGACTGTCCCTCACCGAGCATGTTTCCCGTGAAACTATTGCCGATTTATCAGTGTTTAATGTTCATGATGGCACTATTCTGGCATACCTCAACCAGGTGCGTAAGCCTTCGCTTGAACAGCTGCGTACTCTCATTCAAGAACGACCAACGCGTCTCGTTCTCCTCGAAGATGCTTTTAAAGACCCTAATTTCAACGCTCTCGACGAGTTGAAAACGAATGTCGTTCAAGAATGTTCTGCATATGACGTTGAATTGTGGATTGCGTAGGTGATGTTCTGTGAAGTTCCAATTTGATCCGCATCAGGCATACCAAGAGGATGCTATCAATGCTGTTGCCGACCTTTTCCGTGGACAGCCAGCAGATAATGATTTGCTCTATCATTCTTTCGACACCGTAATCAATAATACTCGAAATACGGATGAAGAAGCCCTGTTCGATTACCCTGAAGAAACTGTCGAAGGTGCTCTGGGAAATAATCTCCTTGTCGATAAGGATACAATTCTCAAGAATCTTCAAGATGTTCAAAATCGTAATGCTCTTGATATCAATTATGAGCTTGTTGACGGTTTACAGTTCGACATCGAGATGGAAACGGGTACAGGAAAGACCTACGTGTATCTTCGTACAGCTTTTGAGCTTGCGCGCAAGTACGGCTTTATGAAGTACATTATCCTCGTTCCATCAGTTGCCATCCGAGAAGGAGTGAAGACTTCTCTCCAACTTATGTCCGAGCATTTTAAGGATCTCTATCCTGATATCCAGTCTGATGTCACTGTATATTCTGGAGATCGCGCTGAAGATGTTCGTAGCTTTGCGACGGCTACCTCGTTGCAATTCATGATTATGACTATCGATTCCTTACGTGGAGATAAGAACACTCGTATCATTCATCAAACACGTGATCAACTCAACGGCCTTCGTCCTCTTGATTATCTGAGAGATACTCGCCCCATTGTGATTATGGATGAACCTCAAAATATGGAGACAGGACTTTCCCAATCTGCCGTGTATGATCTTAATCCTTTATGCATGCTGCGGTATTCAGCAACGCATCGTAAGATTCGTAATCTTGTGTATCGTTTAGATCCAGTCGACGCTCACGAGCTTGGACTTGTCAAGCAAATTGTCATCGCTGATGCTGTCCAAGAAGGTTCAGCTGCTAAACCATACGTGCGACTCGTAGACGTTCAGCGAGATCCGTTTACGGCGAAGGTTGAATTACTCGTCAAAACTTCTTCAGGAACAATCACTAAAAAAATCGTGACAGTTAAAAATAACGATGATTTAGAGATGCGCTCCAACGGAAATGCTATCTATGCAGATAACTGGCGAGTTTCTGAGATTAGTGTTGACCCACCGTATATCGAGCTCTCTCATCATGGGATTCTCAATGTCGGTGAGGAAATAGGTGGAAATAAGGATGCCATTTTCAAAGAAATGATTCGCGAAACCATTCGTGAGCATCTTCGCCGTGCACGTCAACTTCAATCAGACAAGGTAAAGGTTCTTTCCCTCTTCTTTATCGACCACGTTTCGTCGTACCTTGGCGATGGCACAAACAATTCTGATGCCGATGGTCAGTTCGCGCAGTGGTTTGATGAAATTTATCAGGAAGAACGACCGAAATATGAATATGATTTACCTGATTTTCCGAGCAATCCACGAGACGCCCGCTCAGGATATTTTGCTCAGATGACAAAGGGACGTGGATCCCAGAAAGTAACCACTTTTAAAGATAGTAATGGTAAAACTCGGGCAGACGATGACGCATACGAACTCATCATGAAAGACAAAGCGCGTCTCTTGTCGCCAGATGAACCTGTGCGATTCATCTTCTCTCATTCTGCACTGCGAGAAGGCTGGGATAATCCTAACGTCTTTCAGATTTGTACCTTACGAGATATGACATCGGAAACCGAACGACGTCAAACCATAGGTCGCGGATTACGCTTACCTGTCGATGAGAATGGTAAACGCCTTACCAGCGACAGCAGGGCTCAGCTCACGGTTATCGCAAATGAATCATACGCCCAGTTTGCTTCTGCTCTTCAGCAGGAATATAAAGATGCTGGCGTTTCAATTGGCTTTGTGCGCCATACTGAGTTCGCAAAAATTCCTATTCGTGAAAATGGTAAGGAAATTCCACTCGGCGTAGACCGTTCTCGTCAGGTATGGGACGTTCTCCGCGACCAAAACTATCTCGAGAAGGATGGTACAGTAAGCGCAAAGTTTCAGCCAGATACACTTGATTTTGCGCTGGATCTACCCGATGAGTTTGACTCCATTCGATACTCCATTATCGAGACAGTGCTGAAGTGCAAAGTTGAACGTTTTATTAAGCCTCAGCGCTCACGTAAGATTCGTAAACTAAACAAGGAGTTTTATATCACCCCTGAATTTGAAGACTTCTGGAGGAAGATTAGTCAAAAAACTACTTATCGTGTATCTTTCGACAGCTCGCAGCTCATCGACTGTTGCGTACGAGCTATTAAAGCAGCCCCTGCTATTGAGCCTATACGTGTAGTAGTGACACGCACTGGAATGTCTATTAAGCGTGGAGGACCACAATCGTCAGTTAAAGGCGAGCGCGAAGCTGTGGTTACTGAGAGATACAAGCTTCCTAACGTCGTTGCTGAGCTTCAGGATACTACGAGCCTCACTCGCCAATCGATTATCGAAATTTTGCAAAAATCTGGACGACTCGCAGAATTTATTTCTAATCCGAATGACTTTATAGCGATGGTCAAACGGTGCATTCACGAGGAACTTTCACAGGTAATCATTGAAGGTATCCAGTATGAACCTATGAGTCGCTCTATCTATGAGCTTCGTGAATTGCAGGCGGATGGTCAGAAGGTCAAAGAATTCTTCGACGATAACCTCTATAAGGTTCACAATCCTGATAAGACTGACTTTAATTATGTCCTTCTCGATTCAGAAGTGGAAAGACAGTTCGCTCAGTATTTGGACGACAGAGAAGATATTTCTCTCTTTATGAAGCTTCCTGATAAGTTCCGTATTCCTACACCAGTGGGGGATTACAATCCTGACTGGGCAATTATTAAGAAGAACGAGGATGGAGATGACCGTCTATACCTCATTCGTGAAACGAAGGGGACGATACACATTGAAACACTACGTCCTACTGAACAGGCAAAAATTGAAGCAGCACGAAAACATTTTGCAGCCATTAATGTTGACTATAATGTCGACGCGCCTGTCAATGGCACTGATAACGGCGCGCCTGTCAAATGGGGGAGCACCTTTCGATGATTAACCCTGGTGACTATACCTCAAAGTTTCATGCATATCAGCTAGAGCAAACATACTCTGCCGACCCCACGCGTAGTGTGGGGAAGCTTGCAGGCTTACTCTTTGATGCACAAGTAGAGCCAAAACCCCATCAGATAGATGCAGCCCTTTTTGCACTCCAAACACCTTTCTTAAAGGGAGTCATCCTTGCGGATGAGGTGGGCTTAGGAAAAACCATCGAGGCTGGTATAGTCATCAGTCAATTGTGGGCAGAGAGGAAACGACGTATTTTAGTCATCGCGCCTTCTTCGCTTCGTCAACAATGGCAGCAAGAACTTGACGAGAAATTCGCCATTCCCTCGATTCTGCTTGACCGGAATTCAATGAACGATTTTTTGAGTACCAACGCAACTAACAACGCGAAAGCATGCGTGTATATCTGCTCATATGAGTTTGCGAATACCCATACACTGGATCTTTCCACCCCATGGGACTTAATCGTGTGTGATGAAGCCCATCGCCTGCGTTCCTACTGGAAACCCCAAGCAAAAATTGCTCAATCCGTCGCTGCTATTTGCGATTCAGCTGATAAAGCAGTCATGCTCACGGCGACACCATTGCAAAATGGATTGCAAGAGCTTTACGGAATTGTCAGTGTCTTTGACCCCGCATTTTTCCACTCTTTTGAAGCATTCAGAGAACGATATATTGATAACCCCGCGGGTTTGGGAAACGACGACCTATCTCACCGCGTTTCACATATTGCTAAGCGAACTTTGCGTAAAGATGCCCAACGGTATATTCATTACACTCAACGCACGCCTTTGACAGTTGCTTTTACTCCATCGCACGATGAGCAGATGCTTTATGACCGTGTCAATGCCTACCTGATGCGCCCACACCTGTATGCGTTCCCATCATCTCAGCGCTTCTTATCAGCATTAATTATCAGGAAGAGGCTCGGTTCGTCATCGCTCGCTCTTGCACGTACACTTTCCCATGTAGCTCAACGTCTTGAAGATGAGCTTAATTCGGGGAAGAAGCGTAACAGCTCGGGACAATTTGTCAACGACATGGATGTTACTTCTGATATCCAAGAAAGGCTCAACGCCAACTCGTCGTCTTCATCATCTTCATCATCCTCATCACTTCCACCACAACGGGCTGCTTTAACTCCTCAAGAGGAAGAAGAAGCACGCCTCGAAGTCGCAGAATTAAGAGAAATTGCAGCGATTGCATATGATGTAAAGAAGAACGCGAAGACTGAGAAACTTATCGATGCCCTAAATCAAGGCTTTACTAAATTGCGAGAAATCGGAGCTCCTGAGAAAGCTATCATTTTTACAGATTCCACTGTCACACAAGAATATCTTGAACAGATGCTTACTGATGCAGGATGGGGCGACAATATCGTATCTTTTAACGGAACGAATAATTCTCCCCGCGCGCAAGAAATCTATGCACACTGGATGTCAGAAAACGCGGGATCTGATCTCATTACTGGAGTCCCATCTGCCGATAAGAGGAAGGCACTCGTCGATGAATTCCGCGAGCGTGGTCGTATTATGCTTGCAACAGAAGCGGCCGCAGAAGGTATTAATCTGCAGTTCTGCGCAATGCTTGTCAATTATGACCTACCATGGAATCCTCAGCGAGTCGAGCAACGCATTGGACGTGTCCATCGTTTTGGACAAAAACATAATGTCATCGTAGTGAACTTCTCTAATAAAGGAAATCGCGCTGAAGAACGCATCCTAGAACTCCTAACGGAGAAATTCCAGCTCTTTACCTCAGTTTTTGGAGCGTCAGATGAAGTCTTAGGGTCCATTGAGGACGGCTTAGATTTTGGAAAGCGCATCAACGACATTCTTAATAGCTGTAAAACAGCGGATGAAATTGATGCAGCTTTTGACAAGCTTGATGCTCAGTTCTCCACACAAATCAGCCGTGAAATGAAGCGAACTCAAGCGAAAGTCTTTGATAACCTCGATCCCAAAGTTCAGGACAAGCTGAAAAGTTATGATGCGGAAACACGGGTGACGTTAAACACTTTCGAGCGCTTGCTCTTATCCGTAACCCAGCATGAGCTTACAAACTATGCTGATTTTTCAAATGGAGGCACGCATTTCCATCTCTCTGCCACTCCCGATGGGGAAAGTCAGACAGGTGATTATTACTTTAAAGAAACACCGCAGAAAGGTGCACATCAGTACCGTTTTTCCAGCACCTTATGCCAATGGGTACTCTATCGTGCAAAGTCTCACGTAACTCCTCCTGCCGAAATCACCTTTAGCGTTGCCAACTCGTCTCGCGTTGCAACCCCTATCCGAAAAATCCAGAATTCCTCAGGAACAATCCGAGCAGAATATGTGACCTACAGCTCTCCACACTCTGCATCCAACTCCAGATCGTTGGAGAAGTCAACCCCCCCCTACCGAAACGTATGTGGTCACCGCAGGAAACTTCGATGATGGCACACCTCTTGACGACGAACTCATCGCAGATATTCTCGAGCTCACTGCAATCAACGCACGAGAACTCACAGAATCCAGTCCCGAATGTGATGCAGCCATAGCGGCGAAAATTAGCGAACTGACCAATACAGTTTCTTCGCATAATGCGCAATACTTAGACGAGCAAGAGGAACTTGTCGATTCAGCTTTAAAGGATTTACGCGCTACCTATGATGCAAGAATACGAGAATTACATTCGAAAGCTGACACGTCTTTAAAGGAAGCGCATAAAGCTTCTGATGCCATGCAACGACTCGAATTCAAGCGCAACGCTCGCCAATATGAGGCGCAAGCGGATGATGTGGACGATGAGTACAGGATAAAACGTAACGAGTTACGAAGAAAATCTGAGGAATATCTTTCCCGAATTCAAGAAGCTTTGCAACCACAGGTATCTCAGAAAAATATTTTCACTATTCATTGGAAAATAGTGTAACCAAAAGTAAAAAACTCACTATACGAAAGAATATAAAAGAATATTAAAAACGAAGGGCACGCACACCGCTCATTCCTATACACTCGGCCTTTTATCTTCTTTATGAGTTGGGTTTAGACAGTCTCTTATTCCTGTCTAAACCCTTTTTATAAAAAACACTTTAGTATGTATGTGCCACCTGATTAGCAATTTTCCATACACCGTCTACTTTTTCACACGACATCGTAATCTGCAAACGCCATACAGATGGTCCGATACCCCATACTCGAGCGCGAACTCGACTTTGACCAATCAGACTTGCACGATTCTCAGAAACAATGATATCTTTTCTGGCATCCTCGTCCCATGAGTAATACTGCATCTCTTCAGATTCAATTTGAGACAGCCACTCATCAAGAGGCTGAACATACCCTGTCATATGAGTTAGCATGCTTCCGGGGACGATGAGTTCGCGCAGAGTTTTCGTATCTTTAGCTATCATCGCATTATTTCATCGTACGATACAGTTTTTTTAAGTTCTTCAGTATCCAATTGTGTATCTCTCGTTTCTATAGCTATAGCTCGTGAAACTGATTATCGCGTCGTCGCTCGCGCGATAACCTGCGATTGCCGAATAATGCGCTGTGGATTCAGCTCTACCCCATTGATACGTTCAATCAATCGTCTAACTGCTGTAGGAGCAGTCCACTCGATGCACGAGTCCATAGTCGTCAATGGTGGCTGGAAATAAGCTGCTTCGTCGATATTATCAAAACCGATTACCTGCACATCCTCAGGTACACGAATACCGTTGGCTGCGAGAGTAAATAATGCGCCCATAGCAAGCTGATCATTAAAAGCAACGATGCCATCAAAATGTTCGCCACTATCAATGAGCTTCTGTGTCGTTGCTGCCCCTGCCCCGATAGTCCAATCATACCCAGTGCTTCCCAGTAGCGCATCATTAAACTGAATACCCCGATTTTCACACGCCTCAAGCACACCGCGTAAGCGCAATTGTGCATTACCCTCAGTCGCAACTCGCACCTCATCACGTGATGATCGTGCGCCCACGACAGCTATAGCCGTTGAACCTTTATCAATCAAATAATCTGTCGCCAGCTGAGCCGATAGCACATCATCGGTTGTCACATGATCCAGTTTCCCGAAAGTATCACGCGACCCTACGCACACCAGCGGATAATCGACTTCCAAATCATGTACTTCTAAAGTTTCAGCCTCAGAAATGGACAGAATCATACCGTCCGATACGGTGGTATTAAAATACTTCAGTAAACTGCGAATCCCCGCTGCAGAACCTTCAGCATAGGTCGTCACATACACTGAATAGTCAAGGGCACGTGCAACATCAATAACGTGATTTGCGAGCGCTGCAAGATAGGGTGGCGTCAGACTTGGCACGGCAAGAGTAATGAACCCTGTGCGTCCACGATTAAGATTGCGAGCCTGAATATTTACACGGTACCCAAGCTCGCTAATCACAGCGTGCACCTTATCGCGTGTTTCTTGAGACATGCGACCGTTATCGTTAATCACATTCGATGCAGTTTTGAGCGAAACGCCTGCAGCCTGTGCAACCTCGCGTAAGGTAACGCGTTTCTTCTCTGTGGTGGTCTCGCTCATAATTCCCCTCCCTAGTGTATCTATCTATGCAATCATAAACCACTTTCGCGTTTCACAATGAGCACGCCGTTGCGTGACAACGTATACGTAATACTCCCCTCGGTATGCTTTGCTCGATATGCGTATACCACTGTGCCATCATGAATATCGATGGTTGTTTTACCATCATTCGTACCGCTGTCGTTGATACCCTTATCCTTCATATCACTGACATCAATATCACCGTCATCAATATCTCTGACATCACGTGACAGGTAGAAATCGAAAAATGCTGTTTCTGACTGTCGTACTGTATGAATTACGCGTGAATCACGATGTGTCGGACATGGTGTCAGATATGTCGAGACAAAATTCGAGATGGCTTCTACACTGAGATCGCAGCCTACAAAGTACGCATCTTTACGACGAGTAATTGCTGGTTTTCCGTCTAATTCCCACGCCTCAGCCTCCGAACCGTCATACCATGCAAGAACTTCAACTGCTGGATGAGTAACCGTAATATCGTTTTGCCAAAGATGCGTTTTTCCACCATTGCTCAAGTTAATTGACGCTTGGCAGTCTGCATCCCCAAGAATATTAAATTCTTCTCCCCGAACGCCCAACAACTCACGAAGTTTCCCTTGTCCTGCTCCTGGATACCCCCCGAGTCCGACGTGGAAGTTCTCATCAACGAGCCCTGTCGCATATCCGACGATTACGCGGCCACCGTTTTCTGCAAAATCGCATAGACGCGAAACATCTGCATCACTGAGCATAATCATAGTTGGCACAATGATTGTGTCATACTCGCTCCAGTCATCTCGCAATGGGACGACATCAGCACGATGTCCCGCATTAAGAAACGCATAATACCAGTCTCGTACATCATGCCAATGGTTCAATTGACGTGTCGGCAGAGTTTCGCAACGAGTTGCCCATTCAGACTCAGCACTAAAAAGCACTGCAGTATTTGAGCGCCGCACAGTCGAACCACATACACCCGCTTGGCTCAATTCGCTCAGAATCTGTCCGAGCTGACACACGTCCTTGAATACTTTCGTTTCAGAACCAGCGTGGGGAAGCATCGCCGAATGGAACGCTTCTGCTCCACTACGCGATGCCCGCCACTGGAAGAAATTGATAGCATCGGCACCAAACGCAACATGTGCTAACGCATCACGAATGAGCTCCCCATGCGTCTTTCGCACATTCAACGGTTTCCATTGCACAGCAGACGTCGAATGCTCCATCACATACCACGCTCTTCCCTCAGCAAGAGAAGCCATCAACGAATCAGAACATGATAACTCATCGAGATGATGAGCTCCCTCCTGGAAGTAGTGATCATTCGAAACGAAATCTACTTCATCTGCCCACTCATCGTAATCCATCGCACATTGATCAGTTGACACCATAAAGTTAGTCGTGCATGGTTTATCCGGGGACAATGAAGCGATAACATCACGTTCCGCTTTATAAAAATCGAGCAGAGCATCGTTTCCAAAACGTTCAAAATCCAACTTTTGTGCAGGATTGACCATGCTATCTGCCCCCATGAAGTATGGGAGAAGCACCTCATCAAAACTGCGCAAGCTTTGTCCCCAAAAAGCCGTTCCCCATGCCTCATTCAGAGCATCGATAGTACCGTACTTACTCTGACACCACTTACGGAACGCATGCAGCGCATCTTCCGAATAGTCCTCGCGATTATTCCATCCGTATTCGTTTCCGATATGCCAACTCGTTACATACGGATTTTCTCCGTATCGCTCAGCAAGCTTTCGGCAGAGCGTGAGTGCATACTCGCGGAAAATTGGACTTGTCGGACGCCATGATTGTCTACTTCCCGGATGGACGACATGACCGTACTTATCTTGTGGCAACACTTCTGGATGCTTGATATACAACCACATAGGAGCGTTGGCTGTCGCTGAGGCAAGATCGACTGCAATTCCAGCTTTTCCTAACTTGTTAATGATGCAATCAAGCCATTCAAAATCCCACTTGTCTTCAGCTGGCTGAATTTTCGCCCAGCTAAAAATAGCAAGCGCAACGGTATTTACCCCTGCCCTACGCATAAGGGCGACATCCTCATCCCATACGGATTCTGGCCACTGATCCGGGTTATAGTCACCACCAAAAATAATGGATTCACGCTGACCAGATTCGCGCTCATCGAGCAGCTTTGGCCATCTAAATGTGCGAGCCATACGTTACTCCTTCACAGCACCAGCGGACAGTCCAGACTGCCAATACTTTTGCAAGCAGAGGAACGCGATAATGAGCGGAATGATTGTAATCAAAGACCCTGTAATTACAAGATTCTGTATAGCTTGACCACCAGCTGTTGACGCTTGATCTTTCCACTGATTCAAACCGATAGTCAATGGATACCAGCTCGAATCCTTAAGCATAATTAATGGCAGGAAGTAATTGTTCCACGTCGCAACGATCGCGAAGAGTGCCGTCGTCACAATTCCCGGAGCAAGCAACGGCAATGATACTTGGAAGAATGTTCTAAATTCGCCAGCACCATCCACACGCGCTGCTTCCAAGAGTTCAGTTGGAACTGCTTGATCCGAGAAAATCCACATCAGATAAAGACCAAAAGTGGATACCAAGCTCGGGATAATCATCGACCATGGCGTATTGGTCATGCCCAGTTTTGCAAAAAGTAAGAACTGAGGAACAGACAATGCGATTCCAGGGACAGAGATTGCTCCAATAATGACGATAAACAATGCCTTACGCCCTGGGAAACGGAACTTAGCCAAACCGTACCCAGCCATAATAGCCAGCAAGGTTGCGCCACCCGCGCCCGCCACTACGTAAAGGATTGTATTCAGGAACCAGCGTCCAAAAATACCACCGTCATACGTAAATACAGTGACAAGATTATCCCACAGAGCAAATGTGCGACCAAAACCAAGCCCAAACGTCGACGTGAAATCTGCTTGAGTCTTCGTGGCATTTATCAACAGATACAAGAATGGGAAAAGGCAGTACAGAGCGAAGACGCCACACACGACTGTAAGCAGCACACTTCGACGTGGATTATTGACATTCGCGAATCCTGCTTGTGCGCTCCTTCGACGTTCCGCTTTTTCGTCACGCTTAATTCGCTTCTGATGTTCTTTTTCAGCTCGTCGTGCTGACATCATTGTAGCTTTGTTGCTCATAGTATCCTCAATTCACCAATCATCTTTTGCCGTTACGAATTACTTCATCTGATCTTTCATGCTCTTAAGCTGCACTGCATAAGCAATAACCATGGTGATAATTGCCATCACAATCGCGAGAGCCGCTGCATAATTGCTCTGATTGCCTGCAAAACTCAAGTTATAGGCATACATATTTGGCGTATAGAACGTCGTAATTGCATTGCCTGGAACCATATTTTGCAAAATTGACGGTTCATTGAACAATTGGAACGAACCAATAATGGAGAAAATGACAGTAATCGCAAGGGATCCACGAAGCTCAGGAAGCTTAATTGACCGTATAATCTGCCACTCACTTGCACCATCAATAGATGCCGCTTCATACAGACTGTGTGGAACTGTCGAAAGAGCACTGTAGAAGATGAGCATGTTGTAGCCTGTAAATTCCCACGTCACAATGTTTCCAATAGATGCGAGCAAAACATTTGGCGCGAGGACATCGAGATTCAATCCAAAGAATGAATTGAAAGAACCAATCAAACCGTATTTAGCGCCATACATAAATCCCCAAATGAGGGTTGATACGACAGCTGGAACCGCATATGGCATAAATGTTGTAATACGGAAGAATCGAGTGCCGTGCAGCTTCATAGAGTCAAGAGCTAGGGCCATCAACGCAGCGAGACACAGCATTACTGGAACCTGAATAATCGTAAACAATGCAACTCGTCCCACAGAACTCCAGAACTGTTCATCGTGGATGAGTCGGGCATAATTATCCAACCCTACAAAGCGCGTTCCGCCAATCATGCGACGCTGGAAGAAGCTGATATAGATTGCATACAGAATTGGGATGACAAAGACAAAAACGAAAACCACTGTGAAAGGCCACACGAATTTCCAGCCTCGCCAATCTGCATGATGCTTATTCATCGGGACTTCGCTGTGAACTTCACTGTGAACTTCACTGTGAACTTCACGAAATGCCTGAGCACCATTGCTCTTCTGAGAATCCATCTCACTGTGTATATCCTTACTGTGGATATTTATCTGATTATTCATAGTCTTTCCCTACCGTGACACGCTATCGTCTTTGATTTCCATTTCTTTGATTTCTTTGACGCTGATTTTCAGACACGTACGCCGTTTGCGGATTACATCTGTATCGCAGCTACATGCACTGCTTCCACGCTTTCGCGCTGTCTCAACCCAACTAGGTTTTAAACTGGGTTGTCTAACCGAACTTCTACATACGAGTAGACAACCCATACAAAACGATTAGCCTTCGTTCTTCACAGTGTAGCCCTGTTGAGTTCCATGCTCAGCAAGAGCCTTACCATAATTTTCAAAAGCCTTCTCTAAGGTGATTTCCTTGTTGTATGCCTTAGAAATTTGATCACCAAATGACGATTGCGCAAATGGGTTATATGGAAGATATGTAAACTTCGAGAACTTACTCTGTGCAGCAGCTGCGAGAATTTCATTTACATTCTGGCCGCCAAAGTAATCGTTTACCTTCTTATTGGATTCGGTGGTTGGATCAAGGAACTTCGACGATGACAGAATGCTCTTCAAACTTGGGAATGTACCCGTCTCTGACATAGTCTGAGCGCCCTTACCATGAGTGAGGTATTCCACAAACTTGTATGCAGCTGCTTGCTGAGTCGACTGCTTTACAACAGCCAATGCAGAGCCGCCATCTTCAGCAGCTGCCTTGTCGCCATCTTTCCATTGTGGAAGCTGTGCGACGCGCCAATTACCCGCCTGATCAGGAGCGCCATTCATGAGATTTACTGGCATCCATGCACCAATGGTGAGCGATGCAATTGTTCCATCATTAAGCTCGCGATTCCAATCATCTGACCAGTTGGATGTCTTTGTATCAATGAGATCTTCATCGATAAGCTTTTGCTGGAATTCGATATACTTTTTCATTCCGGAATCTTTGGTCATATCAATAGTGATATTTTCACCATCAACCTTCCATGGCTGCGCACCTGCCTGCCATGCTTGTGCTGTGAATGGTTGATATTCCATCGATGATCCCGAATTATTGGTCATATATGCACCAATAGCACGTACCTTCTTTGCAGCCTGATAATAATCATCCCAAGTCTTAATCTGAGAACCATCAACGCCTGCCTTCTTAAGGACAGCGTCATTATAGAAGAACATCTCAGGGCCAGAATCAATAGGCAATGCGTACGTCTTATTGTCATACTGGAGCTTGTTCCATGGACCTGCAGAGAAATCATCCGCTAATTTATCGGCACCAAACTGATTTAATTCAACCAAATCACCTGTTACCGCAAACTGTGTCACTGTAGGATCTTCAAGCATCACAACATCTGGAGCACCCTTGCCTGCTGCAATTGCATTGCTCAACGCTGTCTGCGTTTCGGAAGCCGTACCAGTGTTATTGAACTTCACATTAATTCCAGGATTTTCTTTCTGGAAGTCCTTAATAAGACTCTCCATTGTGTGCCCTGTATCCCATCCCCAGAAAACGAGATCAGCTTTGTTTGCATCACCGGTGTTTGATGCAGAATTTCCTGTGTTTCCACATGCCGCAAGACCAAATACTGTGGTTGCAGCAATTGCCATTGCGAGAATCTTACAATTACGTCCCATTGTTTCTCCTTCTAGAATCCATCTGAATAAAGATTGTGTATCGCCAATTCCGTATCAGAGCCTGCGCGATTGTGTATGTAATCGCCTATATATCCCTGAGGTGATACAGCGGTGTACCTTTCGATGAAAATCTCTTTTCCTCTGACATCCATTCTTTATTCGACTTAATTCTTTCTGATACTTCTCCGTACCATTACTGAATATGATACTCCGTTGTACCACTTTGTCAAATTGGGGTTTTTATCGCGCATTTGCGTGATAGTATTATTCGTGGTACACAGCTGTACCACCTTATTTTAAGGAAGAATAAAGAGAATTGGAGAACTTCAATGAAGAGTTTTCATTTTCGTAAGCTTAGCTTAGCTGCCGTATCTGCACTCACCACGTGCATCGCACTCATTTGCCCTGCATATGCCACATCAAGCACAAGTACCGTTGCTGATATTAACGTCCCCGCTATTGAAGGATTATCACAAGACTTCATCTCTGGCGTTGACATTTCGTCTGCACTGTCGCTTGAAGAAAGCGGCGTTGTCTTCAAAGATGAGAAAGGAAATCCTCAGGATATTTTCGAGATCCTAAAGAATGCAGGCGTGAATTATATTCGTCTTCGCATATGGAACGACCCCTACACCACAGATGGGAAAGGCTACGGCGGAGGAAATATCAATGCAGACCGTGCTCTTGAACTTGCAAAACGTGCCACATCTGCTCATATGAAGGTGCTTGTTGATTTTCATTATTCAGATTTTTGGGCGGATCCTGGAAAGCAGCAAGTTCCAAAAGCATGGACAAAAATATCGGGAGATGTTAACAAAACTGCTGACGCCGTGTATTCATACACCAAGGAGACGCTCGAAGATTTTCGGAAGAATAATATAGACGTTGGCATGGTTCAAGTGGGAAATGAAACAAACGCAAAAATTGCTGGCATCACTGGTTTTGCCAATATGAGCACCATCTTTAATGCGGGATCTCGCGCTGTCCGAGAAGTGTATCCATCTGCACAAGTCACCATCCATTTTACCAATCCTGAACGTCGAACCTATCTTTCGTACGCCCAACAATTAGACGAGAATCATGTCGACTACGACGTTTTTGCAAGCTCGTATTATCCATTTTGGCATGGCACGCCTGAGAATCTTACAGAACAATTGAAATCCGTCGCGAGCACATATCACAAGAAAGTTATGGTTGCAGAAACCTCGTGGGCATACACACTTGACGATGGTGATGATGATTCTAATACCGTTCCTTCTAAAGTAACCGAATCCGCCCTTCACACCTATGACATAAGTCCACAAGGCCAAGCAGATGAAATAAGGGCTGTCGCACAAGCTGTGGTCAATGTCGGCGATAATAATTCCGATGGTGCCAATGATGGAATTGGTCTTTTTTATTGGGAACCTGCATGGCTACCAGTCGGACATGGTGGACGTAATAATTCACAACTCGTTCGCACTTGGGAAAAATTCGGATCTGGATGGGCAACACCTGCAGCAGGAAGCTACGATCCGTCGGATGCAGGAAAATATTGGGGCGGAAGCAGTGTCGACAATCAAGCTCTCTTCGCGTTTGATGGCACAGCACTCCCCTCTCTTAAGACTTTTTCTTACTTGCACAGTGGAGCAACAACTGGCCACATTTTCAAGACCGTCACGCCAACACACATAGATGTTAATGACCCAGAAAATATCTCATCTCTTGCAGCACAATTACCACATTCAGCCACCATTGAGTTTAAAGATGGTACGACAGAGCAGGAGCCTGTACACTGGAATACCAAACCTCTCAGCTGGATTCGGGGAGCTGGAACGTACACAATCACAGGCACGACCTCATCTGGACGTCAAGCACGTGCAACGATTACCGTTCATGACAGCCCCTCAATCAACTACATAAGCAACGGAAGCTTTGAAGACAAAACCGAAGATAACGCATGGTTAATTTCCGGAACTGGAGCATCTATCAAGTGGGAGAATCCATCAGATGGCGAGCGCGCGTTCGGCTTCTGGTCTGACACAGAGTTCACCTTCAAGGCAAGCCGTACACTTACAGGGCTTGACCCTGGAGAATACGTGCTCACAGCACGAGGAGAAGGAGCACACGTGGGCGGCAATACCACTCAGAATTCAGTTATTCTTCAAGCTCGTTCCGTGAACGATACTGAGGTAAAGGAAGCACCATTCTCTCTGACTGGCTGGCTTCAGTGGAGCGACCCAAAAATTCCGGTAACCCTCGGAAGTGACGGTACCGTTACTGTTTCCCTTATCGGCAATTTGGGAGCTGGAGATTGGGGAAGCATCGATGAAATTTCATTGATGAAAACGCATACAGCTCCTATGCTTCCAGACAGCGCACCTCTACGCGAAGCGATATCGGCAGCAAAGAAAATAAATCTCGATTCATATACAGCAGAATCCGTATCGACATTGAATGATGCATTATCAAATTCTGAAATTCTTCTCTCTGGAAGTGCTTATACAAATGATGACATTGTGTATCTTCACCAAGCGGTCATTTCTGCAATAAATTCTTTGCAAAAGAGACCATTTACGAATCTCACGATTGTTCCGCACAAAACGTCCTATCACGTCACTGATGTCATTTCTCCAGACGACATCAGTGTCAATGGTGTTTATGCTGCTGGTGCAGGAAGCGTTGAGCTGAATCCAAGTCAATACTCGCTCCACTACGATTTTTCGCAACCTGGAGCGACCACTGTCACGGTATCGCTAGCAGCTTCTCTATCAGCCGAGAATGGTAATTTAACAGAAACCTATTCAGTGAATGTTACTTCTCTTGCTTCTGGGACATCTCTACCGTGTAAATCCCTACCAGCGAGTTCTCATATGCGAAGTGCGAACAATACAGAAACTGCCGAACAACACACTGCACACAATCACAATCAGAAAAGCTCTCACCAGAAATCGATGGGAAGACATCACCTAGCGCTGACAGGATTGTCCTATACAGAAAGCGGGATCATTGCTCTTTGCGCACTGTTAATTAGTATTGCCTGTTTTATACCAAGAAAGGTTCATCAGCATTAATTAAGCATTCAATATATAGTTACAACCTATTCGGTTAAGCATCACGCTTCACAACTGCTTCAAAGATCTGCACGTTCAGCACTGGACAGGGGCCTTTGAAGCAGTTTTTATCTCTGCGCTGTTAATCCCTATATTTTCCTATTCCCGAGATACAGACTCACACAGTTGACACTTGACACGCATGACGCACTTCCTAAACCACCCCCTGGCACAACGTGATAACGAACTGGCACGATATGATGTGTCGTACCGAGAAAATTTCTCGTATGATAGAAGTATCACAACAAAAGAAACAAGAATTACACAAGAAAACAGCAGAAAATACATACGCACGAGCTTTCATACCGCGCACACCTCCACCGAGAAAGACGAAGTATGAAATATGTGCACAGCACAAAGCAAAAACGCTGCAAAGCGACAATGCGGTGCAACACCGCGTTTCTCTCGGAAAATCTCGAAAATCTTGGAAAACCTCGGAAAGAATTGAGGATTCATCATGGCAAACGCATCAAACTCCACCTCCATCCCAGTAACTTCTAACCGCACTCAGGCTGGCAAGACTGCTCTCATCACAGGTTCATACGCTGGTCTTGGCACAAAGTTCGTTGACATTCACGCATCTCGCGGTGGCGACCTCATCCTCGTTGGCCGCAGCCAAGCAAAGCTCGACCAGCAGGCTGCCGATGTAGCTGCACGATACCATGTCACCGTTCACACAATTGCAGCCGACTTGTCTCAGGCAGATGAGGTTGAGAAGGTCTACACCACTGCAAAAAACAACGGCTGGAACGTTGATTACCTGATCAACAATGCTGGCTTCGGCGGTCAGGGCGATTTTGCTCGCGAGCGCACAATGGAGTAGGACATGAGCATGATTGCCGTAAATATTGAAGCTCCAACTCGCCTTGCAAAGCTTTTCCTCCCCGACTTCATCGCTCGCGGAAATGGCAAGGTTCTCAATGTTTCTTCCACTGCTGCGACTACCCCTGGCCCATTGCAGGCTGTGTATTACGCAACCAAGGCATACCTGACCAGCTGGTCGAATGCTTTGTGGCGCGAATTGCAGGGAACGGGTGTTACCGTTACCGCTTTGATGCCGGGTGCCATGCAAACAGGTTTTGCAAATGCGGGTGGCTTGGCAGATACCCAACTTTTTGCAAACGCGGTCAAGCCAGATGATGTTGCTCTCGCAGGCTACGAAGCAATGTTGAAGGGCGAGCTGAACATCACGTCCGACCTTCTAGGATGGCAGCATCCAATGATGGCTTTGGCGCCAATGTTCCCTAAGAAGACCATGCTTGATTTCGTATACAATCAGCAGATTGCGGGAAGCGTAAAGAGCGCACAGTAAGTCGCACATCGCCCAGCGCATCACGCTCAACTCAGCCACGCGGTTATTAGGTTGATTTTCAGACTGACCATCAGTTTGGTTCTCCTCGATAGCCGCATTGCTGATTCCAGCCCCAATCGCGATCCCATCGCGTTTTTTGCATTTTTACCCATAACCCTTACCGAATTTCACCTTTGACGAGGATTCCATGAAAAAGTACATTATCGACGGTCAATACAGCGAGTTGCTCGCTCATCACGAGATTGACATTGAGGCCGTTGTGAAGAAAGCGCAACTTCCTGAAGATATTTTCTCTCATGAATCCATCACGCTCTCCGAGGAGCAGTACTACCGCTTCCTCGATGCCGTTTCTCAGATGAGCAACGATGATGCGTTTGCGATTCGTTTAGCAACGTCCGATCGTATAGAATCTTTCTCTCCGCCAATTTTCGCTGCTTACTGCAGCAAGAATGGCGAAATTTTTATCAACCGTTTAGCGCAATACAAGAAACTCATTGGACCGCTCGTTATGCGTGTGCGTTCTTCAACTGCTGAGACGACAATTGAGTATTTTTCCGAATTTGACGAGTATGAATTACCGCAATTTTTAATTGAATCAGAATTTGCGTTCCTCGTCGGAATTCTTCGTCACGCCTCGCAAGAACACATTACGCCAACTGACATCCGAATGAGAATTCCACATGACAGTGATGAATTCTCGCAATTCTTTGGCATAAAACCACGCATTGGCGACACGAATAGCATCACTTTCGCAACGCCTGATTTGCGCATTCCATTCATCAGTCACAACGACGCCATGTGGAGCTATTTCGAACCAGAATTAACAAAACGACTTACCGAACTTGACGTCGACGCATCAACCAGCGCACGTGTACGCAGCGCATTGAGCGGACTTCTGCCGAGCGGAATGTGCAATATCGAGGATGTCGCAGAAAAATTGGGCACGACAAAACGTACTCTTCAGCGAAAACTCTCGGAAGAAAATACGACTTTCCAAAAACAGCTCAACAGCACTCGCGAAACTTTAGCGCTCCACTACATTCGCAATACCGACACGAGTACCAACGATATCGCGTATTTGCTGGGATACACGGAAATTAACTCGTTCCGCCGAGCATTCTCGATGTGGACGGGAATGGGAATCGCAGAGTACCGGCAATCCGAACTTGAGAAATAAGGTGTTCGTCTTTTCTTTCGTTGGATCTTTTGCGAACTCCTTTGCTAGATCTTTTGCTATGGAGCTCAGATGCTCTCAGCCGCTCTCGACACGCCCGAAAAATTTTTCTTGACAATTGAACTCTCATCTCTAAAATAGATAGAGCTGTCTTTAAGACAAGCCGACGCGGGGTGGAGCAGCTCGGTAGCTCGCTGGGCTCATAACCCAGAGGTCCAAGGTTCAAATCCTTGCCCCGCTACCAACGAATTGGTGTGTTACATAAGTGGCACACCAATTTTCATATGTGGGCATTACTTGGCGAAGAGCCTAGTAACATCCGCATATTTCGGACTGCCCTGAAGGACTACGAACCGAGGTGACACATGATTCGTCGCACAGAGAACCGCTCCTCTCAGACCGAAGTCACTTCGCCATCTTCATCAATTCCTCAGCCATCCTCCACTCAACCATTCTCTCCTCAACCATCCTCATCGCATTCCCCGCGCACGGTCACGTACACCTCCACTACTGAAGATTTTGTAAAATCGCCCAACCAAAAATTCCGTATCAGCGATGATTGGACGTGGTATCACGGAAGTTCTCGACTCCACTATGCCTTCTTTTACCTCGTTATCAGCATTATTTACGTCATCAGTGCCATTTATGCAAAATTCTTTATGCACGCGCGCATAATTGGCAAAGAAAAGCTCAAGTCATTCCGCCACGAACCGTACTTCCTGTATCAGAACCATACACAGCCATTTGGCGATATTACTTTTACTGTTCTCGAGAATTATCCACATAAATTGTCCGCAATTATGGCTCAGGCAAATTACGGCATCCCTGTTATTGGATGGATCCTTCATCACTTTGATTTCCTTCCAGTACCGCTGAACGACGATCAGCGTGCAAAATTCAAAGAAACAATGACGACGCTTGTCGAAAACGGAACTGCTATTCAGGTTTTCCCTGAAGCACACGTGTGGCCATACGCAACGAAAATTCGTCCTTTTACGAGCTCGCCGATGCGTTATCCTGTGCGATATAACACGGCATCTTTTGTAGCAACGACCACATATCATAAGCGTCGTTTAAGCAAAAAACCTAAAATTACCATCTACATTGACGGTCCTTTTTATCCGCGTGTGCAAGGCACTGAGGAGCAGATGAAATCTGACCTTCACGAGCAAATTTTTGCAACTATGACCGAGCGCGCACAGTCGTCCACTTATGCTTATATCGACTATACGCAAGGATAATTGCCGCGCGGCTAGGCGCATGTAAGAAGCACATGACAGCAAGCGCATGTCACACGGCACGTCGGGCGTGAAACGTACTCTCAGCACAGATTGAGTCGGCACGGATTAAGTACGCACGAGTCGAGTAAGTTTAACAGGAGTAAGCACCACGCACCACGAGGACAAGACTAAGAGAAGGAGACACGCATGAGCATTAATTTACTTTTTTGCGGCGATGACTACATGCGTCACGGACTTCTGACGTCTCTTCTTTCCATTCAAAAGCATACGAATGAAAGCCTCCACGTGTATATTCTGACGGCTACTATTCCTACGCCTCAGAAAACGTATCGGGCAATTTCACAAAATACTGTTGATTTTTTGCAACATCAGCTGCGTGCCACGAACCCGGATAGTTTTATCAAGTTGTTTGATATAGCTGACATGTTCATGAGTGAACTTCCTACAGCAAATATGAATACGCGTTTTACGCCATGCTGCATGCTTCGATTGTGGGCTGATAAAGTCCCGGACATTCCAGACCGCATCCTCTATCTGGATACCGATATCATGTGTGCCAAGAATTTTGATAAGTTCTACCTGCAAAATATCGATAATGTAGAGCTCGTGGGCGTCCTCGATTACTACGGTTCATGGTTCTTCAAAAAGCGCGCATGGGATATCAAGCGCAATTATATGAACTCGGGAATGTTCCTTTTTAATATGGCTCGCATCCGCGAAACGGGACTTTTTGCAAAAGCTCGTCGCATGTGCCAATCTCGCACAATGTTTATGCCAGATCAGTCTGCACTGAACAAGCTCGTGGTCAATAAGCGCATTGTTTCCCGCGATTTTAACGAGCAGCATCATTTGCGTAAATCAACCGTTTTCCAGCATTTTTCGACAAAATTGCATTTCTTCCCATGGTTCTATACCGTTACTGTCAAACCGTGGGATGTGGAAGCAGTCCACAATACCTTGAAACTTCACGCGTATGATGATGTGTTGAGTGAATACGAAAAGCTTATTCCAACCATGCCGTAAAATTGCTGTCTTATATGTGGCGTTATGTGGATGACGTATGCAGCCATATGCACTCCTCGCTAGCAGTCACATACACGAATTACAAGTATTTGTAAGGAACGTAAGAAAAGGTATATACGTATGACACATACATCTTCTACTGTCGACGTTTTTTATTCGTCCGATGAAAAGTTCGCGCCTATTTTGAGCGTTTCTTTGACCTCTCTTGTCGTCAATACCAGCTCGAAGCGCAATTATAATATTCACGTTCTGAGCCGTGCTATTACTCCTGAGTCGCGCGAGAAGCTCAGCACAATTGTGTCAACCTATCCAAATATTTCCCTTGAATTTATTGACATGGATCAGGCAGTTATCGAAACATTGCAAAACGACGATAACCGCTTGTACGCTGAGGTAGACGCGATTGAAATTTACTTCCGTCTCTTCATTGCAGAGCTTTTCCCACACATTGAGCGTGGCGTATATGTCGATGCGGACACCATCTTTGAAGCAGATGTGGCCGATTTGTATGACATGGATCTCGAAGGCAACCTTGTAGGCGCTGTCGTTGACCCTGTTGTATCTTCCATGGATCCTGATTTACGCCGCTACGCAACGGCAATGGTGGGCGTTGAAGCAGATCATTATGTCAACTCTGGCGTTCTCGTTATGGATTTGGCAGGATGGAGCCATTTCAAGGTCGCTCAGCACTTCGTTGAACTTCTCAACCAGTATCATGTCAGCTCTATCGCTGCTGATCAGGATTATCTCAACACCATGCTGGAAGGCCATATCAAGGAACTTCCATTCTCATGGAACGTTATGATGGCAGCTGGCGTACCAATTCCAGAAGAAGTCAACTTCGTTCACTGGAATTTGGTTAATAAGCCTTGGGAAATCGACGGCGCTCCTTTGGAAGACCGTTTCTGGTATTACGCTGACCAGTCCCCATTTGCTCAGGAAGTTCATGAGTTGAAGAATAATTCCACTCGAACTGCTGAAGATGATAAGCAGCGCAAGATTCACTTGGTAGCATCGGCACGCGATTTCTCCCAGCGCCCATTGACATTCCGTTCGTTGAAGGATCGCGGAATTCAGGTGTCGCTGTAAAGCATCGCTGTAAAGCATCGCCGTAAAGCATCGCCGTAGAGCATCGCCGTAGAGCATCGTTGTAGAGCATCGTTGTAGAGCACGTATGTGTATCCCTATACGAAAATACTCACTATGAGAACTGGCGTTACGCGATTTTCTTCGCTGCGCCAGTTTTTTCAATTCAGACAGTTTGGGGATTCAAGCGTTTTTTCAATTCAGACAGTTTTTTGTAAAACTGGCAGATTTTGCAGAAGTTCCGTTTTTTGTAAAACCACCCTTTGCGGAACTGCCTTTTTGCAAAAGTGATAGTCTTTGCAAAAGAGACCGTTATACTTTTCTCGCGAGAATTGCCGCCATAGGCCGCACAAGAAAAAACACACTCCCCAACCTCCCAAAGCCTCATCACTTATCACCATCCGCTCATCCCTATGCTCGGTGTATCATAAAGCTATGTTTATTGGTGGCATTAAAAGACCCGTTATCGCGAACATCGCGCGAGCGGCCGAAGAAGACCGACTGAACGACCGTGTGGAAATTAACGACCCAGTCGTTCACAAGGAAGATCGCACGCAGCTCACTCTCAACCATCTGCGTTATATCACGACTTTCCGTTATCGCATCAGCAATATCATCGCACGCACTGGTATGTTCATTTACGGAGCGTGGATTAATCGCGATACGAAGTATGTCGGTTTGGAAAATGCGCGCAAGGTCAAGTCTGGCGCGATTGTCACATCCAACCACTTTAATCCATTGGAAAATCTCACCGTTTTCCAAGGCATGGCACGCGCTGGTCATCCTCGCACGTACGTTGTTTCTGAAGACACGAATTTCCTCATGCAAGGCTTCATCGGCTTCTTCATGAAGAACTACGATACCGTGCCTATCACAAAGAGCCACGATTATCTGTCTCATCAGTTCCCAGCAATTTTGCGCCAAATTTTATCGCATAATCGTCTCGTTCTGATTTACCCAGAAGAGCAAATGTGGTTCAATTATCGTCGCCCTCGTCCAGGCAAGCATGGCGCATATGACTATGCTGCAGAATTCGGCGTGCCAATTATTCCATGCTTTACCGAGATCATCGACACAGGAAAACCAAACAAGGAAACAACGGAATTTAACAAGGTTCGCTACGTCTTCCATATTTTGGATCCTATTTATCCAGATCCTCAGTTGAGCGCAGCTGAGAATTCCAAGCGTATGCAGCGCGAGGATTATCTTGCAAAGATTGCCTGCTACGAGAAGGTCTATGGCAAGAAGATTGACGACCACTTCGCACTCGACGATATCGCGGGATGGATTGGCGGCGACCCATTCGAGGAAGCACCTGAAACCGCTGACGAGAACGCTGACGGCAAGAAGAAGAATCTCGATAATCCTTTTGCGTAAGTAAAACGTCGAATAAAACAGCACAAAAGCGTAGAGTAGGGCAAAACTAGTTAGTCATTTGCCCTACTTTATTTTGTATGGATATACAAAAACTGACAAGGCTGTTTCACGTGAAACGCATGGACTATGCTAGGTAACGTTTCTCGCTTTGTCAAAAACTAAGATTCTCATTTCTCAATGCGATGCGCATATAACCTCACAACATTCTCAGCAGTTCGTTCCACATTCTCTCGTGCATGCTCTATCGCATCCTGCATAGTGGCAACTCCTGGCATGATTCCGAAAATCGCGTCGATTCCTTTGTCATACAAGACCTCGCATCCCTCGCCCACATGTCCGGCAATCGCCACAACTATGCACTCTGGAGCTACCTCTTTTACGGCCTGAGCGACTCCCAAAGGCGTTTTCCCGAACTGAGTTTGATAATCAATTCCACCTTCGCCAGTTATGCAAAAATCTGCATTCATTGCGCGCTTTTTGAGTTGCGTTGCTTCCACAACGAGGTCAATTCCCGGCTTCATTGTCGCATCCGTAAACGCGAGAAAACCTGCTCCCAATCCTCCCGCTGCACCGGCACCAGGAATGGCAGCAACGTTTCGATGAAGATCTCGCTCAATGATTTTTGCATAATTGCCCAAATCAGCGTCCAAAGTCTGAACCATCTCAGGAGTTGCTCCTTTTTGCGGACCAAATACTGCCGAAGCGCCGCGCGATCCGAGCAACGGATTCGTCACATCACTCGCCAAAATAATGCGCACATCATCCAATCTCTTATCGAGATGGGAACAGTCAATTGTGCACAGATCTCGCAATGCCGCACCACCGAAACCAATCTCATGGTCATCCTTATCCAGCAAATGCGCGCCAAGCGCCTGAGACATACCGGCGCCACCATCATTGGTCGCTGAACCGCCGAGACCAACGATGATAGTTGTCACGCCGTGATCAAGAGCGTCGATAACGAGCTGACCAGTGCCATAGGTCGTCGTTGTGAGAGGATTTTTCGTTTCTTCATCAACAAATTGAATTCCCGACGCCGCAGCCATCTCAATCACCGCAGTATCTCCGTCGCCTAGAATGCCATACTGCGCTATCACAGATTCACCCAGCGGATTGATTACATCAACGCCAATCATCTGCCCATCCGTTGCATCCACGAGTGCCTGAGTTGTTCCTTCGCCACCATCAGCCATGGGAACAGTAACAATGTCAGCATCGGGAAGCACGCGCTGGACCCCGCGCTGTATCGCTTTAGCAACTTCAGCCGCAGTCAAGCTTCCTTTGAATGAATCTGGAGCAATTACTATTTTCATTATCGCCTCTATCTGTTCGCAGCTTGGTGTCTGCCCCTTTCGCGCTCTTTCGGCTTTCCATAGATGTTTCTACATCCGTTTCTGAAACCGTTTCCAAAACCATTTCCAAAGATATTTCTGTATCCGCGAACTATCCTCAGCCTTACCTTCATACTGCTTCAAGCGACGATTATAGAACTGCTGATGAACGTTCGAAAGTCAAGAAGAAAAAGCATACGGGAAAACAATTAAAAAATCTCAATAACTAATGCGCAACGGTTTTCCTCTTCTGTCCTCTTTTCCTCCTTCTCCTCCTCTTCTGTTTTCCCTCCTGCCCCCCTCGAAAGGGGCGTTAATTTCTATGTTGCCTGAGTTTTTGTAAAACTGCCCACCTCAGAACGAAAAAAAACCGTAGCATCGACTCCACATAGCCACTTTTACAAAAACTTGGTCAACTTCCCTAATACACGCCGTCCACACCACTCACACCACCCAATCCTCCAAACCCCACAAACTCCCCCTGCTCTTCCACACAGACTTTCTCATAAAGTGGACTCTTTCCCCACCCGTCGTCAAACGATGTCATAATTTGTATCAGAATTAAAAGCAGCGACGACGCAAAACGTCTGAAGCTGCTTTTTTATTGCTTCCGCACATTCGCGATAATCGGTGTAGAGTTACCCACTCCACCGAGCACTCGTCATCTCGCGGAAAAATGCCGATAACTACTGGCTTTGCGGACATTCTCGCACTATCAGTTATCGGAAATTTACGGATTTTACGTCTGTATACAGAGAAGAAATAGAAAGAGGCTTCTGTGTCATCGACATCATCAAGTTCTGCAGAAGGTCAGGCAACTGCCACTTCGCGACCTTCTAAGTCGGGCATCAACACTCCTGCCCAAGTTATTGCAGCTTCCCTCGTCGGAACTACCATTGAGTTCTACGATTTCTACGTGTACGCAACAGCTGCTGCACTCGTATTCCCTAAGTTGTTCTTCCCTGCAGGAAACGACACTGTTAATTTGTTGAGCTCCTTCGCTGTATTCGGTGCAGCAATGGTTGCTCGACCTCTCGGCGCAATTTTCTTCGGTCATTTGGGGGATCGCTTGGGTCGTAAGACTACACTTGTTATTTCCTTGCTGACCATGGGTATCGCAACCTTCGTTATCGGTTTCCTGCCAACATATCAGCAAATTGGTCTGTGGGCTCCATTCTTCCTTTTGCTTCTGCGTTTGACTCAGGGCTTCGCACTCGGCGGCGAATGGTCCGGCGCTGCACTCGTGGCAACGGAGAACGCTCCAGAAGACAAGCGCGCACTCTATGGAACCTTCCCACAGCTCGGCGCTCCAATTGGCTTCATCATTGCTAATGGCTTGTTCTTGATCATCAACTTCGCTCTTCCTCACCCAACCAGCTCCGTTCTTCAGTCTGAAGCATTCTTGACATGGGGATGGCGTATTCCATTCATCTTCTCTGCACTGATGGTTGCAGTGGGTATGTGGGTACGAGTCAAGCTCAGCGAATCCGAAACCTTCAAGAAGGCTATCGAGCAGGACAAGGTTGTAAAGTCTCCTCTCGTAGACACATTCCGCTTCCACTTCAAGGAAGTTGTATTGGGCACTTTTGCAATGCTCGCAACCTACGTACTCTTCTACCTGACCACCACCTGGGTTCTCTCCTTCGGTACAACTGCTTTGAATAAGAATGGTTTGGGCATCCCTTACACCCAGTTCGTTTTGATGCAGATTATCGGCGTTGTATTCTTCGGAATCTTCACCCTCTTCTCCGGCCCTTGGGCAGATAAGATTGGCCGTCGTAAGCTCTTGATTGGCGTCACAATTGCCATCATCATCTTCGGCTTCCTCTTCCCACTCTTCCTTGATTTCAACCACGGAACTTCCGCTAGCGTATGGGCTGTTGAAGCATTCTTGATTATCGGCTTCATCCTGATGGGTATTACTTTCGGCCCAATGGGTGCATTCTTGCCTGAAATGTTCCCAACCAACGTTCGCTACACAGGTTCGGCAATTGCTTACAATGTCAGCTCGATTCTCGGTGCAGCTTTGGCGCCAATTATCGCAGTTGCTTTGTGGCGTGCAGCTGGTGGCAGCACATGGCTCGTAGGCGTGTACCTTGCAATCGCTTCCGTACTCACACTGATTTCTTTGATCCTTACCAAGGAAACAAAGGATTCCAACTTCAACGAAGAGCTCTCATTCGAGAATTCTTTGTAAAGTGCTGAGGGTGTGCTCTGGGTGCAGACCTAGAGCATATCTAGCGAGCATATCTAGCGAGTATGCGGTTTGTGCGACCGTTCCGACGCACACAAACTGACAATGACATTAGAAAATTGAGATGGGGATGTAGGAAACGCACGTTTTCTACATCCCTTTCTTTTTTCCTTTTTCTTGTGGTGTGATGGAGGGCTTTTCGGTAACTTCCCCAAGCTTTTGTAAAAGTGCCCATCTCGGAGCTACGAACGCACTCATTATGAGTCCCCTATGGGCAGTTTTACAAAAACATGGTCTACTTTCCTCTCAGACGGCTTTCTCCCTATTCCTCCCCCACTCTACGTCCAGCGTTTCATCTTCGTGGTTTCTTTTTCCTTTTTCTTTTTTCCTCGGCATGCCGCACTCTCATCAAGACACGCCGAAACGCACAGACTTTTTACCAACATTTAGTGTTTAAGCAATTTTTATCCACTAATCTGTCCACGCAGACACGCTCCGATTTGAGCCAAAAACGCAAGTTATCCACATTATCCCCAATCCACCAAAACCACTATATATAGTATTTTGCAATTTATCCCACCACCGTATTTAGGTGAATTTCAGTCTATCGGTCGAGTTAATCTGTCATACATGCTCGATAATCAAGCACGACACTTGAGAGGGATGAATCAATGACAACTGCAACTGTTCTTGAGGATACTACCACCTCCATTAAGGGAATTAAGGTGGAAAAGCGCGATGGTCGCGTTGTTCCTTTTGACCGCATGAATATTATTCACGCAATTGAAGCTGCTTTCCATGCAGTAGGCGAAACTCTGGATTCGCGAAATCAGCGTTTGATTAACGATATGACTTCTGCTGTAGAAAGCACTATCGCGGGTCGTTATACCGGAAACGTACGCATTGACGATATTCAAAATGCAGTTGAACATACTTTGATTAACAACCACTTGTACGAAATTGCTGAAGCCTACACATCATGGCGTTTGAACAAGGATATTGCACGCGCAAAGGCAAGCGATGTTAATGAAGCAATTAAGAAGTTCATCAACCGCGATGAAACGATTATGCGCGAAAACGCAAACAAGGATTCCAACGTATACGCTACTCAGCGCGATTTGCTTGCAGGCGCTGTTTCCAAGGCAAGTGCAATGAGCATGCTTCCTCCAGAAGTTGCTAACGCGCACATCAAGGGTGACATTCATTTTCACGATGCTGATTACAGCCCATTTACCCCTATGACAAACTGTTCATTGCCAGATTTTGGCAATATGCTTGCTAATGGATTCATCCTCGGAAACGCGATGATGGATTCTCCTAAGTCTATCGGTACAGCTGCTACTCAGATCACTCAGATTATCAAGGATATCGCAGGTTCTCAGTACGGCGGACAGACCGTAAACCGTGCTGATGAAATGCTCGCACGCTATGCAGAGCTTGACTATGCAAAGAATCTTGACATAGCTCGCACAGTATTCCCAGATGGCGAACCAATTGACGTTGCTCAGCGCGCAATTGCTGCGTTCAAGAATCGTGAGGCAGATTGGCTGCATTTCGAAAATCGCAAGCCATTGCCTATGGATACTCCATTCCATGATGATGTAGATGAGCTTGAGCAGATTCGCGAAGTCTATGCGAAGATTCTCACTCGTAAGAACATCTACGATGCTATGCAGACCATGGAGTACCAGATTAATTCCAACCGTATTAGCAATGGTCAGACTCCATTCGTAACCGTTGGTTTTGGCCTCGGACAGGATTGGTTTGCTCGTGAAATTCAGCGCGCAATTTTGCTTGTTCGCATTCGCGGTTTAGGTAAGGATCGTCACACCGCTATCTTCCCTAAGCTCGTTTTCACCGTCAAGAACGGCGTAAATGCAAAGGAAGGCGAACCAAATTACGACATGAAGGAGCTGGCTCTTGAATGCGCTACCAAGCGCATGTATCCAGACGTTGTCTTCTATGAGAATATCGTTAAGATTACGGGTTCCTTCAAGGCTCCTATGGGATGCCGTTCCTTCTTGAATGGATGGACTGATCCTGACACTGGTGAAGATGTTGAAGATTCACGCTTGAACTTAGGCGTTGTTACCGTAAATATCCCACGCATCGCTTTGGAATCCCACGGCGACAAGGATCGCTTCTGGAAGCTCTTTGACCAGCGTATGGCAATTGCGCACGAAGCTTTGCAGTTCCGCATCAAGCGCTGCAAGGAAGCTACACCAATTAACGCTCCTACTCTCTTCCAGCACGGCGCATTCGGTCGTTTGCAACCAGGAGACAGCGTCGACCAGCTCTTCAACCGTTCCCGCGCAACCGTTTCTTTGGGCTATATCGGCTTGTATGAAACTGTCGCTATGTTCTATGGCAAGGATTGGATGCAAGACCATAGCTGGGACGAAAACGGTAAGGAGTTCGCTCTCGAAATCGTTCGTCGCATGCATGATTTGTGCGTCGACTGGGATAACGCAGAAGGCTACCACTACTCTGTATACTCCACTCCTGCAGAATCATTGACCGATCGTTTTGCACGTTTGGATAAGGAACAGTTCGGCTCTATTGATGGCGTAACTGACCACGACTTCTACACCAACTCCTTCCATTACCCAGTATGGCTTCGCCCAACTCCTATGGAAAAGTTGTCGTATGAACGCGACTTCCCATATCTTGCAAATGGCGGTTTCATCAATTACTGCGAGTTCCCAAGCCTTCAGTCCAATCCGAAGGCATTGGAAGCTGTGTGGGATTACGCTCACAACATCGGCATCGGTTACTTGGGCACAAACACCCCAATCGACCACTGCTTCGAGTGCGGCTTCGAAGGCGATTTCGAGCCAACTGAAACTGGTTTCAAGTGCCCAGAGTGCGGTAACGCTGACCCTAATAAGTGCAACGTGACTAAGCGCACATGCGGCTACTTGGGTAACCCTGTTCAGCGTCCAATGGCTCACGGTCGTCACGAAGAAATCGCACACCGCGTTAAGCACATGGCTGGTGAAACGGGTCACGTCACATTAAAGGACGGAACCGTTCGCGAATGGTGGGACGACGCTAAGTAGGACACTCAGTTGTAAGCCATTCAGCCGCTGAGAGCTATCAGTACTATCAGCACTGTGTGTAACGGGATGGACCTCATTTCTTGTCACATCTCGTCATACACAGTACCAACGAAGGCCTTGCACCAGAGCACTACCCTCAGTAGATATCAGGACATCAGTAGATATGAGGTACTGCTCGGCAAGCAAGGTCTTTTTCATACCGCTGCTTTTGGCTTCGCTTTTCTCTTTCCCCCCCACTCACCAGTCCTTCAAATCTCACTACACATTCACCCTGACCATTCACCATGACAGACGGATTTATTAAAACTGACCCTACACCTCGAGCAGATCGCTCTGCTAACACTGCACGCCAACCACGACCTCGAACCAGTGCACATCGAGATTTTGCACGAAACGAGGCATATCGTGGACCGTCTATTCCTACAGATCTTGCGAACAATCCGCGAGCAGGACAGTGGGACGGACGTAAATTATCGCGCAATATCGTGGCAGATTATAAGCGTTTCATTGTGACTGATGGCGAAGGCATTCGATGCTCTCTGTATGTCAGCGGCTGCCCATTCCACTGCCATGAGTGCTACAACTCTTCCATTTGGGATTTCCAGGCGGGGCACGAATATACTCAAGCTCTTGAAGACCAAATTATCGCAGATTTGCGTCTCGACTACGTTCAGGGGCTCACCCTTCTCGGCGGAGAACCATTGCTGAACACACCTATGCTTCTGACATTAACCAATCACATTCGCCAGGAGTTTGGCAATACTAAAGATATTTGGGCATGGACTGGCTACACATGGGAGGAACTCATGCGCGAGGGAGAAACTCCTGACAAAATTGAGCTCCTTCATAATATCGACATCCTCGTCGATGGTCGCTATATCAGCACGTTGCACGACTCCCTTCTTCAATTCCGTGGTTCTTCAAATCAGCGAATTATCGACGTAGCAAAAAGCTTCGAATCAGGAGAAGTCGTTTTGTGGGACAAGCTTCACGACCAAGAACGTTTCATTCCAGAAATGTATGGCAAGGAGCGCGCAGCCGCAGAGGATGCTGTTGAGAATGCATAACCGTTACTAATACTCAAGGTGGGTGATCTGATATTTAGACCGCCCACCTTCGTTGTACTGAGCCTACATTACGCTACATTTTTCTGCACACGTCGCTTATCCAATTTTTTTATTTTCTGCACGAAGAATAATTCCCAGCACAGCAAGAGCGAGCGCTACTCGAATTCCCAACTGGACACCATATACATCGCGTGCAGCCTGTGGCATATCTTGAGCAGACAAAATTGCCCACACCTGAAATACAATAGATGTTATAGCAGGCGCACCAACCGTTATCATGCTCAGCACAATTCCTAGCAGTCGCCATTGCACATTCTGCAGCAAGCTAGAAGAGAGAATGAGCACTATCGGTAGCATAATTTCCACAGTGCCATCAATGTGTATCATGTCCTGATCCATGCGAATTGAATCATGTGGGAAGACACAGAGCGCACATAACTTGATACCAATAAAAGCGAGGATATACAGCACAGTACATGTAACAATTTCACGCGGATAGCCGGCAATTGTATTGTCATACTTCAAAAAATTACCGAAATATCGCGTGCTTCTGCGTAGCGCAATGCTTACGAAACATAGGCATCCGCACACAAGCGCATACATTGTCTCAAGAACAGCCCACCCTTCAGTTGAAGCCCGCAAAGATCCATCTCCCCATTGCGTTAGCACGACGTAATTATCAGCAGTCATCAGAACTGCAGAAACCATAATCATCGCTGATACGACTGGAATGATGACCGTTCGCAGGTGTCCTGTCAAGACGCGACATCGGCCACAGCACTGTGTATGGCATAAGAATTCCACCAATAATAAGTAGGAGATGAGCCCATCCGATACTCATCTGTTCTGTGCTCCATCCATAGCACAGAACGGCTACTTGAATAGTAAAAAAATACCGAGTATCCACTCACCACTAGTCTGCTTCATATCTTTCAACATTTCCTTCTTTAGAATTGTGCTTTCGCATCTTCTACATCAGCGTAGAAGCATACTGCAAAACTCTACTCTTCGCGCAGAATCCCGTCAAATACAAAGACAACCACCTCATGCCTATGGTCGTTTCCTTCTATGCTGTATGCCCGGCATGTATTCTCGCTCCCCTAAAGCATTTCATCCCCTAAACACAAAAGTGGTGAGCAACTTTCGTCACTCACCACTACGACTAGTAATTATTACGACTAGTGCTTCAAATCGATGACCATACGGCCACGAATCTTTCCAGCTTCCATCTCAGCGAAGATATCGTTAATATCTTCCATTGGACGAGACTGGCACTGTGGAACTACCTTACCTTCAGCACCAAACTGGAATGCTTCTTCAAGATCCTTACGAGTTCCTACAAGGGATCCTACTACGCGGATACCGTCGAGAACCAAACGTGGAATGTTCAAATCCATGGATTCAGTTGGCAAACCAACAGCTGCGAGAGTGCCGCCTGCACGCAAAGCATCAACTGCACCATTGAAAGCGCTCTTGCCTACTGCAGTTACTACAGCACCATGAGCACCGCCGCATTCGCGCTGTACAGTTTCGCCGACATCTTCCTTCAATGGGTTGATGCACAAATCTGCGCCGAACTTCTTAGCGAACTCAAGCTGCTCATCGTTGATATCTACAGCGATAACCTTTGCCTGGAATACGTTCTTTGCATACTGAAGTGCGAGGTTACCCAAGCCACCAAGACCAGAAATGAGAATCCATTCGCCTGGGCGAACGCCGGATTCCTTAATTGCCTTGTAGCATGTTACACCTGCGCATGTGATGGAGCTTGCAGCCATGGAGTCAAGTCCTTCTGGAACCTTAACTGCATAGTCTGCAGGAACGATGCATTCCTCAGCCATACCACCATCAGCAGTGTAACCAGCGTTGAGTACGGAACGGCACAAAGTCTCACGACCAGTTGTGCAGTATTCGCAGTGACCGCAGCCCTTGAAGAACCAAGCTACAGAAACACGATCGCCTACCTTCAAGGTATCTACGCCTTCTGCAACTTCCTTAACGATACCGATACCTTCATGACCAAGAACAACACCGGTCTTATCACCGAAGTCTTGGTGCATAACGTGCATATCGGTATGACATACACCACAGCATTCCATGTCGAGCAATGCTTCACCATAATTCAATGGACGAAGTTCCTTGTCAACAACTGCTGCTTTCTTATCTTGTGTAGCTACGATCGCCTTCATTGCGATACTCCTTTGTTCCTAAAAACCTCTCTACAAGAGTTCTTAGCTTCTTAGCCAAGAAACACTCTTATTGTAACCTATCTCACAAATAAGCGCTAATTAAAACTCTAGAATGTCACAAATTTTGGTGTTCGTTTGTGAGATATTTGTTGCGTTGAGGTGAGGGCAGCTGAGATGGGAGCAGTACCTATACGTGCCTATACGTATTGCGTACATCGTCCCGCGACGATAATTAGACGAAAATTACAGGCCATTCTACTCCCATCAAGCCTCTTCTAACCGATTACTTACTTCTTACTTCTTCTGCTGTTTATGCTGTGCCGCGAGTGCTTCTTTGAATTCAATCCACGTTTATGTGCCGCGATGGGACCGCGATCTCGAATAACCATCGCACCTGCTCGAACTAGATAAGCAAGCACTGCAGCTCCTCCAGCGCCAGCCGCAATGAACGGCACTCGTGCCACATCAGAACCTGTTTTACTCAGCTTTGGTTTCTCGGGAGGAACAGGTGGAGTAGGTGGAGGTGTCACAGTTGTATCTTCTCCTTCTACACCTAAACCATGCGATGCCAGCACTTCACCCTTCTCATTCCATACTGTTGCTTTCCAATACACCGTTCCCGGATTCATAGTGCGAGCTTCAGGACTTGTGACGATAAAACTTCCATCATCTTGTTTCATGGATTCATCGATAGCTACTCGATGCTCACGGATAAGCGCGTTTCCAAGTCCCATTGCTGCTGGCTTTGCTACGGAATCATATGCGGAGAAGGTCACATACGATCCGCTTGGAACGTCCCCCTCGACACGTGCGATGTCTGTAAACTCTTCTCCAGGATTGACGGTATCGCGTGAAACATGCGTTGTAATTGCCGTTCGCTCTTGTGCATCAATAACGCGAGCGCATTCCCACTCGTCATTCCACGCACTCGCAGCTGGCATGACTCGGTCATCACCTGCAAAGGTATAGACGAAAGCGTAGTACCCTACACGCTCAGCGGTGATATGCACGGGATGCCCGAAAGCATCTGGCCGTCCGCCACCTACGGCTATCACACCGTTAACAGCATTGTATTTCCATGAGCCAATGAGTTTATGCGAATCATCATCGGCTGGAGCGTCCACAGCATCAGGTTTCTTCTGTGACCAATACAAGCTGACAGTTGCGTATTTTTCATCCTCCTTCCATCCGTAGCGAGTATCGCCTGTAAAATGTCCATGATCGTCCGGGAAACCAGACACTGTAATGCGATCAGTGAGTTGAGCGTCGATATTTGCAGAATGCTCTGTAACAGTCGAATCCACCATCAAACGTTTGCGCGCTGAGAAACTCTCTGTGACATCCAGCAGCCCCGAAATCGCATCATGATCAATCCACTGCTGAGCTTCCTTGCTCTGTTTATTTTTATCAATTACCCATACCCACGATGCAAAATTATCCGTCTCACCGAGCACATACTTGTTTGCTGAATCCTGAGCATTCTGAGCCGGTATTTCCACTGTTTGATTTGCTGATTCTAAGTCGACATGTGCTACGCCGCTCACCTTAAGTCCCATGTTTTCCAAACGCTGAATATAGTCAGGAGCGTTTTCTTTGTCGTGTGGCTGCACTGCTCCCAAACGACCGAGTTCAGCAATTTTCTCATGTGTTAGCCCGGTATAGAGATACCCCGATGCAGAAAGAACAATCCCTTTCTCCCATACATCTCCCGTGCGAACTCCAGAAGTCACCGAATCCGTTGTCGTCATTCCTTCATCCTGAACTGCTGACGGCACATGCGTCGACACAGTTGGCTGGAAATTCTTCCTCACACGGAATTGAATTCCGTCATAACTGACCTGAGTCACGTCTCCAAGACGAACAAAATTTTGTGCACTTTCCATGTCGTCGAGAGTCGTGACGCTTACCTTCTGAACTGTCGTCACTTCACCCTCTCCCGTTGCTGTCCATGTGACAAGCGTCGGGCCGGATTTACTCATAACCGTTATCGAGGTAGAAGCATTCTCATCAAATTGTGCTGGCCCGCGAAGCTCAACCGTAACTGGCACATTTTCAATTGCTTCTCCGCGAGCATTCACGACACGAACAGAGACCGCACCTCGCCTGTGAGCTTGCAAATACTCAACGGACACTTCCGTACCTGATACAGCATGACTGACACCTTCGCTCCATAATTCGCGAGTTTTCTCCGATAATCCTGGAATTGCGTGCATAACATTATCTTTTGCTTTATCCCATGCAGCGCGCGAACTGCTTAATTCAAAATGATCATGCACAAGGTATGCGAGCGCAGCATGAGTTAATTGATCTTCTACCGATTGATATTTCGACAGAAGGTAGACGATTGCTCGCGAATCAGGCGTATCTGGTAGCGCGGTTGAGTTGGTATATTTCCACTCTTCCGCCACTCCCCACTCATGGCAATACACATACTCGCCGCTCGACATACGACCAATTGCACCTAACGAATATCCTTTATATCCCGGAACTGGCATCACTACGCTTGATGGTGGTTTTTCAAGAGTTCCTGAACTTGGTTGTGCCGATGCACGCAGCGGAAGCATCAGTGTAGATATCAGCGCGAAAACACTGACACATACACAGACAGCACAGAGAGCAAGCGCTCGAAGTGGGGATATAAGCCTTGTACTTCTTCCTCGTCGAGATTTCATTGTCTTCCTTTCTCTACAGTCCGCAGAAAAGCTGCTATGCTTCGATGCGACTTCTCCCTTGAAGGCGATCAGACATATCGTCATGTCTGATCACATACAGTCGCATGTGCACGTACAGTGTGAGTTCAGAGTCGACTGCACATCTGACACGTTTTGAACAGCGCGCGTTTTGTACAGCGCGCGTTTTTCATAGAGCTCGCTTTTCATGCAATTCTCGTATTTCAAGAGTGCATCGTTGCGATACAAAATGAGAACTTTTAAAAACAATGTGAACCGATGTGAATAAACGCCCGGATGATACGGGACCAACATATTTATAGTGCATTTCTAGCGCGTTTATACCACTTTTATACGGTGTTATAAGTAAGCTGGACATCGAAGCGCCAAGTACAGGCGCATGTCGAATCTCTTTGAGGAGAAAAAATGGCTGAGACATTTAACGTTTTGGTAGAGATCCCACGTGGTTCTAAGAACAAGTATGAAGTAGACCACGAAACTGGTCGCATTATGCTTGACCGCACTTTGTTCACTTCTATGGGCTACCCAGATGACTATGGTTACATCGAGGATACCTTGGGCGAAGATGGCGATCCACTCGATGCATTGGTTATGATTCCAAACTCTGTATTCCCTGGATGCGTTGTAGAATGCCGCGCTGTTGGTTTGTACCACATGGTTGACGAAGCTGGTGGAGACGACAAGGTATTGTGCGTTCCAAACGACCCACGCTTCGACGACATCAAGGATATTGATGACGTAAACGAATTCCACAAGAAGGAAATCGAGCACTTCTTCAACCAGTACAAGGCTCTTGAGCCAGGCAAGGAAGTTATGCCAGGTTCTTACTGGACTTCTGTAGACAAGGCAGAAGAAGAAATCGTTGCTGCTCGCAAGCGTCTTGCAGAAGCTGAGTAATTTATATATTGCTCGGTAATTGCGCGCAACTGACGAGAACTCAGCACGCGTACACTGTGTAAAAGCATAATAAAGCAGAAAGTCCCTCATGATAATTACGTCATGAGGGACTTTATTATGCGATTATTCTCGTGATTAACGGAGAAGAGGAGAGAGAGGACGTTCCGCTCTATATCTTCATCTCTTCATCAGGAAAATTTATTTACAAATTATTGAGAACGCCACTAATAAGAACGATAAGAAGCGGGAAAACTCCGCTCAGCAATGCCGCAATCGCCCAATAGTGGCGAATAATTGTCGACGTCTTAACGACATTCGCAGCTCCATCAGATTCAACAGCTTCAAGGGACTCAGCCGACTCAGCAGTTTCGGCATCCCCATCGACTAAATCATCGTGCGCCCATAATGCAACGCACACACAAATAGCGATTTCGCCGACGATAACCGCCGCGAGCACATACCACGGAGCTCGCGAGTGAGGCATCATATACGCCAATGCACGGCTAGTCACCATCCACCCGGCAGCGACGAGTCCTAAAGTTCCCATAAAAATAATGGATGACAAAGATTTGATGAGCTGGGAACGGTCATGACGCAGCATTTCAAAGAGGAAGCCGCCCGCGATCAGAGCCGTCATCAGCAGGAACAATGCAATTCCAAAATGTTCCGCTGTAGCCGTTGTCAAGCCCGCGATAACGCCAGCGACAGATGCAGCCACAGCAGCAATACGCGAAACGCCCGGAGTAATGCTATATCGCTGGGTAGGGAACGTCACCGCAAAAAGGCTGACACATGCCACAACGATGACAGCCATCACCCATGACGCTACCGATCCAAGAGACGATACCGCAATCGCTATCGCCGCCATAATCACTGCTCCTGCAGCATTGGCCAAACCCACGTATACCGCGTCTTTACGCATTGTCGCTCCTTGGTTATCGAGGATGACTTTCATCATACGCCCATGATTCTATACATCATGACGTTACGCGTACGTTATGCTCACATCATGCATTCATCATGCGTTCATTATGCATTACCATGCGTAGTCATCGCCCGAACGGTCGCTTTGTGTCACCTTGTGTCACTTCGTTCAATTTTGTATCATCAACTGTCATCATGTGTCATCATGTGGTCATATGACGTACAAAACGTTTATTATTATTTATAGTACTGAAATATAACGCCATTATGCTGACTATATGACACACATTCGATCTACGATGCGAGGATGACTACTATGCAAGATTTAACGCTTATTACTAATGCGGCCGATCCTGCATCCGTCCTGCCAGCTTTGGCACTTCTCCAGCACCGCGTTCGAGTTCTTCCTGCTGATACATCATCCTTAGTTCGCATTCCAGATAATACTATTGCTTTTCTTGATGCCCGCGATAATGTAACAACGGCAAAAGCTTTCTGCTCTATGGCAGCAGCATCGCATGTGCCATTCCCCATTATCGTTATTTTGAGCGAAGGCGGCTGTTTAGCATTCAACGCACAGTGGGAAGCTACCGATTTTGTCGTTAATACTGCAAGCCCAGCGGAAGTGGAAACGCGCATTCGTGTTATTTCTTCTGGCGGATTCAAGCCTGCAAACTTTATTGATGCAGATCAAGAAGACACCACATCAGATGATTCCGACGTCGCTCAAGATGACATGATTACATGCGGTGCTTTGGAAGTTGATACCGTCGGATATACCGCAACTTTGCGAGGCGAGCCCCTCGACTTGGCGTATAAAGAGTTCGAATTGCTCAAATATCTCGTTATGCATCCGGGCCGCGCATTTACGCGCGTTCAATTACTGCAAGAGGTCTGGGGATACGACTATTACGGCGGCACGCGTACCGTGGACGTTCATATTCGTCGTCTACGCGCAAAATTGGGCGTAGAATTCGAGTCAGCAATTGGTACAGTTCGCAATGTGGGTTATCGTTTTGACCCTCCTCAGAATTTACGTTCCGACAGCAAAACTGACAGTCATGTGGATATTTCTGATGACATTCAGGAATCAGATGTTCTTTCTGATGATTCTGATTCCACTACGTCACCTTCCGAGTAAAAATCAGACCGTATATTTATGACTGATTCACCATCTTCTCAGGAGAAATCCGGACGCACGAATACACGTGAGTCTGCACAGCATCGAGCTCAGCGCATTCAGGAAGAATACGCTATTTTGTGTCGCGAAATTCCTCAGCCTAAGCCTGGCCTACATTTTAAGAATTCCTTTGAATTGCTCATCGCCACTATGCTCAGTGCGCAGACAACTGATGTACGCGTTAACGAGGTGACGCCTGAACTTTTTGACATCTATCCTACTGCTGAAGCAATGGCTCAGGGCAATGTCGAATTGATTGGAAATATTATTCATTCCATTGGGTTCTGGAGAGTAAAAGCCCAGCATGCTGTCGAAATTGCTCAAGCTTTAATAGATAATTTTGACGGTGCTGTCCCGTCCACTATGGAAGAGCTCGTTACTCTGCCCGGAGTTGGTCGAAAAACAGCGAATGTCGTCCTAGGACATGCTTTCGATGCACCAGGCTTCCCCGTCGATACGCACGTTATTCGTTTAACGAAGCGACTGCGTTGGCGAACGGATTGGCGTAAAACTAATCCTGATCCGGTGCATATCGAAAAAGAAATTACACAGTATTTTGAGCCATCGGAATGGAAGAACGTATCTGATCGTCTCATTCTTTTTGGACGCTCAACCTGTCACGCTCGCAACCCACAATGCGGCATATGCCCGCTTCAAGAGACGTGTCCAAGTTTTGGTTTGTACACTCGATAGCAGTGATACGATGCCTGTATCTTGCCCATTGTGGATAACTCACCTTCTTCACAATTCACGGGGAATAACTAAGCCCTAGCGTAAAATGAGTGCCTATGAAGAATCCTCAGGGCACAGGTATGGGCACAGATAACCATCACGATAATCAAAACAATCGTCAGGTTCGAAGCACACATCACAGCGCGGAAAGTAGCGTGAGCGATGCGCATGTTTCACATGAAACTAGTACGCTTAATTCTGCAGAATCAACTACTGCAGAAACTTCGTCACGCGCACGACAGTCACGTAAACAGCGTCGCCTCGCATCGCGCAAGACAGTGACCCCTGGCATTATTTTTATCTGTACTCTGCTCGTATTATCCCTGATAGTCACTGGCGTGTGGGCTGTGCTCACCCATCGCGTTACTAACCCATTTACCGGTTCAGCAACTGGCAATGGCACGACTCTTCATGTAGCGACAGCTGAGCCATTATCCTCTCTTGATATCACTCGCGAAAGCTCACCTGCACTCGATCAGGCGCTGCTGGGAAATGTGTATCAAACTCTTGTAGGTCGTGACGAGAAAAATCAGGCAGCCGCGACACAAATTGCCCAAAAATGGGATATTTCTTCGGACGCATTGACATATACGTTTACTTTGCATTCACATATGCGTTTTTCCAATGGTCACACGCTCAACGCTGATGATGTCGTCGCATCATTACGTCATGTGATTGAAAATCAAACGGCTGATTCGGCTCGTCTAACTCATATCACCGGTGTCAATGGCAATGGCAACACCGTCACTATTAAGCTTTCTTCTCCTGACCCTAACTTGCTCTGGTCGCTGAGCACACGCGCAGGGGTCGTTTTCGATAGCGAAAGTTCAAACGATCGTGCTACTTCAGCGGTAGGCTCGGGCCCATATACGGTCGCATCTTTTGAATCAGGCAAGTCACTGACGTTGGATGTGAATCCTCAATACTGGAACGGCTCTATTAACGGCTCGTCACATGTCGTTCTCACTGCTTACACCGATGCACAAAAAGCCGTTAAAGATTTGGAAAGCGGATCAATTGACGCGATTATTCCACTCGCAAACTCTCCAGCTACCACACATATCGCTGCAGCTCGCGAAGCTCTCAGCTCAGCAAAAAATATAACCTCTGCTTCAACAGCGAGTACTCATCGCTGGGCCATCGCACTCAACAATAGCTCTGATTCCATCTTCTCGGATACACACATCCGTCAGGCATATCGTGCGATGCTGGATAAAACAAGCATGCTGTCATCGTTAGGCGTCAGCGCTACGCCGATTTCAGGACCTGTCTCAAGCTTGGATCCGGGATATGAAGATTACAATTCATCATATCCATTCGACCTCCAGCAAGGTCGTCAGCTTTTGAGCTTCTTTGCTTACAATCGCAATATCACTCTTGCCTATCCAGCAAGCTACGGCGATACCCTGCCACAAATTCTTGCCCAGCAGCTTTCTGCACTGGGTGGATCTGTCACACCTCGCTCTATCCCAGATAGTCAATGGCAGTCCGAAGTGGTCGAAGGTAAGAATTTCGATATGGCACTTGTCGATTATGCAGGAAGTCACGATTTGAGCGATATCGTATCCCCGACATCTTTAACTTCATATACGAATGAAACTGTAGAAAGTAATTGGGCTTCGGCACAAATTGCAAAAACATCCGATGCCTACGTAGACGACGTTCATAAGGTCGCTTCCCAGCTTGCCGAAGAAGCGCCAATCCTGTGGCTGTATGAAGAGCAGCCAATCGTCGCAGCTCGTTCGGGAATTTCTGGTCTTCCGACAGCTCTTGCAGATTCGTACGTTAATTTCGCGAATATCGTCAAGAAGTAAGTAAGAAGTAAGTGAAGCAATTACCGTAAATCTTCATAACTGACGATAAAACGTTCATAACGTACTCATCTCGAGTGTTTCCACGTTCGGTAGGCATAGTATAGGCAGAGTGCACAGCGTATTCGACTGACACAGCCCATTTCTTACGCTGTGTTTTACACTCTGCTTTACGCTGTGTCTTACGCTGAATTTCCTTTAAAAATCATTCATCCGCCACTTGAGAACGTGTCTTGCAAACACCGTAAAATCGTGACCATGACTAATGAAGCACAAGCACACGAAACAAGCGTGTCTGCACACTTGACCGCTCTGCCTGACAAGGTAGGAGTTGAAGGTCTCGAAGAAAAGTGGGGCAACGCTTGGGAAGAACAGCAAACATACGCATTCCAAGGAACTCGCGACCGTAAGGCAGTCTATTCCATCGACACTCCACCTCCAACGGTTTCCGGTAGTTTGCATGTAGGACACGTATTCTCCTACACCCATACTGACGTTATCGCTCGTTTCAAGCGCATGAATGGCTTCGACGTGTTCTACCCAATGGGTTGGGATGATAACGGTTTGCCTACCGAGCGTCGCGTCCAAAATTACTTCGGCGTACGCGTAGACACATCGCTTAAGTATGATCCAGATTTCAAGCCACCATTCGAAGGAACCGATGGCAAGAAGATTCAGGCTAAGGATCAGGTCCCAGTATCTCGTCAGAACTTTATCGAATTGTGCGAGCGCCTCACCGCTGAAGATGAGAAGCTCTTTGAAAAGTTGTGGCGCACCTTGGGCCTTTCTGTAGACTGGAAGAACACCTACCACACCATCGGAGAGCATCCTCGTCGCGTGGCACAGAAGGCTTTCTTGCGTAATCTTTCTCGCGGACAGGCATATCAGAAGCAGGCTCCTGGCTTGTGGGATGTGACGTTCCAGACTGCAGTAGCGCAGGCTGAATTGGAAAGCCGCGAATATGACGGTTTCTATCACAAGGTTGCATTCCATCTCGTCAACGAAGATGGCACTGCTGGTGATCCTATTTACATCGAGACAACACGTCCAGAACTTTTGCCTGCGTGCGTGGCGTTGATTGCACATCCAGACGATGAACGTTATCAGAAGTTCTTCGGCAAGGAAGTCTACTCTCCACTCTTCGGCGTGAAGGTACCTGTGATTGCTCACACCGCCGCTGAGATGGACAAGGGCGCTGGTATCGCTATGTGCTGTACGTTCGGTGATATGACTGACGTTCAGTGGTGGCGCGACTTGCAGCTTCCTACCCGTTCGATTATTCAGCGCAATGGTCGCCTTGTCATGACGACTCCAGAATGGATTACTTCTGCTGAAGGTCAGGCACTCTTTGAGGAACTTGCTGGTAAGACCACATTCTCTGCTCGCCAGATTATCGTCGACGCTTTGCGCGCATCCGGCGATTTGGATGGAGAGCCAACTCCTACCAAACGTATGACTAACTTCTACGAGAAGGGCGATAAGCCTTTGGAAATCGTTACTTCTCGCCAGTGGTACTTGTCTAATGGTGGTACTGATCGTCAGTTGAATGCTGAGCTCATCGAGCGCGGCAAGGAACTCGACTTTAACCCTGACTTTATGCGCGTGCGCTATGAGAATTGGGTAAACGGTTTGAACGGTGACTGGTTGATTTCTCGCCAGCGCTTCTTCGGCGTTCCATTCCCATTGTGGTATCCAATTAATGCTGACGGTGACGTGGATTATGACCACCCTATTACCCCATCTGAGGATATTTTGCCAATTGATCCTACAACGGATACTCCTGAAGGCTACACCGAAGCTCAGCGTGATGTTCCTTGCGGTTTCACTGCTGAAAAGGACATCATGGATACATGGGCTACTTCCTCTCTGACTCCTCAGATTGTCACGAAGTGGGCTGAGCCAGGCGAAGAAAATGAAGCGCTCTTCAACGCTACCTTCCCAATGGATTTGCGCCCTCAGGGACAGGATATTATCCGTACTTGGCTGTTTAGCTCTGTCGTACGTGCTCATTTGGAAAATGACATGCTTCCATGGGCTCATGCGGCATTGTCTGGCTGGATTTTGGATCCTGACCACAAGAAGATGAGTAAGTCTAAGGGTAACGTCGTTGTTCCATCCGAACCAATCGACAAGTTTGGTGCTGACGCTGTCCGTTACTGGGCTGCTTCTGCACGTTTGGGAACCGATGCTGCTTACGAAATCGGTGAAATGAAGATTGGACGTCGTCTTGCTATCAAGCTTCTCAATGCGACAAAGTTTGCATTGGCAATTGGTCGCGAAGATGAAAATCATCACGTTGCTTCTGGAGCAACTGCTGTATGGAATGCTGCTGACGTAACCAATCTTTTGGATCGATCTGTTATGGCACATTTGGCATCCGTTATCGATACAGCAACTGCTGCTTTGAACGATTACGATCATGCTCGTGCTCTCGAAACTATTGAGACCTTCTTCTGGCAGTTCTGCGATGATTACATCGAGCTTGCTAAGAACCGCGCATACGGCACTGCAGATGCTACAGGCAATCTTCCAAGCGAAGCTGACGTCTTGTCTGCACGCACAACTCTCGGCCTCGGTCTTGACGCGTTCGCGCGCTTGCTTGCTCCATACTTGCCTTATGCAACTGAGGAAGTATACTCCTGGATGCACGAAGGTGAAGGCTCTGTCCATCGCGCAGCATGGCCAACTTCCGACTTGTATCGTGCAGCAGCAGGAGATGCTTCTACTGAGCCTACAGCGGATGTCCTTATCTGGGCTGGTCGAGCTTTGGCAGCTTTGCGCAAGATTAAGTCTGAAGCAAAGGTCTCTATGAAGACGCCAATTATCTCCGCAACTTTGGCTCTCGCCCCAGCTGCTATCCCTGCAGTAGAAGCTGCAGCAGCTGATATCTATGAGGCTGGTAAGGTAACTGGCTCCGTAGAGCTCGTCGCAGCTGATATGTCTGCTGAAGATACCAATGCGGAAGAAATCGTAGAAGTTTCTTCTGAATTGGGCGAGGCACCTGCGAAGAAGAAGTAAGTAATCTTCTCACAAAATAGTGGGGACAGCTTATATGCTGTCCCCACTATTTTTATATCGGTTTATGTCTATACTGTCAGAATCTCACGTCTCAGCAGTATGCGCTTATTTCCCCTCGGCAATCTTCTTATGCCTTTTCTTGGACTCTCCAACGACGAATTCCAAGTACCCTACAGCAATGCTCTCTTCAAGACCGCTTTCCTGTGCAACTGTCCTCAGTCGTTCTCTCTGACGTTCCTCACGTGCTGAGTCAAGAGCCGCAAACCCAGCCTGAGATTTCCACTGCCCCACCTGACGAGTTGCATCAAAGCGTCGAGCCAGCAAACGGATAATATCATCATCAATTGCATCAATGTCCGCACGCAATTTTTCAATTTCGCGCGCCGCATTCTGCACTGTTTCGTCAGCATCCTTATCCATTACTGAAGCATTGATGTCGGTGTTATCCACCATGGCGCTGTCCCTTCATACGTGCTTATCTGCCCAATTGTTTTTACTATACAACGAGGGCAGCTACGCATATGCATAACTGCCCTCAATCGTTCGTTTTTATGACGCGTAAACGCCGTGAACTAGTTTCCCTGTGCCATCATCCGGAAGAACTCAGCATTCGTTTGAGTCTTCTTCAAGCGGCCCACGAGCTGCTGGTACGAAGCTTCTGGCTCCAAACCGCCCAATGCACGACGCAAACGATAAATAATCGACATCTCGGTTGGATCTGTAATGAGTTCCTCACGACGAGTAGACGATGCATTGATATCAATTGCTGGGAAGAGACGCTTCTCAGAAAGCTCACGGGAGAGACGAAGCTCCATATTTCCAGTGCCCTTGAACTCTTCGAAGATAACTTCATCCATCTTCGAACCAGTTTCGACAAGTGCGGAGGAAATAATGGTCAACGATCCACCGTTTTCGATGTTACGTGCCGCACCGAAGAACTTCTTTGGAGGATACAATGCCTGAGCATCCACACCACCGGAAAGAATGCGTCCCGATGCAGGAGCTGCGATATTGTATGCGCGAGCCAAGCGAGTCATAGAGTCAAGCAGAACGACGACATCCTGTCCGAGCTCTACAAGGCGCTTTGCGCGTTCGATAGCGAGTTCAGCAACGATTGTATGGTCAGTTGCTGGACGATCGAATGTCGACGCAATAATTTCGCCCTGAACAGTACGTTCCATGTCGGTAACTTCTTCTGGACGCTCATCCACAAGAACAACCATCAAGTGAACTTCAGGATTATTCGCAGTAATCGAGTTTGCGATATTCTGCAAAGTAATTGTCTTACCAGCCTTTGGAGGCGAGACAATCAAACCACGCTGACCCTTACCAATTGGGGAAACGATATCGATAATACGTCCCACCATATTGTTTGGATTCGTTTCCATCTTCAAGCGTTCTTGAGGATACAAAGGTGTGAGCTTTGCAAACTGTGGTCGCTGAGAAGCCTCATCCAAGCTCAGTCCATTAATAGTCTCAACTGACTGCAATGGAACGAACTTTTGGCGCTGGTTGCGACGATCATTATCGCGCGAAGTCTTAATGTAACCGCGAACAGCATCACCCTTACGCAAGCCGTACTTCTTGACTTGCCCCATAGAAACGTATACATCGTTTGGCCCTGGAAGGTATCCAGAAGTACGAACGAATGCGTACGAATCGAGGATATCGATAACGCCTGCTACTGGAATGAGCTCTTCTGATGGTTCCATATCGTCCATTGGCTGATCTTCAGCGGAAGATTCATTACGCGAACGACGACCATTATTCTGCTGCTCAGAACGGTCAGTACGGGTACGACGACGATTCGTACGCTCTAAATGATCATCAGCGAACTCATCATCATTATCACGTGCCTCGTCGCGAGAATTACGACGAACGCGACGCTCAGTATTTTCGGTTTCCTCATCCAAACGCTGACGCTCTTCGCGAGAAAGACGATTACGACGATCAGCTACAGAGGAAGCACCACGCTGTTCACGCTGAGCAGCAGACTGTGCGATATTTTCAGCACGTTCACGCTCAGAACGGTCAGGCAAAGCAGACAAAATGTCATCCAAATCTGCCTTCACCTGATGACGCTGCGCCTCAGATGCAGCCTGCTCTTCTTCACTTGCAGGTGTAGCACGGCGACGAGTGCGTGGAGGAAGTTCTACTCCCAAATCAAGCGTTATCTTGCGAGCGCCCGTAGCGCGAGATGACCGTTCGGAATCATCGTCGGAACGCTCAGTACGACGTGCTCGTGGAAGAGGGAGATCAAGAATTGGTAATGATTGCGATGATGCAGCGGAAGTCTCAGATGCTGATGGTGCTTCGTCGCGAACTGGAGCTTCTGGCTCTGGTGTAGCAGCTGGTTCTGCTGAAACAGTTCGGGTCGCCTTTGGAGCTTTCACACTGACGCCAGCAGGTGCCTCCCCACCACTGCGGGCACGCTCGATGACGTCAATGAGCTCAGGCTTACGCATGGTCGATGTGCCGCGAAGCATCATCTGCTTTGCCAATTTGCGCAACTCTGGAAGCTTCATATCAGCTAAGTTATTATTTGCCACTGGTGTGACCTTTCGTATGTAAAAACGCCCCATAGCTATAACCACAATAACCAAGAGTCATAATGAGCTATGCTTTGGGAAAAGTTCTACGTTGAAATCGCTATACAAACTAGCGAACTGCTACTGACTATACGGTAATTGCTGGACGAGTACAAGCTTTCGTTGTGTCTTAGGGCAGTATTGAGGCGGAGAGCTGAATAAGGTTTCGCGTTTTACCATCGCATATCAAGCTACGTTCTTAAGACTCGATAGATAGTCGTATTGTACTAATTTTTTATAAATTCACGCGCATGTACGCATATAAAATTCGAATGTAAAAAGGCCGCTTATCATCTGCCGCGTATACCTCGTTATTCTCAGGAAGATTTCCCATGAATAACGAACGGCAGTATGATAAACGACCTTCTTCGCGTTGAGATCAACTCGAATTAACGTGGATTACACCACATCAATCATTGATTGACCGTCAGTTCTCACCATCAGTGCTGACCATCGACGTTAACCGTCAACACTGTAGCTCACTCTACACAGCGAGACTTTAGTGACGATGACGACGGTAGAAGTTGATCAAAGCCTTTGTGGACTGATCCTGCTGATCCAAAGCTGCATTGTCCTGAGAAATTGCAGGAGCGATCTGCTTTGCGAGGACCTTACCCAATTCCACACCCCACTGATCGTAGGAATCGAGACCCCAAACAGTACCTTCTACGAGAGTGATGTGCTCATAGAGAGCAATCAATTCACCCACTGCGAATGGAGTGAGGGTATCACCGAAGATAGATGTGGTTGGACGGTTACCAGTGAAGACGCGTGCTGGAACAATTGCTTCAGCAGTTCCTTCTGCACGTACTTCTTCAGCAGTCTTACCGAATGCCAATGCCTTAGTCTGGGCCAAGAAGTTTGCGAGGAAGAGCTCGTGAACGTCCTGATCGCCATCCTTAGTTGCATTTGGAGTGTTTGCAAATGCAATGAAATCAGCTGGAATCAAACGAGTTCCCTGGTGAATGAGCTGATAGAATGCGTGCTGACCGTTGGTTCCTGGTTCACCCCAGAAGATTTCACCAGTCTGAGTGGTGACAGGAGTGCCATCCCAGCGAACAGACTTACCATTGGATTCCATGGTGAGCTGCTGCAAGTATGCAGGGAAGCGGTTCAAGTACTGATTGTATGGAAGAACTGCATGAGAATGTGCACCGAAGAAGTTGACATACCATACGTTCATCAAGCCCATAAGAGCGACGACATTCTTCTCAATTGGAGTTGTAGCAAAGTATTCGTCGATGACGTGGAAACCGCGCAAGAACTCTTCGAAGCGTTCTGGACCGTAAATAATTGCGATAGAAGTTCCTACTGCAGAATCTACAGAGTAACGTCCACCAACCCAGTTCCAGAAACCGAATGCGTTGTTTGGATCGATACCGAATTCAGCTACCTTATCCAAAGCGGTCGAGACTGCAATGAAGTGCTTCTTCACAGCTTCTGCCTTCTGCTCATCGGAATCGTTGATAGCACCCTTAGCCTTGAGTTCCTTGAGGAGCCACTGACGAGCAGTGCGTGCATTTGTCAAAGTTTCAAGAGTGGTGAAAGTCTTAGAAACAACGATGAAGAGTGTGGTCTCTGGGTCTACACCCTTGAGCTTTTCACCCATATCGTTAGGATCAATGTTGGATACGTAACGAGCAGTGATACCTGCATCGTTGTAAGCCTTGAGAGCTTCGTATACCATGACTGGACCCAAGTCAGATCCACCGATACCGATATTGATAACAGTGTCAATCTTCTTGCCAGTTACGCCTGTCCATTCGCCGGAGCGAACCTTGTTTGCGAATGCATAGATACGCTCGAGCGTGTCACGAACATCCTTAACAACGTCCTGACCGTCAACGATGTACTTGCCTTCATCAGATGCTGGACGACGCAATGCAGTGTGCAATACTGCGCGATCTTCAGTGTTGTTGATGTGTACGCCGGAGTACTGCTGCTGGATGCGTTCCTCGAGCTTAACATCCTTAGCCAAATCTGCAAAAAGCTTCAAAGTTTCTGGCTTGATGAGGTTCTTAGACAAATCGAAATACAAATCGCCAGCTTCGAAGCTGAGGCTCTGAGCACGGTTTGGATCCTGCTCGAACCACTGACGAAGGTTGATACCTTCAGCCTGCAACTGGTTAAAGTGATTTTGCAATGCAGCCCATGCTGGAGTCTGGGTTGCATCAATAGGTGGATTGATGGCCATTGCCAGTCCTTTCATACCAAATCGCGTACGTCTTTGTCGTACTGTCATCTAACGATAGTAGGCGAAAAGGACACGTGGCACTCAAGACAGCACTTCTCGTGTTTTAGAGCATGCAATGCGTGGAAAAATCAGCCGCTGCTTCATAAAAATAAAAACTATATGTTGAAAGTTATATGTCGTATTACGCTGAATGATGAAGACTCGTGTTAATGTGACAGCCATCGTGAAAAATTGCGAAGACCGTTTGTGAAAACAATGTACGCGATTAAGCGACAACACAAAAATAGAAGGGCGCAAAAGCAGAAGGGCAGATTTCTATGAACATCACCATCATTTACGCATATCCGCATGATGGCGGATACAACCACGCTCTGCTTGAATCCGTTCTCTCAGGCTTTTCGGCGAATTCTCACGATCACGATATCACTGTCCTCGATTTATATAAAGAAAACTTTGATCCCGTTTTGCGCTTTGATGACACTCATCGACGTCGTGATTTAGACCACGACCCCTCCACTGCCCGATACCGTGAGATCATCACGAACTCGGATCTCCTCGTTTTTATCTATCCCATTTGGTGGTCTGGAATGCCGGCAATTCTTAAAGGCTTTATTGACCGTGTCTTCGTGCGCGGCTTCGCGTATGAGTACAAAGGCATGCTTCCTCACGGTTTATTAGCAGGCAAAAAAGCATGGATTATCACCACCGACGATACTCTAGGGCTCTTTGCGCGATTTTTCCAAGATGATTATGGAAAAGTTTTGCGCACGCAAACCTTGAAAATGATGTGCGGAATTCCTACACTCAAGCATTCTCAATTACACTATATGCGCGGCTCGAGTGAAAAGAAGAGGGCACGTTTCCTCGAGAAAGTCCGCGAATTCGCTCGCAATGTGCGCGTGTAACGTCACGTTTCTCATATCGCTGGAAAGCTAAAAGACATTAAAGAACGCCACCGCAGAGGAATATTCATCTACTCGTGTGTCAAATTCAGTCCTTTATGCTAAACTGTGATTTCTGTACGGGATAGATATTTCGTATTGCCACTTTAGCTCAGTTGGTAGAGCGTCTCACTCGTAATGAGAAGGTCGCCGGTCCGATTCCGGCAAG
>CAUTYZ010000015.1:0-47536 GCA_963543015.1 uncultured Alloscardovia sp.
AACTCTCGTTGTCAGAGTGAAAGTCTGATGTCCTAACCATTAGACGACGGGGGCGGACTTGATATATATTAACGAACCCCCCCCAGTAATGCAAGTTTGAGCAATTTCGGCGTGTCTCGCTGATACATCAAGGGTCCTCTGACACACATTTATACGCGCTGATAAGTGAAATCATGAATTGTTCGACCCGCGAGCAATCCCTTATTCTCAAAGTTAGTCAGCACTCGCCCATCGAAACGTTCAGACTCGTGGAAGTCTGCATGTGGCAAATCGACAGCACTATCAACAGTTCCTTTGCTGACGTGTTCCGTTGCAAGACTTACAATTTTTTCTCCACAGTTGCGGAAATCATCACGATTATCCATAACTTCATGCACATGCAGTGCGTAGTCATCGATATCGGTAGCAATTCGCCACACTCCATTATCGACAAGCGCGTTATGAATATCCTGCGCGAGAGCATCTTGAACAATTCGGCGCTTGTGATGCTTTGTCTTTGGCCATGGATCAGGGAAGAAGGTCCACACTTCATCGACAGTTCCAGCCGCAAAAGCTTTCATAAGTTCTGGCGCATTCACCTGAGCCATGCGAAGATTTCGCAATTCATTCTTGCCAGCCTTGAGCAGAGCATGCGCTACCCCAGGTGTATATACTTCAATACCAATGAAATTATCTTCAGGATGAGATTGAGCAGCAGCGATGATATTTTCACCCTGCCCCGTACCGATTTCTACAATGATTCGACCGTTTTCATTAAAGCCCTCTCCCCACAGCTCACTCAATGCATCTCGATCCAGCATCAGGCTAGGATTCACACTTAATTCAGACTCGCCTTTTTCGAGGTTCAACAGATACTCGCCCGAATATTCATCCCATGCACGTTCCATACGACCTTCCAGTTTCGTAGAACGTCGCACATACGACACAACTGAGCGATGGTGCGCCATGCGCGACTCTTCAGACATACTTTCTCCGTTCAGACAAATCTTCACATATTCATTTCTATAACTTAAGCATAACGTATGCCAAGCGCGCTATAATTAATACGTCACAATCGAACATTAATGCACAAAAACGCACATGCTCGATTAATCAAGAAAATGATTTAAGGAGAATCATGACTGTTCTTGTAACTGGCGGCTGTGGCTATATTGGAGCACATGTCGTTCATGCACTTCACGAGTCCGGCGAAAACGTTGTAGTCGTTGACGACTTGAGCTACGGTAAGCCAAGCCGAATTGAAGGCGCTCGCCTGTACGGCATGGACGTTTCTGCACCAGGTGCAGCAGAACGCTTAGCAGAGATTATGCGCGACGAAGAAGTTGACGCAGTTATTCACTTTGCTGCTCGCAAGCAGGTCGGCGAATCAGTAGAAAAGCCTTTGTGGTACTACCAGCAAAACATTAACGGACTTCTCAACGTCTTGCAGGCTATGACAGAGTCCGACGCAAAGAAGCTCGTTTTCTCCAGCTCTGCAGCAACATACGGCGAGCCTCCTGTAGACGTCGTTCCAGAAGATGTACAACCAATGGTTCCAATCAACCCTTATGGTCAAACAAAGCTCTTTGGCGAATGGATGGGACGCGCTGCAGCTCATGCTCACGGAATCCGTTTCTGCGCATTGCGCTACTTCAACGTAGCAGGTTGCGGTCCTGTCGAGCTTGAAGATCCAGCTGTTTTGAACCTCGTACCAATGGTTCTCGATCGCCTCCAGCGCGGACTTGCTCCGGCAATTTTCGGCGACGACTACCCAACCGAAGATGGTACCTGTGTACGCGACTACATCCATGTATCTGATTTGGCAGATGCACACATCGCTGCAATGAAGTACCTTGACCGCGATGAGCGCAAGTACGATGCATTCAACGTAGGAACAGGTACTGGTACGTCCGTTCGCGAAATCGTCGACGAAGTAAAGCGCGTTACTAGTCTTCCATTTGTCGAAACGATTATGCCACGTCGTGCAGGTGACCCACCACACTTGATTGGCTCCCCAGAGCGCATCAACACCGAAATGAGCTGGCACGCACAGTACAACGTCAAGGACATCGTTGAATCCGCATGGGCTGCATGGCAGGCAAACCCAGCACATCACATCGATGTAGAAAACTGGACTCAGAAAAACTAAAAATACCAGGCAATTCACGACGCATAGCGCACTCGAAATAGCATTCTCGAGAAATTAAAAACACTATTTCGCGACTCGCCATAGCAAAATGACACGCCGTAAAACCTTTGGAATCAAGCGGTTTCTAAGGTTTTTTCTTTTTTCAAGTTGCGCGCTCGCAAAAAGCTCTGTATATTTATCTCTTGGTTGCTAAAGCAATCGTGGCTCCGTAGCTCAGTTGGTTAGAGCGCCGCCCTGTCACGGCGGAGGTCGCCGGTTCAAGTCCGGTCGGAGTCGCTGGAATATGAACCCGGTTCACCCGGGTTTTGTTTTTCCATGGCTCTGTAGCTCAGTTGGTAGAGCGTGCGACTGAAAATCGTAAGGTCACCGGATCGACGCCGGTCGGAGCCACCACAATAAGCCCTCATTCGAGGGCTTTTGTTTTATCTGTGTACTTGCACCCCAGCCCCTCCGCTCCTCCCCCCGTTTTCGATTCGCACCTCTCTTTTTCTCTCTAGTTAGTTTACCCATTTAACTAACTGTAATATACTTCACATAACGACATTGCTCGAGACCACAAAGGAGAGGACTCACACAAGCAGCTCTTCCATAATTTCCTTCGTACGCGACCTAACAGCCGCCTACAAGAAATTTATGCGTAGATGAGATAAAAATCCGTACAGCCTTGGTGCAATGGCCGTTACACCCATCATTTTAAGTTAATGATGACTTAGAAAGAAAGAATAGGGAGATAATTATGAGCTTCACACGCAAAGCATTGGCGCTTGCCACAGCTGCTACTTTTATTCTTACTGTAGGAGCATGCTCATCAACTCGAGGTGGATCTTCTGCAGATTCTTCCTCCTCATCCATTGAAAAAGGCGCGACCATTGGTATTTCTATGCCAACTAAGTCTATGGAAAGGTGGAATAAGGATGGTCGAAATCTGAAAGCAAAATTGGAAAATGCGGGATATAAAGTCATCCTCTCCTACGCGGATGATAAGCCTTCTCAGCAAAATTCCGATATCGAAAATATTGTGAACAATAACGCGAAAGTTATCGTTGTCGCTGCAAAAGACGGAACTTCCGTCGGCCCCGCTGTCGAAAAAGCGCACGAAGCCGGAGCAAAAGTTATCGCATATGATCGCTTAATTATGAATACTCAGGCTGTCGATTACTACGCTACTTCCCAGCTTGAGCAAGTCGGCACACTGCAAGCCTCCTATATCATCGATAAGCTCGGTCTCAAGAACGGTGCTCAGGATCCATTCAACGTCGAAGTTTTTACTGGCTCTCCAGATGACAATAATGCAAAATACTTCTTTAAGGGTGCGTGGGAACTTCTTCAGCCGTACTTCAAGAGCGGAGTATTACACAGCATTTCCAATCATGGTGGCGGTGTTGACGGGAACTTCACTGTCGATAAGTGACAATCCATTTCTGTCATGTCATGGAAGACTGCTCAAACGCAGACGGACATGGAGTCCATCCTCGATTCAAGCTATGCACATGGCGAGAAGCTAGATGCCGTCCTCACCCCGAATGACGACCTTGCTCAGAGCGTTATCAACGCTATCCAGACCAAACGTCCTGACATGCAACCAGGCACAGCATCATGGCCAATTATCACCGGACAAGATGCGAATGAGATTGCAATTTCAAATATCCACCAGAATCTTCAGAGCATGACTGTCTTTAAGGACGTTTCTCAGCTCGCAGACGCGGTTTATACCATGGTGGTAGAAATTGCTCAGGGCAAGAAGGTTTCGGGCGTCAATAGCACCATGAACAACGGCAGTGTGGATGTTCCTTCTCAACTGCTTGACCCGCTCACTATTGACAATACAAATCTGGACGAGGTCGTGAAAGCTGGGTTTATTTCGCAAGACCGTTTTAACGAATTGACGAAGTAAGCTGGCTGCATAAAGTCAGCACCATCGGCTTACTACAAGCAGCACAGCGTAACTCATACGTCCATACGTTCATGCGCTTATCACTTATATACAAGAGCTGCCACGTACTCACGTGACGGCTCGTATTATGCTCGCATACCGACTCTGTACAGACGCCTTCTCCAAGCGCTCTATCAGCAGAGTTGCGATTAATCTTATGAATTTAATCGTATGGAATTAACCGTATGGAATTAATCCAGCTGCGTGCTGACCCAATCTACGATATAAGGAGCAACTTCCTCAATCTGATCGAGAGCAATTTCGAAATCTTCTGGACCACCATACCATGGATCAACCAAATCGATTCGATACTCGTCAGACTCGCTTACAGCTGGAAGATTCGGATCGAAGCTACGATACATATGAACTTCCGAAGCGTCATGCGCTGGAATTTGATGCAGCAAAGACGCCTTATGAGAAGCTGTCATAGGAAGGAACAAATCTGTCTCGTCGATTTCATCGCGCGTAATGCGATGTGCAAAATGATGAGCAGGAAGTTCATATCCGCGAGCGCGAAGTGCACGCTGAGCTCGACGATCGATAGGATTGCCATGTTCTTCCGAGGACACTGCAGAAGACTTCACTTCCACACGATCAGCAAGTCCAGCATCTTCGACGAATTTACGAAGCACGATTTCTGCCATTGGCGAGCGGCAAATATTGCCTGTGCACACGGTCATAATGGTATACATTAGGCTCTCCTCAAAACTCGGAATCGATAACGTTTAATGGAATTTGTGGAATCCTGTGGAGCTGTCCAATCTTGCAAAATTTCTTCCGTCCACATGCTGTTATCATCATGTACGTGAACGAGAGGCGCAAAAGTATCAGCATCCACGCGAATATCCAAATCCGTGATATACACTTCATCAGCGCGATTAATTGCCTCAGAATACACCTGACCGCCACCGATGATCCAAATTTCGTCACGGCGCACACCGTCATCAGGAATTGCTGGCTGAGATGCAAGATCAATTGCATCGTTTAATGACGATACAACCGTTGCCCCTTCAGCGACGTACTCAGGATCGCGCGAAATGACATAATTATCGCGGTTCGATAATGGGCGGAATTGTGGAGCTAAGGATTCCCACGTGCGACGACCCATGATAACTGGATGGGTAATGGTGTGATCCTTGAAAGCTTTCATGTCTTCGCGCAAATGCCATGGCATCGAACCATTCATGCCGATAGCACCAGGATTTCCCTCACGGTCATAGCCTTGCGCCCAAATGAGCTTAATAAGCGGTTCAGTAGAATGCGTTGATTCCTCAATGATGTCGTCATCCCACTGTTCATCGGCGCCTTCCCTTAATACGCGGAAGTTATGCCCGGCCGATGCGGGCTGAGGTTGGTGGTAGCCACTGCGACTACTATCGTTCTCCATATCAGTTATCTCCTTATGTCACTGGACATCATTCATACTAACAAACAAAGTAGGCAAACGATGTCATTTTCCCGTCAGCCCACTCGCGAGTCCTCTGCTTATCGCGCTGTATCACACAGCGACAGGCGCTTTAATAGTTGGGTGATATTGGTAATTTTCAATCACGAAATCGCTGTAATCATAGTCTTCAAGAGATGCTGCCTTGCTCAGCTTCATCTGAGGATATGGATATGGATCGCGGCTTAACTGCTCAAGAACCTGCTCGATATGATTATCGTAAATGTGGCAGTCACCACCCGTCCACACAAATTCACCCGGTTCAAGTCCCGCCTGCTGAGCCATCATCAATGTCAGCAATGCATACGATGCGATGTTAAACGGTACGCCCAAGAACATATCCGCCGAACGCTGATACAGCTGGCAGGAAAGCTTTCCATCAGCTACGTAGAATTGGAACAATGAATGGCATGGAGGAAGAGCCATATCATCCACTTCTGCTGGATTCCATGCGGTGACAATCATACGACGTGAGTCAGGGTTTGTCTTCAACATGTTCAGCACATTTTCGATCTGGTCGATAGTGTGCTCAGGATCATCCTCGGTAGGAGCCGGCCAACTACGCCACTGCACGCCGTACACTGGACCCAAATCGCCATTGTCGTCCGCCCATTCATCCCAGATATGGACGTTATGCTCCTGAAGCCACTTGATGTTTTGAGAGCCCTTCAAGAACCACAAAAGCTCGTACGCAATTCCTTTGAAGAACACGCGCTTGGTAGTCAAAAGTGGGAAAGACTTGCTCAAATCAAAACGCATCTGACGGCCAAAAACAGACACCGTTCCCGTACCCGTGCGATCTGACTTCAAAGTTCCATTAAGCAAAATATCGCGAACAGTATCCTCATACGGCATAGGAATATCCGTATCTGGACGTGCTGGAATACGTGCGCGAATATCATCAAGTTCTTGCTGTGTAAGTGCCATAGTATGAGATTAGCACGCGTGTACCACCAGATTGCGCTGGGCGAATATGCGTGTATTCTTCCCCATGGATAGCTGAAATATGGCAGAATTCGTCTTGATATTCGCACTCATGTCTTTGCTCTTTTACTCAGCCGAGCGCTGAATCCGACGACGTGCATGCTACATAGCACTTAGTTTTCCTGTATCAAAGCCTTTCTCTTCACGCTCCCTGCGAACTTCACCGCAAACTTCGCCACGTCTCGGAATAAGCACCGACTTCGTTGTATTGTAAGAGTTGATAATACTTTTACATCTCTTATTTAAGGAGACAACATGGCACGTTTATGGGTCGAGCGTAATGCAGAAGATGGCTCTTGGGACGCTTTCAGCGACGATGGCGCTCACATCAAGTTTGGCCGCGGCTCAGATGAAGGTGTTTTCTCACCTGGCGATTTGAGCAAGATTGCCCTCGCAGCTTGCGCCGCTTTGTCAAGCCAATTTGCCGTCGAATCAGCACTCGGAGAAGGTAAAGGAGCACGCATTGTCGTCGATGCTACCTACGACGATGCTGAAGATCGTTACCTCAATTTCAACGAACAGGTTGTTGTAGACGCAATGGACGCTGGCCTTGATGAAGCAGCTGCACAGAAGCTTGCTGAACGCGTTCGCCGCCATATCGAAAAGGGCTGCACTGTCATGCATACGTATGTCAACGAAACTCCAGTACGCATGGACGTTGATATCCGTCATTAATTGACGTTTTAAGCATTAGCCGCTATACGCGCTATACGTTAAGGGCTTCCCCTCGTCATGAGGAGAAGCCCTTTTCCGTGCGAGGATGTCAGCCTTTTCAGGTGCTATCATATCCTCGTTATATCCCCTAACCCTACTTACTCTCGGTAAAATTCAAAGATACAGTTCGATACTGGTCGAAGATAACGTCGACGATAAATCTCGAGTCCGATGAGGGCAAGAGCGAGTAATACCGTAGAATTACAACGGATCAATCGTATGTTCCAGATCCTGCAATTCCTCTTCGGCAGCCTGCTCGACTGCAATGGACTCAACGCCACCGATGTCACTCAACGGCTTCGTAGCGACTTCATCTGGCGAATCTGGGATAGTATCCAATTCGCTTTCAGCAGCCTGAACGTATCGACGTGGAACTACATATACTGGCTTATCCGAGTGCTGCAACAATGCCTGGCTGACTGAGCCAAACAGCAATCCCGTCAAACCGCCGCGACCGCGAGAGCCCACCACGACAATGTCATTATCTGGCAAAGCAGCTTCAAGCGCATTGACCGAGGTTCCTACTGCCACTTGCTCGTCAATTGCCAAATTTGGATATTGAACGCGAAGCGGAGCCAATCGTGTATGCAAATCCTCAGCATACGATTCCAAAACGCTGTGCATTTCAGCTTCATCAAGATTATTCAACGCAGGAACAGCGCTAATGACCTTCAATTGAGCATTCCAACTGTCAGCAAATTCTGCCGCAATTTCCAACGCCTTCAAACCCCACTTGGATTCGTCCGAATTGACGACGACATGCGTAATTTCGTTGTTGAGATGGACTTTATTCCCCGCATCGTCAGTGTAAGGAACGACGATAATTGGGCAATACGCATACGCAGGAAGGCTCGATGAGGTCGTGCCGAGCAAACGCTCAGCCAATCCACCCTTACCGCGGTTACCAATGACGACGAGGTTATAATTTCGTGACAATTCGATGAACACAGACGATGGCTCACCTGTCACAATTAATGTCGTGGATTCCACGCCCTGCTTCGTTGCAATCGCCTTCGCACGGCCAAGAATTTCTTGTGCATCAAGACGTGATGCTGCATCATCACCCGAAGCTGTGAAAGTATTATCAAACGATACCGCTGCATAGCTTGGCAACGTATACGCGCTCACGATGTGGAGGGTTAATCCCGCATGATGTGCGTAATTCGCTGCCCACCATACTGCTTTATAAGCAGCCTCAGATCCATCAACGCCAACTAAGATTGCTTTTTCATAACGTGCCATGGAACACCTCCTTGTTCGTTCCCGTACTGCCATTGTAGCGCGATTTTGCAAGAAGCATGCGGGTATGTCTTGGGCAGATGTGGCGCTCGGGGGTAACTTATGCAAGTTTTTTGTAAAACTGCCCATGAAGAGGCTCAGAACACTTCAGTACATGGACCAAAATAGACACTTTTACAAAAACTCGGGCAACATAAAAATCGCCATCGAAAATCGCCATAGCGCACCCACAGACAGCACACCCACATAAAGTGCATAGAAAAAGTGCGCCGAGCCGAAGCCCCACGCACTTAACGTTTTCTTAATGAGTTATCGCTTTTCCCGAGCGAAATTACGCGACCAGTGACACTCTACTCGTGAATGAATTGGAAGCGAGATGGGTTGGAAATCGTTCGCGAGAAAATCTTTCCGCCCGTTCCTGCATTCGACTCCGATGTAACGATCGAGCCGTCCTCATTCACTTTTTCGACAATTGCTACGTGGCCGTAGTATGCAACCGCGCCTTCCTGACCAGGCTGGAATACAACAACATCGCCGACCTGTGGATTATTGTCCACGGAATAGCCCAAAGCGCGCGCAGAATTTGCCCACTGCGCACCATTTCCAAAGTACGAACCAACCGGCAATCCCAATTGATGACGACGTGTATATGCCCACCATGTGCACTGAGAGAATTCGTAAGCCAAGCCGACATCACCGGTCGGATGGTTAATCGCGGTCAAACTATTGACATCAATAGTTGTCGCTCCATCTTCCACACTCCATGGCACAGCATCGGAAGTTTTTACCGAAGCTGTTTCCGCACCTGCAGTTACCGCAGAACGATCGGTACGTTCAGAAGAACGAGACACTGTTGTTTTATCTGTTGTAGCAGTTTCAGTTGAAGACTTGCCATCAGCTGCAGCCGCAACAGCAACAGTACGATCAAAAAGATTGGAATTCATACCAGCTGCCGTAGCAACAATTGCCGTGCCCATTGTTCCGAGCAAAAGGGTAATTGCGCCAGACATAGTAAAACGATTCTTACGTGCATGAGCGCGTTCATATGCGCGTCGTTCGCGACGTGTGCGCGGCATTGCGTTTACTTCACGAGCAACTGCCTCATGCAAAGTCTCAGTAGCCAGAGTGGAGGTGAGAGCACTCGCGTGCTTTGCAGAGCGCTTGCTGGCTGAAGCCGCTTTGTGCGCTGCATGTTTCATAAAAAATTCCTCCTGTTTGACTCGGACTCGCACTATTTTAGCCTCTCCCCTACACGTTCGCAAGGCGAAAGATGGATTCGGGAATTGTCCAGCGGTTCAAGTTAAGCGATTTATCATTGAAATTTCGCGGATAATCCTCTGCCGAAATTTTTCACTCAGGGGTGAGTGAAAAGTGGGAGAAGAGTGGGAGTGTCCTATCGCGATTCTATGTTGCCTAAGAATTTGTAAAACTGCCCATCTTCACCATCACAGTACATATAACCCCATCTAAAAATAGGCACATTTGCAAATTCTTAGGGAACTTTCACTCTCCTCACTCTCCTAACGCCCTCTCGCCATTATCTCAACCCGCGCCCACCATGCATGCCCACTATGCGTTCATTTTCCCCGCTATCCTAAGATTCCCGCTATATTGTTTATATGACAGAAAACGTGCAGCTCCTTGATTTTGACATGCTCCCATCCGACGGCCGCTTCGGCTCAGGCCCAAGCAAGATTCGCGATGCCCAGTTGGAGTATCTGGCTGATGGCGGTTCTCAATTAATGGGAACGTCCCACCGCCAAGAACCAATTAAGCATATGGTTGAGCAGATTCAAGACGGCATCCGCACGTTGTATTATCTTCCTGACGATTATGAAATTATTCTCGGAAACGGCGGTGCAACGGCATTCTGGGATATCGCATGCGCATGCCTCATTGAGAAGAAGGCAGCGTTTGGATCTTTCGGATCGTTTAGCGCGAAATTCGCCGATAGTGCAAGAAATTGCCCATTCCTTGAGGAGCCTGTACTTTTCGAAAGCGAACCTGGCACATATCGTCTTCCAGAATTTACGCCTGGAGTTGACGTGTACGCGTGGGCACACAGTGAAACGTCCACAGGCGTTCTCGCTCCTGTCAAGCGCATCACCGCACACAATGAAACATCCACGGAGCCAACCGCCTCTTCCCATCCACTTATGATTGTCGACGGAACATCCGCAGCTGCTGGAACGACTATCCACCCTGAAGAAGTTGACGTCTATTACTTCTCTCCTCAGAAGGGATTCGGCTCTGACGGTGGACTGTGGATTGCTCTTGCGTCCCCGGAGGCAATTGCTCGAGCTGAACGCATTGAAGAGCATGCCCATGCGCACCCAGAAGAGGGCCGCTGGATTCCTCCATTTTTGTCGTTTACTAAGGCTGTTGCTAATTCTCGCAAGCATCAAACTCTGAACACCCCTGCAATTGCAACGCTCATTTTGATGAAGAATCAAATTGATTGGCTTATCAAGCAAGGCGGTCTCGAATGGGCTGAGAAGCATTGCGCGCAATCCGCTGAAGTTCTCTATCGCTGGGCAGAGCAGTCTGAGTACGCACGCCCATTCGTGGATGATACCCAAGCCCGTTCGACCGTGGTCGTCACCATTGATCTCATTGATACACTTGCAGCTTCTGATGTGATCAGCGTTCTGCGCGATAACGGAATTGTTGACGTTGCTGGATATCGCGGTTTGGGTCGAAACCAACTTCGTATCGGCGTATTCCCATCAGTTGATACACAGGACGTCGTCGCGCTGACGAAGTGTATTGATGCTATTGTGTGCCAATTGCTCGCCCAGTAGCCCGACAGTGGATATTACGATATATCACATTATATGCTGTGTGTCACTCGCTCGTCGCGTTGACGTTTTAAAGTACTGCTTATGAAGATTGCACCAATTTTTGACCCTGAACAGCGCCGAGAAACACCTCAAGCTGAGCAAGTAGATCTTCATATCATTTTTCTTGTCGGCACAATTTTGTGGTTGATTGCTGCACTCATTTTTGGCGGCTTCTGGCTGTTTGCCGGAACGTTCTATAACGAATTCATCGTATGTGTATGGGGAATCGTTATCGGCGCTATGGGATTAGTGTGGGAACTCTACAACCGCCACGTGTATCGACTCATCGCGCTTATGCAGCAGTAGACAGTAGACAGCGGTAGGCAGCAGATACGCCTATTACTCCGTCGCAATAGGCAGGAACAGACTGAACGTACTTCCCTGACCTGGCGCACTCCATACAGTGACCGTTCCGTGATGCGTGAGAGCCACGTGCTTCACAATAGACAAGCCCAATCCAACGGAATCATCCGAATCAAACGGCTGATACGATCCTCGATAGAATCGTTCAAAAATATGCGCTTGCTCGTCACGCGCAATTCCTATACCCGTATCGATAACGCGTACAACTGCAAAATTTTCATCCCGCGCATTATCGACCACAACCGTCACTACGCCATTATCCTTCGAATAATGCACTGCATTTGCTACCAATTTATCGACAGCTGCACTAATTTGCTCACGACTTCCGTTGATGACAATCCCGTCTGAGTATCGAGTTTGAATACGAATTCCGCGGCTTGTCGACATGCCCGATACAACTGTGTCGACCAACGTGCCCAAATCAATGCGGTTGGCGGCGCTTGGAACGACCTTTTCCTGTGCTTTAATCAGGAGCAGCAAGTCGGACACGAGTTTGTTTAAATGACCCGCCTGCGTCGAAATAATTTTTCCATCACGCGCGATGGCTTCATTCGTCGGACAATCTTTCCACGAATTTCCAATTGCTGCCATTTGCTCAGTTGGTTGCATGAGCTGCTCAGCAACATTGACCACGAAATCGTCTCGAGTCTGTGCGAAACGTTTCTGCTCGCTGTTATCGCGAATTAAAACCAAAATAAGATAATCGCTAATCGAGCTCACGGATACATTGAGCCAATGAGGTCTCTCTACACTTTCAACGACGCGGTCAGTGTTATCAGCGAATTCTTGTGATTGCCCCGACGCATTATCAACTAAAGATTCGCTCATCGTCGTATGCGTGATGATGTCAAACTGCCTGCGACCGCCATTTTCTCGGACGTCGCGAATTGCTGCAGCGATATCCTCATTAACAATTTCATCATTATGCACAATGTTCCATCGATACACTGCAGATGAAGCACGCTCTACTTCGTCATCATCGCTTACGACAATCGTCGCAACTTCCAAAGAAGACAAAACGCGAAGAGTGGTCACATCGAACTCATCGTCGTCGTCATCATCATCACTATCGCTCGGATCTAAGCGCTGACGAATGCGACGGCGTCGCGAATACTTCATACGCCATCGCAGCGATCGGAACGCATGCCACAAGCTCTTATTGTTCGCCACGAGTGGGGATAGCAATCGCCACACAAGCGACAGCAACCAACCGACGAAAATTATCGCCATAACAGCAATGATGATCAAGGAAATGATCGACGTTACATCAAAGTGCATAATTCTTAAGTATATAGGCTCATTGTGCCATTGCTCGTGCGGTATCATGATCGTGGAAGCTGACGTTCTTCAGTACGCTCTTCTGCATGCTGGAGTTCAGCTTCACTCGCGCCTCGCCTGACACGCGAAAGACACGGGCTTACTCTAAACTGAGAAAGAACCGAAGTTCACGAAATTTTGAAATTTTTACGACAGCTGGAGGTCATATGCGCACTCTCTTCAACGAAGAACTGCAACAAGTCGCTGATGATTTGGTTACCATGACGAGCGCAATTAATGTGGCTGTACACAATGCCGGTAAAGCACTTTTTGACAGCAATATCGAAATTGCTCAAGATGTCATCGATAATGACAAGAAAATTGATGCGTTGGATCACTCCATTAATGACCATTGCGTCACATTGCTCGCAAAGCAAAGCCCTGTTGCCACCGATTTGCGCATTGTCGTTTCTGCTATGAGCGTGGCATCTCTCTTGGAACGCATTGGTGATTTGGCACGACATATTGCGGAAACTGCACGAAGCACCTATCCTGATTCGCCTCTTGCTCCACAAGTAAAAGATATTTTTGCACGTATGCAGTCTTTCACTGAGCAGACAACGGAAACTCTCGTTTCTTTGATGGAATCACAGGATGAAAAGGGCGCTCAGGAACTCATTATGCGCGACGATGAGATGGATCGTCTTTTCGAATCTGTCTATACAGTTGCGCGCGCAGCTGATTGGAATGCGACTACTGAACAGACTATCGATACCGTTCTTTTGAGTCGTTACTATGAACGCATCGGCGACCATTCCGTATCTATCGCTCGCCGTTTGGTATACACGGTTTCCGGTTTTGATCCTACGAAGGATCCAACTCACTTCATCGGCGTTGATAAGGATGGCGATTAATCGCATTTACTACTGATAATCGATGTACGCCGGTTACAACGACACGTGGGACTCACGCGTTATATAAACTGTGAGTCCCACATTTTTATATGTATATGTATATCTACGTATTTATAAGACTTTATAAAACGTGAGAGCGTACTGAGAGGACTTCTTTCACAGGCATAAGTCCGTAAATTCGTCCTCTTATATCGCCTTATACGATGTATACGTTATATACGTTCTATCAGCCCGCTACTTCTTTCGCCTAAAAGCCAGCTCCAAGCCGAGCTTCTTGCCATTAAATTTTGCCTTTTTCAAGGACTTCAGTACAGTGGCCGACATTTTCTCTGGCAGTTCGACGAAACTCGTCGTATCTTTCAGCTCAATTGCGCCGATAGCTCGTCCTGGGATATGAGCTTCCGACGAGATAATTCGAACGACGTCATTAGGCCGAATGCCATGCTTTTTCCCTAAGCTGAGTTTGAAACGAACCATGCCTTCTTCGACATCAAACTCGTGAAGATTATGCTTGCGATCGAATCGACTAGAACGGTCAAAACGTTTTGCCTTGCGACCATCCTTATCACGGCCATCCTTATCGCGCCTGTCACGAGCGCCCTTCTTGCCATGGTCGCGATCATGGTTTCGATCTTGCTCACGATCTCGCTTTCGCTTGGATGGACGTTCATCAGAAATATCAATTCCCCATTCACGTCCATCGTTTTGATCTTGGGTGAGAGTATCAATTCCCGACGAATTTTGTGCAGAAGTGTCACTCGCATTGTCCAACGCTTGCTTCAAAAATGCAGCCGCAATATCCATCGCTGTAAAATCGGATGTGTTGACATGAGCATCAATCACGTCAATCATTTCCCTGAGACCACTTTTGTCAATTATGGTTGCAATATCATCCATAATTTTTTCGGTTTTCATCGTCTGAACGTCTTCAAGGGTTGGGATTGGCTGAGAAATAATTTTCGTTTTGCAATACTTTTGAATATCGCGCAAACGATATACTTCTTTCCCGCGCACGAAGCTAAAAGCACGACCTGCTCGTCCTGCACGACCCGTTCGACCAATACGGTGAACATAATACTCAACTTCACGTGGAATGTCGTAATTGAAAACAGCTTCCACATCATCGACGTCAATTCCTCGTGCAGCGACATCCGTTGCGATGAGAATATCTGTCTTACCATCGCGGAATTTCTTCATCACGCGATCGCGTGCAGACTGCTTCATATCACCGTGCAAACCTTCAGCCATATAGCCGCGTGCTTGCAAAACTTCCGTAAGCTCATCGACCATTGCCTTCGTATTGCAGAAAACAAGCGACAGTTTCGGAGCATAATAATCGATAAGACGAGTCAGAACATCCGTTTTATCTTTACGACGAACGTCATAATAATACTGGTCAATATTCGGCACAGTCAGTTCCGTTTGAGCAACTTTGACCACTTGTGCATCTTTTTGATACTTCGTCGTGATATACATAATTGGCTGAGCCATCGTTGCAGAAAACAGCACCACTTGGCGTTTTTCTGTCGGCATCTGGTCCAGAATGGCTTCAATATCTTCCCTAAAGCCCATGTTCAGCATTTCATCTGCTTCATCAAGGACAATGGTATGAATATTTTCCGTTTTAATGGTATGCCTGCGCAAATGATCCATCACTCGCCCAGGTGTACCGATAATAATCTGCACACCGTCTTTTAATCCGCGAATTTGGCGTGCCATATCCGCGCCACCATACACAGGAAGAATCTTGACGCCGTGCATATATTTTGACAATCGATGTAATTCTTCCGCAGATTGGATTGCCAGTTCGCGAGTCGGATCGAGAATCAGTACCTGCGTGCTGTGATCCTTCGCATCCACTTTTTCAAGCACAGGGATACCAAAAGATGCAGTCTTTCCTGTACCGGTTTGAGCTTGGCCAATCATATCGCGACCGCTCATCACGACAGGAATTGCCGATGCCTGAATAGGAGATGCTTCCTCAAAACCCATATCCTTAACAGCTTTAAGGATAGGTGAGCTCAAACCTAATTCTTCAAATTTCATATATTTTCTTGTATTCTTTCTGAAAGCTCGAAGCTTTCCAAGGCGGCTTACCAGTCTTTCTCACACATAAGCCGCTTGTACGTATTTATTCGCCGTTGATGGTGATGTCCTCAATTGTGGGGTCCTCAATTGGGCTGCGCATGCATTTTTTCTCGCGCTCAGCACGCACGCTACTCAAAGAAATTCAGCGTGAAGCAGTTCCTCGTATAAGAACGTTCTGCAAAATTCATGACGTCTATCAGTATTCTTAAGCACTGCTCACTCTAGCATGACGACTACTCAATTACATACGTCATTCCATACACAATGTATCCCGTCGTACATGACATAAAAAGCGCACAGTAAAGCGTTTTATCGATTCTCCCGCAGTATATTCACGCTTACCGATGTAATTGAAACTCACTGTTTCGCATTTGTTGCGATAGTACATAATTTATGTACATTTTTTAGAGAAAGATAAGAGGGAACATTTCATGTCCAACTCTATTTTCCGTAACAAGCTTGTAAGCCGTGCAACCATGGCTGCAGCAAGCATCCTCGTTGCTGCAGGTATGCTTTCTGCAAGCATGCTCACCGCACGCGCAGATGACTTCGTTAAGTACAACGACTTGCCATCTCAGACCAAGGCTGTTATCGCTGGTCTTCGTATCGGCGCTGGTGGCGGCACACTCGTCGACGCTACCTCTGAGCCAACTCCAGCTATGTCAGATACTAACGGCGCTGCAGCTGTAGATGGCGCTGTTCCTGCTGGCAAGGTTGCTATCACCGATGCTGACTGGTACACCACTAACTACATTCCATTGAATTGGTTCCAGAACCAGTCCATCACTGCTTCTCCATCAGGCGATGCAGCTGGTACCACCATCGTACAGAACTACTACGTACGCGTTTCTGTAGACCGCAATCCATCGAACACCGCTATGCGCGTTCAGTTGATGAAGAATAATGATGCAACTCCACTCGAGATCTTGAACTTGACTGCAGCTGCTAACACCGGCCAGTTCACCACCTTCACCACTATGTGGCCACAGGTATCCGTAGGTCGTCGTGGCGTTACCACAAACACTCCTATCAGCGTAGAGTATGATCGCTCTTCCGCAGATGACAACCACTACGGTACTATCTACCTTCGCTGGGGTGCAGATAATGACGGCAAGCCATTCGAAGTAAACAACGCTAGGATTCGCACTTCCCTCTTGTCGACTACTTTGTACAAGACTGTAGATGGAACCACTTTGGCTTCCTACACTGTGCGTGCTGACTCTGGTCAGACCGCAACTCCTTCTAAGGTTCGCGAATTCGCAGGCTACAAGTATGTACGCACTACAACTGCTACCAATCTTCAGAATTAGACAATCGGTACTGACTTCGTTGATGCACAGTCTGCATCTCGCCACGTTAAACGTATCGCACGCATTGTGAACACCAATGGTGACGTTGTCAAGAGCGTTTGGATTGATGACCCAACTTACACTGGTACTCGTAACTACACCGATACAAGCACCACCGGTTTCATCAAGGTTCTCGAAACCAGCGCAATGGCTCCAGGAACTGTTAATACCAACACCACTTTGGAAGCAAACGCAACGACTTCCACCGGTCAGCCATTCTTCAACAACACAGGTTCTGCTGCAGCAATTTCCGCAGCTGCTGCTCTGCCAACTACTGGCCAGGCTGATGACGAGCACAACCACGTTCGCGCATACGGTACTGACGATGCTGCTGGCGTAGCAAACAGCCCTCAGGTTTACCTCGGCTTCAATGGTTTCGAACCCATCTGTTGCTCCTACTTTCTTGACTGGCGGCGCAAAGAGCCTCTATGTAACTTACCAGACTGACCCATCTCAGTCTGCAACCAACGTTTCTGTCCAGCTCTGGAATGACGTTGTTCGCCAGACTCAGACCACTCATTACTATGAACCAGCAACTGGTAACGTCGTCATACACTACATCGACGAAGACGGCAACGTCATCAAAAACTCAGTCAACGACGAAACCAACGTCCCAGTAGGCACCAACTACAACACCGAAGACAAGCGAGAGCAGAAGATCACTTTCAATGGTGAGACATACACTTACGTGAAGTCTAAGGAAAATAACACAACTGGAACCGTAACTAACGGCACAACTAATGTCACTTACATTTATCGTAAGGAGACTAAGCCAGTTACACCTACTAAGCCAGAAGATCCTAAGAAGGTAACCACCATCTGGGTAACTGTTACTGGTAAGGTATTGCGTCAGCGTGAAGATGGAACAAAGCCACGCGATAACTTCAACGGCTATCGTTTCGTTCGCACAGAAGTAGATAAGGATGGCAACACCACTCATATCTACGAGCCTGTGACTACACTTGCACGCACTGGTTCAAACGTTGCAACTATTGCAGCAATCGCAGGCGGTGTAACCGTTCTCGGTATCGCAGTCGTAGCAGCAGCTCGCATGCGCAAGCGTGACTAGTCATAGCGAAGCGATGAACAGCTCAAGAATGAGCATCCTAGCTTGATTCTTGCTGTAGTTCAGAAGTGGGTCCTATCTCAAACGAAGTAGGACCCACTTCTTTATGCGCTGACGTACGCTGACGTACTGGCGATTTTTCGATGCTGTATTGTGTTTAAAAGGACGGAGGCCATGGAAGTTACCCAAGTTTTTGTATAAGTGCCCATCTGTGCCTCCATATGAGCCAGATGAGGGATCGTAGATAGCCAGTTTTACAAAAACTTAGGATACATAGAAATTCCAGACTCGCTTACTCTACTCAGAAGGCAATCCGATATCATTTCCATCATCATCCCCATCATCTCCGTCGATGATTATGCCATCCTTTTGACTAACTTCCCCACTCCTTTGCAAGACTGCCTTTGAACACATCACGCAAGAGCACAGATGGGCACTTCTATGGGCACTTATACAAAAACTTGGCATACATAGTCACCCATCCCGCATTCTCCCCCCTCTTCCACCTCCACAAAACCAAAAAGCCCCCGACAGCCTGCCAGCTCATGGAGAGCCGACTAGGAACTATCGGGGGTATGAGAAAAGTAAGTCGCTAATTACTTACCCTGGTTTGCCACTGCTGCTGCACCTGCTGCAGCTGCTTCTGGATCGAGGTATTCACCACGTGGCTTGATTGGCTTGAAGTTTTCATCCAATTCGTAGAGAAGTGGGATTGCAGTAGGAATATTTACCTTTGCAATCTCTTCCTCAGTCAAACCGTCGAGCATCTTTACGATTGCGCGCAAAGAGTTGCCGTGTGCTGCGATAAGAACAGTCTTACCAGCTTCCAGCTGTGGCTTGATCTCTTCTTCCCAGTATGGAGTTACGCGCTCAACAACGTTGGAAAGTGCTTCAGTTTCTGGAACTTCTGCGCCAACGTAGCGTGGGTCGTTGTTCTGGGAGTACTCATCGTTTGGATCAATTTCTGGTGGTGGGGTACCGTAAGAACGACGCCAGATCATGAACTTTTCGTCACCGTATTCTTCGCGGATTTCGGTCTTGTTCTTTCCCTGGAGTGCACCGTAGTGACGCTCGTTCAAACGCCAGTTACGCTCAACTGGAATCCACAGACGATCTGCAGCATCCAAAGCGATGTTTGCGGTGTTAATTGCACGGCGAAGCAAGGAAGTGAAAACGATATCTGGAAGTACGTTCTTCTCCTTGAGAAGTTCGCCACCACGCTTTGCTTCTTCTACGCCCTGCTCGGTCAGAGGTACATCGACCCAACCGGTGAACTGATTTGTTTTATTCCATGCGCTCTGTCCATGACGGAGCAATACTAACTTGTAAGTCATGTCCTCTAGTTTAGAGCGCGTTCACGACTACGAACACCACGACATAATGGAGCGCGAGAAGAATCATCATTAAATTGAGACTCGTAAACACTCGCTTGTATAGTGCAGGACGATTTTGCGCGTGGAAAATATTCAGAACAATCCATATACATCCCGCAATTGCCTCTCCCAAAATACACATTGACAGAGCAATTATCCAAGCTGCGACATGACCGCGAACAGCAATTATCGACGCAACAATTTCAATTGCACTCAGAATCCATACCGTCGCCACAGCCCCTATAAGAATTTTCTGAGCCCATTGAGTACCCCAGCGAACGACAATTGTCCGCTTTCCTGCGGCGGCATCGCTATATTCGTCACGCATGTTATTGACGAGAAGTACCGCAGCACACAGTAATCCGCATTGGATACTCGCCAAAATTACCCACGGACCGATATGGCGAATCAGCATAAATTCGATACTCCACATGGCGACAGGTCCGAAAAAACACGAATGTGAGGATCTCTCCCCATCCATACGCGCTCAAAAAAGCGGAATATCCCCATGCAGCTGCTACGCACACAGTTCCGACGATAAGAAGCCAATATTGTCGGCTCAATACGATGGCAGCAATTCCGATGACAATTGCCACACATACCGTTGCGAGCGCGGACTGTAATGCAAAATTTTGACCTTTAACTGTGGAATTCATGCGAGCAGGAGCAATATCCGAACGATTATCGTCAATTCCTCGCTGACCGTCAAGATAATCGTTGATGAAATTAGCACTCACTTGCATGCTCCAAGCCACGGCCACACTCATCGCTGCAAGTACCAGCCAATACGTGCTTCGGCTATGGAAGGACAAAGGTGCAAAAAACGAATCCATTGCCGAGCAAATCGTCGCGATAATGACCGGGCATACAGAAAGAGCCCACGTGAGCGGCCGTGATCCCTTCAGAATCGTCATAACCTTACTCATCGTGAGCTCCCTTCGTCGTTGAACTGATACCAATTCTACAACTATGCTCGCGCGGATTGCATGTCAAAGCGGATTAAACGCAAATCACAGGCGTATCACACGCGCAATACGATATCTGCGTCGACGTTTCGCATTAATTGTTCAATGGCTTAACGAGTGGGAAGGTAATTGTCTCGCGAATTGTCGCGCCCGTCAAAGCGATGAGCAAACGATCGAGGCCCATACCCATACCGCCCGCTGGTGGCATACCGACGCCCAATGCTTCGATGAAGTCTTCATCAATATCCATTGCCTCATCGTCGCCTGCCATTGCCATCTTCGCCTGCTCTACGAAACGTTCGCGCTGGACGACTGGATCGTTGAGCTCGGAGTATGCTGTACCCAATTCGAAGCCGCGGATATACAAATCCCACTTCTCGACCTGACCAGGCTTGGTGCGGTGAGACTTTGTCAATGGCGAAGTTTCCACAGGGAAATCGCGCACGAATGTTGGCTCCCACAACTGGTGAGGATCCTCGGTGTAGAAGTAATCCCACAGATTTTCGATGAGCTTACCGTGATTTTCAACCTTCTCGCGTTCTACGCCGAGCTTGTCAGCGTATGCGCCCAAAGTTTCCACAGAAGTTTCTGGAGTAATGGTTTCACCCAACTTCTCGGACAAAGACTCGTACATGTCCAATTGACGCCACTGACCGCCCAAATCGTACTCCGTACCATCAGCGAGGGTTACAACAGTTGAACCAAACGTGTCCATTGCTGCCTGCTGAATCAAGGACTGGGTCAATTCAGCCATGGTGTTGTATGTACCATAAGCTTCATATGCTTCAATTGTCGTAAATTCTGGAGCATGAGTTGCATCAGCACCCTCGTTACGGAACGCGCGATTAATCTCGAAAACGCGGTCAATTCCACCGACGAGCATACGCTTCAAGAACAATTCCGGTGCGATACGCAGATACAAATCCATGTCGAACGCGTTGATATGAGTGGTGAATGGACGCGCTGCTGCTCCACCGCGAATCGCCTGAAGCATTGGAGTTTCTGCTTCCATGTATCCGCGCTTATCAAAGTTTCGACGCAATGATGCGACAACTGATGCACGATTGCGTACCATCTTGCGCATCTTGTCATCGACAATCATACCCAAATATGGCTTGCGAGTACGCTGCTCTTCGTTCAATTCCTTGTGAAGCGCAGGCAATGGGCGCAGAGCCTTTGTCGCAATCTTCCATTCAGACGCGAAAATTGACAATTCACCTGTCTTGGAGGAAATTACACGACCCTTGATAAACAAGTGATCGCCCAAATCAACGAGCTGCTTGAACTCCTTGAGGCTCTCGGCACCGACTTCCTTCTTTGACAGCATGCCCTGAATTGGGGTACCATCGCCAGCAGCGAGCTGGACAAAGCACAAACCGCCACCGTTGCGCAAGAAAATCACGCGACCGGCAATTGCTACGATATCGTCAGTTTCTTCGCCTGCTTCAAGCTTGCCTTCATACTCCTTGCGAACCTGCTCAATTGTATGAGTAATTGGAAGCTCTGCTGGGTATGGATCGATGCCATTCTTCATCATGACAGAACGCTTTGCCACGCGCATCTGAACCTGCTCAGGGTGAGCGTGTGGGCCGAACTGCTCATTTGATGGGTCAATTGCCTCGTCGAGCGATGCATCGTTGTTAATGCGCTCAGCAATTGCTTCATCCTGCTTTAAAAGCAATTCCGCGCGCTCAATGGTAGACATCGCTGGAGCGGCGCCTGGTGCTTCGTTCTCGACGATGACATTCTCGGTATTCTCTGTCGTGTTCTCAGTCAAATCAGACATTATTTCCCGTTTTCTCGTACTTTATAAAGCAATCCCATCGCACGTGCGCACGAGGAATCGCTCCTCAAGGTACTTGTCAAACCACTTATCAACGCTATCTACGTAATCAACGTTATGCACGCAAGCAAGATGCGCACAATCCAACTACGCGCAATCCTGCACTGCCGCCATTATCAAGCGTTTTCACAGTGGGAATTCCATGGTTTTCTAATACTCTAAGGGTACTAAAAACGTTGTACACTTTGGGGCGGGGGGTGGGGTGAGGCGGGATTCAGGAGCAGGGTTAGGAGTGTGGGGTTGTTGGCGAGGGTTGGAGCAATGACTTGGGGCGAGGGTTGAGGAAAGGGTTGTGGAAAGGTCGGAATGGGAACGATGCACAAGTCGACAGAAGCGCGGTCTTTTGAATGTTATGGATGTTTTTGTAAAACTGCCCATCAATGCGCCGAGTGAGAGCCATTTTTCTTCTCTTAATAGACAGTTTTACAAAAACTTGGGCAAGTTACGAAAATCCCAAATCACTCACCAAAAACGCGCATCAAAAAGCCCATCACTAATTCAAGGTGACGAGCTTCATGAAGACGAGCCTTATAAAAATGAGTGGGCCTGAAGGGATTCGAACCCTCGACCTTCTGTACCGGAAACAGATGCTCTCATCCGCTGAGCTACAGACCCAACGCCCTTAAGTGTACCACCTCTTAGCGTTGTTTTTTGTTTATATGTGTGAGTTTATACGGCGTGTACATCACATTTTCCGCGATTTTGTCACATTTTGCACCAAATACGGTACTCTTGTAAGTGACGAGGAGGCCTCTGATGAATCATTTCGAGTACGAACGCCGTTTTTATTGCACTGACATCCCACAATTTGTACTTGACAGCGAAAATCCGACACTCATTGTGCAAAGCTATTTTGTACATGAAGACAACTACGCGCTAAGAATTCGATTGCAGGCGAAGAATGTTCGTTTGGAGATGTCCGAAAATACTGATCCAATTTCCGTCCTTGCTCGTTACCGTGACAGTTTTACGACAGCTTTTCTTACCGCAAAAGGCCCATCAGTTGGCGGAACTCGCTATGAATTAGAAAATGAAATTGACCCCGATGTCGCTTCTGAACTTGTATTCCGCGGCGGTACAGCAATTATCAAGAATCGTTATAACGTTTGGCTTGGCGAAGATGGATGGAATATTGACGTTTTTGGCGCGGACAATTATCCGCTCAAAATTGCGGAAGTCGAACGTCATAATCCTGTTACAAACCTTGTAATTCCAAGCTTTTGCACAACTGAAATCACCGATCAAGCTCGTTTCTCAAACGACGGACTGGCATCGAAGCCTTTTAAGAGCTGGGCGGACGATTACGCTGCAGAGCTTGAAAAGGTGGGCCCGCTCTTCCTTGATAGCTTCGGCCCGAACCGCCATGAGGAAGAATAAAACCTACTTTTTGCAAAACTGGCAAGCGTACGCGCATGAGATAAGAGCGAGAAATTATTACTCATGGCTCCCAGCTCATGTCTCACAAAAAAGAGTGGTTCCTTGTTTCTCATTTTGTCGAGAAACAAGGAACCACTGCATTTTAGGGTGATCAATTACTATGTTACCCATGTTTTTGTAAAACTGCCCATCCAGAGCACATTGATGAGGATTTATCCTCGTCTCAATGGACAGTTTTACAAAAACTTGGACAACATACCTCTACCCCCCCTCTCGCGCCCTATACGCCTAATACATCACCGTCATCAGTCGCTGACGAGCAGCCTTCACACGTGGATCATCCGCATCCGGAATTGCAAAATACTCCACCAAACGTTCGCGTACTGCCGGAATATCCTCACGATGTCCTGGAATAAAATCAAGCAAACGCCCGAATGCATCCGTAATTTGGCCACCAATCATATCAATATCCGCGACGTTCAATTGCGCCTGAACATCATCTGGATTGTCGGCGGCAGCAGCGCGAACGACACGAACATCCGACTGACCATTGCGCGCAAGAAGCAAGCATTTAGCTCGTTCTCGTGCAGCAATTGTGTCATGTGAATCGCGCTCAACGAGAGTGGAATATTCTTTCGCAGCTTCTGCGTAATGACCTGCCATTGCCAACTCATACGCATTTTCGTGACCTGCAGGAATTGCCGGTTCAGTTGGGGACGCGGAAGCAGCACCCGCATTCTCGCCCATGCCAGCTTCATCACCATTTTGTGCGGAATCGCCCACAAATGGTGCCGTTCCAGTAATGCCAGACTGTTGAGCCATAGCGATAATTTGTGGAAGCAACGTTTCCTGGAGCTGCTGGAGTTCGGTTTCCGTTGGCATGCCTTGCATCAAAGAAATTGGGCGACCACCGACTAAGCCGTACAGAGCAGGAACGCCTTGCACGCGAAGTGCCTGCACGATTTGCGGATTCGTTGCACCATCGATACGAGCCAATTGAATCTGCCCGTCCAAAGCATTAATCATGGTTGCGAGTTGCGAAGCAATGCCAAAGAATCGCTCATCGTCCTGAATCCATACCAAAATCAAGACAGGGAACGCCGAGGAAGAATTGACCATTGATTCAAAATTTTCCTCGTTGACATCAATTACATATCCGCCTGCCGATGGCGCTCCCCCTTCTTCACCCATCGCAGCTTCAGCTTTATGCTTCAACGCGCTTAAATCAACAGCTCCAGCCATTGAAAAACTTGGACGATATTCTTCTTGTGCCATTGTTATTCCTACTTCCTGCTGTTGGTACATTTCTCACTGAGATAATTGTAATCTGGGCAGTTATACAAAGTCTTTCACAAGTTTTTGCATATCTGCCTGTTTTCTAAGCCTGTTTTATGGATCTACGTTAATCTTTAATTTTGACTCTCGATGCCGTCTGTCAACGGAGTCTCTCGAATCCGGCTTTTCCCTTCATCATCCACCGAAGCACATAGCCACTTATGCAAAGGACCGATCTGCAAATTTTGCATATGCGACCGGTCCTTAACGTGCTTCTACCCTTATGCGTTTATGCGCTCTCGAATAATTTATCGAGCAACCACAGAAATTGGCTGACGCTCCGCACCTACTGCTCGAATTTGCTCACTCGATCCAGATGCCGGGATATAAATCGCCACCTCATTGACATAAGTTACTTCGAGAGTGTTCGTTGATTCCGCGTTTCCGAAGAGAGCGGTCTCACTTTCCGAAGCTGGCAAGGATTTACGGCTTCCACCAGCCGTACGAGTCCACACGGACTGAATTTGTATGACAGCCAGCGCCCCACCATCTGCAGTGTGAAGAACCTTGATATTCTTCGTATCTGCAGTGTACTTTTGCGACTGAGTTCCCTCATTTTGCGTAATTGCGCTCTGAACGCTTTCCGTCAAAGTCACGAGCTGCTGACGGAACGCATCATCTGCGTAATTTTTTGCATATTTGCTCTTTGACCCGTTTTGCAAAATATCGGCATATTGCTCAGCAGCTTGCGCAGGAGTAACCTTCAGACCTTCGCTGCTTGCGTTACCCTGAGCGCTACCAATTGTTGCCACGTTAAATCGAGGCATCTGCACGCCGGAGAACAGACGTACCAAGCCCCAAATCTTGTAATTACTGGATGCGCTTTCCTGATCAAGCACAAGCAATCGCTGAGATTGCTGCTGATCAGTTACGGTCGTAATTGCAAATAAAACGCGTGGCCATGATTTCGACGTCGATACGACGCTCTGGCTCAAGGAATCAGGAATTGTCGCGCTCGAGTCGAGGTGGTTATTTGTCTTCGCAATCTTAAGCTGACTTTCGCGAACGGCCAATGCAGGTCCCGACATGCGTGCAGACAAAGCCTCAGTATCGCGCGCTTCATCCGCAGCAGTAATCGTCTTGAGAATATTTTCGCGAATTGTCTGCTCTTGAGCCGGAGTAACTACTGGAGTGTCTGCTGGATCTTCAGCAGCCTGAGGAGAAGGCATGCATGCAGCCATTGAAATAGCTGTGACGAATGCAGCTCCAGCTGCAAAAGCACGTGTCCAAGTACGAGTAAGTGCGTGATGTTTCTTCATTTTTACGCCTCCTTATCTGATGATGCCTGCGAATCGGAATCTGCTACTTCTGTCGCAGCAGAATTCTCAGAATTCACACTCTCATCAGCATCGTGAGCTGTAGCCATTTCTGCAAAATCTTGTGCAGTTTCGGTCGTATTATCAGTCTTATTATCAGTCTTATTAATTGTTCGGCTGTCAATTCCGCGATCTTCCAATGCAAGACGCTGCAGGTACTCCAGCAATTCTGTACCGGAAAGACTTGAATTGTCAGAACTCTGAGAATCCGAGTCAGCTGCAGAACGATTGATAACTGCAGGAGACCACGCGCTATCAGAATTTCCAGCACCCGTAGATGCCACAAGATTAACCGAGCTTGGATCTACGACAATTGGCCTGTTCTTTGCAGAAGTGTCCGCGCTCTGTGAAGCATTGTCGGAATTTTGCATATCTGACTCATTGGTGCGGCTGAAACGCTTAGCCAGTTTTGCAAAAACACCGTTTGGCGAAGTGCGATGTGTAATTCCCGAGTTGCTCTTCTTCTGATATGGGACATACGGAGTATCCACACCCGGAATGAGACCAGTATCCTCGCCTGCTGCGATTCGAGCGGCAATTGCTGCTTGCTGTGCTTCTCTCTTCGCCTTGCGACGCTTTGCCCCAAATGGATCATCGCCCGACAACCATGTAAATGCCAGCACTGCAACGACAGCGAATACGATTGCCCACATGAACCATGGAAGGCCAGTATTTGGAATGGTCTCGCGGTTCCAATTAAGTCGAACTGATGCCACACCGCTTGGGCTGTAGATGATAATCTTCTGATTTGGCTGTGCGGCAGTTACGCGCAATGTCGCGGTACGTTCTGCACAATTTGATTGCTGCCACAGGTCGGATTCGCTCAATTCAACACGGTTTTTTGCAGCTTGACCCTCTTTCGCCACAGTAGATGTGCTCAACTGACTCCACGAGCTCAAGCCCGTGATTTCTGTATATTCCACAGCCTGAGCGCGCATCCAAGCATTGACATCCGTTGTCGATCCCACAACGACGCACATCATACGCTTAGCTGAATTGTCATCACCAGCAGTTGCGGACTCGCGCTGTGCAGCAGTTTCGCGAATTGTGGCCGTCGCCGAAACGTTGGAACTTACCAAGTTCGCAACACCTGCATTAACGACTACATAATTGCTATTCGTTGATGTAGATGCTGTGACTACACGGTTTGGACGCCACAAGGTCAGATTTAGCACGCCAACGATGACAGCGACAACTGCCAGAACTGCAAAAATTGGCATGACAATACGTCGCATAATCTGTGCGCGACTCCACGATACCTTCATGGCTGTCTCCTTGACCTCTGCATTACCCGCCGCAGACCGATCAGTTGCACTGCCGTCAGCATCGTGCGACTGAGTCGTATCCGCGTTTAAACTCGCATTTATACCCACGCGAGCCTCTTCATTTTCAGAGGATGTGTCCGTACTTTCATTCATAACCTCACTATTTTACATGGACTCTACAGAAAATTCCATATTTTGACGTACGTCCCGCTAAAATGAAGCTTATGCATATTAAAACTCACAATATTTTGCGCACTATTGGTGCAGTTATCGCAAGCGCAACTCTCCTTGTAACCGTTGCCGCTTGTGGGTCTTCGTCATCGTTGACATCGTCGTCAACATCCAACGGCATAACTCTCACAAAGATGACGGGCGTTTTCGCTAAGGGCAAACTCGGCGAAAAACCAACCATTACTTTTAAGACTCCATTCACAGTCAAGAACAACACGTATCAAATCGTTCAAGAAGGAAATGGCGAAACTCCAAAGGACGATCAGAAGCTCTGCCTCCAGCAGGTGATCTACGATCCAAAGACTGGAAAAGAAGTCAATTCGACATGGGAAACTGCTCCAGACTGCACGGCAACATTGTCTACAAAAGCAATGCAGCAAAGCTTCTATGAGTTGTTCAAGAGCATGAAGATCAACACAACAGTTGTCATGGGAATTGCATCACAGAATTCTTCACAAAGCTCGACATCGAGCAGCTCATCCTCTGACTCTTCCTCCACAACCGCATATCTGATGGCTCTGACCCTCGTCAGCGCAAAGACAATTCCAACTCGCGCAGAGGGTTCGAAGGTAGATAACATTGATTCCTCGCTGCCACGCATCACCCTCGAGAAGAATGGCGAGCCAAACATTAATGCAGACGATTTGAAGAATTACAAGTCCGATGGCTCGCTCAAGGTTCAGACTCTTATCCAGGGAACCGGCGCAGAAGTGACTGAAAACAGCACTGTGACCGTGCAATACAAGGGTTGGGTGCTCGGCGGCGATGCGTCCAAGCCATTCGACAGCTCATGGTCTCGCGGAACAACTGCAACCTTCAGCCTTCAAAGCGTGGTCAAGGGCTGGACTCAGGGACTTGCTGGACAGAAGGTCGGTTCGCAGGTTTTGCTGATTATCCCTCCTGATCTTGGTTACGGCAGCACCGCGCAGAGCAACATTCCGGCGAACTCAACTCTCGTGTTTGTCGTCGATATTTTGGACGCACAATAACCGCAATATTTAATATTTCTCGAGATATTCGTGAGATTCTAGAGAAATAGAGATAGCGGGCGAATTTGCCGCTGGGCCTCTGGGTATCCTCGTGGGGGATGCCCTTTTTTGATGCGTTTCCTTATGTTGCCCATGTTTTTGTAAAACTGCCCATGAATCGCGTGTCAGATCAGAAAATCACGCCTAGTAATGGGCAGTTTTACAAAAACTTGGTTAACATTCCCCTCCACAACAAATTTTCCCCGGCAAGGACTGATCCTCACCGGGGAAAATGATAAATTCGAAAATTATGTATAACTACGCGAACTATGCGTTGATGGTCTGAGCAACCTTCTTGAGCAAATCTGGGCGGTAACCACTCCAAATCTCACCATCAGCAACGACAATTGGCGCCTGCATGAAGCCCTGAGCCTTGAAGTTCTCCAGTGCCTCAGCATCCTGCTCCAAATTAACCTCGGTGTATTCGACGCCGAGCTTAGCCAACTGACGCTTTGTTGCGTTGCACTGTACGCAATGGCTCTTAGAGTAAACAGTTACCATTTCTTTTCCTTCATCTACCGCATGACGTCCGTGTTTGTACGCCTCAAGCGGCATCAATTTCTCACGTTTTCTCACGCTTTTTTTAAAAAACTAGATTACATCTTACTGTGTTTTGGCAATTACGCAAAATACTAGACACGCTAATTTTTAGAAGCATTCACCCCAATATCTTGTATTTTTGTGGCGTTACTCACACAAAATTTTGACAACTTTCTCTGGGAGTTATCCCACTTCTTTGCAAAACTGCCCATTGTTGCAAGTACGCGCCCAATGCACTGTTTTGTTCTCGCTTAGAACAATACTAATTCGTCGGATTCTGTGCCCTTCATATCGTCATAGTCGAGCAAAAGACATTCAAAACCACGATCTTCTGCCAATGTTCGAGCTTGCGGGGTAATGGTCTGAGCTGCAAAAATCCCGCGAACTGGTGCGAGAAGAGAATCGCGATTAAGAAGTTCGCAATACCGCGTCAATTGCTCTACGCCATCAATTCCGCCGTGCCGCTTAATTTCAATAGCAACGTGCGTTCCTTCGCCGTCAATTGCCATGATATCCACAGGACCTACAGGAGTTGGATACTCGCGTCGAACCAAACGCATCCCCTCACCGGCGCGCTCAATTTGTTCCGCGAGGTATTTTTGCAGATGTGCCTCTACTCCATCCTTATCGAGACCCGGATCTTCGCCCAAATCAAACGCAGAGTCGGAATGAATTTCCCACAGAGCAATTGTGAGGATGTCGTCAGTTTTGTCCGCAGTCACTTGCAAGTACAACGGGACATCCGAGTATCCCATCGACTTCTCAACTTTTTTGTAGCGCGGACTGTCCGAATCAATTTCACGCAAAGTGCACGGAGCAGACATCCAATTGAGAGGCTTATACGAGCCCAATTCCGAGAAAATGAGGCATGACTGGTCTGCTTTAATCATGATAACTCGCTTCGCGCGAGGCAACGACGCATTTAATCTTCCCGAATACTGAGCTGAGCAGTCTGCGACAATTATTCTCATGCGCTCTAGCGTAGGGGAATGCACGAACATTGGGACGATCGGGGGCGTGGCGCGGATGTATACCATGTTTTTGTAAAACTGCCTATTTATCGAACGTTTCTTTCCTCGTTTCGGCTTTTTCGTAGCCACTTTTACAAAAACTTGGCGAACATACCACACGCCGTGTTATCCACATTCGTTCACATTCTTTTTTAAAGTTGGCACGCGCCATCAAACCGACTCACAATGAGACTATGAACACCGAATACATGGCATTTACGGACAATGACCAGCGCTCCTCATATTCTCAAAGCCCGCTGCTTTCCAAGCGCGCGCCTCATATTCAGGACACACCTCAACTGTCATCATGCACTTCACTACGTCCAGCGTCATATTTGATGTCACCCTCAACTACGCTCTCAGCCGCACATCAAGCTACTCACCCAGCGCCGCTCCCCGTGCCACCTGGACTACCACCAATTCCAGAAACACCGCCAACGTCAGCAACGCCAACAAAACAGTCAACTCGCCCCACACCCACAAGCTCTCCGAAGAAAACTTTTTCGCGCACACCACCTCACGCCTCGGCTCGTCTCTTGGCTCATCCCCTTGACCGTAATACCCGTCGCCGCAACGAACGGAAACGCGACAAGGGCTTACTCGTTGAGCCAATCCGCGGATATTTTGGCGCTGCCGAAACGTGGAATAATTTGTCGGAACGCAATCAAGATATTGCGCAAATTTACGGCATGAGCGCAACGCATCCGCATTGGACGATAATCTCACTATCAGCAGCAGCGATTTACGGTGCAGTTAGCACTCTTCCTCACAAGGAAGACCTTTATAAATTCATTCAAATTGGAACAGACAGCCATACATCGACAGGAAAGCGCCAAACTCTTCCTCTGCGTTTTCATTACATTCGCGAAAGCCGCCCGGAAGTCAGTTTGTTAGAGCTTGCGACTCAAGGGATTATGCTCTTTGAGGAGGAAGACCCCGCGCAAGCGTACATCCCTATCAATGACACAGTCGGCATGTTTAATGGCGTTCTGATTTCATCGCCTTTGCAAACTATTTTCGACTGCCTGCGTATGCTGCCATTCGAAGATGCAATTATCATGTGCGACCAAATTGCAGACATGTTCGATATTTCTTACCAAGATATTTTGCAGTTCGGGCTACTAAGACGAAAATGTTGGAAGAATGAAATTGCCGGGTTCAAAGCCAAATTCGTTGATAGAAAATCAGAAAACGGCGGAGAATCGTTCTGCCGTGCTCGTATGGCGCGGGCTGGTCTTGAAACGCCGGAATTGCAGACCGTTGTCGACAATCCGTTGCGACAATTGAACCGCCCACATCTCCCAACACTTCAGAACACTCGAACGATACGCCCTGATTTTGCGTGGGAACTTCACGAGAAGGATAGCGCTTTTACGCATATTGCTGGGGAACTTGACGGAAATAAGAAATATATCGATCCGAAAATCCATCGCGAGATGGGTGTTTCGTCAATCAACGATGTGATTTCGCGCGAGAAAGATCGTGAGACTGCTCTCAATCTCGTTGGATATAAAGTGGTTCGGTTTAGTTTTGCCGAGGCTCTCTATGAGAACGGCCGCGTTATGATTGAGAAACTCATTATGGCTGGCGTTCGGCTTGTCAAATATTGGGAACGAATGCGTCGTAAGCGCTTTCTCGCGCGATTCCTAGGAGACAAAACGCTGCATCGCTTGTTCTAGTTTGGGTGACTGTGCTGACAGACAATCTCGCTTGCCCTTGAGGTTTCTCCTTGTGGCTGGGCGATGGGTGGGGGAATGGGCGAATGGGGCAACGAATGACTTGGTGAATGCCGCCTGGTTGCTCTTTCGCAATTGATATCATCACAACTCAACTTGCAAAGCTTTCATCATGATGCTTAGCAGGTGCTTCACCATGCCTTGTATGCGGAAGTTTTCGGAAACCACCGCAGTTTTTTGTAATTGTGACTACAATCGACGTAATAGTGTTCGTTTTTATCTGTCTGAGTGGGTATCTGTCTATCATTCACCCGCTATGTGAAGCTCGCTCGGGATCCCTCTAGAGATAAATTATGCACGAGCGGCGAAAGGAATTCGGGCGAAAGAAGAGCGGGCGTGAAATCTACCCAACTTTTTGTATTTGTGTCTATGGAGGAACCCATTCTTGATTAAAATTGGCGTAAATCTAGACACTTTTACAAAAACATGAGGAACATCCCCCACGCATTCTCTCTCCACGCCTTCCCACCTACCGCAGTGGCCAGAAATGCAAAGTAGCTTGCAAGATTTTCGTCTTGCAAGCTACTTTATCGTTTTCACGACGGTGACTACGTTCGAACGAGCCTGAGATCAGCCTACCGAAGATGACCCGATGCTGGGCTCAAAGGCAAGACCGAAGGTGACCCGGACAATGACCCCGAAGCTTACTCCTCAGCACCCTCTTCATTGGCCGCATCTTCATCCGAGTTCAAGCACTGGTCAACGCCGATAGTGAGTCGATTGTCCTCGAAAGCGATGAATCCGCCTTTGACGTCGAGGTGCTTTACGCCCGCCGACTGCCCAGCGCCCGAGCCAGAGCCAGCCCCAGCCCCCGGCAACTTCACCTCAACAGTCCCATTGCCCACAAGCGCCAGAATTGGCTCATGATCCGCAAGGATTCCGAGATACCCCTCGGTCGTTGGAACTACGACGGACACAGCCTCACCCGACCACAGTGGCCGATCTTCAGCCACGATGTCAACGTCTATGATGTGTTCGGTAATTCCTGCCATTATGCAAGATCCTTCTGCATATCATGCCACTTGCGTTCGAGGTCTTCAATACCGCCGATACCGGTGAATGCCTGCTCTGGAATGTTGTCGTACATACCATCGCAAATGCGCTTGAACGCTTCAACGGTTTCATCTGCGGATACGTAAGAACCTGGACGACCGGTGAACTTTTCTGCGACGTAGAAGTTCTGGCCAAGGAACTGCTCGATACGACGAGCACGTGCCACGATGGTCTTATCTTCTTCGGACAATTCGTCGATACCAATCAATGCGATGATATCCTGAAGTTCCTTGTTACGCTGCAAAATTGCCTTAACGCGGTTTGCTGTATCGTAGTGAGTCTGACCGACGTAACGAGGGTCAAGAATTCGCGATGTCGAGCTCAATGGATCTACTGCTGGGTAAATACCCTTTGCAGCGATATCACGAGCAAGCTCGGTTGTTGCATCCAAGTGCGCGAAGGTTGTCGCAGGTGCAGGATCAGTATAATCATCTGCAGGCACGTAAATTGCCTGAAGAGATGTAATCGAATGACCACGAGTAGAGGTAATTCGCTCCTGCAATGCACCCATTTCGTCAGCCAAGTTTGGCTGGTAACCTACTGCAGATGGCATACGACCGAGCAGTGTAGATACCTCAGAACCAGCCTGGGTGAAGCGGAAGATGTTATCGATGAACAAAAGCACGTCCTGATTCTGAACGTCACGGAAGTACTCTGCCATTGTCAATGCGGTAAATGGAACGCGCAAACGAGTTCCTGGCTGTTCATCCATCTGGCCGAAGACAAGTGCGGTCTTTCCGAGAACGCCTGCTTCTTCCATTTCGCCGATCAAATCGTTACCCTCACGGGTACGTTCACCAACACCAGCGAATACGGACACACCACCGTGGTTCTGTGCTACGCGCTGAATCATTTCCTGAATGAGAACAGTCTTACCAACACCAGCACCACCGAACAGACCAATCTTTCCACCCTGTACGTAAGGGGTCAAGAGATCGATAACCTTAATACCGGTTTCGAACATTTCGGTCTTGGATTCAAGCTGATCGAACGCTGGTGGATTGCGGTGAATAGACCAACGTTCCTTGATATCAATCTGTTCGTCTGGCTGTGCGTTCAAAATGTTACCGGTAACGTCGAAAACATGTCCCTTGGTAACGTCACCCACTGGAACCTTAATTGGGCCACCAGTATCAGTTACGATAGATCCGCGAACCAGACCATCTGTTGGCTTCAACGCAATTGCGCGAACGATCGAATCGCCCAAGTGCTGCTCAACTTCCAATGTGATGGTTGCAGAATGAGAACCTTCCTCACCCTGGACGCCTTCAATTGTGGTCGTTAAAGCGTTATAGATTTCTGGCAAGTGTCCGAATGGGAACTCAATATCAATAACTGAGCCCTGGACGCGAATAATACGGCCTTGTGCAGGTGCGTTTGTTTCTTCTGCCATGTAACGGCCTCCTATTCTTCCTCATTATTCAGTGCATCAGCACTGCCGACAATCTCGGTAAGTTCCTGAGTAATCGATGCCTGACGTGTTGCGTTGAGCTTACGCGTCAACTCTTCAACGAGGCTTCGAGCATTATCTGTTGCAGTGTGCATTGCATTCTGGCGGCACGCAGTTTCCGATGCTGCAGCTGTCAGCAAGCATTCGTGGATACGAGACTGAACGTACTCTGGCAAAATGTAGTCAAGCACTTCTTCCACGCTTGGCTCGAAATCATACAATGGGTATGAATCGTGACCAAAGGTTGTCACCGGCGCCGAAGAGCGCTTCTCCTTGTCCACTTTGCCTTCATATGTGTCATCGACGAGTTCCACTTCTACAGGCAGCATTCGAATAATGCGCACCTTCTGAGTCACCATATTGATGAACTCAGTGAAGACGATGTAGAATTCGTCCACTCCACCTTCACTTGCTGGCTTCATATACGCTTCATACAAGGTATCGCTAATTTTCTCAGCAATTTCTACACCTGGAGCGTCAGTGTTGCCTTCCCATGTAGCAGCAACGTCACGTCCGCGATACTTGTAGTAGGACACGCCACGACGTCCGTATACGAACAATTCTGGCTGCTTACCTTCGATATCGAGACGATTCAGCAGTGCTTCAGTTTCGCGGATAATGGAGGACGTGTAAGCGCCCGCCATACCGCGATCTGAAGTCAATGCCAAAACTGCTACACGGTTATTGTGATCTTTCTTGCCCGTAATAGGGTGATTGAGCACTGTGTGTGAAGCCATGGATTTTACAGCATGGAAAATCGCATCCGAATATGGCTTCGCCGCAAGAGCAACATCTCGTGCCTTGGCAATGCGCGAAGACGCAATCATCTCCTGAGCGTTGAAGATTTTCTGCAACGACTCAGTTGATGCAATGCGTGATTTAAATGCGAGCTGAGAAGCCATTACTTACCGGTTTCCTTTGCCTTACGTGCGACAATCTTTTCCTGCTCTACCTCAGCTGGAACGAATCCAGGATCTGCGGTGTGATCGATCAATGGAGTTCCATCAACCTTCACATAGGTATCGCGGAATGCATCTACTGCATCGTTGAGCTTAGCTTCGGTCTCATCGGTGAAGTCGCCAGTTTCGCGGATAACATCGAGGATATCGGTGTTATGAGCCACGTAATCAAGCAGACCCTTCTCGAATGGAAGCACGTCGATAATCTCGAGGTCATCCAGCTTTCCATGAGTACCCGTCCATACGGAAACAACTTCCTGCTCCGATGAATATGGCGTGTACTGAGGCTGCTTCAAGAGCTCGGTCAAACGAGCACCACGAGTCAACTGTGCCTTTGATGCTGCATCCAAATCGGATGCGAACATTGCGAAGGATTCCAGAGAGCGATACTGAGCCAAGGAAATCTTCAAGGTACCTGATACCTTCTTCAATGCCTTAGTCTGTGCGGCACCGCCTACACGGGATACGGAAATACCTACGTCAACTGCTGGACGCTGGTTTGCGTTGAATAAATCGGACTGCAAGAAAATCTGACCGTCAGTAATCGAAATTACGTTGGTTGGGATGTATGCAGACACGTCGTTTGCCTTAGTTTCGATAATTGGCAAACCAGTCATGGAACCGCCGCCCAAATCATCGGAAACCTTAGCACAACGTTCAAGCAAACGAGAGTGCAAGTAGAAGACGTCACCAGGATAAGCTTCACGCCCTGGTGGACGACGCAAAAGCAAGGAAATCGAGCGGTATGCTTCTGCCTGCTTGCTCAAATCATCGAAGACGATAAGAACGTGCTTGCCGTTGTACATCCAGTGCTGACCGATTGCAGAACCGGTGTATGGCGCGATGTACTTAAAACCTGCGGAATCAGATGCTGGAGATGCCACGATGGTGGTGTACTCCATAGCGCCTGCTTCTTGGAGAGCACCGCGAACGGAAGCAATAGTCGAACCCTTTTGGCCAATTGCTACGTAAATGCAACGAACCTGCTTTTCTGGGTCGCCTGACTCCCAATTTGCCTTCTGATTGATGATGGTATCGATAGCAATTGCTGTCTTACCTGTCTGGCGATCACCAATAATCAGCTGTCGCTGACCACGGCCAATTGGCGTCATTGCGTCAATTGCCTTAATACCTGTAGCCATTGGCTGGTCAACTGGATGACGGTGCATAACATCTGGAGCCTGCGCTTCAAGGATACGACGACCTTCGCTTGGAATATCGCCCATACCGTCAATTGGGCGACCCAATGGGTCAACAACGCGGCCCAAATATCCATCGCCAACTGGTACAGAAAGAACTTCTCCTGTACGGCGAACTTCCTGGCCTTCTTCAATGCCTTCGAAGTCACCGAGAACAACCACACCGATTTCTCGTGGGTCCAAGTTGAATGCCAAGCCGAGGGTGCCATCAGCAAATGTCAACAATTCATTTGCCATGCAGCCTGGGAGGCCTTCAACGTGGGCGATACCATCGCCTGCCGTCTTGACATAACCAACTTCTTGAGTTGGAGTGCTGGACGGAGTGTAGGACTCGACGAATTCGTCTAGAGCCTGACGAATCGCGGCGGGATCAATGGTCAAATCTGCCATTTTCACTCCTTATTTGTGTCTTTTAAGCGTTTCACTCTGTGTGAGATTAGTGAGATTAGGTAGTCTGTGCTATTGGACGACTGTACTCTCCGAAACCTGTGCTATCTGAGTTGCCTGAGTTATCCGGATATCCGAGGAATACCGTTGAGGCAGTTCCTTGGGCAATTCCCTAGATAGTTCCTTGGTCAGTTCCGCAAAATCTTTCGGAACACTCCGATTGTTCAGTTTTCCAGTTTCCTAGCCGGGTTCTCTATCTAAGCTCTCTAGCCGAGTGCACGCTTCAAAGTCTGTAATTGTGCTACCACAGTAGTGTCTTTAACCTGAGGACCATGCTGAATGCGGATTCCGCCAAGAACTGTTGGATCAACAATAGAGTTGATATACACGGATGTGCCCAATTTCTTGGTATAAATCTCGTTGATTCGAGAACGCTGTTCTTCAGTCAGTGGGACAGCTGTCGTTACAGTAACGACGCGGTCACCCTCATGAGCAGAGATACGATTTGTCAACCAATTAAGCGCTGACAAGAAGCGGCGACGACGAGGCTGGTGAGCGACGTGATCGATGAGGAACTTCGTCAATGGATGAAGTTCGTCGGTCTTAATCACAGCATCCAGCAGTCGTGCGCGAGCCTCCCACGAAGCTCTCGTATCTGAAAGATCTGCAAGCACTTCTGGAAGATTGAGCAGTGCAGAGTGCACACGCGAAAGCTCAGCAGAAACCTGAGAGGTGACACCCTCAGCATCCGCTGCGTAGAAGACTGCATCAACTGCGATATCTTCTACAGCATTCACAATGTGAATTGCCTTGCTCCAACGCTTTGCTGCAAGTGAGCACACAATTTGCTCTGTCAAAGGATCGATGTCACCTTCAAAGAGCTTATGAGCCAAATCCACGCGTTCTTCTGAAGAACGACCCGGATCGGTAATTGCTCGCTGCAAACGCGCATTGGAATCAAGCACTGCAGTAATGTCAAGGAGCTGACGTGCATTCTCTAAAGCATGTTCGCCTTGAACCTGAAGAAGGGATGCGAATTCTTCGCGTGTACGCTTCTCAGATGCTAATGATGCTTCACCGTGCATGTGTCACCTCCTTAACGTTCAAGCTCATTAATAGCGTCATCAATCATGGACGATTGAACATCGCTACTTTCCAGCTTGCTTCCCAAAATCTTGCCTGCGAGTGCAGTTGCAATCGCTCCAACTTCACCCTTGAGGCTTACCAATGCCTGTGCGCGCTGTGCTTCGATAGACTTCTGAGCAGAAGCTGTCACCTGTGCAGCTTCAGTCTCAGCACGCTTCTTAGCATCCGCAACAATATTTGCAGCTTCAGCACGTGCATCTTCGCGAATCTTGGATGCTTCTGTACGAGCACTTCTCAACTGGTCTTCGTACTGCCTCTTCATTTCTTCTGCTTCAGCCTGAGCCTGAGCAGCACGGTCGAAACCGCCCTGAATTTTGTCAGCTCTTTCATCAAAGATTTTGTTGAACTTTGGCATGAAGAAGAAGTAGAAGAACACTGCCAGGATAGCGAGGATAACAGCAGACCAAAACAGGTCGTAGCTTTCAGGCAAAAACAGTGCAATACCGCTTGTCTCTTCTGCTAATAGCATGTCTCCCCTTTCCTTACGATTCTAAATTCTTAATTCGGTTTATATCTGTGTAATGCAATTGCAATCGTTTTCGTACGTTCGTTAACGCTCTTACTGAGCCATCATGAACGCAACAAAGCCGAGCAATGCAAGAACTTCGATAATTGCCAAACCGATGTACATGATCACGTTGAGCTTACCGGAAGCTTCTGGCTGACGAGCAGTGGACTCAAGAGCCTTGCCGAACATGATACCGAGGCCGATACCAGGGCCGAGAGCAGCCATACCATAACCAAGAACGGAAATGTTACCGGCAATTTCTGCGAGAGTTACGAGATCCATGATTGTCCTTTCGTTTGTTTTACGTGCTGTCATGTCTCCATGACCGCACAAAGTCTATAAATCTTTCCAGTACGTTTTCTATTTTCTATTTTCTGTCGTTGCCATGACCGAATAATTAAGCGCGGACTATGAGTTTGTCCGACAATTATTCTTCGCCAAGACTCTGATTGATGTAGACGCAGGAAAGAATGCAGAAGATAAACGCCTGCAAAGCTGCAACGAATATCTCGAACGCCGTCAATGCGAAGCCGCCAAGGAACCATAAGACACCAACGAGCTTAAATGCGGCACCTTCCATCACAATGAGGTAATAATTCGACATTGCAAGAGTGATCGCCACGAGAAGGTGGCCAGAAATCATGTTTGCAAAAAGTCGAAGAGTCAATGAGAATGGTCGAATCAGAATGATTTCAAGCAACTGAATTGGGGTCAGCAAAATATAGACAGGCCATGGAACTCCTGCTGGGAATAATTCCTCTTTCAAGAATCCGCCAAGTCCCTGCTTGCTAATGCCTGCAACCCAGTACTGAACAAGAGTCCAAACTGCAAAAATAAGTGGCATGGCAATAGTTGCTGTTGCCGCAATATCTGCTCCTGGAATGACGCCACACACGTTGAAGACCAAAATGGTCAAGAACATAGTGGTAATCATTGGTACGTACTTCTTACCGCGTAATTCACCAATAATTTGGTACACGATATTGTCACGCACAAATCCAAGAATCCATTCAACTGCACCTTGCCAACGTCCTGGCACAACCTTTGCGCGTGCAGCAGTAATACCGAGAACCAACAAGATAACAGCAGTAGCAATGACGCGCACAAAAATAATGCGGTTCATTGCGAATGGAGTGCCTTGGAAAAGAATTTCAGGAGGCAAGAAATCATTGAGCGAAGGAAGTTCTGGACCATTTGCGGCCAGAATCTTAGTGGACAGCGATGCTGGGCTCAATGATGTCAAGCCCGCTGCTGCGCTAACTAAAATGTTCATCTTTCGTCTCCTCTTATGCATAAATTCTATGCAAACTAAACTTAGCTTACTCCGTTAAATGACATATGGCGACTCGAGAAACGCTATATGAGAATTTTCAATCTGCCTCGTGAGATATTTTGCACAGCGTAGTAAAATACTTTTGGCTCATTTCAGAGCCATTCCTAGTTAGAGTTATATCGCACGCCGTATGTCGTTCCTCTAAACGGCGCAAACTCGTCCACACGAGCAGGAGCTGGCTCATGCTTAATATTTCGATCCGTGCCGAGTTTTCCTTCCGCCTTCAATCCCGGAATTTCGTCTAACACATACGGTGTAGTCTGATATACCCAATTGAGCCAATTGCGCCATAGTAAATTAGCGTGCGCTCTCCAGGAAAACAGCGGTGCAAGTTTTGGATTGTCGTGCGGATAATAATTCGTTGGGAACGGAACGTTCGTCAAACCTTTCGCAATGTCGCGTTCGTATTCGCTGGCAAGAGTGTTGCGGACATACTCCCAATGCCCCAAAATGAACACTTCCGAAAAATCTTTCGTCGCGATAAGACCAGACCCAGCCTGCTCACCTGTCGTAAGAATTTGCAATTCTGGCCGTGCAGCAATTTGCCCTTCATCCATGCTTGCCACGCGAGAGTGAGGCTGCAAACAAATTTCATCGAAACCGTTCGTCAAAAAGTTATATTCATCCTGAAGCCATTGCTCGAACACGCCGAAAATCTTATGATCTTCGACATGCTTATCAATTCCATAGTGATAATGCAGACCAGCCATCGCACCCCAGCACAGGTATACAGTCGAGAATACGTGAGTTTGCGCCCAATCAATAATGTCCTCGAGCTCGTCCCAATAATCAACTTCCTCAAACTCAAGATGCTCGACCGGCGCACCCGTAATGACGAATCCGTCGTAAAAATTGTCTTTCAACGTGTCGAAAGTCTCGTAAAACTTAATGAGGTGGTCTTCGCTCGTATGCGTCGCCTCATGAGTGCTCACGCGCATAAAATCAATGTCCACCTGCAATGGGGACTTGGACATCAGGCGCAAAATTTGAGTTTCCGTCTCAATCTTCTTCGGCATGAGGTTCAAAATGCAAATACGTAATGGGCGAACGCGCTGCTCTTGCGCGTCTCGCGAACTCATGGCAAAAATACGCTCGGCGTCGAGGATGCTCTGGGCCGGCAAACCTTCCGGAAACTTAATTGGCATGGTTTCTATTATGCAGAGGGCGCGGGATGTAACTTGCCCATGTTTTTGTAAAAGTGTCTATCTGCGATAGGAATTTGATCCGATTGATGGGTGAAGATGGGTAGTTTTACAAAGAAGTGGATAACATACGAAAACACGCAGCACCTCTCGCAGAAAAATCGCCACTCAAACCGCTACAAAAAGTCCAACGCGTCACTACATGGCAGAAACTGGCAGAAAGTAGAGCGTTGTAGACCTAAGTACCCCAAGTTTTTGTAAAACTACCCATAAAAATGCCACATCGATTTCAATCTGCTCCTTTTATAGCCACTTTTACAAAAACATGGACAACTCTCGACCACCTCATCCCCTCTTTCTCACATCTCTACGAATCCGCGTCACCCAAATTCGAAATTTTTTCTATTTTTGACAAAACACACAGAAATTCGCGCAAACAAACATACAAGACTATAGTTTGTTATGTTTTCTTCCATCACGCGTAGAACTCTCCATTCAGCACGCAGCGACGCGCCCATCGCCCGCATCACTCAGACGACCAGCAAGTCTCTCCGATGTCTAGACGTGACTAGATGCGACTAGACGTGACACGACTAGCTGTAACTAGTAACGACTAGACGCTACTAGCCGTGGCTAAAGGTGGTTCTACGAATGAAAAAGAGCGAAAGCAGAAAAGAGCGAAGGAGTCATTATGAGAGTAGGCGTACATGACATCCTTAAATTGAAGAAGCTCAAGAAGTTTGCAGCACGAACTACCGCCGCAGTGGCAACAATTGCCCTGTCGACTGCAGCTCTCAGCGCGTGTTCTACAGGCTCCAGTGGCGACGTCGTCTCCCTCGACTTCTTCCAATTTAAGTCTGAAGCAGCAGGATGGTTCACGCAGAAAGCTCGTGAATTCGAAAAGTTGCACCCGAACATCCGCATTAACGTTAACAACACAGCAAATGCCCAAACCGACATGCGCACTCGCCTGGTGAAAGGACGCGTTCCGGACGTTATCACGCTCAACGGCGATATTAGTTATGGCATGTTTGCAGCAACTGGCGTGTATCACAATTGGGAAAATGACCCAATTACAAAAAAGTTGAACGCTGGCATGCTCCAAATTGCGCGCGAGCTTGTCCAGACGTCGAAACAGTCCGAAAAGAAGTTGTATGCGCTTCCATACGCAGGCAACGCATCGGGCTACATTATTAACCGCGATTTGTGGACGAAGGCTGGACTTGATCCGGACAATCCACCACAAACGTGGGACGGTTTTATCGCAGCCCTCCAGCAAATTCGCAAAGCGGGAATTACTCCAGTCGAGGCATCGTGGGCTGACACATGGACCTTGCAAGCACCACTTGGCTCATTAACGGGAACGCTTGTGCCGCTCAGCGAGTACACAAAACTGAAAACTGGCGAAACAACGTTCAAGAAGTTGTGGACTGGCGTTGCTCAAAAGGAGCTGGAGCTGTATAAGTACGCTCAGACTAACAAGGGCATTACCTATCAGCAGGCTACTCAGGATTTCGCAAACGGTAAGGCAGCAATTCTTCCACTCGGTACGTACGCGATTCCGCAGGTTACTTCCGTCAACCCAGATATCAAACTTACTTTTGCAAATATGCCCGCGACCAACAACGCTGACGAGCAGAAGTTGACCGCTGGCGATGACGTAGTTCTCACGATGAGTGCAACAACTCACCACGAGAAGGAAGCCCGTCAGTTCATCGAATTCCTCCTCGAGGGAAAGAACGTTATGCAATACGCAAAAGATAATTTTGCATTTACGCCACTTAAGGAAACCGAAGCGGGAGCAGACACAATTGCATCCGTTTTGCCATTCTTCCGTTCGAACCGAATTGTCGACTTTGCGGATCACCAGATCCCAGCATCGGTTGACTTGGCTGGATACCTCCAGGGCTTGGTAACAACTGGTAACGTCGACCAATTCTTGGCAAATATGCAAAATTCGTACGATAAAGTTCAAGCACGAACTTTCGATTAAGGGCAAAGGAGGTCTGATAATGAGTTCTACAACTTCTTCGGCTACATCGCCGAAAACACCGCGTCCTGAGCACACCCAGAGCCCTCGTCTTAAGACTCGTCGTAAGGTCGACCGCGCATACTACTGGATGACAGTCCCAGCGGCAATTATTTTTGCATTCTTCCTGTACGTACCATTCATTCAAGGCATTACGTATTCATTTACGAATTCGCAAGGTTTTGGTTCGTATCGCTGGGTCGGTTTCAGCAATTATCTCGCGCTTTTCCAAGACGAGCGCGTCTGGCATGCGTATGGTTTTACGATTTTCATCGCAATTGTCATCGCAATTTTGGTGAATTTAATTGCAATGTTCCTCGCGGTTCTTCTGAATTCGCGTATCGCTTTTAAGAGCGGATTTAGGGCAATTTTCTTCATCCCATATACTTTGGCAATTTTGATTATCGGTTACGTTTTCCGCTATATCTTCATGAATCCACTGCCAGCATTGGGACAAGCGTTGGGAATAAATTGGCTCAGCGAATCGATGCTGACCAATCCTCAACTCGCGTGGATTCCAATTGTGTTCGTCACAGTATGGCAGTCCGTCGCATACAACACTTTGCTGTATTTGGCAGGTTTGCAAACAATCGATCAGGAAGTGTATGAAGCTGCGGAAATTGACGGCGCAAACGCATGGCAAGGATTCTGGCAGATTACATTCCCACTTCTTGGACCATTCGTCACAATTAATGCAGTTTTGTCATTGAAGGGCGCACTCGGAGCCTTCGACCAAATCGTCGCATTAACCGGTGGCGGCCCATCTGAAGCGACAGAAACCGTATCGTATTTGATCTATTCCAACGGTTTGACCGGCGGCGAGTATGCATATCAGACAGCTAATGCAGTTCTGTACTTCATTTTGCTGGCACTGATTGGCTTCGTTCAGTTGAAGTTCTTCTCGAAGAGGGAGCAGATCTAATGAGTAACGCACAGACGTCAACACAGGCGACTACGCAGTCGACTACACAGTCCTCAAAGTCACCACTTGGGTCGATGGCTCGTCAGGGACGAAATTCTCTCTCGGCACGTTCCGGAAAGTCCGGTTCAAGAAAGTCCGGCGAGAAGCTTCGCTTGTCCAAGCAAAACCGTGTCAGCTGGCCATTGACCATTCTGGCAGCAATTTTGTCGCTGACAATTCTTGTACCACTGTATTTTGCAGTTGTGTCCTCTTTGAAGACGAACGCGACAATTGGCGGTCTCGAGCTTCCACAGATTTGGAATTGGGACAACTACGTTCAGGCATGGAATTTGGTCAATTATCCTCGCGCCGTGTGGAATACGCTGATTATCACTGTAGCCGCAACGGTTTTGACCCTGCTGTCGAACACTTTCGTGGCATACGCAGTCGCGCGCAATATGGATAAGCCGTTCTTCCGCTTCATGTATTACTTCTTTGTGGCGGCAATGTTCGTGCCGTTTACGGTTATCATGCTTCCTTTGGCACAGGAAATCGGCTGGCTGCATCTCGATAATCAAATTGGTTTGATTATTTTGTACATCGTTCTCGGATTGGGTACGAATTTGTTTATCGGAATTGGCTTCATCCGCTCAATTCCTGAATCGCTCGAAGAAGCCGCACGCATCGACGGTGCTTCCACGTGGCGAGTTTTCTGGCAAATTATCTTCCCACTCATGGGACCAATTAACGCAACCATTGCAGTTATGACCGTTTTGTGGGTATGGAACGACTTCATGCTGCCACTGATTATTTTGACGGATCAGTCGAACGCAACCTTGCAGCTGTCCCAGTACGTTTTCTCGTCGCAATTTACGACCAACTACCCTGTAGCTTTCGCCTCATACCTGATGGCAATGGCTCCAGTGCTCATCGTGTACGTCTTTGCACAACGATGGGTCGTGTCTGGCGTGATGCGCGGCGCAGTGAAGTAGGGAGTTGCTTGAGCGGCTGGCTGGATTGATGGTTAGATTGCTTGGCTAGGACTAGGCTGTCGACTAGATTTCAGCTAAATTGAAGGGATGCGGGATGTTTTGATTCCACATCCCTTTACTCATGTGTTAATGCGTTAATGCGTTAATGTGTTAATGTGCTAATACGCTCATGCGATGAATCGCGTTTCATACTGCCCCACCCTGTAACGAATTGGTGACAGGTTTGCAAGTTGCCCATGTTTTTGTAAAAGTGGCTATCTGCGAATAGGATTTGCTCCAATTAATGGATGAAGATGGGTAGTTTTACAAAGAAGTGGATAACATACGAAAACTCGTGGCACGACTGATAGGAAATCGCCACTCATTCCGACAAGAAGCACAAGCTAGGGCTATACCCGACTGAGAATAAAACACGTTGTGGCTAAGTGTCCCATGTTTTTGTAAAACTGCGCATAAAAGTGCCACATCGTTGTTAATCTGCTCTACAGATAGCCACTTTTACAAAAACATGGGATACATCCAAACGTACCTTACTCCCCACAAGAAAACACATCTATATAAGACGCCACTCACCAAGCTGAATTGTTACTACTCGGGGTAAAGTAAAAGCAATACACAAGCTTTTTCTCATACATTCGCATATAGGAGTCGTCATGGAAGATAACTTTCACGAAGTAGAGTCCACCTCACCTGACTATCAGACTCAGGCTGCTCACGATATTGCGCAGCTCTTTCCACAAGCTGTATCTGATGGAAAAATCGACATCGATGTCATTAAGACATTGCTCGGCGAAGATGTATCCTCTACCCGAGAACGTTTTGGTCTCTTCTGGCCTGGGAAAAATGATGCAATGCATGCGGCTCAAATTCCTACTACTGCTACCCTTGCACCAGATCTTAAGAATTCTGTCGACTGGGATCGCACTGACAACATCTTCATCGAGGGTGACAATCTCGAAGTCTTGAAGATTCTTCAAAAGCACTACTATGGCAAGATTAAGTGCATCTATATCGACCCTCCATATAACACTGGTAAAGATTTCGTATACCCAGATAACTTCTCAGACTCCATCGCTAACTACCTTGAAGTAACAGGTCAGAGCGATGGTGAAGGCAAGATCTCAACAAACGCTTCCGCTGATGGTCGTTTCCACTCAACTTGGTTGAACATGATGTATCCACGTCTTGTGCTGGCACGTAACTTACTGAAGCAAGATGGGGTTATTTTTATCTCAATTGATGCTAATGAGCAAAATAATCTTCAAAAGATTTGTGATGAAATTTTTGGTGAAAGTAATCGCCTTGGTACACTTTCAATCGTCAATAATCTTAAGGGACGATCTGACGATGAATTTTTTGCAACTTCTCATGAATTCTTACTCGTATATTCTCGATCAATTCAAGAGGCAAAAATCAATGGACTTCCTGCCTCTGATACATATTTGGAAGAGTTTAAATTCTCAGATGGAATCAGTAACTATAAACTTGTTCCATTGAGGAAAACCGGGAAAAATTCAAGACGCGAAGACCGTCCAAATATGTATTATCCAATTTATTATCATCCAGAATTAAAGGTCTTTTCAGAAAACCCGGGATCAGGATTCATCAAAATTCTTCCAAAAGACAGTGAAGGAAATGCTGGACGCTGGCGTTGGGGTAATGAGAAATTCGTTCAATATAAGAGTACTGAACTAGTTGCAAAGGAATCTCAATCAGGCTGGTCTATCTACGTAAAAATGAGAGATCTTGTAGATGGCGAACAACGTACTGTTAAGCCTAAAACAACTTGGTTAGACCCAAAGTTTGACACAGCTGCTGGGGCACGAAGCATCAAAGAAATTTTTTATGGTCTAAAGATATTCGATACTCCTAAGCCTCTAACATTTATTGATGAGATTCTGCGTATCGCAACCAACTCATCAGACGATATCATCCTCGACTTCTTCGCAGGTTCGGGAACGACTGCTCACGCTGTCATGCAGTTAAATGCTGAAGACGGCGGACATCGTCGTTGCATTTCCGTTCAGCTTCCAGAGCCAACCCCCGAAAATTCTGAAGCACGTAAAGCTGGTTTTGAAACTATCGCCGATATTTCTCGC
>CAUTYZ010000016.1:0-42959 GCA_963543015.1 uncultured Alloscardovia sp.
AGTTGGTAGAGCGTCTCACTCGTAATGAGAAGGTCGCCGGTCCGATTCCGGCAAGTGGCTCTTCTTATATCCGCGTTTATCCCCTCGTTCGGATATCGCTGTGTTGAGATATCACAGTATTCAGATATCGCAATGTTCGGATATTGCAGTGTTCGGAGAAACGCATACGCGCGAGTGGCGGAATTGGTAGACGCGCAGGATTTAGGTTCCTGTTCCACTGGAGTGAGGGTTCAAGTCCCTTCTCGCGCACTCTTTTCTTACTGCATAATCTTTCTTTTCCCCCTCTCTTTTCCGATAAAATTAAAGTACTCATACTCACCATTTTCTTTGAGAGGATTCCCCATGAAAGTTTTTATCGCAGGCGCTAATGGCCGCGTAGGCAAAGCTCTTATCCCAGAATTGCTCAAGCGTGGTCATGCAGTCACTGCAGGCGTACGTACACCTGAAACTTTCGAAATTGCTGATGATATTTCTGTCGTACCATTCGATCTCACTGCCTCTGAAGAGACAATTGAATCTGCCATTGCTGGTTTCGATGCTATTTACTTTGTAGCAGGATCTCGCGGTAAGAATCTTTTGCAAGTCGACGCATTCGGTGCAGTAAAATTGCAACGAGCTGCTCAAAAGGCAGGAGTGAAGCGCTTCATCCAATTGTCGGCACTTTTCGCCACCACTCCAGATAAGTGGACTGATCCTCGCGTGGAATCGATTAAGGATTATCACATTGCAAAATTCTTCGCAGACGAATGGTTGATTAATAACACCAATCTTGAATTCACCATTCTTCAGCCGGGAGCACTTGTGGAGGCCGAAACAGGAACCGGCTTGATTCGCACAAACGTTTTCGAATTTGCTTCTAATACCATTCCAAACGTGGCAGAAACTCTTGCTGAAATTTTGGAAACACCAAATACAATTGGTCGCGTCATTTCGATGGCAGATGGCGATGATCCAATCAAGGAAGTACTCGCTGATTTCTAAAGTGAGCTCTCACCTGCACTACGCATAATGGCTGGTCAATCATGAAGATTGATCAGCCATTAGTGTGCCATTATTATACTGACAAGAAAACTCGCATCTACTGTAATTGTGCAAAATGCGGTGCCAACGCGCGCAATGCCTGTCCGCGGTGAGAAATTGCATTCTTCTGCTCAGCAGTCATTTCTGCAGAAGTAAGCTCGCCTTCTTGCTCACGAGGAACGAAGAGTGGATCATACCCAAATCCATTCGTTCCACGTGGTTCGCGAAGCAAACGACCTTCCATATCGCGAATTTCGACGATTTCTACATCCTCATCAGTTCCCACAATCTGAGCTGGGATAACCAAAGCCGCAGCACAGCGGAATCGTGCTGTCCGAGCACTGTCAGGGATATCGCTTAATTGCGCAAGAAGCAGTGCATTATTTGCTGCATCATCACCATGCACACCTGACCAGCGAGCAGACAAGATTCCTGGTGCCATTCCCATCACATCGACGATAAGACCGGAATCATCAGCCATTGCAGGAAGACCTGTGCGATGTGCAGCATCACGAGCTTTCAGCAGCGCATTTGCTTCGAACGTCGTCCCATCCTCTACAGGATCAGGGACATTAAGCTCACCTGCTGTGACAAACTCGAAATCACCATCTACAGATTCGCCGATAATGCGCGAAATCTCAGCAAGTTTGCCCTTATTATGTGTCGCAACCAATACTCGCTGGGTCATAATACGTGGATCCTTTCTGCACAACCGTGAGTATGCGACCATACATCACGATTCGTATCAGCACTTGTGAATTAACCTACTGAATTAACTATGCTTCCAGCGCGTCTCGCTGCAATTTTTGCAATTCTTTATTGCCCTTTTCAGCCAAATCAAGCAAGATGTTCAAAGTCTCGCGAGAGTATGGAGCACCTTCTGCAGTTCCCTGAATTTCGATGAATGCACCCGAGCCAGTCATTGCCACATTCATATCTGTCTGAGCACGTGAATCTTCGATATACGGCAAATCAAGCATAGGAGTTCCGTCAATCACACCCACAGAAATTGCCGAAACCTGATCCGTTAGAACCTTCTTGTTTTCAGAAATATAATTATGCTTCTTTGCCCATCCAATCGCATCAACCAGAGCAATGTAGGCACCGGTAATGGATGTCGTACGCGTACCGCCATCAGCTTGGAGGACATCGCAATCGATTTGAATCTGGTTCTCCCCCAGAGCCTTCATGTCAACTACACCACGCAAAACGCGACCAATCAAGCGGCTAATTTCATGGGTACGACCACCCACTTTCCCGCGAATTGACTCACGATCAGTTCGTTCTGCCGTAGCTCGTGGAAGCATCGAGTACTCTGCTGTCACCCAACCCAATCCAGAATCACGACGCCAACGAGGAACTCCTGGAGTAAAAGTCGCTGTGCACAATACGCGAGTATTTCCGCACTGAATAAGAACGGAACCTTCAGGAGCATCCGTCCAATTGCGCTCAATCTTCACTGGGCGCACTTCATCCACCTGACGCCCATCCGCACGAAGAACCTGTCCATCTTGCAATAAATCTTTAATTTGAGTCATATAGCTATCGTACTCGCACCCGTTCAACTGATGAAACGCGTAGTCTTCATCGTGACACTCTGACCTCAGATCCACAACGAGAATCTGTACAATGCGCTTCACAAGATACTTCACGAGACAGAAAATTATCGATTTTTACAAATTTCTTCCCCTGATATTATACGACTCCACCGCATTTCTATCCATATCTCCGTTTGCCCAAGACTGCCGATACAGTAGTAGACATGACAATTATTGTGGCACTTTTCCGATTTGTAGTTGCAGCTCTTGCCCTTGCAGGAACATCACGAGCATGGTTCTTTGGTGAAGCTCAAAATTTGGTATATTTCACATATCAAACGAATTTACTTATCGCTTTTACATTCATCTGGGCTGGCTTAGCGGGACTTCTTCGTGGCGTACAGCCACCAGCATGGCTTAAGGGAGCACTGACTCTCAATATCATTATCACTGGCTTGGTTGCGTGGCTCGTGCTTCCTCCGGATAATCCAGCAACTGTCTTCCGCATTTTCGGCGTACCATCGAATTTACTCGCGCACATTCTCGTGCCAATTTTGACCACTGTCGATTTTGTTCTCTTTGATGAGCATCGTCGATTCAAGTGGCTCGACTCCTTGACGTGGCTTATTTACTTCCCAGTGTATTTGGCATTTGTGGTTATCCGAGCACGCGTCTTCCACGGAGTCGGACCAGCTGCTGGCGGAAATCCTTACCCATACGGATTTATCGATCTTGACAAGCTCGGAATTCAGCAGTTCCTTCTCAACTGCGTCATCTACTTGTCCATTTTCTTCGTGCTTGCGCTTATCATAGTAGTAGTCGATAAAGCATTGCCAGCACGTACTCCACTGACAGGCACATCGCCTCGAGCAGCACGGTTTAAGCGCATCCGCTAAAACGTCACAGTCACATTACGTTGTGACACATCATTGATATGCGCGTCGCAGGCAATACTCACATCATGAAGAGCTTCATCGAAAGATAAGCTCTTCTTTATATATCTGTATATCATTGATATATCAATGATTAGCTCAGAACGATTGATTAAGAAGGATAATATGCCAACTGCAGCACTACTGACCGATATGTATGAATACACTATGGTGGACGCTGCTTTGCGCGATGGAACCGCTCATCGCCAATGTGTGTTCGAAGTGTTCACTCGTCATTTGCCATCGGGACGACGTTATGGTGTCGTTGCGGGATTGGGCCGTATCCTCGACTACATCAAGAATTTCCGCCCATCGGACAGCGATCTTGCTTTTTTGCGCGATAATCATATCGTTTCACAAGAAACAATTGATTGGTTGGAAAATTACCGTTTCTCGGGAACTATCCGCGCGTATCGCGAGGGAGAAATGTTCTTTGCAAATTCGCCCGTTCTCCAGGTCGAAGGAACTTTTGCAGAATGTACTCTTCTCGAAACAGTTATCTTAAGCGTTCTTAATTATGATTGCGCTATTGCTTCCGCTGCTTCTCGTATTACGTCTGCTGCAGCCGGACGACCATGCGCAGATATGGGTGGTCGCCGTGCTCATGAAGAAGCTGCAATTGCTGCAAGTCGAAGCGCTGTCGTCGGCGGTTTTGTCAGCACAGCAAATTTGGCTGCAGCTAAGAAGTACGGCATTCCATGCATTGGAACTGCTGCTCATGCTTTTACTCTCGTTCACGATAGTGAACGCGATGCTTTTGAATCCCAAATTGCCGCTCTGGGAGTGGGCACTACTCTTCTGACGGATACATACAATGTCGAAGAAGCGATTCGTACTGCCGTAGAAGTTGCAGGTCCTCATTTAGGAGGTATCCGCATTGACTCGGGCGACTTGGCTTCTATGGCTCAAAAGGCACGTCATCAGTTGGATGCATTGGGCGCGGTGGATACGAAGATTACTGTGACAAACGATCTTGATGAGTATGCAATTGCTTCTTTGGCGACGGCTCCTGTCGATTCCTATGGTGTGGGAACTCGTCTGGTAACGGGTTCAGGACACCCAACGACATCCATGGTGTATAAGCTTGTCGAGCGTGAAGGCGCTGATGGCCAGATGCACCCAGTAGCAAAGAAGAGCTTCGGAAAATCGACAGATGGCTGGCGCAAGCGTGGATTGCGCGTATACGAATACGGTCTTGCTCAGGGTGAGCTTGTCCTTGCAGGCACTGAGGATGCGATTTCGACATGGGAAGATACTCAGTCAGAATACGGTGAAACCAAGGATTTGGGCATCCTTGCTATCGACCATGGCGTCATTGACGAGTCCCTGACCACTCGAGAAGCGCTTTTCGCAGCACGTGAGTATCACACTGCAGCACTGCACGAATTGCCAGTTAATGCATTGTCCTTGAGTGATGGCGAGCAGGCAATTCCAACGGAAGTGGTCACGCTGTCATAATCGCGAAGTCACACTCGGTGTGGCATTTTACCGAGCTACACCGAGCCACAAGCACACCTTCACATACACAAAGACCGCGGGGTTTCTCCTCGCGGTCTTTGTTATATCAGTGTTATATCAGTGCTGTATCAGTTATGACACTCACGTCTCGTACGCTCCTAGGAACGCATCGTGCGACGAAGTGCCAGCACTGCAGCTGCCATCACGATGAGCAGCGCGCTACCACCTACAAGAGCAACGATATCCGTACCAGTATGAGCAAGCTCACGAGGCTTGTCAGCCTAGGTCTTTACAGGCTTTGTAGGAGTTGGCTCAGGAGTGTTTGGCGTCGATGTAGAAGGCTTTGAAGGCACAACTTCTGGAGTCTTCACCTTATGAGTATTCGTCAGCACGATGTTTTGTGGATCGGAATTATCAACAGATGCCGTATACCCCTCAGGAGTATTGGTTTCCTTCACCGTGTACTGAATAGCTGTGTACTTGCCTTCAGCCTTGTTATACTCATACAGAGGAAGATTCGTGAAGACATGCTTCCAGTCATTATCCTTATCCAAAGTTACTGCACTGCCTACAGGAGTATCGCCTGCGTACAGCTGTGCCTCAACGGATGAGGTGCGAAGATGGTCTGCATCATTGTCATCATCCCACTGCTTTGTCACCGTCACATCACCATGCTGTACGTTCACTACGGAGTTATACAGCACGTATGGGTTAGTAGCAGCTACAGGGCCCACACCAGTGATAGCGCCGATAGACATCGTCGATTCATTACCCTGAGAATCAGTCAAAGACAAGGAATAATTAGCGAATCGTCCAGCGGAATTAATGATTGGTAAGTTTGCAAAAAAGTACTGCCAGTTGTTTGCTGCAGACAGTTCGACAGTCTGCTCAACGGTGTCACCTGCAAGAAGCTTCACGGTCATCGACGTTGGACGAGAACCGTCAGCATTGTTGTTGTCATTCCACGTTTGAGCGATGGTTACGTTCGCATGAATCTCACCAGAACCATCCGTTGCCAATTGTGAAGATCCCGACACTATAGTCTGTGCAGTATTGATGCGCGACACGTAGCTATCGACATCATCTTCAGACAAGGTGTACTTAATTTCTGTACCGTTCGCATACGTTGGCAAGCTGTCAAATGTATGATGCCAATTGTTTGCAGCGCTCAAATCAGCAGACTGTGTTTCCACACCGTTCGCATAGAGATGAACCTTGATAGATTCTGGGCGCTTGCCGTCCTTATTATCGCCATCCGCCCAATTCTTCACAGCCTCAACCTTGGTCGTTTGAGGATAGTTCCAGAAAATTGTGCGATACGAATCTGGAGCGTACTTATTCGTTGTACCAATTTCGAAATAACGAACCGTGGTCGAGCTATCCACTGTGCGATAACCCGTCACCGTCTCACGCTGGACAAGATAACGGATGTACTTTCCATTCGAGAAGATAGGCAAATTCGTAAAGTTATACATCCACCCTGTCGCCGCTGTCAGTTCAGCAGTTTGCACTTCTACGCCATCAGCAAGAAGATGCAATTTAATCGATGCTGGGCGCTAAGTCGTGACGTTATTATCCATCCAACGCGTCATAACCTGCACAGAAGTCGTCAGAAGTGTACTCGTAATCGTAAATCCGCTCGTCTGATCACCAGAAATAACCGAACGGTATTCAGCAGGAGCAGTAACCTCTTGAATGGTGTACTTGATCGTCTGACCGCTCGAGTCTGTTGCTGGAAGGTCAGTGAACTCATGCGTCCAATTATTTGCCGCGCTCAGAGCCACCGGCATTCCTACAGCAGCTCCTGCTCGAAATACCTGAACTTGCTGAGACTGTGGACGTCCACCGTCCTTATTGTTGTCATCATCCCACACCTTCGTCACACGTACAGACGTCGTGCCTGAATCCGCGTAAGCCTGTGGAGCGCGCATAACTGTGCTCGCCATAAGCATGGCTACCACAGCGAGGATGCTCATTACTACTTTTGCGATAACGCTACGTACGTTTCGAACTACCATAAAAAACTAATAATCTCTCTCATACGTTCTACATCATGGTTATACACGCTCTGATATCGACAGTTTGGCTTTGTACAGTTATTCAAAAGAAAACTGCTGTATAGAGTATGCACAATGCTCATAATTGTATTAATCAAGCCTTTATATTTTTACCTAAAGGACTGCACATTTTTATCGTTTTCAGCAGAAAAATCCCGCGTTTCCTGCTGTTTAGTGAACAAACTCACAAGATATAAGCGATTAAGGCACACAAACAAAAAGTGGTTCATGAGAATTTCTCATGAACCACTTCATCACATCGTTTTGTAGATTACCGCATCATCTGATCATAAATTTTCTTGCAGTCAGGGCACACTGGATATCCGTCAGGACTATGTCGTGGAACCCACACCTTACCACACAAAGCGACAACTGGCTTGCCTGTCAAACGCGACTGCTCCATTTTCTCTTTCGTGACGTAATGAGCATAGCGCTCAGAATCACTGTTATCGTTGAGCTTTGTATCTTCTTGAGTAATTGTTTCTGTACGCTCTAACGTTGAAGTACCGGTGCCACTTCCCGAATCAGGCTGTGCGAAACCTGGCTGATCTTCATCAAACATCATGCTGTCCGTCCTCTCACCGTAAAACCATGCTCTGTTTTACTCTATTACTCTACTGTACATCGTCTTGTCATTCTAGTCTTTGAGTTACTCTTAAAGAATGACAATTGCAGTATGCCCGGGCTCATTCGATCCTGTTACATCGGGCCATCTTGACGTCATTGAGCGATGCGCCAAACTTTTTGCACAAGTGCATGTGGTCGTTGCAGTTAACGCTGCCAAAAAACCTATGTTTACTGAGCAAGAACGCAAAGACATGATTACTAAGGCTTTGGAAGCTGACGGAATTACGAACGTCACCGTTTCCAGCACTGATGGCTTAATTACCGAATACTGCACGCAGGTGGGTGCCACTCTCATCGTTAAAGGCCTTCGTCAAAATGGAGACTATGAAGCTGAATTGGGAATGGCATTAGTAAATCGTCAACTTTCCGGCGTAGAAACCATGTTTATCCCTGCCGACCCTATCCGTGAGCACATTTCCAGCTCCATTGTGAAAGATGTCGCTCGCCACGGTGGAGATATCACCGGCATGGTGCCACATTCCGTTTACAATGCTTTAATTACCGCCGTTTCAGAGGAGGGACATAATGACTGAGGCTTTTGAATACGATCCTGATGCACAATTTGATGATGACAGCACTGGTTCTGCTGAAGTAGCACGCGCACATAATCTTGACGGTATCCCAGGAGTTGAGGATGCTCAAGAGGCAGCTTTCATCGCTGAATCCCAATCGCAGGTCGCAAACGAAACCGTTGCTGCTGATAGTGTCAGCGAGGATCAGGGCAATTCCGAGGAAGACGTCGTCGAAGTAGAAAATCTCGTCGACCCTCAGACTCAGGCGGCGCTGAACGCATACATTCCTGAGGCACGCGATATTACATCGTCTACCCCATCGACCGAAGATCAGTTCACCACAGCGTACGATATCATCGACCAAATTCAAGATATCGTCGACGATGCTCAGCCACTCTTCTTCTCACGTGCTTACGTACGTATCCACCAAGCAGAACTTAGCGATCTTCTTGCCGAGCTCAAGGAAGTCCTTCCCGTGCAGCTCGAACGCGCATCAGCATTAATGCGTGAGGCAGAAAAGCGCCTCGAAAATGCACAGAGCCAAGCAGATGCTATCGTGAACAATGCTCAGGCTAAGGCGACGACAATTATCAATGATGCAAATACTCAAGCTCACATCCTCGCAGGTCAGGAAAACGTCGTATCGTTGGCAACCGAGCAGGCACGTAATATTTTGAACACTGCTCAGGAAAAGGCAAACTCCTTGACTCAAGGCGCAAACGATTACACAATTGAGTCGATGAATGCTCTGGATGATCAGCTCGGCGAAATTCGTCGTTCTATCAATACGGGTTTGCAGGTACTCAAGGAACGCCAGCAAATGGCTTTGCAAGATCTTCCACATCTGACACCGGAAGACTACCCACAAAATTAATCACACGTGATAGTTCTTGTGAGCGTACGGCTTGTGAATGCACTTATTGCCGCAACGACCCGCAATTCTTAATTGCTCATGCTGCGCGCTCAGAAGAACGAAATACAGAAAAAGGTATGCACTCATGGCACGCGAACATGAAACTCCATGGTCGATTCCTATTTCCCAATTGTCATTAAAGCCAGGAAATACGCAAGATATCGACCACGTTATTATGCCTGCTCCAAGCGGAATTGGCGATAATCTTGTCGGCATTCCTGAAGGCACGGACGTTACGGTCAACGGCATGCTGGAATCCTTGGCTGACGGAATTCTCTTTACGGGAACCATTAGCGCTCCTTTTGATGCAGAATGCGCACGCTGCCTCGACCCAATTCATGACACGATTACTGTAGCGCCGGTCGTTTTCTACACGTACGAAGAAGACATGCCAGCTTCTTTTTCGAGCGACGAAGAAGAAGTAGACATTATTGCATCTCAAGATGAAACAGATGATACGTATCCGTTGAGCCCTCAATCTATTTATCTCAATATGGAAGCTCTCGTGCGAGATTCCCTCGCTCAGGCACTGCCATTGCAGCCATTGGACCGCGAGGACTGCCGAGGACTCTGCCCACAGTGCGGCATTAATCTCAACGATCACCCTGACCATCATCATGATGTCGTCAACATTCAATGGGCTGCTTTGGAAGGCTTAAAAGCTCAGCTTGAAGCCGAAGAAAACGACGCTGAAAACACGACTGACGACGACAAGTAAAAGTTCTAATTTGCGATTGACGAGAGGTTATACTAAACTCGTCAAGGCTTAAGCAAATATTCGATTCGAAACAGAGGAAAACAAAATGGCACTGCCAAAGTATAAGACCTCCCGTGCTAATACGCACTCTCGCCGTTCCAACTGGAAGGCATCTGCAACTACTACTATTAGCTGCCCTAACTGCGGCGCTCCAGCATTGCCACACATGGCATGCCCTAACTGCGGCGCATTCCGTGGACGCACTTACCGCTCTGCTATCAAGGCAAACTTGGCTGAGTAGTTAAGCTGCAGCGACAAGCTCATTAGTAGCAAGCGCTACAACGCTTTAAGAAAACCTCCACTATCGACGGGTAGCGGAGGTTTTTCATATCTGCTCTTCGTTTCTATTTTCCGTCTCTGTTTTGCTTTTCTATTTTCCATGGTGCTCTGCTGTATCCATGCATCCAAAATCGCTCTCCTTCATTCTGCTTCATCTTTCTCTTCCCCAGATTTTCTTCCCAAATTTTCTACCCAGCCATTTCTGCTGAATTTCCCTCTCTATGTCTCCAAGTCTGCCGCGATATCTCTCATCCGTTTATGTGTTCTCATACAATTAATCTCATGAGCAAAAATGAAGATGAAACTATGTCACACCACCACGAGCAGTCCGGCGTATCAACTTCAGCCGCGCACAGCCATCATGAACAGTCAATGACGTCTGTTCCTACGGCATCGGCACAATCTGATGATTCCGCCGCTCCAGCTACACAGCTTCTTCAGAAATTGGGGCACACTCTTACTCCAGAACATTTGGTGGAAGCACTGACACACAAGTCCTTTACTCACGAGCACACCGGGGCTCCTAGCTATGAGCGTCTCGAGTTCCTCGGCGATGCAGTTCTCGAGCTCGTCGTTACCGAAACTCTCTACACTCAGCATCCTGATTTCACCGAAGGTCAGATGGCAAAAATTCGTGCGAAAGCAGTGTCGGAAGAATCTCTCGCTCCCATCGCTCGCGATTTTTTGCATGTCGGACCGATGATTTTGCTGGGAAACGGTGAAGCTGAAGACGGCGGATCAGATAAAGATTCTATTTTGTGCGATATCGTAGAGTCTCTTATCGGAGCAATTTTTATCGAGCACGGAATTGACGCAGCGCGCGACACTGTGCATGCATTGATCGATAAGACTTTGGAAAGCGTTTCTCATGAAGGACCTTCACTCGATTGGAAGACTTCTTTGGCAAAAATTGCACACGAGCTAAAGATCAATGAACTTACTTACCGTATGGAAGTAGGCGGCCCTGAATATGCACAAATCTTCACCGCTCATGCCGAACTTGCTGCGAATGAGATGAGCGAAAAATTAGGAATTGATGCATCTCATCCTTTGGGAAGCGGCCAAGGCTCTACCAAGCGCAAGGCTCAGATGGCAGCTGCAGAAAATGCGTGGAAAGTTCTGAACGAGTTTAAGAAGTAGAAGTAAGCAGTAAGAAGTAATTAGTGAAGCGATAATTACCGTCACACGCTTCACGTCGCGAAGTCAGCTTTCACTTGCTCGCGTCTCTGTACGGAGCACTCATCAGCAGGTTTCGCAGACAAGGACCACAGATTTTTTTCTGTGGTCCTTTTACAAAAAAGCCACGGATAGCGCTCACAATGAACATATCGCGGACAATTCGCGTAAAATCTGTGGGTTTCTATTATGATGGTGGCATTACCGTCTAGTGCATGCCACAAGCGACGCACTAGCACCTGTATGTGGTAACACATGCATTTGCACGAACTCGTATTGCGTGACTTCATGCGACGTCACGTGACATAATTCAGTTAGATTCACGCACAGATAGAGGTTTCCATGGCGTTGCCTACACCTTTACAAGCTTTTAGCGCAGTTCCGAAGCCAAGCGCTGAACAGACCGTTCCTGAGGGCGAAAAAATTACAGGCGCTCAAGCTCTTGTACGCTCATTAGAAGATTTGGGCGTAACTGACGTTTTCGGTATTCCAGGCGGCGCGATTTTGCCTGTATACCACGCTATCAATGATGACACGAAATTCCGTTTTGTTTTGACTCGCCACGAGCAGGCTGCAGGTCATGCTGCTGAGGGTTATGCTTTGGCAACGGGCAAGCTTGGTGTGGCTATTGTGACATCAGGCCCTGGCGCTACAAACACTATTACGGCAATTATGAATGCACAGATGGATTCCGTTCCACTGGTCGTTATCACGGGTCAGGTCGGTGCCCATCAAATTGGCACGGATGCTTTCCAGGAAACTGACACCGTGGGCATCACCTACCCTATCGCGAAGCATTCATACTTGGTCACAAATGCTCAAGATATTCCTCGCGTTTTGACTGAGGCATATTACATTGCTTCCACGGGACGCCCGGGACCTGTCGTGGTGGATTTGACGCGTTCTGCTCAAACCGGCGACATGTACTACACATGGCCTCAGCGCATGATTTTGCCAGGATACACTCCAACGACAAAACCTCATGGAACCGTTATTTCTCAGGCTGCCCGTTTGATTCAGCAGTCCTTCCGCCCTGTTTTGTATGTTGGTGGCGGTGCGATGCGTTCGGGCGCATCCGAGCAGGTTCAGCAACTGATGAATATTACCAATGCTCCATTGGTCACGACTCTCAACGCGCGCGGTATCGTTCCTGATTCTGACCCACATAATTTGGGCATGCTCGGCATGCACGGTTCGGTAGCAGGTACAGGTGCCATACAAAACAGCGATTTACTTATTGCTATCGGTGCACGTTTTGCAGACCGCGTAACCGGAAAATTGTCTGAATTTGCTCCTCGAGCTCGCGTAATTCATATCGACATCGATCCAGCAGAAATTGGCAAGAACCGTGAAGCAGATGTGCCAATTGTCGGCGATGTGGCAGCAGTTCTTGACGCATTGATTCCAGAAATTTCCTCATTGCAAGATATCGAAGGAAGCGTTGATCTCAAGAATTGGTGGGATTTGCTCAACGATTTGCGCGACAATTATCCTTTGGATTACAACCGCGACGAAGATATGCCAACGGATGGAAGCCTGTCTCCTCAGTGGGTTGTCAAGCAACTGTCTGAGCAGGCTGACGATAGCACGATTTGGGTTTCGGGCGTCGGCCAGCATCAGATGTGGGCAAGCCAGTTGGTTGATTTTGAGCATCCAAATTCTTGGCTCTCTTCTGGTGGAGCAGGAACTATGGGCTATGGTCTTCCTGCAGCTTTGGGCGCAAGTGTTGCCTCTCAGCGTGAGTTTGCAGGTCGCAAGCCAGTCTGGCTTATCGATGGCGACGGATCATTCCAAATGACTTCTCAGGAAATGGCTACCCTCTTCCACGAGCGTGCCCCTATCAAGATTGCAATTTTGAATAACTCCGTCTACGGAATGGTTCGCCAGTGGCAGACTCTCTTCTTTGATGAGCATTACTCTCAGACCATGCTTCATGATGGTGACGAGAATGCGGGCAACGCAGGAACTGAAGAGTTCTTCGATGTCCCAGATTTCGTTAAGCTTGCGCAAGCTTACGGATGCGTCGGCATTCGTGCGACAACTCAGGAAGAAGCTCTCGAGGCTATTAAGACAGCAAATTCCATTAACGACCGTACTGTTCTCATCGATTTCCGCGTATGGAAAGATGCTATGGTATGGCCAATGGTTCCAGCAGGAAATTCCAACGATAACGTCAATTATCGTGTCGGCATCCAGCCACTCAAGAATGTTGCGATGCAACGCGAGGCAGCCGTCGCTCAAAGCGTACGCGCTCAGGCTGAAGCCGAAGAAGCAGCACAGGATGCACGTGCAGAAAGGTCTAATCTCTAATGGTGATTAACAATCTCTCCTTGCAGCCAGGCGCTACACGTCACACGATTTCAGTTCTCGTAGAAAACCGTCCTGGTGTGCTCGCACGCGTATCCTCGCTGTTTGCTCGCCGTTCGTTTAACATTGACTCGCTGTCTGTATCTCCTACGGAACGCGAAGATATTTCGCGCATTACCGTAACGGCGATGGTCGAGCCTGAACCACTTGAGCAAATTATCAAGCAGCTCAACAAGCTCCTCCATGTATTGAAAATCGTCGAGCTTGATCCAGACAATACTGTCGAGCGCGAACTGGTCCTCATCAAGGTCGCAGCCACGGAAGAAAACCGTTCTGACATCTTGGAAATCGTCAATTTGTTCCGCGTGCGCGTCGTCGACGTTCACCCTCAGTCGCTGACCATTGAAGCAACGGGTGCGGCAGGAAAAATTGATGCATTGCTCGGACTCTTGTGCCCCTACGGAGTGCTGGAACTCGTGCGTTCAGGCTCTGTAGCAGTAACGCGTGGTCCTCGTGCGTTGAGTGATAAGGTTGCTGGTTCGGAAATTAACGAACGCTAACGTGTACCACTGATACTACTGATGCCACTGGTAACTCGTAAAGCTTTATAAAACACATGTGGGGAGAAGATGTTACGTCTTCTCCCCACATTTTTTACGCTGTGTGATGCCTGCTAAGTCCTTGCGCGGCTTAGCTTTCTACGATCTCACTCTTTTCAAGCCACTCCATCTCAAGCTCATCGATCTGGTTTTGAATACCTTCACGTTCCTCGTTAAGCTGTCCCAACCCAACGAAATCGCTTGGATCATGTGCAGCCATGCGCGCATCAACATCAGAAACTGCTTCTTGCAATTTTGCAATTTTGCGCTCGATGGCGTTCATTCGCTTTGATGCCTCACGCTTAGCAATGCGCAACGCCTTCTCTTCAGCCGCGCTCGTAGCGGAATTATCCTGTGATGCATGTCCAGCTGAGCTCAAGACGGAATCATTACCAGTACTGACGATACCGCCGGAAATTGGATTATCCGGCACATCCTGACCTGCCAAAAGTGCAAAATAATCATCCACACCGCCAGGAAGATGACGAATCTTTCCATCGAAAATTGCGAACTGATGATCCGTGACACGTTCCAAAAGATACGCATCATGGGACACGACGATAAGAGTTCCCGGCCATGTATCCAGCAAATCTTCCATCACGGCGAGCATATCGGTGTCTAAATCATTGCCAGGCTCATCCATAATCAGCACATTAGGCTCATCCAAAAGAATCAGAAGCAGCTGCATACGACGCTTTTGACCGCCTGACAGCTCAGCCACAGGAGTCATGAGTTGAGCCGCTTCAAAGCCTAAACGTTCCATAAGCTGACCTGGAGTCGTCTCTTTACCGTCGACGATATAGCTTGGCTCATAACGACTGAGCACTTCCTTCACACGATACTTGCCAAGCGCTTCCAATTCATCAAGTCGCTGAGATAGAACTGCAAATTTCACCGTTTTACCGATATTTACATGACCAGCAGTCGGAGTGAGCGTTCCGTCCAAAATTTTGAGCAAGGTCGACTTACCCACACCATTCGCACCCACGATACCGAATCGATCACCAGGACCGATAAGCCACGTGACATTATCAAGAATGCGTTTACCTGTCACCGTTCGAGTCTGTGGTACGCCTTGCGCATCATCCTCCACGACTTCCACGCTTACAGCATCGGGAGTCAACTCTTGAGGTGACTGCTCATACACCTGTGTGACGTCAATGAGATCGATAACCTGCTTGCCGAGTCGGGACGTCGCCATTGCTTTGAGCTCGACGGTATTTCGTGGCTCAGGAACATCAGCAATTAACTCTCGAGCAGCTTTCACATGGAACTTCTGCTTGGTTGAGCGAGCGCGAGCACCACGTGTCAGCCATGCGAGCTCTTTGCGAGCCAAATTACGACGCTTCGTCTCTGTAACATCAGCTTGTCGTTCACGCTCTACGCGTTGCATCATGTATGCAGAGTATCCGCCTTCAAACGGGTCAATTGTGCCGTCATGAACTTCCCACATGCGCGTGCAGACTTCATCGAGGAACCAGCGATCGTGCGTGACGACGAGAAGTGCGCCCGATCCCTCTGACCAGCGCGATTTCAGGTGCGATGCAAGCCAGTGAATCGTCGGCATATCCAAATGGTTCGTCGGTTCGTCAAGAACGAGGATGTCCCATTCGCGCAAAAGAAGACGTGCCAAATCGACGCGACGCCTTTGACCACCGGATAGCTGACCAATTGTCGCATCAAGCGGAATATCTAAAAGCAATGTTTCGACGATGGCACGCGAGGATGCATCTGCTGCCCATTCGTATTCCTCGCGGTTTTCGAGAGCTGCTTCCTTAACTGTCGCATTGTCGTTAAGAGAATCCCATTGATCCAGCATTCCCAAAGACAATCCACCGCGACGCGTCACACGACCTGAATCCACAGGCTGCGTGCCGTTCAGGATGTGCAAAAGCGTAGATTTTCCATCGCCGTTCTTACCGACGATTCCGATGCGGTCGCCTTCTACCACGCCGAGTGTTACATCGTTAAAAATTGTTTTTGTCGCAAATTCCAGCGACACATGTTCTAAACCAATATCATGAACTGGCACAAAAACCTCAAACTACTCCATAATGTCAACGATTCCTCTGCACATATATCGCGCATAGTTCTTCACAGGCCGTTGACAGCGTTACGTTGTTACGTTGTATAAATTTCGTGACACGAATACATGTCACATGAATACGTGCATTAATTGTTATTCGATAATTCGCGCGCAAAACTTGCACAGCGAGCAGCAAACGAAGAGAACGTCGTATCAGCTACACGGTGAATGCTCGAATCATACGTATCGAAATCATCGCGGATTTTCTTGATCTGCGATTTTTTCAAATCATCAGTCATCGTCGGCGTGGACAGCCATTGATCCAAAATTGCAGGCGATACTTCCAAATGATACTGGAGACCAAGAGCTGAACCATACGCAAATGCTTGCACTTTTGTCACATCGCTCTTCGCGATAACTGCCGCACCTTCAGGAGCAGACACGACGTCGTTATGCCAATTCAGCACCGTCATTCCCCCGGATTCTACAGGAGCAAACTCGTGACGATTGACACGCTGAATGCGACCAAAACCGATTTCTGGCTCTTTGCCCTTCTTCAGCTTTCCACCCAACGCAGCGGCGATAATTTGATGCCCGAGGCAAATCCCCAGCACTGGCTTATTGTTATCCACTGCAGCCTTCACAAGTTTGTGCTCAGTCTTCAGACCCGGATAATCATCAAAGTCCAACGCTCCCATAGGACCGCCCATAATAACCAGTCCGCAGTACTCATCAGCAGCAGGAAGCTCCGGCTTTTTCTGATCAAGAATAGTCAGAGTACGGGTAGCGATTCCTGCTTCTTCAATTGCTTCTTGAATACGTCCCGGACGCTCCCATGACACATGCTGAAGGATAAGCACATAAGGTTTGGTGGATTCAGTCATATATCTATTGTGCCACGCGGTATTTACGTCAATGTTTCCTAAACTATTGAAGTCGCTATTGAAGTTGCTATTGACGTCATTGTGACTAAAATGTGGCTAAAGCGTTTTACAAGCTGTCGAGATGAGTACGAATGCCGAGTAGACATGACGATGCGGACGCGTTCCTACACATCCCTCATGACGAAAAGATAGCCACACAGTACGCGCGATATACTCTATATCCGACCGAGCACTCGCCTATTATGCAGATACATCCTCACTGATGTATCATCGAATCCTCACCGCGTAATTATTCCCTCCAGTAATTGTCCCCTCATACGGAAACGTCATCTCACAGAAACGTCATCGCTAACATCATTGCTCACGTCATTACTCCAACACGTCATCTCACAGAAAACTGTCTGCCAACGCTAATAATCTCTATGGTATGACAGACACAATTTCGAAGGCTGCAAACTCTCTGCGAGTTTATAACACTGCCACACATAGCATCATTCCTTTCGTGCCTCTTCAACCAGGTCATGTAGGTATTTATGTGTGTGGTGCTACTGTGCAAAGTTCGCCTCATGTAGGGCATCTTCGTGCAGCAATTGCCTTTGATATCGTTCGCCGTTGGCTGCTCAAGCTCGGCTATGACGTTACTTTTGTTCGCAATGTCACTGATATCGACGATAAAATTCTCGATAAGTCCGCTGCTGCAGGTCAGCAGTGGTGGCAGCGCGCATACATTTATGAACGCGAATTTACTGCTGCTTACAATATGCTCGGCGTTCTTCCTCCTACGTATGAACCTCGCGCTACAGGTCATATTCCAGAAATGGTTGAGCTTATTCAGCGCTTAATTGACCGCGGTCACGCATATGTCGTTCCACGCGCGGATGGTACGCCATCAGGAAATGTCTATTTCTCCGTACCAAGCTGGGGAAAGTATGGCGAATTGACCCATCAGGAAACAGGCACATTGGCTGCTTCTGCTCATGATGCTGATGAGGATGTCGAGTCAGCTGCACCTTCCATCGATAAGGCTGGCGATGACAAGTACAATCCTGTGGACGCTGCTGATATGTCGGATGATAAGCGCTCTCCTCGCGACTTCGCGTTGTGGAAGGCTCCTAAGGAGACCGACCCTGCAAGCGCTTTGTGGCAGACTCCATTTGGGCTTGGTCGTCCTGGCTGGCATATCGAATGCTCAGCAATGAGCCACAAGTATTTGGGCGACGATTTTGATATCCACGGCGGCGGCTTGGATTTGCGATTCCCTCATCACGAGAACGAAGTCGCGCAGTCGCATGCTGCTGGCTGGGGATTTGCTCATGTGTGGATGCATTCAGCATGGGTCACTCAAAAGGGTGAAAAGATGAGCAAGTCTTTGGGTAACGGCTTGAGCTTGGAAAATGTACTTGCCGGATACAACCCATGGATGGTTCGTTTTGCTTTGGGAAGCGTTCAGTATCGTTCCATGCTCGAATGGTCAGATCAAACTCTTGAGGAAGCTCAGGCAGCATTTGATCGTATCTCTGGCTTCTTGGAGCGTGCACACGATTTCTTAGAAGCTCATGACCGCTCTATGCCAACGACTGAACTTGTCGCATCGGTAACTGCTGACGATCTTCCAGAAGCTTTTGTCACTGCAATGAACGACGACTTCAGCATCCCAGGTGCACTTGCAAGCATCTTCAGTGCTGTACGTGAAGGCAATGCGACAATTGATAGCGCTGCTGAAGATTCCGTCGAGCACACTTACAGTCTCGTTCTTGCTATCCGCGCAATGCTGGATGTTTTGGGGCTGGACGTCTTGAATGACCAGTGGTCACCGCTTGTCGCAGGTATCGGAATTGGCGCTCAATCGGGTGCAGCATCTGAGCACGATGTGCTGGATGCTCTCGTTCGCGCTCAGCTTGATGCACGCGCTGAAGCTCGAAATTCCAAAGATTTTGCAACGGCTGACGCAATTCGCGACGCACTCAGCACTGCAGGTATTACTATTGAAGATGGTCCGCAAGGATCGACATGGAAATTGGCTCGTTCATAGCGAGACGTTGATAGCGAGACATTGACCTCGTCTGCGTGTAATGCTGCTTCTTTCCTGCAGTACATACACAAGACGAACGAGCAACGAAAGAATAAGGACTTATGGCTACAACATTCAGTTCTCTCACCGATCGTCTTTCTAGCGCTTTCAAAAATTTGCGCTCGAAGGGCAAATTGTCTGAAGCTGACATTGACGGCACAATTCGCGAAATTCGCCGTGCTTTGCTGGATGCGGACGTCGCTGTAGACGTCGTACGTTCCTTTACTGGACGTATCCGCGAGCGCGCACTGGGTACAGAGGTCAGCGATGCGTTGAACCCAGCTCAGCAGGTTGTCTCCATTGTGCACGAGGAATTGACGGATATCCTCGGCGCAGGTGTCGATCGACCTTTGAATTTTGCAAAGAATCCTCCAACCATTATTATGCTTGCTGGTCTTCAGGGTGCTGGTAAGACCACATTGGCTGGAAAGCTTGGTTACTGGCTGAAGGATGCTGGACACACTCCACTTTTGGTAGCAGCTGACTTGCAGCGTCCAAACGCAGTTACACAGCTCGAAGTCGTCGGTGAGCGTGCAGGCGTCGAAGTATATGCACCAGAGCGTGGTGTATCATCCGAGGCTGTCGCTGCTGGATTGGCAACTCCTGGCACGGATGCGGGCGATCCCGTGAGGGTCGCGCGTGACTCGATTGATTATGCACGTCAGAAGATGTATGACACTGTCATTATCGATACTGCTGGTCGTTTGGGTATTGACGAAGAATTGATGGCACAGGCTCGTAATATTCGCGATGCCGTCAACCCACATGAAATTCTCTTCGTCATCGATGCGATGATTGGTCAGGATGCGGTAACAACTGCTAAGGCATTCGATGAGGGCGTTGACTTTACTGGTGTCGTTCTGTCTAAGGTCGATGGCGATGCACGCGGTGGTGCTGCTCTGTCTGTAGCAAGCGTCACGGGTAAGCCAATTCTCTTCTCTTCGACTGGTGAAGATCTCAAAGACTTCGAAGTCTTCCACCCAGATCGTATGTCTTCTCGAATCCTCGATATGGGTGATATCCTCACACTTATCGAGCAAGCTCAAAAGCAGTTTGATGAGGAGCAGGCTCGTGAGGCAGCAGCAAAGCTCTCAGAAGGTAGCTTTGGTCTTGATGACTTCTTGGCACAGCTTCAGCAGGTGCGTCAGCTCGGTTCGATGAAGTCTCTTCTTGGTATGATTCCAGGAATGGCAGCTCACCGCAAGGAACTTGAGCAGCTTGATGAGCGCGAAATTGACCGTACAGAAGCAATTATCCGTTCGATGACTCCTGAAGAGCGTCGCAATCCTTCCATTATTAACGGCTCTCGTCGTGCACGTATCGCATACGGTTCGGGTGTGACGGTAACGCAGGTTAATGGTTTGCTGCAGCGATTCGAGCAGGCTGCAAAGATGATGAAGCGCATGGGCGGCTCTGTCGGCATCCCTGGTATGGGTGGTGCAATGGGCATGGGTGCTCCTGCTGCAAACTCTCGTAAGGGCAAGAAGCTCAAGGCTGCTAATAAGAAGAAGCTCAAGGGCAAGAGCGGAAATCCAATGAAGCGAGCTCAGGAAGAGCAGGCTTTGCGTGATCGTTTGTCTGGTAAGGCACGCTCCGCTGGTACTGCAGCTCCACAGGGCGCTTCCTTTATGAAGAATGCAGATGCTCCTCAACTTCCTGAAGGAATGCCTCAGCTTCCTGAAGGTTTTGGCGGATTAGGCAACTTGTTCGGTGGCAACTAATTCACGACGTCCACGCAAGAAAAGCGCGTCTCCTTCTCAAGCATCACGAACTTCGCGAACTTCTTCAGCGAAGTCCTCGCGAGCTTCAGGAGGGCGCGCTTCTTCTGTGTCACGGTCTGCACAACGGTCTGCGCCACGGTCATCAGCACAAGCGCGAAGCACGCAGCGTCGCCAATTACTCGAGCGTGCCGGCGTAAGCACTCGTTCCACTTCTCGTTCACCGCATCGCACGCAGGCTTCCCGTTCCACTCGTACTACCTCATCTCACACAAGGCGAATTACTATGCTTCTTTGGGCTGCACTGGTTATCATCACCATATGGATGTTGCTTCGCTATGTCCCTGCGGGTTTGGATGCGCGGTATCCGCTGACACAAATTATCGCTCTCATCCCTCTTCTCGCAGTTCCTCTGCTCATCGTGGGCATCGCGGCAATTGCCACACATCAGCGCGCTCAAATCATTGTCACTCTCGTTCTGCTGGGTATTCATCTTTTGTGGTCGCTGACATTTTTCGTTCCGATGCCAGCAATTGTTACGACAATTCTCGGCTCACCTCGTCAGACATGGGAAACAACGTATACAGACGCGACCGAGAATGCACAGTCTTCAGATTCCAATTCCTCAGACTCGCAAGGCTCTCCAAAACTCACAGTTATGACCATCAATTCGCTATGGGGACGTGCTGATACGAGCGTTATTATGCATACAATTAAGCTCCATCATGTCGATGTTCTTGCCGTACAGGAAGTCAGTGATGACTTCGTATCAAGACTCCATAATGATGGCATTTTGCAAGAGCTCGGGTTTGAGCAATTAGGAGAGAAAACGTCTCATGACAATGCAGGCTTTAACGCTCTATGGTCGCGTTATCCAATTTCACAAGCAGGAGGAAGTCTCCTCGAGGATATGGGATCAAATACTCCATGGATGCGCATCACCGTGGACGGTCGAGAAGTTCGTCTCGTCTCAACTCATCCATACTCTCCACATCGCAGTACTGAGCAATGGCATGCCGATATTTCACGCCTCACTCAGCTCATCGGAGATGGTACCGCACGCACTGATGTACCAACTATTGTGATGGGAGATCTTAATTCCAGTACTTTCCATGGTACGTTCCGCTCTGTTGTCAATGCGGGCTTGCTGGATTCATCCCTCGAACTTCATCATGGCGCGCACACTACGTTCCCATCTTCATGGATGCTTGTACCGCCAATGATTGAAATCGACCACGTGCTTCATACACGAGAATTAACAGCAACGTCCATGAGCGCTGTGCAGATACCTCGCACAGACCATCGCGGTCTTATCGCGACAATTGAGTGGAAATAACGCTCTTCAACGGACAAGCACACACGGTACACTAAATATCAGGAATTCGACGAATTCATCGATGTTATCAAGGAGCAGTAAGCAGTCATGGCAAAACGTAAGAATAATGCATCTCACACTTTTTCTGAGGAATGGGACTACATCCATGCAATTGGCGTGCGCGCTCATATCGCTTGTCGTGCGGGAACATCGACATTCGTTGTCACGTTTAGCAATACTGGAAAGCTGAAATTGACAAACGGCGAGTACGAGCTCAAAACTGACAGCAAGTATATTCCTCATAGCATTATTGACCAGATTATTGCTGATGATATCGCGGCTGCACAGCGCGAGCAGAAGTAAAAATCGAACTAATCTTCTCGACACCGCAAAAGCTCATCATGTCGTAACGCTGTTAAGTAGCTACGCAGTTACGCATGGTGAGCTTTTGTATACGTAAAAAAATGGACAGTGTGCGAATTTCTCATCGAATACCTGCTAAAATTTACTTCACCCGAACAACGCTGTTTTGGGCCTAGTCTTCAATAAGGGAGGCACATGATGAGTCAGAGAAGACTATATGCAACACTCAATATCGTGGTATGTTTATGCTCACTTCTGTTTTCCCCTCTGCATGTTCTCATGCAGCCCACACAGTATCAGGGCACAAAACGTCCGATTCACAAGCGGTAGATTTTAATATAGATTCGTTGCGCTCCTATGCACAGAATCACATCATGCTTTTCACTATGCCTTATACAGAAACGGGATTAGCACATCTAACACGGAATACAAATGTCCACTTTTCATCAACAGTTGCTCTTGACGAGGTCTATTATGTAGTTTATTTGTGCAAGCAAAAGACTCCACACGAATATACGATAAACGTAACAAATAATTCTGGCCAAAACGTCGAATTCTCATGCAAGAAGCCTGCCCGGAAGGCATAGTACAGACAGCTGGTTTGCCTGCATCATATTTCCAGAATGGAACAGCAATAGAATTCGAATCAGAGAACACGACTGAATTCATCGCAATAACCTACAAATTCAAAGAAGAACTTCTCTCATAGATATCGCAAAACCGTCCCATAGCCACACAAGATTTCCTCACAATACACGCCATAAATTCACTAGCTGAAATCTAGTCTTTCGTATATCATTGTGTACGTTATCTGCGTTCGTTGGCGCCCTCAAATCCAACGTGCGCGGGGTACACGTTTATCAATGATTTCGTGCCCCACACGGATGACCTGATAGACACCCTCATGATACAAGGAGAGCCATCTTGGCAACTAAGATTCGTTTGAAGCGTTTCGGTAAGAAGTTCTACGCATTCTATCGCGTAGTTGTAGCAGATTCTCGCGTAAAGCGTGACGGTAAGGTTATTGAAGAGATCGGCGTATACGATCCAAACAAGCAGCCTTCCCTCATTCAGATTGATTCTGAGCGCGCACAGTACTGGCTCGGCGTTGGCGCACAGCCATCCGACCCAGTTTTGAACTTGCTCAAGATTACTGGTGACTGGCAGAAGTTCAAGGGCTTGCCAGGCGCTGAAGGTACATTGCGTACCGCTGAAGACGGTCCAGATGCAGCTGCACGTATTGAAGCTGCAGAAAATGAAGCACAGAAGCTCAAGGCTGCAAAGGCAGAAGCTCAGGCACTCGCTGCTACTGAAGCTGAAGCAGTTAACGACGCTGAGCTCGCTCGCGTTGCAGAAGCAGAAGCTAAGGCTGAAGCTGAAGGCATCGCTGAAGCTGTAGGATCTGAGGTCGAGTAATCATGCTGACCGAAGCGGTAGAACATTTGATTAAGAACATCGTCGATTTTCCTGACGATGTAGCAGTCAAATCACATGAGAGCGCTCGTGGTGAGCACATTCGCGTTCGTGTTAATCCTGAAGATATCGGTCGAGTCATCGGCCGTCAGGGACGAACAGCGTCTGCCATTCGCACCGTGATTCAAGCAATTGCTGATCACAACGTCCGAATTGATATCATTGATGCGCGCCGCTGAATCTACGCAGACAAACCCTCAACAGCGCAAGTTGTTGAGGGTTTGTCGTATTGGACGTGCACAGGGTCTCAAGGGTGAAGTTAATGTTCGCATCTTTACTGACGACCCTGCACGCCGTTTTGCTCCTCATTCTGTCCTTGTGACACGTGACGGTCGCGAATTCATCGTCGTGAAGTCACGAAACTTTAAGAACCGTTGGATAGTTCTGTTTGAGGGGATCACTGACCGCAATGCTTCTGAAGCATTAAACGGCCTTGATTTATTTGTCAAAAAGGAAAGCTCTGTTCCTTCACATCGAGATGCTGAGCCATTCTTAGATTCCGCATCCGACTCTGACTCTTCTGACTCTTCTCTTTCCAGCGTGAATTCTTCATCCCATTCATCGGTACATTCTTCTGAAGAAATTTTATCTGGCTCCTCGCATACAGAATCTTCTGCAGAACTCTCTGAAGAGAGCGAGGAAGAAGGCTGGTATCTAGACGATTTGGTTGGTCTAGAAGTTCTTCAAGTCGACAATCCTATAGCTGCTCGCGAAGCTGACTATGATGGCGTGAACGCTCACCTTATCGGCACTGTTTCTGCTGTGTATAACAATACGGCTCAGGATTTGTTGGAAATTAAACTCGATCCTGATGTATCCTCGAGCGGCAAGCGCACTGCTTTTATCCCATTTGTCGAGCAGATTGTACCTATCGTTGACGTCGAGGAAAACTATATTCTTGTCGATCCACCCGCTGGGTTACTCGACTTATAAGACGTCTATACAGCATCTATAAAACGTATCGTCATCACACTTCTCATTTGTAAGGTTTACCGTGCTCATTGATATCGTGTCTGTATTCCCTGAATATTTCGACGTGCTCAATCTCAGCTTGCTGGGAAAGGCACAAGATAAGGGCTTGCTCACATTCACTGTCCACAATTTGCGCGACTGGACACATGACGTGCATCACAGCGTCGACGATACTCCTGTCGGCGGTGGCGCTGGAATGGTTATGAAGCCAGAAGTGTGGGCAGAGTGCTTAGACGATATTCTCGGTGTCCCTGCTCTGGAAAGCATTTCTGACGCGTCCCCTTCCACAGGAAACGCATCCAATACTATTCTCGTTTTTCCTAATCCTTCCGCACCTACTTTTACACAAAAAGATGCGACCGAGCTCAGCCATGCAAATCATCTCATCTTCGGATGCGGCCGGTATGAAGGATACGATGGGCGCTTGCCTGAATATTATCGCGCCCAAGGTTTCGATGTCCGCGAATACTCCATCGGCGACTACGTACTTAACGGCGGCGAAGTAGCCGTGTCCGTTATGGTTGAGGCGACGACACGTCTGATAGACGGTTTTATGGGAAATCACGCATCCATTGAGGAAGAATCCTACACGGGTTCCGAAGGTCTTTTAGAGCACCGTCAATACACGAAGCCTGCATCATGGCGAGGAATGGACGTTCCTGATATTTTGCTCTCAGGTCATCACGCGAATATCGATCGTTTCCGCCGCGATGAGCAATTACGCCGAACGAGTGAGCTTCGTCCGGATATTATCGAACGCCTAGACTGCCGCGCGCTCGATAAAAAAGACCGCAAATTCCTTATGGAACTTGGATGGAACGTGAGTGGCGATCATCCTACTCGTTAGTTTCCGCAATTTTTTGAATGTAGAAGACAGCGGTTTCGCCATAATCCTTGCGTAAATAAATTTCGTACCCTTCTGGCGCGGTAATGTCTTCTGTACGGATGGAACGCTCAACCATGATAATTCCATCCTCCGCCATAACTGATGTCATGTCAGCGACTTGCTGATTAACCACAAGCGTCGAAACAGCATAAGGCGGATCCATAAAAATAAGATCAAACATATCAGCGTGCGCATTTTCCGCCAATTCTGCCGTATATTTTTCCGCTTTTGCTCGAGTAATTTTAATTGTCACATTCTTGGCTTCAGGGCCTTTAAGATTTCGAGCGGTTTCAGCAATAAGAGAGGCTATACGGGCGTCTGCTTCCACAAAAGTCACCATCCGAGCCCCACGGCTCAAAGCTTCGAAACCGAGCGCTCCTGTGCCCGCATAAATATCAGCTACACGAGCATCATCAAGAACCCCCGTTGCTTCCAAATGCGAGAAGATAGCCTCTTTTGCTCGATCCGTGGTAGGTCGAGTCGTCGAAGCGTTCTTCGGTGTTCTGATGTCTTGTCCTTTAAAGCGGCCAGCTATGATGCGCATATGATTAACCTAGCATATTTTGTAGTACAACTTGACTTTGCACACTTATTCGACGTGTTATCGTCATATGTCATAGCGAAGTCGGGCATCCCCTATCCACGAGCATGCCCGACTTATACGCCACATTGATCTCTCTATGCTTTACTGAGCCCGCATCGTGCTGATGATATTACTCAACCCCAAAAATGAAGAGTACTATACCGCTGATAAGGAACACCCCCACCTGAGCAAGAGGAATGGACGGTTCCCGAATCAGGATGAGACTCAGATACGCGCAGTAATGAATACACAGACACAGAGTAAACCAGATTTTCCTCTCCGCACTTACCCGACTTACGACATTGAGCAGAATCACTGCACCGATAACGCAGAGGAAGAAAACTGCAGACATAACAAACAGATACAAGTATGAGTGCAATTCATTTACTTGGGTTCCATCGACCTGATTTTTGATGAGTGCGCTCATCCAGATGACTGCCCATGAGAACAGCACACATGCCCATGCTCCCAGTTCTGCTCGCGCTTTATACAACATGGACGTAATACTTTTCATGATGACCTCTTCGCCCTATACTTCTCTGTATTGCGTAATTATTTATCACGTCATTGGTAAATAATTACGCATAATTATAGCATTCCCTCCCCATATCAATTATGGGGGAAATACCTTTACGAGGCCGCACCACAGTGCAAGGATACGCGCTCTACTGCTACGAGCTCTTCAAATATTCCGACGTCTCACGTTCAAAATCAAGCACGGCACCCATGAGCTGTGGATACTCACTCAGCTGAGCATCAGCAGCGATGAGTCGCTCCGCATCTTCACGCGCCTGAATGATCACGTCAGCATCCTGAACGACGCGCAAAAGCTTAAAGGAGGATGCCAGACCGGACTGAGAGTCTCCCAGCACGTCGCCCGCTCCGCGCAGCTCCAAGTCTGCCTGTGCGATAACCGCACCATCCAACGACCCTTCGATCACCTTGAGTCGCTCGTCAGCCACGCTTCCAGGCTCTGCATTATTGACCAAGAATGCCCACGATTGTGTGCCACCTCGACCGACGCGTCCGCGCAACTGATGCAGCTGAGAAAGCCCGTAATTATCTGCATCAAAAATGATAATGCAGCTTGCTTCAGGCACATCCACACCCACTTCAATCACAGTAGTTGCCACGAGAATTTGCGCTTCTCCAGAAGCAAAACGAGCCATAACTTCATTCTTTGTGTCGTCATCATCGCGGCCAGTCAAAGTCTGAATTTCAAGTCCTGCAAATTGAGGAAGTGAGCGCAAACGTTCCGAGATTTCTGCCACCGAATGCAGTGGCTTTTTTGCAGATACGTCTACTGGCTCTCCTGTATGAGGATCAAATGCATCATCAGAAAATGCCTCAAAATTCTCCAAAGCATCACTGTCAGTGTCATCATCAATGCGAGCGCACACGACGTATACACGCTCGCCTGCGTCGATTCGCTGACGTGCGTGAATGAAAACTTTACGCATAGTAGAGCCATCATTTTCATGGACGAGCACTGAACGAATTGGCTTTCGCCCTCCAGGAAGTTCTGTCAGCCACGAGATATCCAAATTCCCGAACCACGTCATGGCTGCAGAGCGCGGAATAGGCGTCGCCGTCATAACCAGCATGTGAGGAACCATGCCCTCATCGTTAATTTCCGAACGCAAGATTTCGCGCTGCTCGACGCCGAAACGATGCTGCTCATCGATAACAGCGACCGCCAAATGCGGGGCTTGGAAAGTTTTTGCAAAAGCAGCATGCGTTGCCACGACGATGCATGGCACACCTGAAGCAGGAATTGCCAATGCACGCCTGCGATCAGCTAATTTCATACCACTTTGTAGCAAGACGATAGGAATCTCAGCAAGTCCTGCATTCGTCAGCATACGCGAAATGCTCGCTACATGTTGCTGTGCAAGAACCTGTGTCGGTGCCACGATGACGGCCTGCTTGCCTGAACCTACAGCCTGAAGAAGAGCAGCCAAAGCGACTATAGTTTTACCCGAACCTACTTCTCCTTGAAGCAAACGGCTCATTGGGCGTCCAGATGCCATATCACGCGAAATCTCGTCAATGACTGCCTTCTGTCCACCTGTTAATGCAAAAGGCAACGATTCCACAAGCGTATCTACCAAGCCGTCATCGTCTGTACATGAGTACGCATGAGCGGCAGTATTATCATCGCGCATTTTTACCATTGCCGTTTGGGATACCAACGCTTCTTCAAAGCGCAATGTGCGCAAGCCTTCTCGAAAATCCGTTTCGGATTGAGGCATATGCACAGCAAGAATCGCCTGAGCCTTGTGCATGAAGCCATGCTCAGCGCGCACATTTTCCGGGATGACGTCAGGAATCGCGATGCTTAATTTTTCGCTGTCGATAATCGTGTCATCATCACCACTGCCCGCATCCGCAGCCTCAGGGGAAATCGCGGGCATATATCCGACCAGCGCTTCTAAAAAGCTGACAATCGAGTCATGGATATGCTCGGAAGAAATCGTAGAATTCGCATGATAAATCGGACGAGGACGACTCAAACGATCTATCGCCTCTTCCACAGAATCCGCATCGCCTGTGCCAAACTCATCTCGTACCACGCACGTATTCGGATGCGTAAATTGCAAAATTCCGCCATACTCGCTCGGCGTTCCTTGCACAGCAATCTGAGCATCCTTGCGAAGACGATTCGTGATATAACTGACGAAATATTTCTTATGCGAAAAGTAAATTAACCGCGCATCCACCCGTGACTCGTCTGACACGCGAACTTCTATACGATATCCACTTCGCGACGACATAGGAGTCACTTGGGTATCAAGAATTATGCCCGAAAAGGCAACGGGTTCACCAATTTTAATATCTTCAATTCGACGAACTGCCACACGGTCAGTCACGCGAAATGGATAATAGCTCAACGCGTCCACTATCGTCGTCACACCCAGTTTTTTGAGTGCGCCAATGCGACGCTTATTCGTCAGCACAGATGACGTCGCTGCATGAAGATCTACTGCCATCGTGTGCCTCCTGTGTCATGTATATCATGTGCATGTCGTGCGTGTCATGTGTTGCGCGAGCATTCTGGGATGTGTAGGAATAGGTCCGCCGCGAAAACTGTCTGCATAAAAACCCGCTCAGATTAAGCCAGCTCTGCTAGGCCCTGCTCGGCTAGGCTCGACTCGACCCACATCAGATCCGTCAGTTCCCCTCGCACCCAACTCTTGGATTCTTAATTCTACCCTATCGCATATTAAAAAACCCCAGGATTTCTCCCGGGGTTAATTCGTGGCTTAACTATGCCACGCGACGCTGAACCTTGCCAGCCTTAAGGCAAGAGGTGCACACGCGGAGGCGAACATTTTCGCCATCGACAGTAGTACGCACAGCCTGGAGGTTTGGCAGGAAGCGACGCTTATTACGAATATGCGAATGCGATACGCTATAACCGGTCTGTGGACCCTTACCGCATACTGCGCAACGAGCTGCCATGATGGACTCCTCTGCTTATTTAAGTCTTAAACTCACATCTTCCATGCATCTAGATAAACAAGCCTGTGGGCATAATCCACCTAGCGCAAACAACTTCTTTATGTTACATGAGGACTTAGACCTTTGCAAATCAATGTCCACGCTGATTACGCTGAGTGAAAACGCAACGACCGTAAATCTTGTCTCCTTATGTCGTTTTGCCACCCTCAGTATACCTGCGAGCATAACTCCATGAATTCACTGTGAAAATCTTGACTTATGCCTTGTATAGCGGTCACACAAGGGATAGATTCAAAGAAGTAGTTTAATTAATTGAGGATTCTATGTACTATATTTTCCAGCCGCTTTCCGCATGGGTCAATGGCCACGCTGACCGAATTATTTATTTTGCGGTGACATTTGTGCTTGCATGGCTTATCGCGCGTTACACAGCAAAGGGCATGCACGCTTTACTTGACCGCTCGCCAATTCCTAGCACGTCGTTGTATATCAACATTACGCGTGCTGTGATTTGGATGATTGCGCTGGCCGCCGTTTTGAAACCTGTGTTTGGCATCGAAGCAAATTCTTTGATTACCGCTCTGGGAATTGGCGGTGTGGCAATTTCGCTCGGTTTGCAGGCGACAATTGCGAACGTCGTCAGTGGATTTGGACTTATGGCTGGAAAGGTCGTCAAGCCTGGAGATCGTGTGGCAATTAACGGAATTCGCGGTACTGTCAAAGACGTGACGTGGCGTCATACGGTCGTTACTGAGCGTGGCGGAAATGAGATGTGGATTCCAAATTCCGTACTCAACACTACCTCTTTGGAAAAACTTCCTCGTACCAACGAAGCAAACACGACGCTGCCTATTTTGCTCAAACCAAATATTAACGTTCGCGAAACTGTCACCGATATCGTTCAAACAGTTAAGACAGCAACCGTCAATTATTCCATGAAAGGCACGAGCCCAGCAGTGCGATTGACTGGATTTACCGCAGACGGCATTCAAGCAGACGTTATTTTGTACGCGAAGGAGAAAACGTCTTTCGCCGTCATCCGTGATGCTACGGCCCGCGCATTAGCAGGTAAACCATATATGGCAACCTCCAGCGGAACTGTAGAATCACACACGATTCCGCTGGATAATCTTCATACCGTTGATCTTGTGTCGACACAGATTTTGAAGCCGCCGGTTGACGACTAGAGATCAATCACAGACAGATAATGCGAAAGCTGCCGTACTCCGACTCTCATACGTGAGCGTCACGTGAGCATAACGTAAGCATACAGTTAAGGGCAATGACTGGATAAGCCATTGCCCCTTCGCATATCTACGCGTATCTATGCCTGCACGTGTACGTTACCTACTAACGCTCTTACTCCTCAGTATCTACACCTAAGACACCGTAAATCAGCTCAGTGATGAGCTGCGAGTATGGAAGACCTGTCGCTTCCCACGCCTTGGAGTACATGGAAATTGGCGTAAATCCTGGCATGGTGTTGATTTCGTTGACCATGACATCGCCTTCAGGGGTGACGAAAGTATCTACACGGCTGAGCCCCGCACCATCGACAGCAACGAATGCGCGAGCAGCCACGTCTTGAACCTTCTTCAAAGTTTCTTCTGGCAAAGCTGCTGGAACTTCAACGTGAGATGCCTGCTCATCCATATATTTGCTATCAAAATCGTAGAATTCCGTTGTATTGCTGGAATCGATAACGACTTCGCCAGGAAGGGATGTACGTGGCAATTGGCCGGGACGAGGTGCCAAAACAGCGCATTCAATCTCACGACCATGGACACCCTGCTCAATCAAAATTCGCCAATCATGCTCTGCTGCTTCTGCCACAGCCGCTGCCAATTGAGCTTCGTCAGCAGAATCCACACGTGTCACACCAAAGGATGAACCAGCGCGAGATGGCTTAACGAACAGTGGATGCTGAAGACCTTCGTCGTTGACACGCTGAGCCAACCACGCCCCATTACGCTGCTCATCGTTACGAGCATCGATAGTAAAACCTTCAGCGACAGGAATTCCCGCTTCACGCAAAAGTTCCTTCGTATAGTGCTTATCCATGCACGCTGCTGATGCCAATACACCGCAGCCCACGTATGGCACATTCATCATTTCCAGCAAACCTTGAACGGTTCCATCTTCACCAAATGGACCGTGAAGCACTGGGAATACTGCATCGATGTGACCAATGGATTGTACAGTGCCATCGTCGAGCAGCTCGAGGAAGCCGTCACCGCCCTGAGATGGATCAAGAATCACCGCGTGAGAGCCTGGAACTTTTTCTACAGTAGGCAAAGTTCTCGATGCTTTTGACGCATCCAGCGACCACTGACGAGGATCATCTCCGTTAATAATCCACCGTCCTGATTTCGTAATGCCGACTGGAATTGCATTGAACTTATCCGTATCCAAAGCATTGAGTACACCCGATGTCGAGATGCACGAAATCGAATGCTCATCGGCCTTTCCTCCGTAGAGGACGACGATATTTTTCTTATCTGTCATAGTTATCTTCTTTATTGTTTGTACCGTTGTGTGAACGATGGTCTGCGCTCAATGTTCGCGTGGTGGCCGATACGCACCTACTAAGCTACTCGCTCTAGTTCTGCGCTCGGTAATCCCCTACTGCCACTTACGCTGCGCTGTCTACGCTGTGGCTTCTGCCCTGTACCGTCTACTCTTCCAGCATGTCATCATCAAACAGCTGGCTGAGCATCTGAGAGCATGAAATTCCCTGCTCCAAGACATTCTTCATTGCCGATGCGAGAGGAGTTGGCACACCATACTGCTTGCCCAAAGCCACGACAGCTGCAGTTGTTGGCACACCTTCAGCGACACCATTCGATGCAGCAGTTGCTTCTTCCACGCTCATGCCCTTGCCGAGATTCGCGCCGAAAGTATAGTTACGACTCAATGGCGAACCGCATGTAGCAATCAAATCGCCAGCACCAGCAAGTCCAAAGAATGTTTCAGGCTTAGCACCCAATGCCTTACCCAAAGCGGTAAGCTCCTTGAGACCGCGCGTTTCAATCATCGCAGCAGTATTTTCGCCATACCCCGCTCCTCGAGCCATACCCACTGCGAGCGCGGTAACGTTCTTCAAAGAACCGCACATTTCAATGCCTACGACGTCATCGGAGATGAAAGTCTTGAAGTAACTGTTTGTCGCTGCACGCGCAACTTTTTGCGCAGCGTCACGACTCGTGGATGCGGCGACTGCTGCTGCTGGCTGACGCAATGCTACTTCCTTTGACAGGTTTGGACCGGATACTGCGACGAAACGATCCATAGGAAGACCCAAAGCTTCTGTAACGACTTCATCCATACGCTTATCTGTGGAGCGCTCGATACCCTTCATCAAAGAAACGACGATAGCATCACGTGGAATGAAGGTCGCGAATTCTTCCAACGCTACTCGAGCAAATTGTGCTGCGATAGCAACGACGATAATTTCCGCATCCTGTACTGCCGTCTGACGGTCTGCTTCAGCATGCATCGAATCTGGAAGTCGGTCGACAATTGGCAAACGCACTGGGTTGCGATGCTCGGTATTAATTGCCGTTACGATGTCTGCTTCTTTTGCCCACATCGTGACATCATTACCAGCATCTGCGAGAACCTGGCCGAAAGCCGTTCCCCATGCTCCTGCTCCGAGGACAGTTATGCGTGCCATGCGTTACTCCTTTTCCTGCGCGTTCTGTAAGTCTTCTGAATCGTTGGAACTGTCCGAATGAGCCACACCATTTTCGCTACGCTCACTGGTACTGCGACGTGGCTTTCGAGACATTGTTCTGAAATCCCAACGGCCTTCAGCAGGCATTTTCTCGCCGCGAATTTCTTCCATAAGGACTTCCATACGGCTTGCTACACGTTCAGTCAGCTCATCAACTGCTTCCTGCGGAGCACCGAATTCATCCCAATTTTCCATGCCAACGAGCAAATCGGAATAATCGAGTGCGGTATCGTATGCCATGACGACATTGCGTCGTGGCCATGGGAAGAAATGATTAATGCTTGCCGCACCCCATGTCACTGCAACGAACAGTGGCACCTGCTTGCCCAATTTTCGAGATGCTTCAAGTGCGATTATGGCCATTCCATTTTTCAAACTCATCGGCCATTTTTGAGGATCGCGTGTTACCGTTCCTTCAGGCCAAATGGTCAATGGACGGTTATCTTCCGTCAAAATACGAACGGACTCATGAATAATGGCATCTGCCTTACCACTTCGACGAGGAACAGGCTGCATACCAACGGTTTTGAACCATTCGCCGATAATTGGCCAATTCGCCATTTCTGCCTTCGCCATATAACGTGGGCGACGTCCCTGATGGAAGAGACCTGACATTGGTAGGAATACATCAAACTGTGTGACGTGCGTTGCTGCGGTAATGAAAACGCCTTCTTCAGGAACGTTCTCCAGTCCCCACGAATATGCTTTCATACGCGTGTGAGCAACCCATGAAATCATGTCAAGCAAACGCTTTGTACGCGTAGGATTTTGTGAATTGATTTCTTCTTCGTTATTCATACGAGGAACACCCGTTGGAAGATACTTAAACGGGTCGCTCATATGATGATTTTGCGCCAACTTTCGCACTCGTGCTGTGCTCAATGGCGGCACAGATCTACCTGGACTTGGTTTTCCTCGAGATACCATAGGCTCTATTCTAAATCGTACGGTCTATTATCCCTAATGAAAAACGCCTAGTATGCACATATATTGTACGTATCTAGGCGTTTTGTATCAGTTTTTCACAGACTGCATTTTTGTCGAAATTGGTGTAATTACGATCTATTTAATCGAAATCTGCACCCAAAGCTGCAAGCTTGCCACGGAAGTCTGCATATCCGCGGTCAATGAGCGAAATTCCACGCACATTGGACTCACCTGTTGCCGTCAACGCTGCAATCAGATGAGAGAAGCCACCGCGCAAATCTGGAACGTCGATATCGCGACCAGTCAGTGGAGTTTGTCCGAAGATAACTGCGGAGTGCTCGAAATTATGCTGCTCGAAACGGCATGGCAGAGAGCCCAAGCATTCCTTATACAGCTGAACGGTTGCTCCCATCTTCACCAATGGTTCAGTGAAGCCGAAACGATTCTCATAAACAGTTTCGTGCACAATGGACAGACCCTTAGCCTGAGTCAATGCCACCACCAACGGCTGCTGCCAGTCCGTCATGAATCCAGGGTGAACGTCAGTCTCGATAGCTACTGGCTTCAAATCACCACCTGGATGCCAGAAGCGGATACCCTCGTCGGTGACATCAAATTCGCCACCAATCTTGCGGTACACATTCAAGAAGGTCATCATTTCTGGCTGAGTTGCGCCCTTGACGAAGATATCGCCACGCGTAGCCAGTGCTGCAGATGCCCATGATGCTGCTTCGATTCGATCAGTCAAAGCGGTGTGAGTATAGCCCTTGAGTTCCTTGACACCCTCAATGCGGATCGTGCGGTCGACGTCTACAGAAATAACAGCACCCATCTTCTGCAAAATTGCAATCAAATCCATAATTTCTGGTTCGATAGCTGCACCGGAAAGTTCAGTCTTTCCTTCTGCAAGAACTGCTGCCAGCAAGGTCTGCTCGGTAGCGCCCACAGATGGGTATGGAAGGTGAATCTTAGTACCGCGCAAACCATTTGGAGCGGTGATATGAATGCCGTCCTCATGCTCCTTGTCGACGACTGCACCAAGCTTACGCAAAGTTTCCAAATGGTAATCAATTGGACGATCGCCGATACGGCAGCCACCCAAAGATGGAATGAATGCTTCGCCCAAACGATGAAGGAGTGGACCCGAGAAAAGAATAGGGATGCGAGAAGATCCTGACAGTGTTTCCACATCGGATACAGCTGGCATTTCTACATGAGACGCGTTAATTGTCACTACGCCTGTCTTGCCATCCACTGTGGTATCTACACCGTGCAAACGCAGCAAATCCGAGACAACTTGCACATCACGAATTTCTGGAACGTTCTTCAGCACGGATGTGCCAGGTGCGAGCAGAGCAGCAACCATTGCTTTTGATACGAGGTTTTTTGCACCGCGTACCTTAATTTCACCGCCCAGTGGCTTTCCTCCGACTACGTGTAAAACGTCATCTTCTCGTGTCATGTCAACGCTTTCTCTCGAAAGGGCTAATCGTCACCGTGCCTTTTCTCACTTCGCCTCACCACTAGTCGCAACTAGTCATATCGCACTTATGCGCGATATCGCTGTGAAGCGTGGACGTTTTAGCCAACAATGTCTACTTTTATTTCTTATTCTAGTGTGGCATATCTATTGTGCGCGAGCTGTGAATACGCCTTGTGGGATACACCTTGTGCGCTGTGAGCTCAACGCATCATGGGTCATCATGGGGACGGGCTACGCTCTCTGCAGTTCGCCAGAGTCTCCATGTGCCTTAGCGACCCGATTGAAGCCAATCGAACCCGGGTACCCAAGCAAACCCTAGCAAATCCTAGCGTGCAGTTGCACGAACTTCTTCGCCTAGGTGAGCATTCCACATAGCGCCCGTAGCACTCATCACAGCCGATGCCCCCAGCTTTCGATAGCTCAGGTAATCATCCGCAGATGTCACACCACCTACACCGATAACACCAAACTGACCATCATCAATTCCCAAACTATGCTGCACGCGAATTACACGCTCGACCATATCGAGCCCAGCAGGCTTAATAGCTGCACCGCATACACCCGAAGTTTCACGTCCCGCGCCTGGAAGAGCTTGCTGACCATGAGCATTAACCAATTTTGCAGAAATGGTATTAATCGTCGAGAATCCTTGAACAGTTTGGCGTACGACAGTGTGGTTCATCATCGTTGCGACAGTCTCATCATCTGCCATATAAGCCAGCTTGATAATGAGTGGCACATCGCCGATTTCATTCTTCACTGCTTCCGTAATGCGACCGACAAGCTCTGGATTATGGCAGAGTAAACGTCCCTGTCCTTCATTAGGGCAGCTTGTATTCATCTCAACGACCTGAGCGCCTGTTTCGAGAACCAAGCGAGCGGTAATGACATGATCGTGAATGTATTGTTCTTCCGTCATATCAGCAGTACGCGAGCCTTGGAAACTTGCGAGGAGGAATTGACCGCGTCCCGCACGCTCGATAGCTGTCTGCATATCTGGCTGCCAGACATCAGGGTCTTGGCTTGGAACGCCGAAAGAATTGGAAATAGAAATGCTGTCAGGATTGCCGTAATTATTATCTGCCAGAAGTCCTTCACGAGTTTCTGGAGAATTTGGCGCAAGCGTACCGTCCTGAGATACAGGATGAACTGACAAAACATTAGGGAATGGATTACTTGCCCACGCACGCGAACGGACAGTCTTGTATGTAGCGATATCAAAGCCCGCACGAAAAGCTGCTGTCGTAAAATGCTCGTTCAAAAGCGGGCCAGCTGGGATGCCAAATGGAGAATTCACCTTCTGACCAAAGAAATCAAATGCTGGATCGCGGTCGAGCTCTTGAGTGTCCGTTTCATGAGCGAAATCCCCGAACGGGCCTTTCTCGTAATTGTCTTCATAGCTCGCATGGACATCATAAAAAGGCACAACGCTCATCGTTCTCTGCTTTCCATCGGTATCATCTCAGTTCAGTCGCACGTTTGTCATCGCAACTGTACAGCCATCTTATCGTGAGCGGTTCACAAGGTGAAGATTTTCACGAAGCGGTTCATCCGCATAGAGTGTGACCATAGATATATTGGGAATTACTGCAAATTTTATGCACATATCTACACGCCTGCCTTACACACACCATGCTGTACATACAAAACGGTCGAATCTGATGAATTCTCACCACATTCGACCGTTCGTATCGCTTATGCTTATCGCTTATATCGAGCGCCTTCTATGCCCTATCTGCAAGAGGGCCATCCCAATTAACGACAACCTCTGGAGCTGACTTCACCGGCTGAGATGGCGTTGTCAGCGCTGGAATAGTCTTTGGCTTGAATGGGAACTTTTCTGCACGCATCTTTTCGTATGCTTCGATATCATCCTCATGCTGAAGAGTTAAATCGATATCGTCATACCCATTCATCAAACGCCAGCGCACATAGTCATCTACCTCAAATGGCAAGGTGACATCTGCGCAAGTAACAGTTCGATTGCCCAAATTCACGGTCATCGCTGTGCCTGGTTCTTCCTCCAGCAATTTCCACAGCAGTTCGATAGATTCCATAGGCATCAGAGCTGCAAGAACGCCATTTTTTGCAGTATTGCCATAGAAAATATCCGCAAAGCGTGGAGCAATAACGACGCGGAATCCATAATCATGCAGTGCCCACACCGCGTGCTCACGAGATGAGCCAATTCCAAAATCTGGACCAGCGACAAGAACAGAACCGTTCTTATATGCTGGCTGGTTGAGTACGAATTCTGGGTCTCGTCGCCATGCGTAGAACAACGCATCTTCAAAACCTGAACGAGTTACTCGCTTCAAGAACACCGCTGGAATGATCTGATCTGTGTCGACGCTTGATCGACGCAGTGGAACGCCTGTTCCAGTAAAAACGGTGAGTTTTTCCATGTAAATCCTCTTCCTTCTCGAACCTTCAGACACGAAACTTCAGAACTGTAAGACTGTTAAGAACTTTTAGTTCTCCCAGCGACAGTTTTTCTGCTTACTACTGCTTGCCCAGTGGTGAGTCCATGCCTTGTTTGACTTCTTGCACGCTTGCACAACTTGCGCTGCGTCAGCTAGTCGACTAGTCAGCTAGTCTGCTCATCAATTAATCAATAGGTTCGAGATCACTTGGGGAGCTAATTGTTCCTCGTACAGCGGTTGCAGCGGCGACAAGAGGTGATGCCAAATGAGTGCGGCTTCCCTTTCCTTGACGACCTTCAAAGTTTCGATTAGATGTCGAAATTGCACGTTCATGAGCTACCATCTGGTCTTGATTCATACCCAAGCACATAGAGCAGCCTGCATTTCGCCATTCAGCACCAAAGTCAAGGAAGATCTTATCCAATCCTTCTTCCTCAGCCTGCAAACGTGCACGCGAGGATGCTGGAACGACGAGGACGCGATGCAAATTCTTCGCCTTGTGACGACCCTTCATAATGGATGCTGCTGCTCGCAAGTCTTCGATGCGACCATTCGTGCACGATCCAATGAAGACTGTATCAACTTCAATATCACGCATTGGAGTTCCAGCCTCAAGACCCATGTATTCCAGCGCAGATTCTGCAGCTGCCTTATCGGTCGGATCTGCAAAATCTTCTGGTGAAGGAACCTGATCGTTGAGTGGGATACCCTGTCCAGGGTTGGTTCCCCATGTCACAAATGGCGACAATTCGTCTGCGCGCAGTGTAATTTCCTTATCAAATACTGCGTCATCATCTGTTACGAGCGACTTCCAGTATTCGACTGCCTTATCCCACATCTCGCCTTGTGGAGCATGTGGTCGTCCCTTGAGATATTCATAGGTTGTCTCGTCAGGAGCAATCATTCCTGCTCGAGCACCACCCTCAATGGACATGTTGCAAATCGTCATGCGAGCTTCCATGGACAGCTTGCGAATTGCTTCACCACGATATTCGAAAACGTAGCCCTGTCCGCCGCCAATACCAATTTTCGCGATAATTGCCAAAATGATATCTTTTGCAGTAACGTCTGGTGGCAGTTCGCCCTCGACGTTAATTGCCATAGTCTTAAATGGCTTCAGACTCAATGTCTGAGTAGCCATCACATGCTCAACTTCAGATGTACCAATACCAAAAGCGAGCGCTCCAAAAGCACCGTGCGTCGAAGTGTGAGAATCACCGCACACGATAGTCATGCCAGGCTGCGTGACGCCGAGCTGTGGTCCCATTGCGTGAACGATACCTTGATCGGCATCGCCCAATGGATGCAAACGTACACCGAATTCTTTGCAGTTTGCTTCAAGCGTTGAAATTTGCTTCGCGCTTGTCTCATCAGGAGATACCTGATCAATGTTGAACGTCGGAGTGTTATGATCTTCCGTCGCCAAAGTCAAGTCTGTGTGACGCAACTGTCGTCCCGCCAAGCGCAATCCTTCGAAAGCCTGTGGACTGGTCACTTCGTGCATTAATTGCAAATCAATATAAATGAGATCTGGGGCTCCATCCTCGCCATGTCGAACGAGGTGATCTTCCCAAACCTTCTCAGCCATAGTCTTACCCATACATACCATTCTTACGACACGAACGCAATGTTCGGGTTTGCATATCACATATTGAGATGCGATAATACCAATATGACTACTGAGCAATTCAGCATCTCACAGAGCAATATGGCTTCAACGCTTACTCCTGACAAGCCAGAATTGATTAAATCCGGAGTTGGAGTGCTGGATAAAGCTGCTCTCATTTTGGACACTCTTGAAAAAGGACCATGCTCACTTTCTCAATTAGTGAGCAAAACAGGTCTCGCTCGTCCAACCACTCACCGTCTTGCTATCGCTCTTGAACGTCATCGTTTTATCACGCGCGATCAGCAGGGTCGTTTTACAGTTGGTTCTCGTTTTGCAGAATTGGCCACTGTCGCTGGTGAAGATCGTTTACTCACTTCTGCTGAGCCAATTTTGCAAACTTTGCTGGAGCGTTCGGGCGAATCTGCACAAATTTACCGCCGACAAGGCGATCAGCGTGTATGCATTGCTGCTGTAGAACGCGCAAGCGGTTTGCGCGATTCCATTCCTGTGGGAGCGATGCTCTCGATGGAAGCAGGATCCGCAGCTCACATTCTTCTCGCATGGGAAGATAGCGAGCACTTGCATCAAGGCTTGCGTCACGCTCAATTCACTGCACAAACCTTGAATACCGTTCGCCGTCGTGGCTGGAGCGAATCCATTAATGAGCGCGAAAAGGGAGTATGCTCGGTTTCTGCACCGATTCGAAATTCTGCTGGACATGTCATTGCTGCGATTTCGATTTCTGGACCAGTCGATCGTATGGGAATTTCACCTGGACGTCACTATGCTCCGCTCGTTATGAAAGCTGGAAAGTATTTGAGCGATGCGATTGCGCGCGTTCAGACTCCGTGACATTACGATAAATTCTTATAAGCCGAGGGCTGTGATACACACGTACCACAGCCCTCACTGTATTGTGACTACTTCTTTCGGCGGCCAAACGTCAGAATGGATACCACTCCCGCGACGAGAGCGGCCACTCCTGCCAAAATCTTTGGCTTTCGAAGCAAATTAATCGCCTCCCCCGTATTATTTGGCATATACGTACTTGCGAGCGCGTACGCTTTACTTCCCGAAGGCTTTCCGACGATTTCGCCAAATTCGAGCAGTTGGGTACGAGGCTCATACGGATGACGTACATCAAATTCAAACAATCGCACAGCTCGACGTTCAGGGCTTGGACCATATGTACTAAAACCAGCAGTTGGAACGGTTGTCAGCAAAATTCCATCAACGACGCCCGCAATTGCATTGCGATGATCATGCCCTGCCGCTAATGCAAAATAATTATTTTCCTGCAAAAAGCGGAACTCACCACTATCTTTATCTGGGCAACTGATACCCTCCCCCAGATAGCTTCCGGCAAGAGTTCGCGTATCGTCAAGCACATAGCTGTACGATTCGAAAGAACGATATCCCTGAATTGCGTTTGCTGTGGTCATCGGAACGAGTTTGAGCAATTCATAGAATTTTTGCACTGGCATATGCTGGAAAATCATCGCACGCGTTTCCATATCACGGACGCACCTTTTCAGGAAGCGCATAGCTGCAGAGCTAGGCTGAGCATAGCCGCCCTCTTGAGCATAATCACCCGAATTGATTACCGTCAGCCCTATAAGATTGTGATGATCATACTGATCGCGCACAGGCAATGCAAAGGTGCCCGCCTCACCTGAATCATAAATTTTTTGCAGAGGAAGCAGCGCCGCCGCTGAACCTTCTGCCAGCATATCCGCGCGATAACCTTCCTGCGCATGCATCGCATCCACCACAGGATTAACGCATCCTGGGAACTGCGCATAAATAGCTGTAAGCTCATCAAGCTTTAAGCCGCACTGGAAATCATGATTTCCAAAAGTAACAGCGAAAGGAATCTGACGGTCGATAATTGGCTGCAAGAACTGAGCTACCGTATCGCGCACGAGCTGCTTGGTATGTTCCTTATCATCAGCGCTTGGCTCGATACGACGATCAAGCCATGTACGCTTGATAAACGTCTTTTCGTATGCTGTATCGTATCCGGCAATTTGATTACCCGTAAAAATGACAATATCCGGACGAGCTTCATCGCATGCAGCTGCGATAAGACGCACTGTATCTTTTGCAACTTTAGGCGCTTCTTGAATATCACTAATTTGAAGGACGCGGAATTTTCCCGATGCGTGGAATTGCAACTGTCCTAGCCTCGAAGAAACAGATACCGAAACAGGAGTTTGCGTATCGTTATGCGAAATTTCCGAAGAATGCATGCGCACTTGCATCTCCGTTTTCCCCTGCAGCACGACTCGATTAACATCCTTTTTTGCAGTTTCGAGCTTATCTGTTTTTTCTAATGAAGCTTTTTCTGTCTTTGCTTGCGAATTCTTATCGGCAGTCATATAACTAGCATACGGCAGTCGGCGTGGTATGAGAAGACGAATCGCGGAAGATTGGTTTTAACTGTGAGAGATTGCACAGAATGGCTGACGATTTATCATGGCATCGCATTACCGCTATAATCTCTCGAGTTTCTTCATATTCTTATAAATTCTGCTATAATTTTGGATAAGTTTTGCTTAAATTTATACAAAACTCGGTAATCAATGTTGATTTCCCTAGGAGAAGACGATGAAAAGAAGCACTCTTCGGCGTTGCTGAATACTCGGCATTGTCAGCTGGCCATCACCCATATGAAAACTACGCACATCCCCCCCCACTATTGTAGATTCTTACAAGTTAATCCTGTCTAGCATGTGCTCCATTGCCATCTCCGCAAAGTTAAACGAGTGATCCCCTCCGAAGAGCCTTTAGGAGTAAGCTTAGGCATATACGCCAAAATGTGTTGCTGGTTATTCTTTTTGTTTAGATTGATCTGAT
>CAUTYZ010000017.1:0-36893 GCA_963543015.1 uncultured Alloscardovia sp.
CGCCCCCGTCGTCTAATGGTTAGGACATCAGACTTTCACTCTGACAACGAGAGTTCGATTCTCTCCGGGGGTACGATATGGCTCTCAGTTTTGCTGGGAGCTTTTTGTTTTTGTAACGCAAAGAAGCGTGAACGTAGGCTTATACGGGCGTATACGGTTGACGAGAAGATATGTACACGAGATATAAGTAGTGGGGATAACACGTATGCGCTATCCCCACTATAATCAGCTGAGCTTTACAGCGAACCTATGCTTGGAATTCTCCACGAGCACGAGCTGCATTGTACTCATCTGGGCTAGGATCAAAACCGTTAATCATACGGAACTGAGCGGCCCATTGTTCAGCAGTCTGAGGTGCTGGAGTTGAAGCAGCCGCTGATGTAGCTGGTGTGCTAGGCATAGAAGCTACAGGCTGAGCAAACTGCTGAGGCTGAGCAGTTTGAGGCTGTACCGGCTGTGCTGCCTGATATGGCTGTGCAACTGGCTGCACAGACTGTCCTTGCTGAGGAGCTGCTTGTGGTGCCTGAGCTGGCTGGAAAGGCTGACCGTGCTGGAAAGGCTGCTGACCTAGAACAGCTTGTGGCATACCCTGTGGGGTAGCAGGCTTGGTCAATTGGTATTCCTTATACCAGAAGAAAATTGAAGCAGCAGACAGCGCAAGGCTCATCAAACCGAAGATAATTGCGACGTAGAAGCCCCATCCGATGTGGATTACAGACCCACCGAAATTGTCCAAGTTGTGATTAGTTTGGACTATGAAGACGAGTGGGATGATACCCGTAATAACGCCGCTGATAGCGGTAACTAAACGAATATAAGGGGTATCCTTAAAACGCCCAGCGATAGCTAAAACAATGGTCAGCAAAGCGAAGGTCAACATTAACTGAATAGGGTTCGTGAAGAAGGAACGGTTAGCGTAATCTGCAAGCTTCATCAAATCCCATCCGCTTACTAGTGTCGTTTCGTCGAAGACAAGCGAAGCGTCAGCAACTAAGTATGGCATGAAAACAGTCAGACCGATGACTAGGCTGGCGATAGCTGCTCCGATATTCAGGATATGCTGACGGCCTGTGAAAGTGAGATGGTTGAAGTTCTTTGCATCTCCAACGGTCTGCTGAGCGAAGTTCTTTGCCTTGTTAACAGCATCGTTCACGTTCTGAGAGTGAACGAAGTTGTTAATATTGCTCAATGGATCATTGCTCTGGACTTCACCACGAGCAACAGCAGCCTCATATTCTTCAGGAGAAGGCATGCGACCGTTCTGAGCGCCAAACTGTGCATACCATGCGTTGACATCCATTGGCTGCGGCTGTGGCTGTGCCTGCTGACCAGGTGTTTGCTGACCCTGAACAGGCTGACCTTGTGGGTTCTGCACAGGTTGACCCTGTGGGGCATAAGCCTGATTCTGATAAGGAGTTTCTGGCTGGCCTTGTGCAGGAGTAGGAGCTACAGGAGTCTGTGGCGCATATGGTTGAGTCTGCTCCTGTGGCTGTCCTTGTGCCTGTGGTTCGGAAGGAACCTGAGGATTATAGTCAGTCATTGTGTCATCTTTCTTTGATCTTGATAAAAACTCGGCAGATTGTAGGTCAACTATTCAGAAAATTACAATTCTGCTACGTCGGCAATCATCCTGCGCGAGTACGAGGAATGTCTCTCTCGATTACATTCCCCAAAAAATAATCTGCATATTAAGTTAATTAATCCAAATGAACGCGGTTTCGATAATTCTTCCACAAGCGTTCAGCTGTATTAATCTTAAAAATAGAGCACCAAGCACCGTAGACGTGGTACATGGAATTCAGGAGAGGATACAAACGGAGCAAAGTATGCTCAGGATATCCACCGCGAGTATGACCTGGATGAGCATCGAAGGTAGTTTGGAAACGCTTCATATAATCCTTGAAAGAGTCGTGCTTCGTTCCCATACGACGAGCGCTCGCGCCCGTGACCATTTCCTTGCAATACTTGGTCTTAAAGCCATTCTCGAATAAATGCAAGCTACAGTCGATATCCTCGTGGAATACGTCTTCTACATCGTCGCACACGACTGGACGAATCTTCTCCCATGCGCTACGCCGCATAGCCATATTTGATCCGAAGAGAAGTGGCATGCCGTCAGCGCTGTACTGCTTTTCTCGAACCAAACTGTCAAAGAACTCACCAACTGGAGGAAGTGGCATATCGTAGTAGCAGACATCTCCAGTAATTCCGTCGACATCAGGGTGTGATTCGAAGAACAACGACACGACTTCTACCCAATTTGGCTTAATCATGCAGTCGGCATCGAAGCGCGCTACGATATCGCCAGTAGCCATATCCAGTCCGAAATTACGAGTCGGGATAAGACCCTGTGCTGCAGTTTGGCGAGTCAACATGACGTGAGAATCTGGATGCTCGTCGATAAATTTTTGCACCAATTCACGCGTATTATCAGTGGAGTTATTATCCACAACGATGATTTCGTGTGCAGGAACTGTCTGGGTAGTTGCGTTACGCAAACAATCAACTACACGGCGGGATTCATTCCAGGTTGGGATAACGATAGAAACTGAAGTCATACTTGTAGTTTAGTAAAAGGCTTCTATAAAGCGCATAGAATCTTAATGCTCCTTTATATAACGTGCGTAGAATGCATGCGTAGATATGCGTATACAGATGCGCCTATATACGCGCCCGCTGGTTGGGCATGCGGCTATCGACGTACGGCGAAGGAGAATTTCAGGTGAATGCCAGGTGCATGTTACAGGTACGAATCACAAGTAGGTAGCTGAGTATGAGCAGTGTTGTTCAACGTACGTGTAGGATTTCGCGACTTCGTTGTCAGCCAAAACTTGTCAGATAAGCTGAGGTGGTTGTGGGCAGGTGGAATAATATCGTCTATGGCTGAAGAGAGAAATCAAAACGAAGTAGCAGATTTAGCGTCGATTTTCCCTCGTAAGGGTGATAGCAGGCGTCCGCCGGAATGGTACACGCGTGCATTGTTCTATGCATTTATAGCAATTACGCTCGGGTATTTTGCATGGACCGCTTTTGACGACTTGCAAAGCGTTTTGCTCAATATTATTATTTCGCTATTTATCGCTTTCGCGATTGAGCCAATTGTTCGTTGGTTTATCTCGAAGGGTTGGAAGCGCAACGTTTCTGCAGGCTTAACTTTGCTGTTCCTCTTCATTCTTATAGCGATTTTTATCGCTATTTTCGGTAATTTGATGGTTCAGCAGATTATCTCGATCGCATCGGGCGTCCCAGATTTGTATAAGCAGCTCGGTGATTTTATAAATCGTCAATTTAACTACAAACTGCCTGAAATGGGCAATCTCAGCACGACAATTTTGTCCAATGTGCGCACAGATAGTATCAGCGCATTTGCTGGTCAGGCGTTGAACACTGCAAGTTCTGCTTTTGGGGCATTTCTTGACTTTATCACGATTGTGATTGTGACCTACTACATGAGCGCATACGGTCCAAATATGCGTAAGGTTGTGTGCCATTACCTTCCAGCAGACTCGCAGAAGCGTTTCCTTGTGACATGGACTGTTGTGCAGGATCAAATTTCAGGATTCTTGTACTCGCGCATTGTTCTCGCTCTGATTAACGCGGTCTGCCTGTCAATCTTTATGATTTTCTTGAACGTACCAAACTGGCTTCCATTAGCATTGGCATGCGGAATCATTTCTCAGTTCGTTCCAATGATTGGTACGTATATTGGTGGCGCACTGCCGGCAATTTTTGCATGGGGAACCAACGGACTTCAGCCAGCTATTTTCATTGTGATTTTTATTATTGTGTATCAGCAGATTGAGAATAATCTGATCAGCCCAATGGTTACGCGCTCCACGATGGATCTTAACCCGGCAATTGCTATGCTTGGCGTCTTTGCATTTTCTGCGATTTGGGGTGCGCTGGGTGGTTTCTTGGCATTGCCAATTATCGCAAGTATTCAAGCGTTGCTCAGCACATATCTCAAGCGATATGAACTCGTTGATTCTGAGCTTTTGGACGATCCAAAACCTCAGAAGGAATCTGCCTTAGCTCGTAGCGTACAAACCGCTGGAGAGAAGATTTCTGAAACGATGATGGTGCCACTGCGTTCCACATCAGGGGATGACCGTCATGTCACTGCTGAAGATTTGATTCGATTCCGTGAAACTGTTGAGGGCACTGGTTCATTGCCTCAGAGCAATGAAAGTGTACGCGAATATTTGCGCGAAGCAGCTCAGCAGCGTGAGGAGCAGAAGGCTCAGCAAGCTCAGCAGCATGCTCATGCTGACGATTCGAACGACACCGACAGTCATGACAACTCTGACAGTCATGAGAGTGCTGATCTTGATAATGCTGATCACGATAAGCACGATCAGGATCGCCACGAAGAGGGTGAAGTCGCTGCGCATGTCTCGTCTGCAGCACCTATCCAGCCGGCAAAGCCAGCACGCCCACGCAAGCACCTTACAGGCGATAACGCGGACAATCAGTCACGCACGAGTACAGATTCAGATTCAAGTTCAGATTCAGATAGCGAGGTGATTGAGTAACGTGAACGGACTTCTTTATTTCCTTGATATCATCATCACCGTTATGGGTTTCATTACGATGATTTACCAGGCGCTGGTCATGATCGTGGGCATGTTTGCTAAGCCAATTAATTATCCTGATGTGCCGATGGATCGTCATTATGCTGTCCTTATTTCCGCGCGAAATGAGGAAAAGGTTATCGGAAATCTGATTCGCTCGATTCAAAATCAAACCTATCCAAGCAAGCTGATTGATATCTGGATTGTTGCGGATAATTGCACGGATAAGACCGCGCAAGTGGCTCGCGATTTGGGATGCCACGTTATCGAGCGTTTTAACAAAGAGCAGATTGGTAAGGGATACGCCTTGCAGTATCTTCTGCAAACTATGATGGCGACTGGAGATGCAAAAAAGTATGATGCATTCTTCATTTTCGATGCTGATAATTTGCTCGATAAGAATTACATCGCAGAAATGAACAAGGCTCGTCAGGCTGGCTTCGAGGCTCTGACAAGTTATCGTAACTCTGTCAATCTTTCGGAGAATTGGATTTCTTCCGGTGCGGCGCTGTGGTTCGTCCGTGAATCGCGATTCTTGAACTCCACACGTGCAGCATTGGGCACATCCTGCCATGTGGGAGGAACTGGCTTTATGTTCTCTCGCCGTATCATGGAGCGAAATGATGGTTGGAAATTCCACCTGCTGACTGAGGATATGGAATTTACTATGGACTGCATTTTGCACGGTGATCGTATCGGATTCTGCGGTTCGGCAATGTTCTTCGATGAGCAGCCAGTCGACTTTAAGACCAGCTGGAATCAGCGCGTTCGCTGGTCGAAGGGCTTTTTGCAGGTATTCCGCTATTACGGAAAAGTTATGGCTCAATGGGCTATCAAGGAACGTGACTTCTCTGCTGTCGATGTGACCTTGATGGTATGCCCATTCATGGTGATTTCCGTTTTGCGATTTGTGCTGGGAATTATTTACGCAGCGCTCGGATTCATTTCGTGGTACTCCATTATGCATGATGCTCGCGGATGGTTGAGCTCTATTTTGTGGGCAATTGTCGGCATGATGCTTTTGGCAGCTATCTCAGGATTCGTCGAGCGAGACAAGCTCAATGTGTCCGTTCGAGAACTCATTGCGTACAGTTTGAGCTTCCCGATTTATATGGCAAGCTACATTCCAATTTCCTTCGTGGCTATCTTCACTAAGTCGCAGTGGAAGCCAATTGCTCACTCTGGTGGTGAAGCCGCCGCAAATATTATGGCAACTGGAGCAGTCGGAGGAACGGTACATAGTACAGCTCCTGCTGTAGCAGAGGATAAGGCGAATGCGTAAACGCCGAGCTCTCACCGTGGGTATCACTGCTGCAGCAGTAGTGTGCCTTACGGCGGGGTATGCCATTGCTGATATTTCAGGAGCACTTCCGGGTGGTCTTTCGGTGATGAAGAGAGTGTATGCTGAGCGAACTATCGCAGCTCTCAACCCGCACACATCGCTTGTGAATTTTGCACAAGCGACCGTTCGTGATGCTCACAATAAGACCATCGATGCCAATAAGGCACAAAAACTCGTCGATGACATTGCTGGCTCTCTGGGCTCAGGAAATACAGCGGGAATTGCTATCGCAGATACGTCAGGGAAAGTAATTGCTTCCCATAAAGCGGATGATTCTTTCGAACCTGCTTCTACTCTTAAAACATTGACTGCCTTTGCAGCAAGCGTGACTTTTGATCCTATGGAAACGTTGACGACATCAGTTCGTCTAGAACGGAATGATTCTCACGGCCACGATAAGAACCAAGAAGGCACACTTACCCTCGTTGGTGGCGGGGATATCTTACTGGGTGAAGGGCAGAACGATTCGCAGCACATCACAGGTCGTGCAGGTCTTGCCACTCTTGCAGATCGTACGGTGAAAGCGTTGAAATCACGCGATATCACACGGGTATCGTTGCAGTATGACAATTCATTATTTAATAATGATGTCTTACCGCCACAGCTGAGCTCCACATCGGGAGTGAACGAGGGGTATGTCAATGAGATTGAAACAACCTCGATGGCCATTGATGAAGCGCGAGCATGGGGAGGGCAAGCGCCTTCTAACCTCGATGCCGAACCTCAGTGGCTTCCTCAGCGCAGCGCACATCCTGCATCAGATACGGCTGATACTTTCGCTCAGTATTTGCGAAATCGCGGAATTACAGTGACGAATTCTGATTTTTCGAATTCGAAAGCCAGCGATGATGCCTCTGATATCGCGTCCGTGAACTCAGCTCCGATGTGGCAAATTATCCAGCTCATGCTGACTCGATCTGATAATTCGTTGGCACAACTATTGGGACGATTGCTTGCTCTTCGTCTTGATAAAGAGAACTCTTTGGATGGTTCTACTCAAGCAGTTATCGAGATTGCTCAGCAACATGGAATTTCTACGCGCTCTCTTACCATGGCAGACACGTCGGGGCTTGCCCCAGGCTCAGCCGTTACGCCGACTACTCTGATCCAGGTGCAGTCAGCATTCCTGAATACCTCCAGCCCGACATGGGCAGCTGCGACTGGTATGCCTATTTCTCAATACAGCGGAACTCTTGCCGGCCGTGATTTCGGCGAGCAAGCACGTGGACTTATCCGCGCAAAGACAGGAACGCTTGATAACGTCACATCCTTGGCGGGGAATGCGTCACGCCTTAATGGTGGCACTCTCATTTTTGCAATTGTGGTCAACGGAAACGATGTCGTCTCGGGCCGAGCGGCAATTGATCGTTTTGCATCGAAATTGGTGGAATTGTAGGTGGAATTGTACATGAGGACTAATCGATGAGTACGTCCACACAGCTTATGGAGACCGCCAAAAATCTTGTGCAGGATGCCGTGCGAGCATATATCGCATCGGATGACGGCGGAGACATTTCGCAGAATTCTGCACACCAGCGCCCTCTCATCATGGTGGCTTGCTCAGGTGGTCGCGATTCGCTCGCCCTTGCAGTAGTTGCTCAGCAAGCGCTCGCAGATGTGTGCGATGTCGGAACAATTATCGTCAATCATCAATTGCAAGAATGCTCTCGCGAGGTTACTGATAAAACTGCTCAGACATGTGTAGAGCACGGGCTTCACCCAGTGCGTATCGTCGATGTTACCGTCGAAAAAACTCGAGCAGGACTCGAATCAGATGCACGAGACGCTCGCTATGACGCGCTCGTTGCCGTGGCACATGAAGTACATGCACGTGCGATTCTTATCGCGCATACCAGCGATGATGTCGCCGAAACGATACTCATAAAATTGACACGTACTCTGCGTGTGGATGATTTAGCTGGAATTGCGCCAGTTGCTGTGTATAGTGGCATGCCCTGTGTGCGACCGTTTCTGTCTTTGAGTCGCGATGATACGACGCAATTATGTGCTCAATTATCGCTTGATTACTGGGATGATCCTACTAATGGCGACGCTGTTCAGGGTGAGCTTGGTGAGGATTATCCGTTGCGCTCTCGTATCCGACATGATGTGATTCCTCTTCTCAATCGGGTAACGGGGCGTGACATCCGTACACTTTTTGCGCAGGGAAGTAGCCAAGCGCGTGAAGATTTGGATATTATTGAATCAGCGACGCGTGACGCATATGACAAGATAATTCGCGAGAAAAACGGAATTCTTGAGATTAAAATTCGCGCTCTTCAGGCGCATCCGCGCGCACTTCAACGACGCGTCATCGTCAGAGCAATCGAAAATTGTGGCATCACGCCGACGAAAGCTGCTCTTGATGCGGTAATTGAACTCAGTGAGAGTATTCAAAAGAAAAAGTTGATAGAACTTTCTTCAACTCTGAGAGCGAATAAGCTGTATAACGTCATTCAGTTATGGAAAGATAGAGAATATGCAAATTTCTGATGTACGTGAAGATATTGACCACGAACTTGTATCTCGTCATGATATCGATGCAAAGATTCGTGAGGTAGCCGCTACTGTTTCCAAGGATTACGCGGACTCATGTCCATTGCTGGTCGCTGTATTGAAGGGTGCGGTCAACACTTTGGCGATTTTCTCGCAGGCTCTGAGCATTAATTCTGAGATGGACTTCATGAGCCTGTCATCGTATGGCGCAGGTACTGAATCGAGCGGAACTATTACCGTTCGTCAAGACTTGTCTACCGATGTCAAGGGTCGTCACGTACTTATCGTTGAAGACATTATCGACTCGGGATATACTCTCGCATGGCTTGTCGATGAATTGAAGAAGCGCGGTGCAGCTTCGGTAGAAGTATTTGCACTCCTCGAAAAGCCAGCTCGCCGCAAGGTAGAAGTAGATGTGAAGTACAAGGGCTTCACAATTCCTGATGAATTCGTTGTCGGCTTCGGCTTGGATTACAACGAAAAGTATCGCAACCTTGACTCAATTGCTGTGCTTAAGCCAGAAGTTTACGAAGGTAAGTAGGCAGATTTTATGGCAGATTTAAATCCTTTTGCTCCTCGGGAGCCTCGTGAGCCTCGCGATTCACGCGACTCGAGAGATAAGAATGAGAACGATACGTCCAACGGCTCGGGGGATAAGAACAATTCCCGCGGCAATGGTCCACTGGGCCCTCTTCCTCCACAAGGGCAAGATGGCCAGCCAGGTGCTCCGCAATTGTGGCGTCGCCCATGGATTTGGGTTGTCGTCCTCGCAGCTCTTCTTGTGAGCGTTTTCTTCTTTGTTAATCGTTCGGATACGCAAAACATTGATACCAAGGACGGTTTTGCGTTAATTCAAGAAGGCAAGGCAGAATACGCTGAAGTTACCGATAATTATCAGTCGGTGCGCCTGACATTGAAGGACGACTTTAAGAAGAAAGATCCAAACAGTCAGAGCGACCGCGAAAAGAACTACGGTAAGAAGGTTCAGTTCTACTTCGCATCCTCGCAGGGACAGGATCTCAATAAGCTCTTGAAGAGTTCGAAGCTGAAGAATGGCTACAACGTCAATATTCAATTCAGCAACCCATGGATGGGTATCCTGTCGTCCTTGCTCCCAATTGTGCTGCTCTTCGGCATGATGTGGTGGGTTATGTCCCGCTTGGGCGATGGTTCGGGCGGAATGCTGGGACTTCCTGGTGGAAACCGAAACAAGCGTCTCCAAGAAGCTGATATTCCAAAGACTAAGTTTGCAGATGTTGCTGGTGAAGAAGCAGCTGTAACGGAAGTTGAGGAAATTAAGGACTTCTTGAAGGATCCTACGAAGTACCGTCGATTGGGTGCGCGCATTCCTCATGGTCTTTTGCTGTACGGTCCTCCGGGAACGGGTAAGACATTGATTGCTCGCGCTATTGCAGGTGAAGCAGGAGTGCCATTCTATTCCATGGCTGGTTCTGACTTTGAAGAAGTCTTCGTCGGTTTGGGTGCATCTCGTGTGCGCGAACTTTTCGAAGAAGCAAAGAAGAACGCTCCAGCAATTATCTTTATCGATGAAATTGATGCAATGGGTCGTCGTCGTTCTTCTGCCGCGGCTAATGGTAGCGGTGCAGGCGAGCAGACGCTGAACGCATTGCTGGTCGAGATGGACGGTTTCGATACTGATACCAATATCATCATTATCGCTGCAACGAACCGTCCAGATGTCCTTGATTCCGCATTGACTCGTCCAGGACGTTTCGATCGCCAGGTAGCTGTGGAAGCTCCTGATTTGAAGGGACGCGAGGATATCCTGAAGGTTCATGCTAAGGGTAAGCCATTTGCTCCTGACGTTGATTTGCATCGTGTAGCAGTGCTCACACCAGGATTTACTGGTGCTGATTTGGCAAACGTCTTGAACGAAGCTGCGTTGCTCACTGCTCGTGAAGATGCAGATTTGATTGATGCGCGTGCTATCGATGAAGCAGTTGATCGTGTGATGAGTGGTCCTCGTCGTCGTAGCAACGGCATGGCGTTGGAAGAATTGCGTAACACTGCATACCACGAGGGTGGTCACGCTATGGTGGCTGCTGCTTTGCACTACACCGATCCTGTAACTAAGGTGACAATTCTTCCACGTGGACGTGCGCTCGGTTATACCGCTGTCATGCCTACCGAAGATCGATTCAGCCAGTCTCGTAACCAATTGCTCGATCAGCTTGCATACGCCATGGGTGGTCGTGTGGCAGAAGAGGTTGTCTTCCATGACCCGACAACTGGTGCATCTAACGATATCGAAAAGGCAACCAACATTGCTCGTCGTATGGTTGTCGAGTTTGGCTTCTCTGATCGACTTGGAGCAGTCAAGTGGGATGACGAATCCAACGATGGCGGTTTCGATAGCTTGCAGCCACGCAGGTATTCTGACCGTACTGCAGACATTATTGATGACGAAGTTCTCAAGCTCGTCGAAACGGCTCACGAAGAAGCATACGAGATTATTATGAATAATCGCGACGTTCTCGATGAGCTCGTTCGTCAGCTTTTGGAGAAGGAAACTTTGGATGCCAAGGAATTGGCAGAAATTTTCGCTCCTTTGAAGAAGGCTCCAGAACGTCAGCAGTGGTTGTCAGCTCCAAATCGCGTCGTGTCAAACATTCCACCGGTAGAGATTCCAAAGGATTTGCGAAGCTCTGTAGCGGTGGATGCGACATCAGGAAATCGAGAAGCTGGCGCTGGTGAAGGACAAGAAATTGTCGCTGCGGAAGATCCAGAAGATGGATTGAACACCGACGAAACAATTGAAGTGAACAATCCTTCTGAGCAGTCTGATGCCAGTGCACAGGCTTCCGACGATAACCTCAACTCGGGAGCTGAGTAAAGCTCATGAGCACAGGTGTCTACAACGAGGAAGGCGTACGTCAAGCAGTACGCCTCTTCCTCGAATCTATTGGAGAAGATCCTGACCGCGAAGGTCTCGTGGAAACGCCCGATAGGATTGCACGAGCGGGCAAAGAGCTTTTTTCAGGTCTGAGCGAAGATCCACGAGAAGCTCTCACAAAACGCTTTACTGTGGATACGGAAGAAATGGTACTGGTCCGCGATATCGAGCTGTATTCGGTCTGCGAGCATCATCTTCTTCCTTTCCATGGGTATGCACATATCGGGTATATTCCAAGCAATCACCAAGTCACGGGTCTATCCAAGCTGGCTCGACTTGTCGATGCATACTCGAGAAGGCCTCAAGTTCAGGAGCGTCTTACTCAGCAAATCGCTGATGCTCTGACGACGGAGCTTCATGCGAAGGGCGTTATCGTTGTGACTGATTGCGAACATTTGTGCATGACGATGCGAGGAGTGAAAAAGTCACAAGCGCGAACTTTGACCTCAGCTGTTCGCGGAGTAATGCGTGAAAGCGCTACCCGTGCGGAGGCAATGCAGCTTATATTGCAACCACGAGTATAAGGTCATACAGTAATGCCATGTGTGCGGATGACAGAAGCCGCATGCATGGCATTATGTCGTTGAGGGAAGAAAAACAAGAAAGTGCATAGTGCGGACAGTGCACACAGCACACATACGGGGTGTGGAGTCCTACTGTACGTCCAAACAGTAGTAATTATCTGCCGCTTACTGTCGACTGCATAACTGGCCGTATGACTGACTGTATGTCTGACCGTACTCACACCAAGGAGAGATTATGACTCGTCAGGACATCATTGATGAGTTACTGCATAGTGAGCGCACTCTCATTATGGGCGTGCTCAATATAACCGAAGATTCTTTTTCTGATGGGGGACGTTATCTCGACCCTCAGTCAGCATTTGCTCATGCCGCTGATATGATTCGCGATGGCGCGGATATTATCGATATCGGTGCAGAGTCCACTCGCCCGGGAGCTATCCGCGTTCCTGAAGACGTTGAAAAAGAACGCGTCGTTTCTGCCGTACAAGCACTTGCTCAAGAATTCCCCGATACGGCATTAAGTGTGGATACTACGCGCGCATCCGTTGCTCAAGCAGCGCTAGAAGCGGGAGCTCATATTATTAACGATGTGTCTGGTGGCTTGCTCGATGATCAGATGAAGCATGTCATCGCTCAGTACAACGACTGCTTGTATATCGTTCAGCATTGGCGTACTTGGCTTGGATCAGATTCTGAACGCGATACGACACAGTATGATCATGGCGTAGTCAATGACACGTATGAGGAGCTGGAAGCGCAAGTTTGCGCCATTCGTGTGGCAGGAGTTTCGCCAGAACGTATCATCATTGATCCGGGTTTGGGATTTTCGAAACCGACAATTGAGCATAATATGCCACTTATCGTCGAAACAGAATACTTTGCACGTATGGGATATCCCGTCTTAATTGGTGCGTCTCGCAAACGATTCGTTGCTGCTATGGTTCATAACGCGGGGCAGGATGATACCGAGGACAATCGTGACAGTATGACAGCTGCTGTGAGCGTTCTCGCTGCAGAGCGCGGAGCGTGGGCAGTGCGTGTGCATAACGTTCCTTTGACACGTATTGCTCTCGAAGCTGTCCAGCAAAGTAAACGTGTACAGTCCCTTCTCTTAGACCGCTTAGAAAGTGAAATTTAATGGACTACATTACTCTCACTGGTGTGAGCGCGATGGGTACGCATGGCGTTCTTGATTTTGAGCATTCCGAGCCGCAAAAATTCGTCGTCGATGCTGTTCTCTATCTCGATTTATGGGAAGCATCACGAAGCGATGATTTGGCGGATACGGTCAGTTATGCGCAAATTGCTGACCGCATTGTATCCGTCATCCAAGGCGAGCACAGTGATCTCATCGAACATTTGGCACAGCGCATCGCCGATAGTATTTTACTGTCTTGGCGAGTGAAGAAAACAATTGTGACAGTGCATAAGCCTCATGCGCCAATTGACCAAGAGTTTGGTGACGTGAGCGTGACAATTGAACGCACTCAGCGCGATTATAACGATAACGAGGAAGTACAGCCGACAGCAGCCTCGCTGTACGCAGCGCAATTATCGCAGCACAGTACTGAGCAGGGAATTGAGCACGGAGTTGAGCGTAGCGTCGAACACGGTACGCAGAACAATGTTCCGCAGGTGAACGACGATGCAGAAAATCCTCCTGTGCATACGGCTGTCCTCGCCTTGGGCGGGAATATCGGTGATGTGGAAAACACGTTACGCACGGCAATTGTTAGTCTCGATGCCATTCCAGGAAATCAAATCACGGGAATTTCTGCACTGTATACGACCAAGCCATGGTCCGTTGCCAGCGTGGATGATACACCAGACTTTAAGAATGCAGTCGTGGAATTAAACACCACCCTGAGTGCAGAAGAATTGTTGTATTCTATTCACATGATTGAAGCAGCGCATGGACGAACTCGTGAAGTTCACTGGGACTCACGACCGCTGGATATTGATATTATTGATTTTGACGGTGTTGAAAGCAACAATCCAGAGCTGACCTTACCGCATCCGCGCGCATGGCAGCGTGCTTTTGTGCTCCGGCCTTGGTTGGATATCAACCCTCATGCAGTTCTTGGAGGAGCGCATGGCGGTCAGATTTCTCACTTGCTCGATAATGCGCCAGATAAGGATTACGTAATTGTAGAATCCACGAGTTGGATTTTAGGAGGACTGGTATGAAAGCTCGACGCACTCCATGGTGGCATTATCTTGCGCTCTTTGTCATCTTCTTCCTCATTGGTCTTATCGCAGCGACGTGGTCTTCGCGCAATTCTAGCGCGATGATGAGCGCTCCATGGTATTTGAGTGCTTCTATCGTTGGCGTGGGGCTCGTTATCGCGTGGTCTGCATGGCAGGTGCGACGATTTGTGGATGGGAAAATCCGCAAAATGTCCCCGCAACGAAGCGTCAATACCGTTATTTGCGCTCAGGCTCTTGCTTTGGCAGCAGCCGCGCTCGCAGGATGGTACGGTGCGCATTTCATCATCGCTGTTCAGCACACGGATATCGCGTATTTCTCGACAGTTGCTTGGCAAACAGCAATTGCAACGGCCGCTTGTCTTGTAGACTTGGGATTAGGAATTGTCAGTGAATTCTGGTGTCTCATGCCACCGGATGGAGAAAAAGACAAATAGTGTAGCGTCTTCTGTGCCGCTGATTCTGCGAGATGAAGCTTAGTGTGAGCTCCAAGAGGAGACACTCGCGGTGTGAGTAATTCATCGACAATGGAATCGTACAAGCGTTACTGCTACTACGTAGGCGCTCGATGACACGGGGAAGTACTAGAAAAGAACGCTAGCACACCAGAACACTGGTAGAACAAAAACAAACCACTGGTTAGAACATTTGTAAGACACGAAGGACGACATATGTCACATTTCCAGCTTCGAGCGCCTCAAGACGGCTCTAAAAATATCGAGCTGTGGCTTTCGGTAACGCCTGCAGGGAAGCGGGCGGCAGTTTGGCAGCTCGCGCATGTGTATACACCTGACGAGCAGTATCCTTTGGGGACAGATCGCTATGTGCTCAACCGTCGTAATCTTTTCGTTGATGTGCTTTCAATCGTCGAGATGAATGCGCATGGTGAGAATGCTGCCGATAATGCTGCAGATGCAGTGTTCGCGGATTATGATGAATCAAACACTTCCGAGAAGGCTGCTACTCAGACTGTGGAGAACAGCAAAAGCGAACCATCGCCGACAGTAAGTCTTAAAAATCTTGCTCAGCGTGCCGCACGTGTAGCAGCGGATGGCTCAGGTAATGCACGCAGATTTAAGGATGCGCGAGCATTACTACAAAAAATTTCATCTTTTGCACAACAGGCCACAATCTCGGGACTGTCCGATCCTATTACTGAAGTACGTAAGAGCCACAACTGGAAGAAGAACCAGCCTTTCAAGGATGTGTCTGCGCGCCCAGATGCGTGGTTTGTATGTAACGTATTCTCCCGCTCGAATCCTCGCAAAGACCCGTTTGTGGCTTTTCGATCGCTTGATGCTGTGTGGAATTACATGGCTTCTCATGGTGATGAAAAATCTCGCGAGGCTGCGAAGAATATGCAATCTGCCGCAGAAACTAATTTCGATTACCCAACTTTTGGAGATATCGCTGGGCTAGTCAACGATTCGAATATGCTTGTCTTCCCAACGGACGAGAGTTTCATCACATGGATTCGATCCGTCGCAGGTAAAAGCGATGAGGTTGCACGTGAAACATTGGTCGAAACGTATATGATTCCACAGGAAGGAATCGACGAAGATGATCCTGCATACATTCCTGCAGAATCGACAGGAACAGTCTTGCATGTCGCGAATGTACTTGAGAAAGCTCGAGAGCTAAGAAACAAGTAAAGGGCGAGCAAAGCCATGAGTAAGCAGTAAACATATGAGGGGTGAACCGTACATTGGCCACCCCTCATATGTGTATCGAGTACTTTCCTACGAAATAATTCGTGCTGTAATCACACTAACCGATGCTGCCGGAGAGGTATAGTTCAGCTCAGTTCCATCATCATGAACTTCGTTGACTTGATATGCGCGGATAGCATCAGGATTATCAGGCGTATTGCAGGTGTGAGGATCTTGCGCTTCCAATCGCTTGATGCCAAGGATCTCCACAGCATCGGCGAATTGAACCGTTACGTCCTTCTGAGCATCCATAGATGCGTTGGTAATATTGACCGTAATGACGCCGTCGTGCTCAGAAGCAAATACGTATGCTCCTGACTCTGGGTCTTGACGTGGAACGTTCAGCGCTGTAGCTCCACGGTGAGGCTGATACATCATGAAGACGTCGTAGTGTGGCGTGATTACCATCTGCTCGCCATCGGTAAGAATAAGTGAGTTGAGAACATTCACCGTTTGAGCATTACATGCCATCGATACCTTGTCACAATTTCGCTGCAAAAGATCGAGAGTTAATGCAGTAGTAATCGCATCGCGCATAGTCGCTTGCTGTTTGAGGGCAGGCTGTGCGGTGAAGGCGCTGTAATGCCAATTTCCCCATTCGCCGATAATGAGATCGACATGCTCCAATTTTGTATCCATGGCCACTTCAGGTTCATGAATTCTACGCAGACCATCACGAACGAGTTCCGATTGCGTATGAATAATATCTTCTAACTCAAGACATCCATTAATGACCCGATTCCAGCCTTCGCGGGTAAATTCCGTTGGAGTATCGCTCGGATCAGTGATATTCCAATTATAGAAATGCATATCGTACCCCTGAATCGGAGGCTGGCGATACGAGGACAATTCTGCAAAGAAATCCTGCGTCCATGTCACACTCTCGCGAGGTTTATTAGTATCCGGTCCTGAAGCAATCGCATACATAGGGCTGGTCTCGAATATAGATGAGGTGAATTTTGGCATCGCGCTTGCAAATTTGCGATATTCATCCATATACGTCTGCGGTGTCATCGTGCCGCCACCAGCCCACACTTCATTTCCCAGTCCCCAATACTTGACGTTGTATGGCTCTGGGTGACCGTTGGCAGCGCGCAGGCGAGAAAGAGTCGTATCTTCAGCACGATTACAGTATTCCATCCAATCCTTCATTTCTTGGATGGTTCCTGACAGCATGTTGATATTAATCCATGGTTCAGCGCCAATCATTTCGCATAATTGCAAAAATTCGTCTGTGCCAAACTGGTTATCTTCGCGTGCAAAAGTCCCAAAATTTTCATTAAACGTGACGGGACGCTGATCTCGTGGACCGATGCCGTCACGCCAATGATACATATCTGCATAGCATCCGCCCGGCCAGCGTAGAACGGGAGGCTTGAGCTGCTTAAGAGCATCGAGTACATCATTTCGATAACCGCGAGTATTAGGGATATCCGAATCCGGGCCAACCCAGATGCCCTCATGGATACATGTGCCGAGGAACTCTGTAAACTGTCCGTGTAATGCGGGATTAATAACGCCAATGCGCTGTGCGGGATCGATAAAAACTGTCATGTGTCCTCCACGTGCTCGTCATCGAACTGGAAACGGTTGGTTAGTGTCCAGTATAACGCACAATTTTCTTTTTGGGAACGTTCACATTGAGAGAGCTTCGCTCAAAAGAGTGGAGGAACTACAGAATTTTCGTTCAGGAAATTTTAGAATTGCGGAACGCGAATCATGGCCTCTTGAGCCATCGCAGCAACGAGATTTCCGTGAGAATCGTAAACTTTTGCTTGGCTAAGCCCGCGACCATGAGCAGCAGTTGGCGTATCTTGAACATACAAATGCCACTGGTTCATATCGATATTGCGATACCACCACATGGAATGGTCCAAGCTGGCATAGCTCATACCCGGAGTTGTAAAATTCAAACCTGCACGACGAATAATTGGCTCCATCATTATCTGATCACAGCCGAGAGCTAAAAGAGCACGATGCATCGTTTGATCGACATCGATATGTCCATCCACTTTCATCCACACCATTTGTGCGCCAGAATCATTGTGTGCTGCGTTATCATCGCGGCGTGAAGAACCAAGCATAACGGTTTTCGTGACGTGACGGATATCGAAAGGGGACTGATGCGCGTAGTAATGCGCAAAAGGAGAATGCCCAGCATACGGGGTCATCAGCTCTTTAGCGCTGTGAAGAGTAGAAGGATCTGGTACATCCTTAGGCATCGGATCTGCAAAATCAATTCCATCTTGCCCAGGAGTTTGGAAACTCGCAATTGCCGTCAAAATCGCGCCTTCTTCTTGAGTTACATTGACTCGGCGGCTGGAGAAAGAGCGGCCATCGCGTAAATTTTCGACATCGAAAAGGACATCCTGCTGGATATCGCCTGCACTGATGAAATACCCATGAAGAGAATGAGGGAGGCGTCCTTGAACAGTTTTACTTGCCGCGATAACTGACTGAGCAATGACTTGACCACCGTAGACGCGTCCAGTAGGGAAATACATCGAGTCGCCTTCAACGAGCGTATGCTTGCTGCCTAGTTCAGCATGAGGCTCGCGAAGGGAAAGAACGTCAACAATGCGGTCGATAGGAGTGTTCTGATTGTGCTGAGAGTGTGAGGAGTTATGGGTAGTCATGTGCTCCATTTTATAGGAGCGTGGGAATCGGCAGAATGAAAAGACGACTATGTGAGACGCGAATCCGTCTACTTTGTAAATGGTGCATAACGAGCGGAATTCGTTTCGATGGCTTCGTGGACTGCCTGTTTGAATTCTCCTTGGAGGGCATCGTCTAAAGCTGTGACAATTGTGCTTGTACGGGTCTGCGCATCCTGTGCGCCTTGCGACATGTGATTTTCGCAACTCTTAATCTTAGTATCTCTCTTATCTCGTAATGTAGGAGCGATGACATTGATAAGGATTTGTCGTGCTAATTCTTTCTCGACAGCTTCAGCGTCGCCACCTGTAAGAGTCATTTCGATTGCGGCAGATAAACGTATGGTATTAATCATAATTTCCTTAATAATTGATGCTTCTGATCCTATGTGGGGTAGCTCGCGAATGTTACTTCTTCTCAGTTTGCGCGCGGAATTCCTGCGGTATGTTAGGAGTAAGAGTCGTATTAAAACGTACGGATGACGGCTGTGTGTGAGGAAGCTGAGCATTTTCTTCAGGAATTATACCTGCGAGAATAAGATCTTCTTGGGTGATACGTTGACTTGCATCAATCATCTTTTGATGTAGAGTATTGAAATCTTGCGATATACTACGTGCTGTCTGCATTGCATGTTTGAAATGTTTCTCAACGGTATCGATATACGATGTTTGAGTAATTCCCGCTTCGGCAAGTGTTTCTCGAATTTCTGAAGCACTTAAGCAGGCAATAGTGTTCATCGGACTGTATATCGCGTTGTCATAAAGATTCTTTGTATGCGTATACGCATCCCGTGCATGATCTTCAAATTCTTGAGAAGCGAATACTGCAAGTTCTTGCATTCCTGCAGTAATAATTTCAGCTTCGCACGATTGGAATTTAAAGACCGACGTCATCTGACTTCGATTCATGCCCAAAAGAGTGCTCTGTATATCGCGGATAACGTTGTCTTTCACGTCATCGCTCTTCGTTGCTATCTTTCCATCTTGAGTGAGGATGTTGCCATTCTTATCCACATTGAATTTATCAAGACCGTGGGTTGACTCGTGCAGCCAACTCATGAAATTGTCTGAAAGGTTTTGTACAGCTCAGGGAGAGAATAGAACTTATACTTTTTAGGAATCTTACCTGTGTGAACAGTTGTGCCTAAGTCGTGATTATTATCTAAGCCAAAGTTTCCTACAAGATCATTTGAAACGATGTAGTTGTTGAATTTATCAGGGTTACGGGCGATATATGCTTTGGCTTCGCTGGAAAGATTATTGAGTGCGCTTGGTGCATTGAATGTGGTGGCGGAAGCTTTGTATTTTCCTGCCATACTCATAGCTGTGTATCCGCCAAGAGAGTGGCCTGTGAAAGATAAGTCTGCTGGTTTATATGTGTTAATAATATGCTTGGCGAAATCGTCTGCTTGGCGCATTTGAGCGGTTGGAATACCAAAACCAACGCTAGCCGCATCTGTTCGATAGTCGCCAGCATCGTGGGTTCCTGCGTAGGCAATAGTGATTTGTGTAGTGTCGGGTTGACCGTTTTTTATCAACAGGGGCTACTGCCATGGCCTATAGACCAGTGTTGGAATCGTTGACTGAGTCTAGAACCTTGTATGAGCCTAGCTCGGGATGTCGTGGGATGCACGCGTATTCCATGCCAGTTACTGGGTGAAAATGTTCTTTGTAGGGTTGTCTCTGCTGTTGGGTCGAGGCCATAACGCCATCAGCGAGATACCTATTATCATTAGCTGTAAACGGCATTTCTCTATTCCTGCTTCAAATACGTGACTTTGACGTGAGATAAGTCAACAGGTGAATCTGCTGGAATAGTGGGAGTACGTTCGAGATATGCATATTCATTGAGAGGGACAAGAGTGTTCTGAAGATTTGGATTATCAAGACGGTCAAGCTCGAGATATGGGATATCATTTTCCAAGTTTGGGTCGTTGTTGATTTCTACGATGACGTGGATACTACCTGCTATACGGTTGCGTTCTGAGGTGAGGAATGTGATGGATTTGATATCGTAATAGCGGGCTATTCCCATTGCTATGTTGTTTTGCTGGTTTTTCGTGATGTGGTAAGGCTCGGTTGTTGGCTGGTTCATTTCGTATATAACGCCTCCAACGAAGTAAAGGAATAAGGTAAGAATTACAGCGCATACGCTGATAAGGATGCGTTTAAGATATTTTAATGGTATAGTCCTCGTCATAGTTCTCATCTCTCTTATAGATTTTGCACTAGGAAAAAATTTGGTATCTGCAGGTCAGGCGTAGCTACTGTTTGAGATACGTAATTTTTATATGCGATATGTCAACGGGTTCGCCTGCTTTTATTGGTCTTTCGCGTTTTAATCCTTCAAATGTTTCAAGAGGGCTAAGCCCCATCGCGAAACTTGAATTATCAAGATCTTCCAGATTAAGATAGCTGAAACCAGTTTGATAATCAGGGTCATTGTTGAGCTGGACGGCGACTTGGACGCCTCCTCTAGTAGGGGTGCTAGTACTCGATAAAAATTGAACGGATGAGACATTGTACGTACGTGCAATTCCCATAACGATATAGGTTTGTTGTGCTTTAGTTAATGGATATGGTTGAGGTTGTGATCCATACCAGAAAGCAGTAAGAAATTAGAATGGGGATAAGGAGCAAAGTTCCTAAAATTGCTACCAAGCTTATCAGAAAATACTTCAATTGCTTATTCATCAGATATCCCCTCACATACTTGCATCCCATATTATATATGGGCATATACGTGAGCTCGAGATGACAGAGTTACATTCTACATGTTGAATTCCATACTGAATGAAAAAAGAAAAAATCCCACCGCCTCATGGTAGAGGAAGTGGGATAGAGAGAGAAAGAGAGAAGAAGAGATTAAGTTTTCTTGGGAGAGCGCCTGCTCAGCATCTGTTCAGCATGTAGCTTCAAGTTCCTGTGCGGTTCTTTCTTGCGTTGATGTATATATAACCCCACGAACCTGAATGACACCCCGTAAGAAAGCTGGGAGAAACCTGAGAATGTTATGTGCGCGGCGATTCCTGAAAACAATTCTGGGGTGTGAAGAATTATCCCCACACCCCAGAATGGCGTTTATATTTCAAATCTGACAAGCAACCTATGCGCGAGTCAGCTTGCGATGGATGCGATGAGGCTTAGAAGCTTCTTCACCCAGACGCTCAATCTTGTTTTCCTGATATGCTTGGAAGTTACCTTCGAACCAGAACCAACGTGCTGGATTCTCGTCATCACCTTCCCAAGCGAGGATATGTGTTGCCACGCGATCCAAGAACCAACGATCGTGGGATACGACCACAGCGCATCCTGGGAATGCTTCCAAAGCATTCTCAAGACTCTCAAGAGTTTCCACATCCAAATCGTTTGTAGGTTCATCAAGAAGCAGCAAGTTTCCGCCCTGCTTCAAGGTCAGTGCCAAGTTCAAACGATTGCGCTCACCACCGGAGAGTACGCCCGTAAGCTTTTGCTGATCAGACCCCTTGAAGCCGAAGCTTGCCACGTATGCGCGAGTTGGAACTTCAACGCCACCCACTTCAATGAAGTCAAGTCCATCGGACACAGCTTCCCACAAATTCTTATTTGGATCCAAACCAGCACGGTTCTGATCGACATAAGAGATAGAGACGGTTTCACCAATCTTGAGCTCGCCGCCTGACAGATCTTCCAAACCAACGATAGTCTTGAAGAGAGTTGACTTACCTACGCCGTTAGGTCCGATAACGCCGACGATACCGTTACGTGGCAGGGTGAAGCTCAAATCGTCGATAAGAACGCGATCGCCGAAAGCCTTGTGAATGTGGTTTGCTTCCAAAACGGTCGAGCCCAAACGTGGCCCTGGTGGAATCTGAATTTCAGAGAAGTCGAGCTTCTTAGAATTACGTGCTTCCTGCTCCATCTGGTCGTAGCGTTCCAAACGAGCCTTGTTCTTAGCCTGACGTCCCTTAGGAGAGGTGCGAACCCACTCAAGCTCGCTCTTCAAACGCTTAGCAAGCTTTGCATCCTTTTGGCCCTGAACTTCAAGACGCTTTGCCTTAGTTTCCAAATATGTGGTGTAGTTGCCCTTGTAAGGGAAGAGCTGACCGCGGTCCACTTCGCAAATCCATTCTGCGACGTTATCCAAGAAGTAACGATCGTGGGTAACAGCGAGAACAGCGCCAGGGTAGTTATGCAAGAATTGCTCAAGCCACAAAATAGATTCTGCATCCAAATGGTTTGTAGGCTCATCGAGGAGGAGCAAATCTGGTGCTTCCAGCAAAAGCTTGCACAATGCTACTCGACGACGCTCACCACCGGAAAGCACAGACACAGGGGAGTCTGGATCAGGACACTGCAATGCATCCATTGCCTGCTCAATCTGATTATCCAAATCCCATGCGTTCTTTGCGTCAATCTCTTCCTGCAAAGCGCCCATTTCTGCCATCAATGCATCAAAATCAGCATCTGGCTCAGCCATTTCAAGGCCGATCTCATTGAAACGCTTAATTTTTGCATACAAATCACCGTATGCCAAGCGCACGTTTTCAATAACGGTCTTATCCTCATCCAGAGGTGGTTCCTGCTGCAAAATTCCAACAGTGTATCCAGGAGTCAATCCTGCTTCACCGTTAGACAGCTCGGTCGTTCCAGCCATAATCTTCAACAGCGTGGACTTACCCATACCGTTAGGGCCTACAACGCCAATTTTTGCGCCAGGCAAGAAGCTCAAAGTAACGTTATCGAGAATGACGCGCTCGCCAAAAGCCTTACGCGCGTTAATCATCTGATAAATAAACTCAGCCATGTTGTCCTATTCGTAGTCGTCGTTCAATGCATTCAATTCGTTCAATCGAATTCACTCGTACGTGCGCACTCGCAAAAGCAATTATCTGTCTATAAACCTCAGGAAGAAAACCTCACAGATAAGGACGTTACAGAGAAGAAAATTGCATTCTCACAACGCGCATAATCCATATAATTTTCGCATATAAGAACGACAGTATTAACGACAGTATTCGCGTGTGTGAGACGTCAGTCGCACATGTGTATCACGTATATATGCCGTACCTTATACGGGTTATAAGTATTGACTATTATGCCGTGGGCAATTTTGCGCGAAATTGGGAATGTAACGCGGGGTGAATTTATTAGACTTAGTAGCACATGAGATTTTTGTCGAAAGAGAAAGAAATTTATGACTGCACAATCGACTTTCAGCACAATCAAGAAAGTAGCCGCAGCAGGCATTGCGGGCGTTCTGGCAATTGCGCTTGCAGCATGCGGCTCTACTTCCTCTCAATCACAGTCAGACGTAGATAGCAACGCAGTAATTACCGTAAATAGCGTTGAGCCTACAGGTGAACTTCTCCCTGGTAACGTTTCTGACACTGCGAGCTGGAAAATTGCTACGCAACTTTTTGACGGTTTGGTGACTTTCACTAATAAGGGTGAATTAGTCATGGACGAAGCCGAATCTATTACTCCCAATTCAGATGCTTCTGTCTACACGATTAAGCTCAAGCCAAATTTGAAGTTCTCCAATGGTGAGGCAATTACCGCTCACACATACGCTCGAGCATGGTCTTATGCTGCAAACGTGACGAATGCACAGGTGGGCGCTTCTATTTTCTCGACCATTAAGGGATACGAAGATTTGCAGGTAGAAGGTGTGGATTCCAATGCTCAGCTTTCCGGTTTGAACGTCGTTGACGATCAGACGTTGGAAGTAACTTTGAATGCACCAGATTCTTCCTTCTCCTATAAAGTCGGAGACGTAGCGTTCCTTCCAATTCCATCCGTTGCATATGATGACATTCACGCATTTGGTAAGAATCCAACCGTGTCTAACGGACCATATGTTTTGCAAGAGTGGAATGTTAACAAGGACATCAAGCTCAAGAAGAATACCCAGTACTCGGGTGTGCGTACTCCAAAGAATGCGGGAATTGACTATGTTGTATATGATTCCTTAGATACTGCATACTCTGACCTGCAGAGCGGAAATCTGGACGTCCTTGACTCCATCCCTACATCTGCTCTCCCTACATATAAGAACGATACGAGTATTCAGGCATTTTCTGACAGCTCTTCTGCGTTTAAGTCCATCACTATTCCACAAAATTTGGCACACTTCTCCGGTGAAGAAGGAAATTTGCGTCGTCAAGCTATTTCCTACGCAATTGACCGTGAAGGCGTCATTAACAAGATTTTGAGTGGTGCGGCAACTCCTGCTACTGATTTCCTCGCACCAGTTATCGCAGGCTACTCAAAGAATCTTTCCGGTAATGGAGTCCTCAAGTATGATGCTGCAAAGGCAAAGGAATTGTGGGCACAGGCAGATGCTATTTCCCCATGGGCGGGTTCCTTCACTATCGCATATAACGCTGATGGTCCATACAAGGCATGGGTGGATGCTGTAGCAAATTCGATTTCGAATGCATTGGGAATTGAAGCAAGTGGAAACGAGTACGCGACGAACAGCGAGTTCTCCACTGCTGTGAACAAGCGACAGATTAATGGCGCATTCCGCTCGGGCTTGCAGTCGGATTACCCGCATCCAGAAGGCTATCTCTTCCAGGCATATGACTCTGCATCTGCAGATGGCAAGGGTTTGAACAACGGTGACTACAAGTCTACTGAGTTCGACAATTACATGTCTGAAGCAGCAGCACAGACCAACTTGGACGATGCAATTAAGACCTACCAGGAGTCTGAAGAGCTCTTGCTCAAAGATTTGCCGGTAATTCCACTGTGGTATGACAATGTCAGCGCAGGTGCAAATCAGAAGATGAAGACTGTGAAGTTCAATTACATGGGTCTACCATCGTACTACGAGTTGGAACGTTCTCGCTAAATAGCTCCGAGTAATTCCACACGTCAATGCTTGCGCTTTCCTGGTGCGCTGAGAAGATCGTTGCTGAGAAGAGCATGTTGAGCTGATTTTGACGTGAAAGAAAACTCAATGGCGGTAGCAAAACGCTACCGCCATTTTCTTATATTTTTGCTACACTAAAACACGTAACTTCACGAGTATGGCTGTGTCCCTCTGCCTCGTGGGTCAAGTTACGAGGATGGGGCCATAGCTCAGTCGGTTAGAGCAAGCGACTCATAATCGTTATGTCCAGGGTTCAAGTCCCTGTGGCCCTACTCCCAGTTATTTTTTCTTCGTTTTCTTTATATATTTTGCGATATGTTTTGTGTACGTTTCATGAATCAATGAGGTTGTCTGGGACGTGCAGATTCTTTGCGCTCTGTGCGGAAGCTCAATTATTTTTTATAAGACCTCTTGCATGTGGCATTCACACGTAGAGAGGTGTCGTACAAGCGAGAACGCATAAGAAAAGCTCCAAGAGGAGTCGAAACTCGCTTCTTGGAGCTTAGTCATCAGTTATGCGTTATACGACATAATCTATGAGCAGGAATGACCTGCTGCGCAAAGACAAATTGCAAGAATTAGTTTTTGCAGATGGGTCCTGTGCTGAAGGATTTTGTGCAGGATCAGTTGGCTGTGCTGGCTGAACAGGTTGCTGCGCAACCGGTTGACCATATGCTGCCTGGAGATTCTGCTGTGAGTACTGCTGAGCTGGCTGGCCGTACTGACCCTGCTGTGCTTGCAAGGCTGCAAGGTTACGGTAGTAAGCTGCACGAGTTGCTTGGTGATATGGACGTACATATAGCCCAGCGAGACCGAAGGTAATCAGAACGATGAAGTACCAGCCGATGAATGAAAGATCAAGGAGGAAAAGTTCGCCCTTGCGTCCCTTCATCATTTCCTTAGAAGCGTTGATAGCTTCAGTGCTCTTGACCTTGTATCCTTGGCGAGCCCAGTCGTCAGTAATGTAGTAACTCATGGAGTACGCATAGCTCTTTACGATACCTGGAATAACCAAAAGGAGTAACCATAAAGCTGTAAAGATATAGGCGAGAAGCCAATTGATAAGAGTTGCTCCTGCCTTGCCATCGGTGAAAGGAGAGATAAGTTCCTTGCCGAAGCTCTTGTCGGTGCCATCAAACATATGGAGCATGATGACAGCAAAAATCATAGCGAAGAGAGTGACGAAAATGGCAAGGTACTGAGAAGGGTTGCTGGAAGTCGCTGGAGCATTTGCGTATGAGTAGGAATAGACTCCATCGCTATACGCTGAGCTATACAAGGAACGACTGCTTGCATCGCGCATACCGCGTGTGAAAGAAGATGCAGCTGGAGCTGCGAAGATATAGCTGACAATGAGGTAGATTGCAGTGATGCCAACAGCTTTTCCCCATTTTGGCTGGAGGGAAGCTTTAGCTTCTGCCTTTAATGCAGCGCGATTAAGGCGAATCATGGGATTTTCCCTTTCTTGGTTCATTTCTTAAAAATGTATCTTGTTCAGGATAGAGCAATGGGGGGGGGATAAGCCAAGAGGTATTGTAGGGTTAATATAAAATAAGAGAGAAGAGGAATGTATCCGTTGTATTTTTCGCTGGAAGAATACTTGCGGTCATGTCACTCGTCTGCTATTTTGCATATAATAATCTCGGTTCTCCGGTTCACGTAAAGCACAAGGTTTTGCGACCCGGGTTCCCTAATTCCCTAGGAGATAATTATGAAGCAGGGTATTCATCCTGAATATGTAACAACTGAAGTTGTTTGCTCTTGCGGCAACACCTTCGTTACTCGTTCTACCGTAAAGAGCGGTCGCATTAATGCTGACGTTTGCTCGAACTGCCATCCTTTCTACACTGGTAAGCAGAAGATTCTCGATACTGGTGGTCGTGTGGCTCGCTTCGAAGCTCGTTACGGCAAGAAGAATTAGCTCTTCTCAAACGCCATTCAGCACGATGCATTGCTCTGACAAGAGTGATACGTCTTGTGCTGTATGGCGTTTTTTATATACAACACATGGATTAGCGCGCGTTTGGCAATGATGATACTTCAGTAGAAAAACAGCGCAGAGAACTCCACAAATTTGTAACAGAATAAACTTTATCCGACAATTATAGGAAGGTGCACGCCAGTGGCATCTGCTAATCAATTCCCAGCGGCTCAGCTTGCTCTTGAGGAATACAATGACATCGAGACTCAGATGAGCCAGCCTGATGTCGCATCTGATCCTGATAAGATTCGTAAACTCGGTCGTCGTCATGCCGAGCTGGGACAGATTGTATCTGTGTACCAGCAGTATCTTGACATTATGGATAATCTTGAAGCAGCACAGGAACTCGCTGATGAAGATCCTGAATTTGCTCAGGAAGCAAACCGTCTTCAAGAAGAACTTCCAGAAGCTGAGGAAAAGCTTCGCGTAGCATTGATTCCTCGCGACCCTGATGATGCATCCGATACTATTATGGAAATTAAAGCGGGTGCTGGTGGCGAGGAAGCAGCTCTCTTCGCAGGAGATTTGCTCCGCATGTACACGCGCTACGCAGAAAAGCGAGGCTGGTCTTATGAAATTCAGTCTCAAAATGGTACCGAGCTGGGTGGTATCAAGGACGTTCAGATCGCGTTCCGTGCTAAGGGAACAGTTGCTCCAGCTGATGGCGTGTGGGCAAGCCTTAAGTATGAAGGTGGCGTACATCGCGTACAGCGTATCCCAGTAACGGAATCTCAGGGACGTATCCAGACCTCTGCTGCGGGCGTTATCGTCTTCCCTGAAGCTGAGGATGATAATGATGAAATTGAAATCGATCAGAAGGATTTGAAGATTGATATCTTCATGTCATCTGGCCCTGGTGGACAGTCTGTGAATACGACATATTCTGCAGTGCGTATGACTCATATCCCAACGGGTATCGTGGTTTCGATGCAGGATGAGAAGTCCCAGATTCAAAATCGTGCAGCAGCTTTGCGTGTTTTGAAGTCTCGATTGCTCGCTATGAAGCATGAAGAGGAAGCAGCTGCAGCAGCAGATATGCGTCATTCTCAGGTTCGTACATTGGATCGTTCCGAACGAATTCGTACGTATAATTTCCCTGAAAACCGTATCGTAGATCACCGTACAAATTACAAGGCATACAATTTGGATGCTGTGCTCGATGGTGATTTGCAGGCAGTTATCGATTCCGATATCCAGGCGGATGAAGCTGCACGTTTGGCAAGTCAGAACGGCGAAGCCTAAGCAGCACATTTGTAACCATCTGCATACCGTGAATTGCGGATGAAACTTACACGGATGAAACTTACACGAAAGTGTGGTTGCATGAACGAATGGAATCTTTCCACACAAGTGCGTACTGTTATATCGCAGTGCGCACTTGCGCTATCTCGTGCGGGAATTGGCGAGGAAGCGCATGATGATACGGCGATGCGAGCGATTGCTGAGCATGAGTCCATTCTTCTTCTCGCAGAAGCGAGTAAACGCACAATCTCCGACATTACTGCAGCAATGCTTGTCGGGAAAACGCTCGGCGATATTACAGATGAAGCGCACAGTGAGATTTTTCGTGACTGGATGTGCAGACGTATCCAGCGAGAGCCTGTGCAGCACATTGTCGGGCACGCGCCATTTCGCTTTTTGGATGTCGAAGTGGGGCCAGGAGTCTTCATCCCGCGCCCTGAAACTGAACTTCTCATCGATGCTGCTTTAGAGTATGTGAGTAGTCTGCCATCTCATCATGATGATGTCGCAGAGTCTGTGCGTATTGTTGACTTGTGTGCGGGATCAGGTGTGCTCGGACTTGCTGCTGCGACAGAAATTCCTCATAGTGAAGTATGGGCAGTGGAACTGTCGGAAAAAGCATTCGAATATACCCAACGAAATGCGCGTTTGGTGAATCCTCCTCAGTATCACGCTGTGCTTGCTGATGCGACGAGTGCAGATACTTTGCGAGAACTCGACGCAACTATAGACATCGTTGTGAGCAATCCTCCATACATCCCCTTGAGGGATATTCCTGAGCAGAGTGAAGCACGCGACTATGATCCTGATCTCGCATTGTACGGTGCGAGCGAGGATGGTATGGCAATTCCACACAAAATAATTGACAGAGCCTATGCGCTTCTTCGTTCTCATGGCTTGTTGGTGATGGAGCATGATTGGCAGCAAGGACATGCTACTTGCGAAGCAGCGAAGCAGATCGGCTTTGTTCACGTTGAAACGAGGAAAGATTTCGCGCATAAGGATCGTTTCTTGTATGCCGTGAAGTAACGTGTGATTACTGAGTAGGATGAGCAAGAGAATTCCTGAATCATGCTGTCCAAAAAGGCGTTCACCAGACGATACTTCAGTTTTAATCTCCCCTACAGCGGAGTAATATATTAAGTAATTATATTTGCTTTGAACATCAAAGGTGATGAGGGTTATGGTAACGATATCGCGACTATATACAGAGATTTTCTGCGATCTCTATGGCACCCTTTTTGACATCCACACGGATGAAGAAAATCCGCGTGTGTGGGATGAGATGTGTCGCTATATGAACAAACGTGGCACTCATTTCTCGAATGGTGAAGAGCTTTTTAATACGTATCGCGATGTCTTGGCGAAGGCGCAAATCATCGGACAAGAAGAACGAGGACAATACGTCGAAGTAGATTATGTGCCTGTATGGCAAGCGGTGTATGAGGCTAGTGGTGCTCACGTGTATGAGAGCACTGCGTATGACACAGCGACATATTTTCATGTGACGAGCACGGATTACTTGAAGCCATATCCTCATGCTCGCGAATTTTTGGCAGTTTTGCGTCGCAAAGGTATTCGACCAATTCTCGTATCCAACGCGCAGGCAGCATATACGATTCCTGATTTGAAAGAACATCATCTTCTGGAATGCTTTGACCAAATTTATATTTCGTCGACGTATGGGATTAAGAAACCAGATAAGCGATTCTTCAATATTGCGCTGGCAGAGTGTGCGACAGAACGTTCGCATGTGGTGTATCTCGGCAATGAAATTGAATGCGATATTATGGGTGCTACGCGTGCGGGAATTGATGCAATTTATCTTCACACGCCGTTATCAGTGCCGACGGATCCAGCTAAGTGTCCAGAAGCGATAGTCAATATTGAAGGACCGGATTATGATGCGGTCTTATCGTGGCTGTGTGAAGATGATGTACGAATTGCTGGAGAAGGGGCAGCGGCTCACATTCTGCCTCGAAAGTAAAGGTTTCTCAGAATAGCGTAGAATAGCGTAGAAAAGTGTAGAAGGTAGAAAGAAAATAGAAGGAAAATAGTGGGCTTACATGATGGAATAAACCACAATGAATCTTTCACAGTGAGCTTTGAAAAATGAGCTTTGAAAAATAGAACGGGTATTAAGAAGAACAGGGTAGTAGGCAACAGATAGGGTGATTCATCGAGAATGGTCATATTACAGATGGATAGATGAATGTATGGATGGAAAGATAGCTAGATGGAAAGATGAATAACCCTGCTGAATGAAGAAAAGAAAAACAGCAATGATAGGGCACGCCCTATCAGATAGATGTAGATAGATGTAGTGGTAATGAGATAAAGAAAGAGAGCCGTGCTGCACTCTCACATGATTACACGGTCACATGATTGCGCAGCACGGCTTTCTCATGCGTACAATTATGTGCGAAAGAACGCCTCGACAGTATCACGGAAAGAAAGCGAGTCAAGTTTAAAGTTGCCCTCGCGCGATAAGATAAGCCAGTGAAAAGACTTGAAAGACTTGAGATAACACGACGCACTGTAGTGGCATGGGTGCTGGTGTGTACTGTTCTCTCTATTATCGCAGCAGCGGTAGCGCCGGATCCTGATGGCGTTGATACTCAGTCATTTGAAATCCTTTTATATACGTCTACTGCACTTGAGGTATTGTCGTGGATGGCAGTGCCCGTAGCAGCATGGTTTATCGCGACTCGAGTGCGTTCTTTGCGTCACGCATGTGAGAGTGCTACGTCGTCAGAAAGTCCAAGTCGTTCATTCCATATCATGCTCGGACAATACATTGTAGCGCTGGTCATTTTCGCTATGCTGTGTGAAGCACCATATGATTATGCGCGTACGGGTCAATGGTGGAATCTGAATTCCCAAAATCCGGTGTGGGCATTGGTTATAGCACTTGTCACATATGCGGGATGGGATGCACTGTCCGTGTATAGTTCGCGTTCTCGAAAAAGCACGCGCGCGATGATTGTCATAGCAGCAATTATTTGGGCTATCGCATTTCGCACTCTTGTCAGTGTGACAGTTATGAGTCTTGTTTTCCTCATTTGGCAGCCAGATTACGAGCTTACATGGCGTCGTCTTACAATTAATCGACAATGTGCGCTCATTGTCAGCTGTGTGGGGTGCGGAATTACACCACTTGTAGGACTGTGGATGACCGAACACGTGACAAAAGTTCGCTCTCGACGATCGCTTTCGCCTATTCTCCGCCAGCTGAGTAATCAATGGCTTATCTGGTGGGCATATCCACTGTTCCTTCTCGTGTGTGCTGCAGTGAGAATGGGGATAACGGCTATCATGATGTAGCCGTGAATGCACAGTGGTGATGAAGATATAAAGAGCGCATGAAAGAAGAAATAATGACACAACATTATGGAATTATGCCAGTGAACGAAGAATCAATCGCGCTCGCTGTATCGCTTATTCGTGAGGGCAACGTCGTCGTCATCCCGACCGATACAGTGTATGGGGTCGTGGCTGATCCAACGAACGCGCAGGCAGTGGAAAAGATTTTTGCAGTTAAGCACCGCCCGCATGAGAAGACGATGCAAGTCCTCGCGGCGCATATGGATGACCTTGCTCGCTTCGGTGTTTACCTTCCTGAGGAGCTCAAGCCAGTCGAGCGAGAATTTATGCCAGGTGCTGTGAGTGTCATCGCCAGTGTTCATGCACAAGACAAGCATGAAAGCCATGACCGCGCTGGTGAAGAAAACGAATCTGTACGTAAATCACGCATGCATCACACTGAGCTTGCCACAGCTCGCCATGAGGAGGATGGAAGTCTGACTCAAGGAGTGCGATTGCCTGCGAGCGATGTGACCTTGAATGTTTTGAAAAGTACGGGTCCATTGGCGGCGTCGAGTGCAAATCTTAGTGGACACGAATCCACAGCAACCGCTCGTGATGCATACGATCAACTCGGCGATAGCGTTCCGCTCTATCTCGATGGTGGGTCAACGCCAGGGCCGGTAGCAAGTACGGTCGTTACATGGGATGATGCTCACCAACAGCCAGTTTTTCTGCGTGAGGGAGTAGTGCCATCTGACACAATCCGTGCTGTGTTGTTGGGGCATAAGTAGCTTTTAGTAGTCCATTAATAGGCTATTAATAGGCGCTGTGTTAGCATAGAGTCACTATGAGAGTGTATATATTTATCGCCGCAATTGCTGGAGCTGTAACGTGGTTTATGACTCCAGTCGTTCGTCAACTCGCTTTTCGGATAGGTGCGATAGGCGAAGTGCGTGCGCGCGATGTGCACACTGTCCCTACTCCTCGCATCGGCGGTCTAGCGATGCTGTGTGGCGTGGTCGTTGCATTTCTTTTTGCAAGTCGTACACCGTGGGTAGAAAATCTTTTCCTTGAATCTCACCAGCTGTGGGTCGTAATGGGCGGTGCAATACTCATCTGCTTGGTAGGCATTGCTGACGATATGTGGGATTTGGACTGGATGCTTAAAATGTCCGGGCAGTTGCTGATTTCTCTGCTCGTGTCATGGGGTGGCATTCAAATCGTGTCCTTGCCACTTGGAAATTTGTACTCGGTGTCGACAAGCTGGTCTATTGCTATTTCGGCATTCCTGCTCGTTGCGTCTATTAATGCAGTGAATTTCGTTGACGGTCTTGATGGGCTGGCTGCAGGAATCGTGGCAATTGGCGGTATCGCGTTTGCTGTGTATTCGTATATGCTGGCTCGATCGACGGCAAATTTTGCATCTGTGGCAATTATCATCGACGTCGTTATCGTAGGCGTATGTGTGGGATTCTTACTACACAACTGGCATCCAGCAAGCATTTTTATGGGCGATACGGGTTCTATGCTTCTGGGATATATGGTGACCTGTGCATCCATCGTCATGACCGGACGGCTCGATCCAAACGCGCATCATGTGAATGTCTATTTGCCTGTATTTATCCCAATTTTGCTTCCAATTTTGGTTCTTTTCCTGCCTGTGCTCGATATGATTTTGGCAATTGTTCGTCGAGTGAGCAAGGGTTTATCGCCAATGCATCCTGACCGTATGCATTTGCATCATCGCATGTTACGTATCGGACATTCGGTTCGAGGAGCAGTAGCGATTTTGTGGAGCTGGGCGGCATTGATTTCCTTCTCGTCTGTTATGCTGCTTTTCTTCCGTATGCGTTATGTTTTTACAGGTTTTCTTATCGTCGCAGCATTTTTGGCAGGAATTACCATGTTCCCGTACTGTCGCTCTCGACTTCGAGAAATCCGCGAACGTAATGCGCAAGACGCGCAAGAAGTGGATTCGATACAGAATGAATCTTTGCACGGCAATGCCCACGCACAAGAAAAGGATGATGAGTCATGACAGATACACGCTCACACTTCACAATTGGTGGCGCATTTGCTCGTACATGGTGGATTAGCGCGGCAATTGATGTAGTGCTCTTGATTATCGGGCTCATCGCTGGTTTTTCCTACGCAAATATCAACGGAATATTTTCCGCATTGAGTGGATGGATTCTCGCGGTATGCTTCTGCGAAATTAATGCGCTGATTACTGTACTTCTCGATAAAATTGGGCTTAAAAGCAGCAATTATCTCGTCGCTATGATGCAGCTGTGGGGATTCAAAATTCTCGCTGTTATCATTCTCGGATGGATACTTCTGAATTTCGTGCCGCAGAATAATGCTGTGTTCTATTTCATGCTTGTTTTTAGCGCATGCATTTTTACCATGAAAAACATCATTATCAGTGCTACAGCGCGAATTCTCTAAATTATCCATAAAATTGGTCTGAGTACAGCAGATACGAACGGATATGAACGAATACGGAAGTCGTAATTTCGTTCTCAGAATGAAACACTCTTATAAGGGGCTTAAAGTCGTATCTCATGCATAAAGTAGTGCTATGGCTCAAGAAACATATAAACCACTTCCTAATCCATTTGAGAAGCTTGGTCTCGCATATGATGACGTATTGCTTCTTCCTAATGAGACAGATGTTATCCCATCTGAAGTAGATACCGCTACATATCTCACCAAGAACATCATCATGAAGTCTCCAGTTTTGTCTGCTGCAATGGACACTGTAACTGAAGCTGAAATGGCGATTGCTATGGCTCGTAACGGCGGTATCGGCGTTATTCACCGTAACCTGAGCATTGAAGATCAAGCACAGCAGGTTGATAACGTGAAGCGTTCGGAATCAGGTATGATTTCCGATCCAGTGACAGTACACCCAGATGCTACTTTGACTGATTTGGATCGTTTGTGCGGACAGTACCGTGTATCTGGTTTGCCAGTAGTAGACCATGATGGTCTTTTGCTCGGTATCGTCACAAACCGTGATATGCGCTTCGTTGATCCATCCGAATTCGATACTCTTCGTGTCAAGGATGTCATGACAAGCGAAGGTCTTATCACTGGTCCTTCGAATATTTCTAAGGAAGATGCTCACAAGCTTCTTGCTCAGTACAAGGTTGAAAAGCTTCCACTCGTAGACGAGGCTGGAAAGCTCACAGGTTTGATTACTGTAAAGGACTTTGTTAAGACCGAACAGTATCCAGATGCAACCAAGGATGAGCAGGGACGTTTGCGCGTAGCTGCAGCTGTAGGTTTCTTCGGCGATGCATGGCAGCGCTGTACAGCTCTTGCAGATGCTGGTGTCGACGTATTGGTCGTTGATACTGCTCACGGTCATGCAAAGCTCATGCTTGATATGATTAAGCGTTTGAAGGCAGATCCTGCATTCAAGAATATCGATATCATCGGTGGAAACATCGCAACCCGTGAAGGTGCACAGGCATTGATTGATGCTGGTGTCGATGCAGTGAAGGTCGGCGTTGGCCCTGGCTCTATCTGCACTACTCGCGTCGTAGCAGGTGTCGGCGTTCCACAGCTTACGGCTGTTTATGAGGCATCCCTTGCAGCTCGTGAAGCTGGAATCCCAGTTGTAGCTGATGGTGGTATTCACTATTCTGGTGATATTGCTAAGGCACTCGTAGCTGGCGCATCTACTGTTATGCTCGGCGGTTTGCTTGCAGGAACTGAAGAAGCTCCTGGTGAGAAGGTTCTCCTCCACGGTAAGCAGTACAAGGTATATCGCGGAATGGGCTCCATGGGTGCTATGGCTCCACGTGGAAAGAAGAGCTACTCCAAGGATCGTTACTTCCAGGCAGACGTTACTAGCAGCGACAAGGTCGTACCAGAAGGCGTTGAAGGTGAAGTACCATACCGCGGACCACTCAACTACGTTCTGTATGAATTGGTTGGCGGTTTGCATCAGTCGATGTTCTACACAGGTGCTCGCACTATTCCTGAGCTTCAGGAAAAGGGTAAGTTCATTCGAATCACTGATGCTGCTTTGCGTGAGTCCCATCCACACGACATCGTGATGACAAAGGAAGCTCCAAATTACTCTGGCTTCCACGAGTAAAGTGATGGCGTGATTGAGAAATCTTAAGAAGCACGTCTATTGCTTCTTAAGGTGTTCTCTTACTCAACGCATGACCATAATGCTGTAAAACCGCAGTCTTGTGTATGATTGTTTTCAACAATCGCGCAGGGCTGCGGTTTTTCATGCGCGCTGTGTGTTCTACATGCTGGGTGTTTATATGTGCTGTGAGTTCATACGTGCTGTGTGAGTGCGAGAGATTAAGGATATGCTGATAACTGGCTTTGTCGGTATCAAGGAAAGTCGAAGAGGAAAATACTATGACTGCATTGAGTGAGAAGTGGTTTGAGAAGAATCCTTGGGCTGTAGATAGGGAGTATCGTTCTACGAGAGAGATAGAGCAGGAGGCTAATCTATCTGATCCTATGCAAGGCTTTATGCCGGGTTTTTTATTCTTCGTGAAGGACGGAGAGGAGAAGACTTTCACTGTTCGTGGTGTTAAGGTGAAGGCTTTGTTCTATATCGTGTTGTTTGCTGTCGTGTTTGCTTTTTCGGTGGCGTTTATTGATTTTAATCCTGAGGGTAAAAGTGATCTTGAAAAGATTGCAACGGGGATTCCTCTTTTGTTGGGGATTTTGCTTTTTGGTTTTGACGTGTTTTGGTGTTTGTGGTGATTGTTGCTGTGTGTGTGAGTTTTTTGTTGCAGAGTCATGTGGTGGGTGTGTTTGCTGGTTTATTGTTGGCTGTTTTTGCGATTGTTTCTTTTGTGGGTGATATGAAGTCTGTGAATTACTTTGAGAGTTTGGGTCGGTTGCATGCGCGTTATGAGTGGAGTGCTGCTTTTGCTCTGGTCTTTGATGTGGCGTTGTGTATTGTTGGTTTAGCTAAAGCTGCGGATAGTTCTGAAAGTTAAACACACAATGATGAGCATATGAGTTATGTTTACTGGTGAAGGGACTTGAGAGTGCCTAGTTGGTGAGGATTCTGATATTCCTGTTTTGTCGATGGTTATGAATCAGTATGTTCC
>CAUTYZ010000018.1:0-13994 GCA_963543015.1 uncultured Alloscardovia sp.
ACCTCATCACCCTTCATCAGTATCATGCTTTCCAGTTCTATATGAGAAAATGAATCACTAACACTCATCAGTTTTCGCAGTTTTGTCAGAGTTGACGAAAGGAGAACGATGCTAAACGATATATCGCAGAACGATTTGTTGTGCACGTTCTATAAAGAGTGGATTATGGTCTATAAAGAGGGTGCAGTGAGGCCGGTTACGCTAAACAAATATATGCTTGCATTGATGTGGTTGTATAAGCTTGCACCTGACTTACGCTTACGTGATGTAGACCGTATCGCATATCAGCATTTATTGAATCAATACGCTTTAGAGCATGAAAAACAGACAACTACTGATTTTCATCACTTACTGAAAGGTGCAATTTTAGATGCTGTAGATGAAGGTCTTGTCCCGCGAGATCCTACAAGAAAGGCAATTATTAAAGGAAAAATTCCTCGTCCCAAGAAAACGAAGTATCTTAATCAATTTGAATTGCATAAATTGCTGTCAAGTCTTGATCTTGGCAATGAGATTAGTTGGGAGTGGCTCATTCTTTTAGTAGCGAAGACAGGAATCCGTTTTTCTGAAGCTCTTGCGGTTACGCCAGCTGATTTCGATTTCACACGTCAAACGTTGTCCATTAATAAGACGTGGGATTACAAGACGGGGACAGGTTTTGTGCCGACGAAGAATAGATCGTCGATGCGTAAAGTGCAGATAGATTGGCAGCTCATAGTGCAGTTTTCTGTGCTTATTCGCGACCTTCCTGAAGATGAGCCTATTTTCGTCAAGTTGGGTTCACGAGTATATAATTCGACTGCGAACGATGTTCTCGCGAGACAATGCAAGAAAGCCGGAATACCAGTTATATCAATTCACGGGTTACGTCATACGCACGCTTCACTTTTGCTTTTTGCTGGAGTATCGATAGCAAGTGTGGCGAAGCGGTTAGGGCATGCAAGTATGAATACGACAGAGAAAACGTACTTGCATATCATTCAAGAGTTAGAAAATAAAGATGTGGACTTGGTGATGCGCTCGCTTACCAGTCTCATTTAGGGTTACAACAACACACAGAACGCTAAGACTGATGAGTGCATAACAGTATCCCTTGTAAATTCAACCGACGATTCGCTGTGACTGCGAAATAAAACCCTCCCATCTTTCCAAAATTCGCACATTAGCGTAAAGTTATAAAGGCGCAAAATTCGTGCGGATGGGTAACGGATGTATAACGATAGCGCGACGGTATAGGAGAAGCACTGCTATTCCTCATGACGACGATGAGTGCATGGGAAACAGTCGGGGCAAGATGGATTGGGGTGATGAGTTATGATGCGTGTTTTCAGCACTATAAACGGACGAACCGAGCAGATCTCTAAACCCGACCGTGGTGCGTGGGTAAACCTGACCAATCCAACTGACTCAGAATTGGCGGAAATTGCCGACAAGTGCAAGATTGACCTTGCTGATTTGCGTGCTCCTTTGGATGATGAAGAGCGTTCTCGTGTCGACGTTGAAGATGGCTACACGATGGTCATCGTAGATATCCCAACTGTGGAAGAGCGCGGTGGCAGGGATTGGTATGAAACGATTCCTTTGTCGATTATCGTTACGGACGAACTTATCGTGACCGTCTGCATGGAAGATTCTTTGCTTCTTCAGCCATTTATGGATGGCGCAATTCGCGGTTTTAATACTTTTATGCGCTCACGTTTTATCCTTCAAGTCTTGTATCGCAATGCTTCTATGTATTTGCGCTATCTGCGCATTATCGACCGTGAAAGCGATAAGCTCGAAAATCGTTTGCAAAAGTCCACAGCAAACCGTGAGATTTTACTTTTAATGGAGCTTTCTAAGTCTTTGGTTTACTTCACGACATCGTTGAAGTCTAATGAAGTCGTGCTGGAAAAGCTGACGAATTTGCAGCGCTTCCGGTACTACGAAGACGATGCTGATTTGCTGGAAGACGTTATTACGGAAAACAAGCAGGCTATCGAGATGGCAAGCATTTATCAGTCCGTCCTTCAGGGCATGACTGATGCTTTCGGAACGATTGTGTCGAATAACGTAAACAACGTCATGAAGACCTTTACTGTTATTTCGCTTGTTATGACTATCCCAACGATGATTTTCTCGTTGTACGGTATGAACTTCGACGATATGCCGTTGCTGCGTACTCAGGGTGGTTTCTGGATTGCTATCGTCATGTCCATTGTTTTGTCGGCTTTGGCAGCGTGGATTTTCACGCGTTCGAACCGATTCAGGTAAAGAGGAACTTACACCAGTAATGGAAGCGGTAATTGAATCGGCAATTTAACTGACGGTGAGGGAAGCAAAAACGGCGTAAAGAAACGCCTTACGATATGCTTGGCCAGCTATAGCAACCAACTACTCGGAGAATGAGGGACAATGCAGATAATTTTTACTGCCTCGAGTTTTACTGCTTCTGCGACGTATCACGGTCGTCATGGCTGGCGTCGCGCGTTTGCAGCTGTCCTCGGAGTTGCTGTGCTGACAGTTGTGGGAGCATGCAGTTCGACGATTCCCGAAGTTGTCGGGCCAACCGTCAAAATTGGTGTCCCTTTTGATCGCCCGGGTTTGAGTGTGTCTCGAAGTGGTGTCATGAGCGGTTTCAATATCGACATCGCGAAATCTGTAGCCTATGATTTGGGCTATTCTGAGCGTCAAATCGAATGGGTAGAGATTACTGATCAGACTGAAGATCAGCTTTTCACCACGGGTGATATCGATATGGCAGTCGGAGTTACTCAGTATTCCCAAGTTTCCTCAGGTACTCATTCTGTAGAATTCGCAGGACCATATCTTTCAGCTCCTATGGGCATGCTTGTGCGGTCTCAAGATGCAAAAAAGATTCAAAATTCTTCGGACCTTGACGGTAAAAATATTTGTACTGTCAGTGGAGAAAGTCCAGATGATAAAACGACAGCAGATGTCTCCAGTTTTATCAAGCGGGCAAGTCATGTTTTTGAGCAGCAAATATATAGTCAATGCATGTCTGCACTTGCTACGACGACCGTCGATGCCGTCGTAGGAAATTCGGTTATTTTGGAGCAATTTGTCTTCCGCATGAGCGGGCAAAGCTACAGTATGAATATTCTTCCAGAATTCACGATGTCTTATGGCATCGCAGTTCCATCGGGAGATAAGCGGTTGTATGCAAAGATTCAGTCACGGTTAGCCCAAATTGCAAAAAATGGTGATTGGAACCGTATGTTTGCTGAGATTAAAGATTCGTCCACTCACAAAGAAATTAAGAATTTGCGAGCACCGAACATTGTTCAGCCACCAGATGAACAATAGAGCCCTTTTTGGTGCTTAAAGTCCATATGAGCCATGATAATTTGATTAGTTTTGGCTTATTTTACGTGCATATGTGAAAGCGAGATAATTCATGGAACAATTTAGCGCTACCGAACCTGCATGGCGTTATAACGCGCAGCTGGCTCAAAAGATTGAAGAGCATTGGCAGGAAAAGTGGGATAAGGAAGGCACTTTCTGGGCAGCAAATGTCGAAGGCGATTTGACTGACGGTGAAGGAAATCTCGCAGGTGATCGCAAGCCTTACTTCGTCATGGATATGTTCCCATACCCATCTGGTCGTGGTCTGCATGTCGGCCATCCATTGGGATATATCGCCACTGACGTGGTATCTCGCTACCACCGCATGAAGGGTGAAAACGTTCTTCACGCACTCGGATATGATGCTTTTGGTTTGCCAGCTGAGCAGTTCGCCGTTCAGACAGGACAGCATCCTCGTATCACCACTGAGGAAAACATCGCAAACATGCGTCGACAGCTTCATCGTATGGGTTTGAGCTTGGATAATCGACGCTCTTTCGCGACAATCGAGCCTGAATATGTTCATTGGACTCAGTGGATTTTCACTCGTATTTTCAACTCGTGGTATGACGAGGACTTCGTACGCGCGGATGGCGGCAAGGGTAGTGCACGACCAGTGAGCGAACTTATCGAGAAGTTCCGCTCTGGCGAGAAGGACATTCCTGGTTTTGCAGGAGTGGCATGGGATGATCTCGAGCCAAAGCAGCAGGACGATGTGCTCAATGAATTCCGTTTGGCATATATTTCCAAGTCTCCGGTGAACTGGTGCCCAGGTTTGGGAACTGTTCTCGCAAATGAAGAGGTCACAGCAGACGGCCGTTCTGAGCGCGGAAACTTCCCAGTATTCCAGCGTGAATTATCCCAGTGGTCCATGCGCATTACTGCATATGGTCATCGTCTGATTGAAGATCTCGATACCATTGACTGGCCAGACAAGGTCAAGTCCATGCAGCGTAACTGGATCGGTGAATCACACGGTGCTTCTGTTCATTTTGGCGTACCAACTGCTGATGGCGATCAGGATTTGGAAGTCTACACGACTCGTGCAGACACGCTTTTTGGTACAACTTTTGCAGTTGTAGCTGTTGATCATCCATTGCTCGAGCATGTTCCAGCTGACTGGTCGGAAGACGTTCCAGCAGTATGGCGTGGCGGCTATGCAGATTTGCAGACGGCTGTGAAGGAATACCGTCGTCAGGCGATGTCGAAGACAGCTATGGATCGCGTGAACGATAACGGCGCAAAGACTGGTTTCTTCTCCGGTCTGTATGCGATTAACCCAATCACCGGGGCACAGATTCCTGTCTTCGTATCTGATTATGTCCTTATGAGCTATGGAACGGGTGCTGTCATGGCAGTTCCTGGTGGCGATCAGCGCGATTACGATTTCGCTCAGGCATTTGAGCTCCCAGTTATCTACACGGTCGAGCCTGACCCTGCAACTGGTGAAACTCTCGAAAATGACTATATCGGTCAGAAAGCATACACATCGCATGATGGCCGCGTGATTAATTCTCACGTCGACTCCACATATGTCGGTGGCGTAGAGCTCGATCTCAACGGTATGGCTGTAGACGATGCTACTGCTGCGGCGATCGCATGGTGCGAAGAGCAGGGCGTCGGTAAGGGAACTGTGTCCTACCGCCTGCGCGATTGGCTCTTTAGCCGTCAGCGCTACTGGGGTGAACCATTCCCAATCGTGTATGACAAGAATGGCGTAGCGCATACTGTTCCAGACAGCATGCTGCCAATTAACCTTCCAGAGGTGCCAGATTACAGTCCTCGCACATACGATCCAATGGATAGCAATACTGATCCAGAAGCACCATTGAGCCGCAATGAGGACTGGGTAAACGTCACACTTGACTTGGGTGACGGTCCTCAGGAATACCGTCGCGATACCAACACCATGCCTCAGTGGGCTGGTTCATGCTGGTATTACATGCGTTATACCGATCCTGATAATGCTCAGGAAATGGTGTCTCCAGCAGAGTACAACTACTGGTTGGGTGCTCACCACAATGCAACCGTTGGCGAATCTGGCGGTGTGGACTTGTACGTCGGTGGTGTAGAGCATGCAGTTCTCCACTTGCTGTACTCGCGCTTCTGGCACAAGGTACTCTTCGATTTGGGAATTGTCAGCACGTCTGAGCCATTCCACAAGCTCTTCAACCAAGGGTACATTCAGGCATATGCATACACGGACGAGCGCGGACAGTATGTCCCAGCTGCAGAAGTGGAGGAAGTTCCTGGAGACAATGGCGAAGTTGTTTACGAATGGAACGGTCAGAAGGTCAACCGTGAATTCGGAAAGATGGGTAAGAGCCTTAAGAACATCATCACTCCAGATGACATGTATGACGAGTACGGTGCAGACACCTTCCGTCTCTACGAGATGAGCATGGGACCATTGGACGAATCCCGTCCATGGAACACCCGTAACGTTATTGGTTCCCAGCGCTTCTTGCAGCGTTTGTGGCGAAATGTTATCGATGAGAACACTGGTGAAGTCATTGTCGCGGACGTCGAACTGGACGATAAGACAAACAAGCTTCTTCATAACACCATTGCGGAAGTTACCGAAGAAATGGAAAACATGCGTCCAAACACGACGATTTCTCGACTGATTGTGCTGAACAATCATTTGACATCGTTGGATGCAGTGCCACGTGCGGCAATTGAACCACTCATTTTGATGCTTGCGCCAATTGCTCCACATATCTGCGAAGAATTGTGGAACAAGCTTGGTCATGACAAGTCCATCGCACATGCCGACTGGCCTGTAGCTGATGAACGATTCGTGGGCAACGATACTGTGACTGCAGTCGTACAGATTAAGGGTAAGGTTCGCGGCAAGCTTGAGGTAAGCCCAGACATCACTGCAGAAGAGCTTGAAGCTCAGGCACTTGCTTTGCCTGCAATCGTTGAGCGACTTGGTGGGGTAGCGCCTCGCAAGGTCATCGTGAAGGCTCCTCGCATCGTGTCTATCGTTCCTGGCGAATAATTCCGCAGGGGAGCGAAATGGGACGAAAGGCTGCATAAAAAGGCTGTATAAAAAAGCGGCTTAATGAGAAGCGCTCGTAGCTGTAATACTGAAATGAAGTGTGCAGGTACGGGCGCTTTTCATATGCATGCGCATGTGTCCGTATGCGCAATGATGACCATACGGTACTCGGATTATCTTGTTGCTTCCGGGAGTGTTTCCACATTCGATAACATTATCTGGCCGATACGTCGTTTTTAAGCATTGTGTGCAAGGCTGGAAGTGTGAAACAGTCAATGCAAGACATGAACGATATATTGTGGCGTATGAGTGCCGTTACAGCTACGGATAGTGAGGGCTCTCATAGGCGATTTGGTCATGCTCATGAGACGAAGCGAGCGGACGATGACTCCATTCTTGCATGGGAAAGTGCAGAAAATTTTCCCATGACGAGCAGTGATCTCAAGGATAATTTCCCCCAGAAAAATTCTTCCTCGCAATTGCTGAAATCTCGTTCTCACAGTTCTCGAGCAGTGCATTTTCTCTATTCGCCACGAAGCTGTGCATTAATTATTCTCGTGCTGGTCTGCGCGTTGACTCTGTGTGTGACATTACTGGCGATTCAAAGCAGTAATATCGCAGCTTTTTCTCATGCGTCTTCGCAGAAATCCTCGCATGATTCATCGCATGATTCTGCGTCTTCTGAGTCATCTTCTGAGGCGAAGAAAAACTCGCATGAACTCGATACGAAAAGAGTGGAAGATTCCTCACATAGCCACGCAGATAAGGAATCCTACCCGTTACAGGACAGCCAGGCGTCCCAGTCACAGCAGCAGACTACGCCTGAACAGGTGCACCCTCAGATAAGCACGCCTCCTAGGATAAACATCAACACAGCCACTCGAGAGGAGCTTCAAGAAATTCCTGGAGTAGGTCCGGTGACTGCGCAAAAAATTATCGATTACAGGCGCACGCATGGATCTTTTTCTTCCGTCGAGGAATTAACTAATGTTTCAGGAATTGGAACGAAAACCTTAGAAAAGATGAGAAGCCATGTTCGAGTTCAGTAAGCATGATTATAGACTTCTCGCTCCCGCTGTAACGGTATGGGTGACGTGTATCGCAGTATCGACATTCGCCGATATGCGCATGATGAGCATAGGCATTTTCGGTGCGATTCTCGTATGTGCAAGTTTGATTCTTGCAACGTGGTGTATGCGAAGCAGGGGAGCATGTCAGTCTCGTATGCAGATAATTCATACGTTGCTTCCTCAGATCACACGGTATCTTGTCATCAGTGCGAGCGCTGCCTTATGTGCTTTAGTGAGCTGTGTGCTCCATGCTCATGTGAGGGATGCTGATATGTCATCGACGCTTGAACCGCAACGGGTGGTTCAGTCTGTGGTTAGAATTACATCACCCGTGATGTCGTCGTCTATGAGAAATGTGGCATGTTCTGCGCGGGCTCACGCTCGTGAATTTACACACAGGCATGTTACGCAGCACAGTTTTGCCACAATGCGTGTTCTGATATCCGAGAATGCGCAGTGTCAGTTAGAAAGGGGTGCTACATACCGCATACATGCTCACGTCAAGAAGTCGCGTTTTGATTCGCGGATGTGGGAGCTTCATGTACCGCGCACGTGTGGAGAGAAAATTCGCGAACCGTGTATCACGAAAATTGACAACCCTTCTTGGGGAGAGTCTTTCGTGTCGTTCGTGCATGCCCAATTTCTTCTTAATACTGCACGTTTATCAACGGTAGGATCCATTCTCGTGCCTGGAGTAACTCTGGGAATTATGGGCAATGATGCGTATGTATCGTCTGCTGGGGAATTAGCGACTATGCAGAACTTACAATGGCAGGACTCACAATTGCAGGATGCACATGAGCAGGATATACAGAGGCAGGAAATGCAAAGGCAAGACGAGAGCATGCAGAATATGTCCTCGCGAGATAAGCCGTCAGAGCCTGGCTCTCACGGCTCTGGTCATGCACATCGCCGAGATGATTGTGATACTGTTTGTCGTGCGGAAGCCAAGAAGCTTAAAGAAGCTTTTCGCACAGCTGGCATCATGCACGTCCTTGCAGTGTCAGGAGGGCACTTTGCGCTCGTTATCTCAGCTGTGACGTGGACACTAAAACGGATGAGAGCGCATAGGATGCTTCGCTCATGGGCAGCTCTTGTGGTGAATTGCATGGTTTATGCGGTGATGTATCCATCTGATTCGACTCTTCGCGCTTTCGTCATGGGGTTTATCTCGGCAGGGTATGTAGCTCTGGGAAGACGAGCTGATGCGTTAGCTGCGTTGAGCTGGACGGTGATAGGAGTTCTCCTGTGCGAGCCGAATTATGCAGAAAGCATTGGTTTTGCTCTGTCCTGTGTATCCGTTGCAGGGATAATTATCTGCGTAAAGCCGCTCACTCGAGCGTGGGAGAGCATCATGCCGCGCAAGCTTGCTGCTGTGTGTGCAGTGACGACAAGTGCTCAGATTGTGACGCTACCTCTTACCATACTCGTGTATCCGTCGATTCCTGTGTATGCAGTGGTGAGCAATGTTCTTATCGCTGTTCCTATGGATATCGCGACCATATGCGGATTAGCTGGATTATGCTTATCGTGGATATGTCCGCCATTGGGATATGCGTGCGTGTGGATAGCGGCAATGGCAACAACGATTATGGCGAAAGTATGCTACGGTATTGCCGTGCTGCCATATGCTACTCTTCAGTGCAATTTTGCGCAGTTGCTGATTCTCTATGCCGTACTGTCATGTGCAATTTTCTGTGGTATCCGCTGCATTCGTAAATGGAGACAATCTCACATGTGGAAGAGTCAGTATCATCCATCTGTGCAGACACGTATGCGTGATTGGAGTGACGAGACAGGGAGATTAATTCCGCATAAGTGATTCAGCATAATTAATTCTGCACAATTAATCGCGCAAATAATTTTGCGATAACCTCGAGCCGTTTATACAGGAAACTCTGACAGCTGAAAGACAGCCGTTGTCCACGCTGGAAAGGAAATTAGAAGCATGGCATTAAGCGCGGTATATGTAGTCAACGGGGGAGATGAGTATCTCAATCTTCAGACAACGCAAAGGCTTGTGCGTGACATCTGTGCAGAATTGCCTGATATGGATTGCATTGATATGGATGCGGCTACAAGCAGCGACTACGATTTTATCGAGGCGGTGAGCCCATCATTGCTTGCTGACGGTGCAGTCGTTTACGTAGATAATCTGGAAGATTGCTCCGATAAGCTTTCTCAGGCATTAGAGCAGTTTACGGCTGAGCATAAAAAGCGAGTCGCAGGAGACTCTGTCGTAGTATGCCGAAAGTCTCCTGGCCAAAAGGGCATGGGGCATGTCAATCGCCTCAAAAAAGCAGGCGCGAATGTTATTAACGTTCCGCAGCTCAAAAATGATAGGGATTATCGTTCCTTTATCACAGGTGAATGCGAACGATACGGACGTTTCATGACGCCTGATGCTATTGACCTTCTCTCAGGAGTATTGGCAGGACGAACGGGTGAAATCGCTGCGATGTGTCAGCAGTTGTGCAATGATTTTGATGACAATCCGTTGACCGCAGACATTGTATCCGCCTACATGGTGAGCAACCCACAAGTGACCGGTTTTAACGTGTCTGACAAAGCAATGGCTGGTAACCTGACAGGGGCAGTCCTCGATATGCGCAATGCAGTTACGCAAGGTATGGCACCTATTGCAATCATCGGAGCATTGGCATCCAATTTGCGGTCTATCGCCAAAGTCGCAGCGGTAGAATCGGGACAGGTCAGCCAAGCTGAAGCGAATTTTAAGAGCAGTTGGGTGTACAACAAAGCTAAGAAAAACTTACGCGGATGGACCTCTGACGGTCTTGCGCGAGGTATCCAAATGTGTGCATGGGCTGATGAACAGTGCAAAAAGTCGGGCAATGATCCATTATTTGCGTTAGAAAAAACGATTGAATGCATCGCATCTCATGGAAAAGTTACAGTAGAGGGAATGAACTCGTGACACAACGTGCACAAGGAAATCAGGAGTCTATGGAATCAGAAGTGAATGCGAGCATCACCGTCAACGTGCCCACAGCTGAAGACATGCATACGCTTGGTGAGCATGTGGGTCAATTATTACGTGGAGGAGATGTCGTCGTCCTTTCAGGCCCTCTCGGCGCAGGGAAAACGACTTTTACTCAGGGCATCGGAATCGGACTGAATATTTCCGAGCCAGTTGTGTCACCAACCTTTACAATCGCTCGAGAAATGAAGGGGACGTTTGCAAATGGTTCACGTGCTCATCTAGTTCACGTGGACGCTTACCGTCTGCCAGGCTCTGATAACGATGACGTCATGATTAACAGTCTCAACTCAGCCCATAATGCGGCTAATCGTTTACTGGACGAACTCGAATCTCTCGGATTAGACGAAGTCCTCGAAGATCCTGACGATAATACTGTCATCTTGATCGAGTGGGGATCGATGATGGCATCTGTGCTGTCTGATAATCGCTTGGAAATTGACATCGACCGCTCAGTGCGTGCGGATGAAGTATCCTCGACGGAAGAATTAACCAGTGACGGATTGCGCACAGTAACGCTTTCAGCAGTGGGAACATCGTGGGCACAGCGATTAGACCAATTAGACGAATTAAAAGATTTTCAAACTCGTGAGTAAACGATAGATACGCGTGAAGAACGGATACACCATGACTTTTATTGATATGAACCATATGGCACAAGCGTTGCATTTGGGATTTGATACGGATGTCATTGCTGATTTGTACCAGCAGCCAACTGTGGTCATTGATACATCCTACGGTTTAACCGTCGGCGTTGTGGGCTATGCGCCTTTGTACGAGGCAGACTCGCGCTCTCATATCGAGCTTATCCAGCCGCTCATTGATAAAGCGGTAACAGGAGCAGGTCTTCAGCCACACGACATTCAGCGCATTATCGTGGGAACAGGTCCTGCGCCTTTTACAGGTCTTCGCGCGGGAATTGTCGCTGCACGCGCGCTCGCTTACGCAACGAACGCGGAAATTCTCGGCATGAATATCTTGGAAGTGCAGAGTAACTGGAACCGACTCGAAATTGCTAACTTGAGCCAATTTGCAGATAAAGCAGAAGCGCTGCGTACCTCTCATCTCACGCTGGCTGTTAATGATGCTCGTCGAAAGCAACTGTATTATGCACTGTATGACGAGGGCGGACGTGAACTTTTGGAGATGAATATCGCTTCGGCTGATGACATCGCACATAGTGTCCAGGAGATACTTGAACGCAATGGCTGGCTTGACGATATGTCGCGCACTGTCGTGGATGTCATCGGTCATGGAGCTCAGAAATATCGTGAAGCGTGGAACGAGTTCACAACGGGCGAAGTTCGCGATGAATCCGTCGTTCATAATGCTGGAGCTGCTGGGCTGGCGATTTTTGCGGCAAGTGCCATGATGGCAAAGTTCCATGGAAAGAACACGTCTACCGATCCGTTGTATCTACGTCGCCCAGATGTGACAATTCCGTCATCACAAAAGCATATTTTGGGACAAACTGCTATTTCTTTGCACATTGGGGACAGCAGCGCGCAGAGCAGTCACGATGACAGACTTGATCAGAGCTTTAATAACACTACGAGCGGAGAGACAGTTGAGTAATTTCTATTCTGAAAACTCTTCTGAAATTTCTCGCTCAGATTCGTCCATCATCTTCGAGCAGCTTCCTCTTTCTGAACTTTCCGAACGAGACATTGAAGAAATTTCAACACTGGAAATGGATCTTTTCGGTGCAGGGGCATGGAGTGCTGAAGCGGTAGAGCAAGAATTAAGTGCGCCCGCGAGGTCGTATTTCGTCGCGCGTGATGACAAAATTCATGGCGGAGAAAACGCTGCTATCGTTGGCTATGCGGGGTTGTGGTTTGATGGCGATGATGCGGAAATTATGACAATTGGTGTATCTCGGAGCTATCAAGGGCAGCATATAGGTACTGAACTGATGAATCTCCTCAAGACAGAAGCGCAACGTTTGGGAGCAGCACGCATTCTTCTTGAAGTTGCAGTGGATAATGAGCCTGCTCTCGCATTGTATCGAGCTGCGGGTTTTGAACAGTTGGGCATACGCAAGCGATATTATCAGCCGGAAAATAAAGATGCGTATACGATGGCCTGTGCGTTGAATGGTCCGGCGAAAAATCCTGTCGGCTTCAGCGTGTAAGAGCTCTCAGGATCCGAGAGAGCGAGAGAGCTTCTCAGTGGCAGAGGCTATCGGCAGAAAACCACAGTATACAATGAATAGAAGTAGGACTAGAGCGGAAAACGCTGGAGATAGATTATGAGCGAGCCAATTGTATTGGGAATTGAATCTACGTGCGATGAAACAGCTGCGGCAGTTGTTCGTGGAAAAGAGCTGATGTCGAACGTCGTCGCTTCCTCGATGAATGAGCATGCGCGATATGGCGGAGTTATACCAGAAATTGCATCACGAGCGCATACAGAATCATTCATACCTGTGGTGTCTCAAGCATTAGCGGATGCGGGACTTGAACTGAGCGATGTCGATGCTATCTCCGTGTCTGCCGGTCCTGGACTTGCAGGATGCCTTGCCGTAGGCGTTTCTGGTGCAAAGTCGCTGGCATGGGCAGCGAAGAAGCCAATTTACGGTATCAATCATGTCATCGGGCACGTCGCTGTTACCCAATTGCAGTTTGGAGACGTTCCAGAAAATACTTTGGCTCTTATCGTGTCGGGTGGTCACACGTCCATTTTGCGCGTGGGAAATATCGCGACTGACGTTAGCGTCATCGGGACGACTCTTGACGATGCAGCAGGCGAGTGCTTCGATAAGGTTGCGCGATTGCTGGGATTCCCTTATCCAGGTGGTCCTCATATTGACCGTCATGCCCAATTGGGAAATCCTCACACATTGCGCGTGCCACAGGGGCTCACCCAAGGTAAGGCAGCGGCTGAGCATCCGTATGATTTTAGTTTCTCAGGCGTGAAGACAGCTGTAGCTCGCTGGATTGAAGCAGAAGCTGCCCAGGGGCATGAAATTAACGTAGACGACGTATGTGCAGCTTTGGCTGACTCAGTAGCCACCGTGTTGTCGCGAAAAACAGTAGCAGCCGCGGAAAAGTTTGGTGCACGTACGGTTATCGTTGGCGGCGGATTTAGTGCGAATTCTCAATTGCGTGCAGCGCTGAAGAAAGAAGGAGAACGCGCGGGCATTGATGTGCGCATTCCTGAATTGAAGCTGTGCACGGATAATGGTGCGATGGTAGCAATGCTGGGATCTAATCTCGTATCCGCAGGAGTCAAGCCTTCGAGTCCTGATTTCTCCATCGATTCCTCAATGGATTTGAATCGCATCTGCATGGAGTAAATACTCGGAGCGCCGAGAATATGCGTGTAGAGCGATGTACACCGAGCGTATATGCTCGGTACTCGCGTTGCACGGTATTTATGTGCGTAGCGTATGAGAAATAGTAGGGGAAATACTATAAGAAATTGTATGGGCAGATGAGTGGCGTAAATCATTGCTGCTTTTTCTGCTATGAAGCGCGGAACTGATAGAAACCTCAATCGTCTCAATGGTGTAGAGGGCGTAGAGAGTGTAGAGAGTGTAGAGAGTGTAGAGAGTGTAGAGAGTGTAGAGAGTGTAGAG
>CAUTYZ010000019.1:0-12601 GCA_963543015.1 uncultured Alloscardovia sp.
ATTCCCCCATGGTGTAATGGCAGCACACGGGTCTTTGGAACCCTTAGTCTTGGTTCGAATCCAGGTGGGGGAGCTGCGTGAGGGAGCCGGCGTCCAGCGAAGGGCTGAGGCGCCGGCTTCTTCTATTTTAGAAAGGTTGCATAAAGTGACTGCTCATACTATTGATACATGGTTAACTGATATGGATGGCGTTCTCGTTCACGAGCAACGTGCACTTCCAGGCGCTGCTGAATTCATTCAGGCCTTGCGCGATAACGACCGTAAATTCCTTGTACTTACAAATAATCCGATGTATACGCCACGTGATTTGTCTGCACGTTTGCGTTTGTCGGGAATTGATATTCCAGAAGATCATATTTGGACGTCTGCATTGGCTACCGCACAGTTTGTTTCTCAGACTATTCCTGGCGGATCGGCATACGTTATCGGTGAAGCAGGTCTGACGACAGCTTTGCATGAAGCAGGATATATTCTCTCGGATCGCAATCCTGATTACGTTATCCTTGGCGAGACGCGTAATTATTCTTTCGAAGCAATTACGACTGCAGTACGTTTGATTCTTGATGGTGCTCGATTCATTTCGACAAATCCAGATAATGCTGGTCCAAGCGATCAGGGTATTTTGCCTTCGACTGGTGCAGTGGCTGCTTTGATTACCAGCGCTACAGGTCGTGAGCCTTACTTCATCGGTAAGCCAAACCCAATTATGTTCCGTACAGCATTGAACCGTTTGGGAGCTCACTCGGCTACCACAGCAATGATTGGTGACCGTATGGATACTGATGTCATCGCTGGCGTCGAAGCTGGTTTGCATACATTCTTGACTTTGACAGGCGTAACCTCGAAGGATCAAGTGGAGTCGTATCCATACCGTCCAAGCCACGTCGTGGACTCTATCGGTGACTTGATTTCCATCGCTGAAAGTGGTGTTGTAGAAGATTAAAATGAATGATTATGCTGTTTCCCCTCGTGATGTCATCATGAGGGGAATGGCGTTACATCAGGTTTATGATGTGGCAGAGCGAATTGCCACATGTCATGTAAGTGTCATGTAAGAAAGACATGAAAGAATAGGTGCGCACATGAGTATTACAGCAGCAATTGTTTTGGCAGCAGGTGACGGAACTCGTATGAAGTCTTCGACGCCAAAGGTTTTGCACTCTATCGCGGGCAAGACTTTCCTTCAGCGTGTGATGCTGGCTGTCACTGCTACGGGTCCCGAGTCTGTCGCAGTTGTCGTACGCAACCAAGCTGAACGTGTCGCTCAGGCAGCGGTAAGCTACAACGAGCATGCTGTCATCGTTCATCAGGATGAAATTCCAGGAACAGGTCGAGCAGTTCAGTGCGCTATGGATGAACTCACTCAACGTGGACAGCTTCAGGGCACGGTTCTCATCACTGCAGGTGATATGCCAATGCTTGATGCTGAGACATTGAACAATCTCGTGCGTACACATGAGCAGAGTGCTAGTGTAGCGACAATTTTGAGCTGCAAGCTGGATAATCCATTTGGATATGGTCGAATTATTCGAGATTCTGCAGGCGGATTCGTACGTATCGTCGAGCAGAAAGACGGTTCGGAAAGCGAATTGGCTGTCAACGAAGTGAATACTTCTGTGTATGCATTCGATGCTCAGGTTCTTGCTCAAGCAATTGCAAAATTGAATTCTCAGAATGCTCAGGGTGAGTTCTATCTGACGGATGCTCTTGCAAATGCACGCGAAATTGGCAAAGTCGGAATCGTTACAGTCGACAATCCTTTGCGAGTCGAAGGTGTGAATGACCGTGTGCAGTTGGCAAAATTGACGAAGGCATACAATCAGGAAATTTGCGAATACTGGATGCGTGAAGGCGTAACCATTATCGATCCTGATACCACATGGATTGAAGACGATGTCACAATTGAAGCTGATGCAGTAATCTTGCCAGGTTCATACTTGCAAGGACATACTCGTGTAGCTGCGGATGCAGTTATCGGACCAGATACGACACTGATTAGTGCAGTTATTGATCGTGGGGCGCACGTCGAACGTTCACGAGTCGAAAGCACTCATATCGGGGAAGAAGCAAATATCGGTCCGTGGACGTATCTGCGTCCGGGCAATGACCTCGGTAAAGGCACTAAGGCTGGGGCATTCGTCGAAATGAAGAAGGCAATTATCGATGAAGGTTCGAAAGTTCCTCATTTGAGCTATGTCGGCGATGCTCATATCGCTCATCACACTAATATCGGTGGCGGAACGATTACCGCAAATTATGACGGCGTGCATAAGCATCACACCGAGATTGGCGCTCATGTACACGTGGGTGCTGGTAATATGTTTGTAGCACCAGTAACCGTGGGCGATAACGTTACTACAGGATCTGGCTCCGTAGTTCGCCATGATGTGCCAGCAGATGCGATGGTGTATTCGGAAAATACTCAGCATGTGGTGGAAAATTGGAAACCATCATGGGAGCGCGACGAGCAGTAGATCGTCATTGAGCGTCCGCTTGACGGAACGTGGATAGAACGCTCACATGATGGCAAAGCTCACACGCGGTAAAACGCGATAACGAGTGATACTTTACGAAAGAAATAAGGATATACAGTGGCAGCTTTTAAGGAATCCATTGATGCAGCACGCGTTGCTGCTCTCGGCGCAGATGAGATGAAGGGCGAAGATATCGTAGCCTTCGATGTGTCCGAACCATTGGGATTGACAGATGTATTTTTGATTGCAACCGGCTCATCCCCACGTCATGTCTTGTCTATTGCTGAAGAAGTAGAAAAGCAAATGCATCTTCAGTGTGGCATGAATCCTCGTGAGCGCGAAGGTCTCGAAGAAGGACAGTGGGTTCTTCTTGATTTCGGCGACATCGTTGTGCACGTCATGGATCAGGATTCGCGCGATTTCTATGATTTGGAACGTTTGTGGAAGGACTGCCCACGCATTGACTTGCAGATTCCAGAACGAGGCGAAGATACTGAGCCAGTAGACGATTTCGCGGAGTAATAGACGTATGTCTTCTGAAAACAGCACGGCTCAAGATTCTCACAACTCTGTAGGTAACTCTTCTGTCGGTAACTCTGTGGAGCAGCCGCTCAATGACATCACCGCGAGCTCTCAAGGTGACACGAATCATGCGCGCTTTATCACGCTCGTGCGTCATGGCCGTACACGCTACAATGCTGAGCATCGTTTGCAAGGTCAAATTGACATTCCTCTGGACGAGGTAGGTCAGTGGCAAGTCGCCCAGACTGCTGACGAACTTCGACGACTGTATGTGGACTCTGCTCCTGAGAAGAGCCAGCTTGTCGTGGCTTCGACTTTGGGTCGTGCTCAGCAAACAGCTCATGCTTTTGCTGATGCTCTGGGATTGGATGTTCATATCGATGAACGTGTCCAAGAGCGTAATTTTGGAGAGCTGGAAGGCATGCCGGTCTCTCAGATGCAGCAGCGCTGGCCGGAAGACTTTGAAAGCTGGCGTAATTTTGGTGATGGCGAGCTGAATCATGGTGCTGAGCCTAAGAGTGCAGTCGGCGAGCGCGGTGCGCAAGCTGTCGATGAATGGGCACATAGTGTCCGATCGGATACGGATTTATTTGTGTTCTCGCATGGAGCATGGATTAATCAGACAGTGCAAACATTGATGGGTTGGTCTGAATTCCATAAAGATTTTGCAGATTTGGTCAGTATGCGTAACGGTTTCTGGGCTCGGCTTATGCTTTTCGATATGCCTGACGGCACAGAACGCTATCGTTTGATGGATTATGCGCACGGTCCAGTCGCAGCCTACACGATGGACTGGGATAAGCCGCAGCTATAGCACAGCGTGGAGAGTGCGTCGTTGAGAGTATTGGTGTGAATACTCTCGCAACACGTTTGCATGACGAATTTTTCTCATGTATAGTTGAAACGTTTTCGGGGCTATGGCGCAGCTGGTAGCGCATCTGCATGGCATGCAGGGGGTCACGGGTTCGAATCCCGTTAGCTCCACTTGGAATCGAGGATGATTCTGGATGAGCATAGAACCTTTTTAATGTGAATTTATGAATAGATATTCTGTCCTGTGTGGCAGCGGTGTCGACAATGCTTATCTCGATATCGAAAGATTTGAAAATTTCACATATAAAAATAAGCGGACAAAACAAAGAGTTTGAATTACTCTGATTTGCCCGCCCGTGTCATGTGGAATGTTTTTGCTTTAGTGCTCTAGTACTCTGCTTCGATACGCATAGTTTGAGGCCATGAGCCAAGACCGCGACGCTGGTCAAGGTCGCGAATCTGCTGCTTGTCTTCGTCGGAGAGCGCGAAATCGAAGACATCGAAATTGCTCTTGACGTGTTCCTTGCTTGAAGCCTTTGGAATGACGACAGTTCCTTCTTCGATGAAGAATCGCAAAATTACTTGCGCCGCGCTTTTGCCGTACTTCTTGCCAATGGACACAATGGTTGGCTCGGTGAGTGCGCCATCAAGACCTTGTCCCAGTGGAGACCACGATTCGTGAATGATATCGTTCTTAGTCAAGTATGCGTGCATCTTTTGCTGCTGCCAGTTGATATGAGTTTCAATCTGATCGATAACTGGCTTGATACGAGCGTTGTCGATAATTTCTTGAGTTTGGATATGGTTAAAGTTTGACAATCCGATAGAACGGATGCGTCCTGCATCCACATACTCTTCCAATGCGCGGTACGTGCCAAGGCTATCGGACATTGGCCAATGGATAATAAACAAATCTGCATAATCTGTACGCAAACGCTTCATGGACAGTTCCAACCCGCGCATAGTTTCGTCATATCCGTCAGTTTGTACCTTGCTGGTGATGAAGAATTCGCTACGGTCAATCCCGCTTTCAGCAACAGCGTCGCCCACTCCAGCTTCATTGCGATATACCTGAGCGGTATCAATCAGACGATAACCAGTGTTAATTGCACGGGTAACAGCATCCATCGTTTCGGATGGTGGAATCTGGTAAGTGCCGAAGCCAAGAATTGGCATGGTAAAACCGCTATTGAGAGTTACGTACTCCATATCATCTCCTTTGGTAGTAGAGTCCTGAAAGCAAGTTTACTGGGTGGGGAAGGGGAGAAAAGGAGAATATCCATACAGCGGAATCTGCGCAGACTTAGGAAAATCTCTGCTGCGTTTTTGATAAAATAACATGTGTATAGGAGGTCATAATGGTTCTGGAAAATAAGCTGGGTATTACAGATTCTTCGGAGCTTGCTCGGGAGGAAGAACGTATCAGTAAGAAGAAAGCAAAAGAGCTTTTCGAAAATGGAATTTTGTATACTCTCGAACCGGGAACATTTGCCTCATTGCAGTACATTCACACGTATCTTTTTAGCGAGATTTATAGTTTTGCAGGAAAAATTCGTACGGTTAATATTGCGAAAGGCGGATTCCGTTTTGCACCTGTCATCTATCTCGAAGTTGCACTAAAAAATATTGATACCATGCCTCAAAAATCCTTCGACGAAATTATTGAGAAATATGTCGAGATGAACGCAGCACATCCGTTCAGAGAAGGCAATGGGCGCAGCATGCGTATATGGCTTGATATGACTTTGGCACAGGAAATTGGGAAAGTCGTTGACTGGAGTGATGTAGATAAGGACGACTATCTCCTTGCAATGGAACGTAGCCCTATACGAGACACTGAAATTAAAGAGGTTCTTCGTAAAGCTCTGACAGACAAAATTAATGACAGGGAAACATTTATGAAGTGCATAGACCACAGCTATTACTACGAGGGGTATTACACAGTCAAGGCAGAAGACCTGTAAGTTGAGAAAATAATCCGTCACACCTAGTCCAGCCATTGCGATTACACTTATAAGAAGTACTCCTAAAGATGGGCATATAATGAGTAGTAACACGGAAATGGGTGAACTCGAGTTTGAAGACCAATTTATCGATTATCTGACGAAAATTGGTGGAACAAAGCAGTGGGAATATCGTCCTGAGATAAAGACAACAGAGCAGCTGTGGGAAAATTTTAAGCGTATTATTGAGCAAAATAATCGCGCGCGTTTATCCAAGCCTCTTTCTGATGGTGAATTTGCTCAAGTTAAGAAACGAATTAATGATATTCAGACTCCATATGATGCCGGTCGCTTTTTATATGGTGTGAATGGAGTATCCCAGGTCGAAGTGGATTTGGACGATGGGCGACATGTATATCTGAATATCTTTGATCAGGATCAGGTTGGTGCTGGAAACACGGTATATCAAATCGTTAACCAGATTCAGCGACCACGTATAATCGATGGGCGTCCTGATCGTCGTTTTGATGTGACGTTATTGATTAATGGCTTGCCAATTATCCAGGTTGAGCTTAAGAAGAGCGGTCATCCGGTTACTGAGGCTTTGAACCAGATGGAGCAGTATATCGAAGAGAAGCAATATACGGGGATTTTCTCTACTGTACAGATTCTTATAGCGATGACGCCATTCGAAACTCGCTATATGGCGAATACCACGCGGGATAATTTTAATCGAGCCTTCGCTTTCCACTGGCAAAATGAGGATGACGCTCGCCATGTTAATGATTGGCGAGCTTTCTCTGACAAGGTTCTTTCTATCCCCATGGCTCATGATATGGCTACACGCTTCATGATTTTGGATGGTACAAAGAATCGTGAATGCATTAAAGTGATGCGTCCTTACCAAGTGTATGCTACTCAGCGTGTTCTTGAGAAAGTCCAAAAGTATGATTTTCGCTATGAAAATGGCAGGCTAGGCTACGTATGGCATACGACGGGTAGTGGAAAGACGATTACGAGTTTTAAGACAGCGTGGCTTACAAGTCGACTGCCAAACGTAGATAAAGTTATATTCCTCGTGGATCGTATCGCGCTGACCAATCAAACATTTGACGCATACAAAGCCTACGATCCAACGCCAGAAAGCGAAGGAAGTACGGGACTTATAGCAGATACCTTTAATGTCTCCGATCTTCATCAGAAGCTTACAAAAGCAAGCGATAAGAATATTATCGTAACGAGTATCCAGAAGATGTCTCGGTATGTATCGCAAAAGAACTTCAAGGGTGTCAAGGGGAATATTCTCTTCATCGTGGATGAAGCTCATCGCTCCACGGGAGATGGACGTACCAGCAGCGTTTCACTCAAGCAGATGCAAACGAAGGACGATAACTCCCAGAAAATGCAAATGCTGGAAGCAATTCGAGCAGCGCTTCCTACAGCTGGATGGATTGGGTATACCGGAACTCCAAAATTCCCTGAAACTCGAGAAATCTTCGGCAATCTTTTGCATGCTTATACCATTAAGGAAGCAATTGCGGATATGAATGTGCTTGGTTTCAAGGTGGAATTTAAGGAAACAATCGTTCCGCCGGAGAATCCATCGGAAGATGATATCGATGACAATGTGAAAGAAAGCGTGTACGACACAAGTCTTGAACATGTCAGACTAGTCGTGCAAGATATTTTCGATAATTGGCAAGCTCGCTCAAACTCTCGTCGCTATAATGCGATGATGACTGTCCATGTGGGTGGGGGAAAGCCTTCCACTCCGCGTGCAATGCAGTATTTTGATGAGTTTGAACGTCAAAATGCTATGCGTCCTGAAAATGAACGTTTAAAGGTGGCGGTGAGCTTCTCTGCAGACTCTTCCAACGGAGATAATCAGAACGCAAATAACGATGGTCTTGCCCGTGCCATGGCTCATTACAATGTGATGTTTGGCGCTGATTATGATTTAGGAAAGTCAGGTCAGTATACGGATAATGTAGCAAGTCGATTAAACCGTACAGTGGATGATCATAAATATCTTGATCTGGTTATCGTGGTTGATCAGTTGCTTACAGGATTTGATGCGCCTCAGCTCAATACGCTCTATATCGATCGTACTTTGAAAGGTGCGAACCTTATCCAGGCATATTCTCGCACAAATCGTATAGAAGATTTGGAAGCTAAGCCTGCTGGAAATGTAGTGAACTATCGCTGGCCAGTTCAAAATGAAGAAGAAATGAACAAGGCGTTCTACATTTACTCCAATCGCGATTCGGCACTGGAGCAAGATGTGCTTATCAGCGACAAGGATGCACGAAAGAATTTGGAGGATAGTGGCGTACTCGCTCGTCCGTTTAATGAAGTTTTGGAGGAAACCCAGGAAGTCATTCGAGAGCTGAGAAAATTAACACAGAATTTCACTCAAACTCCTCCAAGTGAGCATGATCAAGATGAACTTTTTACATGCTTGAAGCAGTATAATTCATTGGTCAGCAAACTTAAGCAGTATACCGAAGATGGGGATGGCATCCCTATTTCGGCGTATGACAATCCTGATGATTTCTATGCGCGAATTGGCATTACACAGGATCAGGAAGTTACTTTGACGACGGTCATCGCTGATGATCTCAAACTGCGTATTGCGGATAAAGAAGATGTTGATATCTCTCAAGTCGATCTTGCTATGGTGCACATTCATAATGTGAAAATTGACTATGACTATCTGACAGGTCTTCTTGCTCAAATGGCTGATGAAGTACACGCAGGAGATACAGAGAAGGCGGAGCAAACTCTGGGTGAGATTCACCGAGAAATCGCAAAATCAGAAAACGACGATGAGAAAAAGCGTTTTGGAGAGTTTGCGCAGCGAATCTTCACTGAGGAATATACCTTTGACTCGTATCCTGCTCCGCGTGATGTAGACTCGATGACTCAAGCCATGAAAAAATCGCAGAAGAATAATGCGGTGAAGCTGATCACTGAATTCATCCGATACTGGGGGCTTGATAATGCGACTAGTCCAAGCTTGCTTGAACAGCTTATTCGCAAGCACACAGTCGGACAAGAAGACTTGGATAAGCAAGGAGAGCTCAACGATATGATTAATCGCGCTCGCCAGTATTACCCTGATATCTCCCATGTCGACGTGCAATCTATGTCATGGATTAAGTACCGCACAAATTTGCGTAATGCGACATACGATTTAGCAGATGAGATTCAAGGGAAATAGTAATATTTCAAGATAGAGTTTCTGCTGGAAATTGTGAGCATGTAATACAGGGATATTGCATGAATGATGCATATTCAGATATATCTCGTAGCGTATGCACATGCTCAGCGAAGAGCCTGAAACTGAGGTCGGCTTCAGCTAGGTTGCGATGATGCCTAGGTTCGTGAACATGCAAAGCAGAAGTTTTAGTTACGTGACGGTGGGGAGGATACCGATGAGTAACCATACTAGGCGAGTGCCAGCTATCCGTTTTTCGGGTTTTACTGATGATTGGGAACAGCGTAAGTTGGGGGAGCTAGCAGAGATCATCGGTGGAGGTACACCAAGTACAAGGAATGTTGATTTCTGGGACGGAGAAATTGATTGGTATACTCCTGCGGAAATTAGCAATCAGATTTATGTAAATCGCAGTATACGACAGATAACAGAATTGGGTCTCGCAAATAGTTCCGCAAAACTTCTTCCTCGTGGTACTGTTCTCTTTACATCGCGTGCAGGGATTGGGAAAACTGCAATTCTAGATCGTGCAGCAAGTACAAATCAAGGTTTTCAATCCATCGTTCCACGTCCTAATCTATTAGATCCATACTTTATATTCTCACGTTCAGATGAGCTAAAGAGGTATGGAGAAGTAGTAGGTGCAGGATCAACATTTGTTGAGGTATCAGGAAAGCAGATGGCAGCCATGCTCATTAATATGCCATCTTTAATAAAAGAGCAGAAAAGAATTGCCTCCGTTTTTGCTTTGCTCGACAACCTCATCACCCTTCATCAGCGTAAGTTGGACTTGCTTAAAAAACAGAAGCAAACTTTGCTTTCAAAGATGTTCCCGAAAAATGGTGAAAAAGTTCCTGAATTCCGTTTTTCGGGTTTTACTGATGATTGGGAACAGCGTAAGTTGGGGGAGATAGCAATTGAACTTATAGCCGGTGGAGATATTGATAAAGAGCTACTTGATCAAGAAGGAACTTACCCTGTTTATGCTAATTCATTGGTAGATGGCGGACTCATTGGATACTACAAGGATAGATTTCGAGTAGAAGCTCCAGCCGTTACAATTACTGGTAGAGGAGATATCGGTACAGCAGTACCGAGATTTGTTAATTTTACTCCTGTTGTACGGTTGATTTCAATACGGACAAACTACGATGCGGTATTTATAGCTAATAATTTAAACACGACAAAATTTTTAGTTGAATCAACCGGGGTTCCACAGCTGACAGTTCCACAGGCAGCGAGAAAAGTGTTATGGGTTCCATTGAATAGGGAAGAAAGTACCAAGAACGGGAAGTTGTTCGCCTTACTCGACCACCTCATCACCCTTCATCAGCGTAAGTTGGATACATTAAAAAGTCTTAAGAAATCTCTCCTTAAAGAGATGTTTATTTAAAAGGAGATTGGCATATGAGCAACGCAAGTGAAATTACTTCAAAGTTATGGGCTATGGCGAATACTCTTCGTGGCACTATGGATGCGAGCGAGTATAAGAATTATATTCTCCCATTTATGTTTTATCGGTATCTATCTGAGTTCCAGGATCAGTATCTGAAAGCTAACGGCTTGGAAGATTTCTATACAGTCGAGGATAAGCAAGAACTGGATGATTATCTTCAAGATTTGTGCCAGGGAAATGGTTATGCAATCCTTCCTCAATACCGTTGGGAAGTGCTGGTTTCTAAAATTGAGAATCATCAGATTATTGCTAGTGACTTTCAGGAGATGTTCGATTCGTTTAATGAGAACGTTAAGCGTAATCCGAATGCTGAGGCTGACTTTGCAAATGTCTTCTCCGATGTAAATCTTGGTGATACTCGCCTTGGTTCAGATACGAATGCGCGTGCTAAAGCATTAAATGATATCGTTTTGATGATTAATGATTTTGATTTTAAGGATGAATCTGGTCATGATATCCTCGGCGACGTTTATGAGTATCTCATTGGGCAGTTTGCTGCTAATGCAGGAAAGAAGGGTGGAGAATTCTATACTCCTCATGAGGTAAGCCAAATCCTTGCACGAATTGTTACCCTGAATACGCCTGATAAGAATGAGCAGTTCCACGTGTATGATCCGACGATGGGATCTGGTTCTTTGCTGCTCACTGTACAGAAGGAGCTGCCTCACGGTGAGCGTAAAGGTAGCGTTGATTTTTATGGTCAGGAACTAAATACGACCACATATAATCTGGCTCGTATGAACCTCATGATGCATGGTGTGAAGTATCAGAACATGACGCTTCGCCGTGCCGACACGCTTGATATTGACTGGCCGTTCGAAGATCTTGGCGATGCTCGAAAGCCATTGACTTTTGATGCAGTCGTGGCAAATCCACCATACTCGAAAAAGTGGGATACAAAAAACATCGATCGTGAGAAAGATGTTCGATTCCGTGGATATGGTGTAGCACCAGCTTCAAAGGCTGATTATGCATTCGTACTTCATGGGCTTTATCACTTGGATAAGAAAGGTACGATGGCTATCGTACTTCCTCATGGAGTTCTTTTCCGAGGAGCTGCTGAAGGGCGAATTCGCAAGAATATCATTGATGAGAATCTGCTTGATGCAGTCATCGGTCTTCCAGCAAATCTCTTCTATAGAACCAGTATTCCTACGTGTGTACTTGTCTTTAAAGGACGGGAATCTCGCGGGGAAACTAACGATATTCTTTTCATTGATGCTTCACAAGAGTTTGAAAAAGGGAAGAATCAAAATAAGCTTACTGAAGAAAATATCTCGAAGATAATCGATACTTATCGTAATCGAGAAGATATCGAGAAGTATTCTCATGTAGCTACATTAGATGAGATTAGAGAAAATGACTATAATCTCAATATCCCGCGCTATGTCGATACGTTTGAGGAAGAGGAAGTAACTCCACTTCCAGATATAGCTCAGGAACTAAATTCCGTCCAATCTGAGATAGATAAGACGACAAAGGAACTTTTTGGACTCTTGTCACAACTGGAAGGCACTACCGACGAAGCTCAAGAAGAGCTTAAGAAGTTTATCGCTCTATTCGAGGAATAAAAATACCTTTTAATGGGAACGCTTTGAGCCTAGGAATTCCAATGATTCTACGTTGAGTAGAGGAATGAAAGCCTAGGCTTCTTTGCGTTGTACCGCAAACTTGGGAACAGCGTAAGTTGGGGGAAGTAATTACTAAAGGGGGATCTGGTGGCACACCTTCTGCACACGTTGCGGAATATTATAATGGAGAGATTCCCTTCCTTAGTATTTCAGATGTTACGAGTCGTGATATCTGCTGTACATCGAAGTCTATAACGAGTCTAGGTTTGCAGAATAGTTCTGCTTGGATAGTACCAGCTGGAGCAATTTCCTTAGCGATGTATGCATCAGTTGGAAAAGTTGGTATTTTGCGTCAGAGTACTGCAACTAGTCAAGCTTTTTATAATATGGTTTTCGTTTGTGATTCACTACGAGACTTTATTTTTACCCGACTCCAAAAAGCAGAATTAGCGCGAGAATGGGAACCGTACATTTCAACAGGCACACAGAGAAATCTCAACGCAGAAAAGGTTCGCGAGTTTGTTATTAATATACCAAGTTCTAACGAAACTACCGTTATCGCGAAGTTATTCGAAGATTTAGACCACCTCATCACCCTTCATCAG